>JADKFE010000026.1 GCA_016717595.1 Deltaproteobacteria bacterium | reverse complement strand
CCACCCCCGCCCACCATCGCTCCACGCGCCGCCGCCTCGCGCCTGCTAAGGTCACTCCCATCCCCGTGGAGCGACCGATGCCCGACAAGCCCGCCGCCGCGACATCCGCCTTCATCCCGACGGCCCTACGTTACACCCTGAGCCTCGCCCTGCGGCTCTTCATCGCCCTGCCATTCTGGCCGATCTACCTGCTCCTTCGCCTGCTTGTGCCGCGCCCGCCGGTGGTGGTCCCCTGGGCCCGCTGGTCCTGGGCGATGGGCAGGGTGCTCTCGGCGGAGCTGGAGCGCACCTGGCAAGTCCGGGTGATTCTGGCGCTGTCGCTCTTGGGCCGCGGGGTGATGGCGCCGCTGTGGGGGCTCGCCTGGATGTTGGATGAGCTGCTCTATGGCCGGGCGCTGGACGCCGTGCGGGTGGAGGCGCCGATCTTTGAGCTCAGCGCCGCGCGCAGCGGGTCTACGCAGCTCGCCCGGTATCTGGAGGAGGATCCGCGCATCTGCTCGCCGATCGTGCTGCATTCGGTGTTCCCGTTCTTGTGGTTCTGGGCGCTCATCCCCGACGGGGTTGTTTGAGCGGCTGGGCGCCTCGCGGCTGAACGGGCTGTTGGTGGGAGATCTGCCGGCAGAGTTTGTCGCGCGGCATGAGATCGACGTTCTGCGCACAGACACCTTTGAGGTGATGATGTACTCGCTGCAGCTCGGGGACCTCATCCACCAGAGCGGCGCGAGGCCCTTCGCGGAGACGTTCTGCCACAGCGGGCTCACGGCCACGAACCGGGCGTTCTGGGAGGACGACTTTCTGCCGTATCTGGATCGAATGGGGCGCAAGACGCTCTATCGGGCGGGGGCCGGGCGGCGGCTGCTCATCAAGGGGCACTTCTTGGCGGTGGCGACGGCCCTGGAGGCGCGGTATCCCGACGCGCGGTTCGTGACGATGCTGCGGGAGCCGACACAGAGGATCCGCAGCATGATGAACTACATGTATGTGCAGCCTTCAGATCTGTTCTTCCCGCCGCTGTCTTGGGATTGGGTGGTGGAGCGTGGGCTGTTGATGGAGGAGGCGTACTGCCTCAACGAGCAGGCCTGGCTGTCCCGGCCCGAGGCCACACGGCACACGGTCGTGCGGTTTGAGGAGTTTGTGGCGGATCTGCCGGGCACGCTGAACCGGGTGTACACCGACGGGCTGTCGATGGCGCCGCCGGAGACCTTGCCCGTGGTTCACGCGCATCGGGCGCGCTCGGGCTACGCCGTGGACAAGACCTTGGTGGAGCTGGGCGTCGACGTGGCGGCGCTCAAGGAGCGGCTCGCCGGGCCGATTGAGTTTCAGAAGGCGCCAGGGGCTAAGACTCGCTGAACAGGTCGAGCACGCTCTGCTGCCACGCCCGCACCTTGGGCGCCCGCGCCAGGGCCTCGGGCACCACCACTCGGATGGCGCAGTCGCGGCCGAGGCGATCGGGCAGCACCGGGCGCAGGGTGTCGTCGGGGAAGCCGGGGTCGGGGAAGTTTCCTGACGGGATGTAGGCGAGGCCCTGGCCCTCCAAGGCGAGCTGGCGCAGGGTGTGGATGTCGGCGCTGATGAGGTTCGGGTGGACGTTGAGCAGCGCGCCGTCGCGGGTGGGCAGGCGGCGGGGGTCGAAGGTGGGGCTGCGCCAGATGAGCAGGTCAAAGCGGTCGAGATCGGCCTCGGTCTGGGGCGCGCCGAGGCGATCGAGCAGCGAGGCCGCGCCGAACAGGCCCTCCCGCGCCTGGCCGAGCACCCGGGTGATCCACGGGCCCTCGTTGGGGCGCTGGCCGAGCACCAAGGCGCCGTCGATCCCTTCGCTCAGCTCCTCCATCGGCGCCTCCGAGATGCGCAGCTCGACGCTGAGCAGGGGGTGCGCCTCACGTAGGGTCCCGTAGAGCAGGGTCATGACGTGGGGCGGCATGCCCACCGGCACGGCGAGGCGCAGGAGCCCCGAGGCCTCACCGCCGGAGCTTCGCACCGCCGAGAGCAAGGCCGAGCTCTCGACGAGCAGACCGCGACCTCTGCTCACGAGCAGCTCCCCGGCGGCGGTCAGCGCCGCGCCTTGGGCGCCACGGTGCAGGAGCGGCACCCCGGCGAGCACCTCCAGCTCGTCTAGACGACGGCGCAGGGTGGAGCGCGCCAGGCCCAGGCGCTCGGCGCCGCCCAGCAAGGAGCCCGCGTCGGCGACGGCCACCAAGGCGCGTAAAGAGTCGAGATCCATGCTCGCCTCCTAATGGATCTGCTGGTCTTCTCGTGGGGCGGGCGGCTTGAGGCGGGGGTCGGCCTCGCCGCGCTCGGCCATGCCCAGGACCGCGTCGCAGCGGCCCAAGGACTCGGGCTCGGTCCACTGGCCAAGCTCGATGAGCTGAATCACCCGAGGGTCCAAGGCGGCGCGCTCGGCGAGCTGCGCCCGGGACCAACCTTGGGCTTTGCGGCGATCTTTGATGTCCATGACGGGCTCCCAGGAGAGGCCAAGGATCGCACGTTCTCCTCAAGAAGTCATGCCCTCCCGTAACGCCGCCGCGTCATCAGGCGTGGATCGTGCGGAGGTGAACATGAACAGCGACAAGCAGGTGATCGTGGTCGGCGCGGGGCTCGCCGGTTTGGTGGCGGCGACGCGGCTGGCCCAGGCCGGCGCCTCGGTGCGGGTGCTGGAGCGCGGCGCCCACCTCGGCGGGCGCGCGCGAAGCGTGACTCACGCCGGAGTCACGGTGAACCTGGGGCCTCACGCGCTCTACCGGCAGGGCGCGGCGATGCCGATCTTACAAACGTTGGGGGTGAAGCCTCAAGGATTGCGGCCACCGAACGACGGCTGGCTCTCCAACGACGGGCGGCTCTTGGCCTTGCCCGGCGGCTTGGGCAGCTTCTTGACCACCGAGGCGCTGAGCCACCGGGGCCGCCTGGCCCTGATCGGCGCCTTGGCGAGCCCGGTTCGCCCCCGAGGAGACGTCGGGGAGTGGCTCGGCGGCCTGCCTGAAGACGCGGCGGCGCTGATTCGGGCGCTGATTCGGGTCACGAGCTACGCCCACCCCGTGGATCCGCTGCCCGCGGCGCTGATGTTGGGGCAGCTCCGCGTGGGCCTCGGCGGCGGGGTGCTCTACCTCGATGGCGGCTGGCAGGCCCTCGTAGACGGCCTCCGCGCCCGGGCCGAGGCGTGTGGCGCGGTGATCGAGACAGGCGTTGAGGTCACGGGCCTCGTCCCCGGCGGGGTGCTGACGCCGAGCGGGCCGCGGCACGCCGACGCCGTCGTGCTCGCCGTGCCGCCGCCCAGCCTGCGCCGTCTGGGCCTGGATGTGCCGCGTACAAACCCTGTGCGCGCGGCCTGTCTTGACCTGGTGCTGCGCCGCTTGCCCGTGCCCGAGCGCCGCTTTGTGCTGGGCCTCGACGCCCCGCGGTATCTCTCCGAGCACGGCGGCGTCGCCAAGCTTGGCGGGGTGGTCCTGCACGTCATGGAGTACCTCGCCCCCGACGCGCCGACGGCGGGGATCGAGGCGGGGTTAGAGGCCTGGCTAGACACGATCCAGCCCGGCTGGCGAGAGGAGCTTGTGCATCGCGCGTATGCCCCGGCGCTGATCGTGCAGCACAGCCAGCCCGGCGCGCGCCTCAACATCCCAGCGCCCGAGGGCGTCTTTGTGGCCACAGACGGCCAGAACGACGCGCTCTTGGCCGATGGGGTGATCCTCGCCGGGGCCCAGGCCGCCGACGCCGCGATACTTCGGGAGGTGAGGAGGTCCGCGGCGTGACTGACGTGCTGAGCGAACACCTGGAGTCCCATCGTCGCCTGCTTCGGGCGCTCGTCTGGCGGGTGACCGGCGTGGCGGCGGACGCCGACGAGATCGTGCAGGAGACCTACCTGCGCGCCTTGACCGCGCCGCCGCCCGACCTCAGCCGCAGCCTGAGACCTTGGCTGATGCGCGTCGCGATGAACCTCGCCCGTGACCGCCTGCGCGCCCGGCGCCGCCGAGAGCGCTACGCGAGCTGGCTCCCGGGCCCGCTCGTGGAGGAGGTGGCCACACCAGACGCCCTCGTCGCCAGGGCGGAGGGGGCGAACATGGCCTGGATGCGGGCCGCCGAGGCGCTCACCCCCGGCCAACGCGCCGTGCTCGTGCTGCGGGAGGTGCTGGAGCTTGATGTTGGCGAGACCGCGCGGGCCCTTCAGATGAGCCCGGAGCGGGTGCGGGTCACCCATCACCGGGCGCGGCAGGCGCTCCTCGGCGCAGAGGCGAGGCTCCCCGGCGCCGCGCATGGCCCTGTGCAGCGGGAGCAGGCCGAGGCGCTCTTGATGCGACTCCTCCAAGCCGTCGGCGCTGGGGACGGCGCCGAGGTTCGGGCGCTGCTGCACGAGGACGTGGTGATGATCACCGACGGCGGGCGGCGGTTTCGGGCGGCGGGGGTGCCTGTGGTGGGCGCCGACAAGGTCACCGCCGTGCAGCTCTACTTTGTGGCGCACAGCCCGCCGTTCTTGAGGTTTAAGGCGGTGTCTGCGGCGGATCCTTGGGTGAGCCTGGAGCGTGATCCGGCGGGGGCGTTGTGGCCCACACACGTCCTGGTGGGCGTCGAGGTTCGGGGCGGCAAGATCGCGGCGATCTACAGCCACATGGTCCCCGAGAAGCTCGCCGGGGCCTGAGCCTGCGCGCTGGGCTGGGTCGTGGAGGTGCGCCCGCCAGATCCTAGGTTAAACGCCTTACCAAAGCCTCGGAGCCAAGATGATCCAGATCAAGCCACGCCTCACCGCCCTCGGCGCGCTCACCCTGCTCACCGCCTGCGAGCCGCCGCCGCCCCCGCCGCTGTCCGCGACGCCGATCGTCTGGGCCCACAAAGGCTGCGGGGAGCGGGGCCTGCCGGTCACGATCACCACGGCGCCGGGCGCGGAGGTGGTCGGCCTCGGCAGCGGCGAGCCCCCCGAGGTGCGCGTCGGCCCCTTCACCGCCGACGCCGAGGGCAAGGTCAGCTTTGACCTCACCGACGGGGACATCACGCCGGTCAAGATCGCCGCGAGCTTTGACGGGGGCCGCGCTGAGCTGCCCATCGACCTGCCCGATCACGGCTTCTTGATCTCTGGGGTGGGCGACATGATCTCCAGCCAGTGCGCCACCCACGGCACGGCGGCGGAGCCCGGCTGTGAGGTGACGCTGTACGCCGGTCCCCAGCTCACGCTCAAGGGCGCGCCGGTGGGCGCGGTGCTGCGGTTTGGCGACGCCCAGGCCACGGTCACCGACGCCAACAAAGGCGTCGAGCTGGAGATCAACCCCTCCTTCGCCTTGGCCTTTGATCTCGCCGCCATTCAAGGAAAATCGAAGGACGCCTGCCGCAAGCTCCCTGTGACCGGCCTGAGCGTCACCATGCCCGACGGCGTGGTCTTCGACGGCCCGGCTTGGGTGAGCGCGTACTCCGGGCGGGGCGCGTTTGTGCAGGGCCTCGGCCTGGCCGTAGAGGGCCCCATCGGCCCCGCTGAAGCCACCGGCGACGTGATCGCCGTGCTCAAGCGCCTCGACGACAAGTCCACCTACAACCTCGAGCGTTACGAAGGCGGCGAGCCGGCCACGCTCAGCGACGTTCGTTATGTCGCCGCCCTCACGGTGAAGACCGGCCCGGCGGAGAGCTGCGGCATCTACAGCGCCGACAACGGCGAGGGGGTCGAGGTGTTTAAGTACGACCGCGACCTGCTCGCCGTCGTGGTCGAGCGCGCCACGGGCCGCCGGGTGGCCGAGCGGGTGTTTCAGGGCCCCGAGGCGAGCTGCGGCGGGCTGAGCGTCGGCGGCCGGGGCTTCTGGGCCGAGCTGCCTTCAGCCGAGGCCTGGATTCAGGCTGAGGTGGCCAAGGCCAAAAAAGGATGACCCTCACCCGACTGCTCTTCACCCAGGCCGTGAACAACCTCTGGGCGAACCACCGGCTGTTACGCGCTTGCGCGATGCTGACAGACGCCGCGCTGTCCGCGCCGCGGGTGGGCTACTTCCCGTCGATCCTGCTCACGCTGAACCACAACCTCACCGTGGACTGGTACTACGTCAGCGCCCTGGAGCGGGCCGCGGCGGGCCAGCCCGTCGATCCCAACGCGCTCCGCGTCTTCGAGCCCCGGGCGCCGTTTGAGTCGCTCAGCCCCCTCAGAGAGGCCCAGCGCGCCGTCGATCGCCGCCTGCTCACCCTCTGCCAAGGGCTCAGCGAGACCTTCCTCAGCGGCCACGTCGCTGTGCAGCGGGGCGGCGGGCACGTCGCCGTGGAGCCCACGCTGCGCCTGCTCCAGCACCTCTTCCAGCACCAGATCCATCATCGGGGGCAGGTCCACACGATGTTGGCCGGCACGGCCGTGGCGCCGCCTCAGCTCGACGAGCTGTTCTGCGCCGGGGACGCCGAGCGCCGGGCCGCGGACCTGGCCGAGCTGGGGCTCAGCGAGGCCGACATCTGGGGGAGCTGAGGCCGCCAACTAGACCGATGGTTTAGTGTGGCCAACGCGAGGGGGCAGAGCGCTCGATGGGCCGGGCGCCTAAGGTGGCCGAGAGCTGCTGACATCCCATCCCCGGCGCCGGGCTCAGGCGAAACCAGCTCTCATCGAGGTGGCGCATGGGCGGGTTGGCGTGGAACAGGCTGTTGGAGGCCTCAAGGGTACGTTGGCTGAAGTAGCGCACGTCTACGGCGCCCCGCACCACGCCGTTCTGGAGCTCACCGCTCATCACGCTGTGGCCCCGCTGGGCGATGTAGAGCTCTACAGCGCCGAGCACGGGCACGACGAGGTTCACCGTGGCCCCCGGTTTGCCGTCGCCGTCGTAGTCCAAGAGGTTGGGATCGTCGGGGGTGGCCGGCACCTGACCCGCGGTGCGCTTGGGATCAAAGCCGATGGAGACCGAGCCCGGATCGGCGAAGTAGGCCACCCCTCCCGTCGCCAAGGGCGTTAGACTTACAGCGTAAGTCTGCACGGGGAAGCTCGCGATGAACGCCGCGGGGATGCGGGTGTCGGCGAGGCGGTTGTTGTCTTCGACGGTGACGCTGCACAGGCGTTGGGTCTGGTAGGTGACCCCATCCTGAACAAAGACGTCTACTTGGGAGAGGCTGCGGGTGTACACCAAGGTCTCGCCCATGACGGGCACCTGGGTGGCCGTGGCCACGACGAGCTCTAAGGCGTAACGGCCCGGCGAGATGGAGGGGGCAGGGGACGCCAAGCTCACGAGCGGGGCGAGCAGGAGCAGCGGGGCGAGGGCTCTCATTTGGCCGCCTGGGTCTTCTCACCGAGATCCGCGAGCACATGCCGGGCGGCCATTCTGCCGGAGAGCACACACAGCGGCATGCCACCGCCGGGATGTGCGCTGCCTGAGGCCAGGTACAGGCCAGGCAAGCCGCTCACACGGTTGGCGGGGCGCTTAAACGCGGCGAACAAAGAGTTGGAGGAGGCGCCATAGAGCGCGCCGCGGCTGCCGGGATACGCCGCGGCGAGACCGGACGGCGCGCGCTCCCAGACCACGGCGTCGTCTTGATCGATGAGCCCGGCCTCACGCAGCCGCCCGAGGGCGCGCTCACGCAGGGCGTTGGTGACCTCGGCGGGGCGCGCGCCGACGCGGGGCTCTGGGGGGGCGTTGGTCATGATGAACACCGGCTCGTGATCGGCCCAGCCTCGGCGCTGATGGCAGGGCTCTTGGGCACAACAATAGACGGTCGGCGCTTGGGGCGGGCGGTCGCGGTCAAAGATGTCGGCGAACTCCTCCAGGTAGTCCTCTGGAAAGAGCACGGTGTGGGCGGCGCGGGCGTCTTGGCCCACGCGGCGCCGAGCGCGCACGAGGCCCGTCCAGCCCGACATCGACGGGGTCTCCGGGGCAGCGACCACCCTCCGTTGGGCCTTGGGGAGCAGGTGCTCGTGCAGATGGGCGACATCGGCGTTGCAGACGATCGCGCTCGCCCGCAAGGCCTCGCCGCCGCGCAAGGTGACGCCGACGGCGCGGCCTCGCTCGACGGTAAGCGACTCCACCGGGCTCGACGCCCGCAGGCGCACCCCCTGGCGCTCGGCCACACGCACGAGCGCGCGCACGAGCTCATACACCCCGCCCCGCACGCCATAGCCGCCGAGGCCGATCTCGACGTGGGCGATGCAGTTCAGCGTCGCCGGGGCCGATCGTGGATCGGAGCCGTTGTAGGTGGCGTATCGGGCCAAGATCACCCGCAGCAGCGGGTGCTTGACCTTGTTGCAGATCGCCGCCCACATGCTGCGGAAGGGGTCTACCCGGCCAAACCCCGCCATCTTCGCCGGGCCGAGCTCCCACAACGAGCGCACCGAGGGCGCCTCGCCGTACACAAACGCGATCTTTGAGAGCTCCCAGACCTCGGCGGCGTCGGCCATAAACGTCGCCAGCTCACGGGCGGCCGCCTCACCCAAGGTCTTGGAGACGTTGGCCAAGGTCTCGGGCAGGGTCGGCATCAGCTCCAGCACGTCCCCCTTGGCGGTGACGTACCGAAACGCCGGGGTGTGGGTGAGCAGGGTGACCTCGGCCGCTAGGCTCGTGCCCGCCTCGCGCAAGACCGCGTCGAGGGTGTCGGGCAAGGTGAGCACGCTCGGGCCGGTGTCACACTCCACGCCGTCGAGGGTGACGATGTTGGCCTTTCCGCCAAAGTTTGGCGCGGCCTCCACCACCGTCACGCCCAGGCCTTTGGCGGCCAAAGACACCGCCGCTGAGAGGCCGCCGAGGCCGCTGCCGATCACGATCACGTCAGGCACGTTGGCCTCCACGGGCGAAGAGGTTCCACATCTGCCGCAGCGCCGCGGATCCCAAGCCCCCCGGCGGGCGGCCAGGGAGCAGCAGCTCAAACCGCGCCTCGGGGGCGTCCAGGCCCGCGGTGATGTGGTGAAGGCCGTCGATGAGCGCCTGCTCAAGCCGCGGGAGCAGCTCGGGGCCGGGCTCTACGGCGGGGCCAAAATGCACGAAGGCGCCGGGCACGGCGAGCTCTTGGAACTCGTACCGAATCGCCACGGGCACCACGGCGGCCTCGGTGGCCTCGCTCACCACCTGCACGCCGGAGCGGAGGCCCAGCGGGCGCAGGTTGGGCGAGCGGTGTTTGCCTTGGGGGAAGATCCACAGGCACCGGCCGGGGCCGTTTAGGTGGGCGGCGGCCCGGGCGAGATCGGCGTGGCTCTTGCCCGTGGCCGTGCGGTCGAGGGGCACCGCGCCAAAGGCCTGAAACCAGGGGAAGTCCCGCATCCTCTTGGAGTCCATGAGCACGCGGCTGTCGACGCCCATCCGCTCATTGAGCGCCACCATCAGCACGCCGTCCCACCAGGCCGAGTGGTTGGCGGCGAAGATCACCGGTCGCCGCGCGATCTCGGCCTTCGCCGCGTCAAGCCCAGAGACGTGCAGGCCGTCGAGACCCCCGAGGATCAGCTTGCGGGCGTGGCCGCGCCCCCACCAGCCGAACGCGCGGCGTAACCAGTCAGGCGCCATGGGTGGCCCCGCGTAGGCTGCGGCGGGGGTAGATGCGCCCCGCCCACTCGATCGTGCCTTTGGACGACCAGCGATAGGAGTTGATCGCGAGGCCCAGAAGCGCCAGCACCGCGACGGGCTGGGCCAGGGCCGAGCGGGGGCTGTGCTCAAACCGCCAGGCCAAGGCCACGCGTAAGATCAGGTTGAGCCCGACGCCGACGAGCCCCGGCGCCAAGGCGGCCTCGACGCCCAAGACGCCGAGCAGCAGGCTCACATACGGCGCGACAAACGCCAAGAAGTACAGCCCGAGCACGCCCACCAAGGCGAGGGGATGCGCGCCGATGCCCTCATAGAGGTTCTTGGAGAAGCCCTTCCACACCTGGGCGGCGTTGCGGTACATGCGGCACTCGGCGATCTCCCCGCCGTCGGCGAAGACCACCTTCAGACCGGCACGTTTGGCGTTTCGGCAGATCGCCATGTCGTCGACCACCTCGCAGCGCACGGCCTCAAAGCCGCCGATCCAGCGGTAGCTCTCCCGGCGAAACGCGAGGATCTGCCCGTTCGCCGCCAAGAACGCGGGGTCGGGCGAGCTGTGAATCAAGGCCAGGGGCAGCCACGCGGTGTAGGTGAGGTGCAAGAGCGGGAGGATCAGCTCCTCCATCGGTGAGCCCGTGTGTTGCCGGGGCACGGCGGTGATCACCTGGGCGTCATAGGCCGTCATCATGCCGAGCACCCGCCCCACGCCGTCCGGGGCGAGGCGCACGTCGGCGTCGATGAACAGCAGCAGCTCCCCGCGGGCGGCCTCGGCGAGCTGGTGGCAGGCGTGGGGTTTGCCCACCCAGCCCGGCGTCAGCGGGCGGCCTTGAATCACCCGCAGCGTGGGGATCTCGGCCTGAAGCTGGGCGAGGAGCTCCCCGGTGGAATCCGTGCTGTTGTCGTCGCAGACGATGATCTCAAAGGGGGCCGGCTGGCTGGCCGCCGCGGCGCGCACCGAGGCCTCGATGTTCACCGCCTCGTTGCGGGCGGGGATGAGGATCGAGATCTTCGGCGTGGGGGAGCCGGAGGGGGCCAGCCGACCGCGCGGCCAGGTGAGCAGGTTCAACGCCGTGTTGGCCGTGGCCATCAGCGTCGCCGCCACGGGCAACCACGCGGCCAAGGCCCACACATCGGCGCTCATGGCGTCTCCTCGGCGGCGGTGGTGGGCTTCACCCGAAGCTGCCCAAAGAGGCGGCCCAGGCGGCTCTTGACCGGCCCCGACATCAGCGGCAGCAGGGCGTTGTTCTCTTGGCCGATGAAGTGTACACGCGCCTTCACCATGCCCCGGTGCAGGTCCAGATCGACGCGGTCAGGGCGCACGGCCTCGGCCACCCCATAGGCCTCCCCCTGGCCGGGCAAGGTCGCCCAGGTCAAAAAGCGCAGGTAGAACGGTCCGTTATCGACGACCTTGTGCTTGTGGATCACCGCCCAGTCCTCGCCGTTCACCCGCACGGTCAAGGAGTCCCAGTACGGCACCCCGAAGATCGCCCGGCGCTCGGGGCCTAAGATCACCTCGGCGTGCTCATGCACGGTGAGCCCGCCGTCCGGGGCGATCTCAATGGCGTAGGCCTCTGGCGGGCCCTCCGGCGGCCAGAGCAGGTAATAGATGCGCTCCCCGGCGTCTCCGCAGGCCAGCCGACCCCAGATCCAGTGCTCAATGCCCAGCTCATGGAGGGGCAGGGTGGACTGGTTTCGGTCGTGGTACACCCGGCCCTTGAGGCTCAGCACGGGCAGCTCGCCGTGGTGCAGGGTGGCCTCGCCCTCAACCCCGACGAGCATCGGCGTCCATGCGTGGGGATCGTCCTGTGGGGCGGGGGCCTTCACCGGGTAGACGGCGGGGCCGCGGGCCTCCACCCGACCGGTGAGGCGCTCGGCGCTGCCCGGCACGGGGCAGTCAAGCTCGATGAGCACCCGGCGCTCTTGGCCCTCTACCCAAGATCGTAAGGTAGAGCGGCCCACGCGCAGCTCGCCCCGCTCGATGTCTAAGGTGACGGATTCAGGGGGATACTCTTGCAGAAGGTAGACGTTCTCCCAGCCACCTTTGTACACAGCGACGTTCAGGCTGGGGCGGCTCGCGGGGGACTGGCCTTGGCCTTTGCGGGCCGCGTCGGCGTAGCCCGGCAAGAACGGCAGCCCGAAGGACCAGATGAGCACGACGCCGTTCCCGGCCCCATCGGTGAGATCGAGGTACCACCACACGAAGCCACCGGGCGCGGTGAGGGCCTCGGGGGCCGGGAAGCGCGGGTCGAAGCGTAGGGAGATCATCAGCGAGAGTCCTCAGGAGCGAGTGCATGGGATTTGCAGATAGATTTTCATTGCAAACTATATACGGCTCATGTATAAGCTTTGCATGATGTATAGGGTTTGGCAAGGCTGAGCGGCGAGACTCCCTGAGGTCATCCCGCAGAGCTTGTGAGGCCCCGGACGTGAAGCGTGGAACACGAGGTGAGATGTGAGCATGATCCTGCCAGCGCGGCGTGTGAGGACCCCATCTCCCCGGCCCGAGCCACGGGGACTCTGGAGCTCCGAGGGGCTTGAAGACGTCGAGGCGATGATGCTTCGGCTGTGCACCGGCTCCCGCTTCGACCGCCTGGGGCATATCCTCTGGGATCACATCAACACCGGCGGCAAACGCCTGCGCGCGCGGCTGGCGCTCTCCGCCGCCGAGGCGCTGGGCCTCTCCCGCGCTGACGCCGTGGGCTGGGCCGCGGCCTGCGAGCTTTTGCACAACGCCTCGCTCGTTCACGACGATCTCCAAGACGGCGATCGCCGCCGCCGGGGCCGCGAGGTGGTGTGGGTGCGTCACGGCGTCGCCCAGGCGATCAACGCCGGAGACCTCGGCCTCATGCTGCCCACCTCGGCCATCGCGCAGCTCCCCGTGAGCGGCGAGACGAAGTGGCGCCTCACCCAGACGCTCTCTGAAGGCGCCCAGCGTGTCGTTCGGGGGCAGTCCGCCGAGCTGGACCTGCACGGCCGCGAGATGCCGAGCTGGGACGACTACGCCCACGCCGTCGGCGGCAAGACGTCAGCGCTGTTCGCCTTGCCGGTGGAGGGCGCGGCGATCCTCGCGGGGCTCTCCGAGGCCGACGCCCGGGCGCTCGCTGAAGAGTTCAGCCCCGTGGGCCTCTTGTTCCAGGTTCAAGACGACGTGCTCGATCTCTACGGCGACAAGGGCCGGGGTGAGGTCGGCTCGGATCTTCGCGAAGGCAAGGTGAGCGCGCTCGTCGTCGAGCACCTGCGCCTGCACCCCGCTGAGGCCCCCTGGCTGTGGCGCGTGCTGCGGACGCCTCGTGAAGAGACGACGGATCATATGGTGGAGGAGACGATTCAGCGCTTCTCCGCGGGCGGGGCCTTGGCCTCGGTGTGGCGTCGTCTGGCGGCCATGGACGACAACATCACCGACTCGCCGACGCTCAACCGGCACCCTCGGCTGCACACCTTGGCCTCTGAGCTGGTGGCTCGGGCCTTGGCGCCGATCATTCAGACGAACCCTCATCAGATGTTGCGGGAGTGGGCATGAGCGTGGAGCACGCCATCGTCATCGGCTCGGGCTTCGGCGGCCTCTCGGCGGCCGTGCGCCTGCGGGCCATGGGCTACAAGGTCACCGTCTTAGAGGCCAACGAGCAGGCCGGAGGCCGCGCGAGCGTCTTTAAGCGCGACGGCTTCATCTTCGACGCGGGCCCCACCGTGGTCACCGCGCCGTACCTCATGGACGAGCTGTTCACCTTGGTGGGCCGTAACCCCAAGGATTACTACGACATCGTCCCGGTGGATCCCTTCTACCGGGTGAAGTTCCAAGACAGCTCGGTCTTCGATTATGTCGGCGACGAGGACCGCCTGCTCAGCCAGATCGAGCAGTTCAACCCCAAAGACGTCGACGGCTACCGCAAGATGGCGGCGATGGCCCAGCGCATCTTTGACGTGGGCTACACCCAGCTCGCCGATGTGCCGTTTGACACGGTCTCGGAGATGCTGCGCATCGTCCCGCAGATGATGAAGCTCAAGAGCTACCGCACGGTGTATGGCCTCGTGGCGTCGTACATCGAAGATCCCCGCCTGCGGCAGGTCTTCACGTTCCAGCCGCTCCTGGTGGGCGGCAACCCGTTCAACACCACCTCCATCTACATGCTGATCCATTGGCTGGAGCGGAAGTGGGGCGTTCATTTCGCCAAAGGTGGCACGGGCGCGCTGATCAACGCGCTCACCCGGCTGCTGGATGAGCTGGGCGTCGAGGTTCGCCTCAACACGCCTGTGGAGCGCATCGAGGTCACGAACGGTCGGGCCAGCGCCGTTGAGACGGCCTCCGGCGAGCGGATCCCCTGCGATCTCGTCGTCTCCAACGCCGATCCGTCCATGGTCTACACCAAGATGATCGCGCCCGAGCACCGCCGCACAAACACCGACGCCTCCATCGGCCGCATCAAGCAGTCGATGAGCTTGTTCGTGATGTACTTCGGCGCCAAAGGGGTGTGGAAAGACACCGCTCACCACACGATCCTGCTCGGGCCCCGCTACAAAGAGCTGCTGCGCGACATCTTCGATCGCCGCGTGCTCGCGGACGACTTCTCCTTGTACCTGCACGCCCCGGGCCGCAGCGACCCCAGCCTCAACCCCCCGGGCCACGACGGTTTCTACGTGCTCTCGCCGGTGCCCAACAACAAGAGCGGCGTGGATTGGGAGAAGACGGCGGAGGGCTACGGCGAGAAGATCATCGACGCCTTAGACGCCGGGGAGCTGCCGGGGCTCAAGAAGAACCTCGTCACGAAGTTCTCGGTGGATCCTCGGTACTTCGCCGGGCGTCTGCGCTCGATGGACGGCGCGGCCTTTGGCAGCGAGCCGATCCTCACCCAGTCGGCCTGGTTCCGCACCCACAACCGCAGCGAAGATGTGCAGAACCTGTTCTTCGTCGGCGCGGGCACCCACCCCGGCGCCGGGATGCCCGGGGTGCTGTGCTCCTCCAAGGTGCTGCCGCGCATCGTCCCGGCGCCGGCCAAGCCCTTGGCGCTGCCCGAGTCACGGCTCGCGAGCAAATGAACCCGCACGCCGACATCGCCCACGGCGCCGCGCAGGCCGCTGAGTCTCCTCTGGTCGCTGACTCCGTGGGGGTGCTGCACAAGCACGCGCGCTCGTTCACCTGGGCGTCGTGGTTTTTGCCGTCCGATCGCCGCGATGACGCGGCCTTGCTCTACCACCTCTGCCGTCTCATCGACGACCTCGCCGATGAGGCTGAAGACGCCGTCGCCGCCCGTCGTGAGCTCGACCTCCTTCGGGATGAGCTGCACGGTCGGCGCCCGGCGCGGCCGCTGGTCAGCGCGTGCCTTCGTCTGCTCGATGAGCGTGGGCGTCAGGCCGTCGATCAGCTCATCGAGGGCGTCCTGGGCGATCTGGGCTCGGTGATCGTTCAAGATGACGCGGCCTTGCTGCGCTACTGTTACCGCGTCGCGGGGACGGTCGGTTTGATGATGTGCCCGATGTTGGGCGTCACGGATCCTCGGGCGGCGGCGTACGCCGTAGACCTGGGGATCGGAATGCAGCTCACGAACATCTGTCGCGATGTGCTGGAGGACGCTGAGCGAGGCCGGGTGTACCTGCCCGCGACGCGCCTCGCCGCCGTGGGCCTCACGCCTGAAGATCTGCTCAGCGGGCGGGCGTCGTCGCGGGGGGTGGCCGAGGTCGTCACCGCGCTTCTGACGCTCTCCCAGCGCTATTACGCGAGCGGAGACGCCGGGATGCGTTTTATCCCCTGGCGCACCCGCATCGCGATCCTCGTCGCCAGCCGCGTCTACGGCGCCATCGGCCACCGCCTGATGCGGCGCGGCGGCGACGCCTTGGCCGGGCGGGTGATCGTGCCCCCGGCGCACAAGGCGCTCTCTGTGATCGCTGGTCTGTTCAGCAGCCTGCGCCTCGCGCTCGCCGCGGTTCGGCCTCACGACGACGGGCTACACGCTCCCCTCGTCGGGCTCCCCGGCGTGACGAGGAGCACCTGAACCGTATGGGTTACCGCATCAAGACCGTCGCCGAGCGCACGGGCATCCCCCGAAACACCATCTTGGCCTGGGAGCGCCGCTACGAGCTGTTCGACGTCGCCCGCGCGGCGAACAACTTTCGTGAGTACTCCGACAAAGACGTCGAGCTGCTCGCCCGCATCAAGGCGCTCTGTGACGAGGGCTATCGGGTGAGCGAGGCGATCTCCCTTCTGCGGGAGCGCTCGGTGGTGGCGGCGGCGCCGACCGTTGGGCAGCCGAGCGCGCTTGGCGGCGTCGTCGATGGCCAGCAGGAGCTGATGGAGCGCCTGCTTCATTTTGATCGGGCCGGCGCCGACCGCGCCATGGAGCGCCTGTGGTTCTTGCCGTTTGAGCGCATCATCGACGACGTGTTTTTGCCCTGTCTGCACGAGATGGGCGATGGCTGGGCCCAGGGCCGCTACAGCATCACCCAAGAGCACTTCATGTCGGCGTTTCTGCGTGACCAGCTCGGCGGGATGTTGCGGCAGCTCGGCGGCGGCCCTGAGCACGGGCAGATGGTCGTGTGCTCCAGCATCGAGGGTGACAGCCACGAGCTTGGGCTGTTGGCGGTGGCGATTAAGCTCGCGCTGCGGGGCTGGCGTGTCGAGAACCTCGGCGCGGATCTCCCCGTCGTGGAGCTCGCCCGGCATGTGCGCGCCAGCGAGAGCGTCCGGCTGGTCATCGTCGCCGTGACGGTGAAGCGCCCCGAGGCTGAGCTGCGTCGTGTGCTCAACGCCCTGCGCGCGCTCATCCCCAGCGAGATCAGCGTCGTCGCCGGTGGGCCCGGGGTGAGCGTGCTCCATGGGCCCTCACACGACAGCGCCCTAGACGGCGTTCATGTCTGTGAGCGCTTCGAAGACATGGCGCGGGTGCTCGCGGGGCTGGACGCCGTGCAGCGTGTAGAGCGCGGGCCGCGGGCGATCAGCGGATCTTGACCATCGCCGCGGCGCCGCGGATGGCCTCTAAGGCGTCCGAGGCCGCCTCACGCACGTCGGCGTCGAGGTCGGTCAGCCGGGCGCGTAAGGCGGGCATGGCGGTCTTGGAGCGGAGATCCTCAAGGCCCCGGCAGGCCTCGACCCGCACGAGGGGGTCGGGATCTTCTAGCGCACGAATGAGCGGCTTCACCGCGCCTTTGGAGCCTGAGAACGCCATGAGCTGCACCATAAAGTAGCGCATCAGGGCGTCGTCGTGAGAGAGGCCGTAACACTCGACCACGTCCGGCAGCGCCTCTTCACGGTCAAAGAGCACCGCGTCATAAGCGGCGTCTTGCTTGATCGGATCCGGGTCGCGCAGACGGCGGAAGAGGTCGGCGTAGCGTGGACGCATCAGGCTTTGCCCCGAAGAGAGGAGATGGGATAACCCGTGACCGCGCGGTCGGGCAGGGCGCTCGGCGTGCTTATGCGCGCCGTGCAAGGGCGGGTTAAGGCTGGGGCTCTCTCCAACAGGTCCGGGCGGATGACACGAATCCTCATCTCGAACGACGACGGCGTTCACGCCTATGGGCTCCCCCCGCTGATCGAGGCCCTGACGCCTCTGGGGGAGGTCTGGGTGGTCGCGCCAGAGAGCGAGCAGTCCGCCCAGTCCCACGCGCTGACCATGCACAAGCCGCTGCGGGTTCGTCGCCGCGGGGATCGTTTCTTCGGCGTCTCCGGCACCCCGGCGGACTGCGTGTACATGGCGCTGAACAAGCTCCTGCCAGATCGACCGGACATCGTCGTCTCGGGCATCAACCGCGGCGGGAACATCGGCAACGACATCCTGTACTCAGGCACCGTCGCCGCGGCGATGGAGGCCTGCCTGGTGGGCATCCCGGCGATCGCCGTCTCGTTGCATGTGGACTGGGAGGTTCACGCCTCCAAACACCACTGGGGCACGGCGGCGGCGCTCACGGCGCGGCTCGTCGGTGAGGTCTTGCGCCACGGCCTCATGCCGCGCACGCTCCTGAACGTGAACGTCCCCGACGTGCCGCCCGAGGCGCTCAAGCGTGTGGCGGCGACGTCGATGGGGGTGCGCCGCTACGAGAACACGGTCGATGAGCGCCTCGATCCTCGTGGGCAACGGTACTACTGGCTCGGCGGCGCCCACGAAAGTTTTGACCCGATCCCCGACTCCGACGGGCAGGCGATTGAGCGTGGCTACGCCTCGGTGACGCCGATCCAGGCGGATCTCACCTCGTGGCCCGGCCTCGCCCGCGTACACCGCATGGACGTGTTTTACACCCAGAACGAAGAGACCTAAGGCCGCGCCCTTGGGTTACACTTCGCACGAACCCGCCTCTCGGAGCCCGCCGTGGAAGATCTCGTCACTCGCCTCAACCGGACCATTCGCGACGTCCCCGACTTCCCCAAGCCCGGCATCATGTTTAAGGACATCACGCCGGTGCTCGCCCAGCCGCGCCTGCTCCGGGCGACGATCAACCACTTCGCTGAGCTGTACACGGGCCGTCACATCGACGCCGTCGTGGGGATGGAGTCTCGCGGGTTCATCTTCGGCGCGCCCTTGGCCATGGAGCTCGGCGCGGCGTTTGTCCCGGCGCGAAAGCCCGGCAAGCTGCCGTACACGACGATCTCCTATGAGTACGATCTCGAGTACGGCTCCAACCGCCTTGAGATGCACACCGACGCCCTCAAAGAGGGGCAGCGTGTGCTCGTGATGGACGACCTGCTCGCCACCGGCGGCACGGCGCTGGCCGCGTGTAAGCTCATCGGCGCGCTCAAGGCTGAAGTGGTCGCCTGCTGCTTCGTGATTGAGCTCGGCTTCCTCAACGGTCGCAACCAGCTCGGTCCGGTGCCCGTCGAGTCGATCCTCATTTACTGAGCCTGGGCCGATGAGGAGCAGGGCGGTGCACCCCTCGCTGAGCACGGTCCTGCCCCCTCGATCGCTCCTTCAGGTGGCGATCGTGCTGTTTGTCTGGGCGTCGCTGCTCTACGGGCGCGCCCTGGGCTACGGCTTTGTGTATGACGACGTCGTGCTCATCGCCGAGAACTCGGCCTTGGGTGATCTCACGACCTTGCCCGAGGCCCTCACCCACGAGCTGTTTCACTTCGCCGAGGGGCGCCGGGCGACGCCCTATTGGCGGCCTACGGTCACGCTCTCGTACTACGTCGATCACCTCCTCGGCGGCGGCGCGGCGTGGATGTTTCATCTCACGAACCTGATCAGCTTCACCGCCCTGGGCCTGGGGCTGTGGCGCCTCGTCGCGACCCGTGTGGGCGAGGCCGCGGCCTGGGCGGTGACCTGCCTGTTCTTGGCGCACCCGCTGCAGGTCGAGGGCGCGGTGAACATCGCCGGGCGCACAGACCTGCTCTGCGGCGCGGCGTTGATCTGGACGGTCCAGGCCCGAGGCGCCTTGGGGGTGGTGTTGGGCACCCTTGTGGCCTGCGGCGCCAAAGAGCTCGGCGCGTTGGCCCCGGCGCTGGTGGCGCTCCTCGGCGCTCCCGGCGCCTGGCGGGCCTCGGCGGCGGTGGTGGCCTTGTGGCTCGGCGCGCGGGGCGTCGTGCTCAGCGGCGAGACGATTGAGGCCGCGGGGCCGACGGCGCAGTCCGTTCGTGAGGCCGGGGCGCGGGCGACCTGGCTCTTCACCCGGGCCTTGGCGCCGACGGCCCTCGCCCCGGGGCTCACCTTGCCCCCGGTGAGCGGGGCGCAGGCCGTCCTCGGCTGGCTCGCCGTCGTGGCGCTCACCGCGGCGGGGCTCTGGCGGGACCGGGCGGGCGTGAGGGCGGGCGCCCTGCTGATCGTGCTGCCGCTCCTCGCGGTCGGCGGGCTCGCCACCTCCAAGCTGCGTTATGGCGAGACGCTGCTCGTCCTGCCGCTGCTGGGGCTCGCGCTGATCCTCGCCGAGGGCCTCGCGCCCCTGAGCCGCCGCGGGATCGTGGCGTTTGGGGGGCTCACCCTGATGTTTGGGGCCGTGAGCGCCGGGCGTGTGCCGGAGTGGGTGGATGAGCGCACGCTCTGGGCCGCGTCTCACGCGCGCCTGCCCGACGACCCGCTCATTCGGCTGAACCTCGCGCGCAGCCTGCTCCCCGAGTCCGCCGCCGAGGCCGAGGAGCTGCTCCAGGGCGTCACCCACGACGATCCACACGTTCAACGAGAGCTTCACGCCGCTCGGGCGAAGGCGCTCTTGTCGCTCAACCGTGAGGCCGAGGCCCTGCCGCTGCTGCTCGCGGCGAGCGCGCCTGAAGAGGAGGCCGCCTGGGCGACGAGCGCGGCCTGTGTGCGTATTCCCCCGGCCAGCGTCGCCGGGCGTCGACACGGCGAGACGCTCTGCGGGTGGGCGCTCGGCTTCGCCCCGGAGGATCCTTCCCTTTACAACGCCTTGGGGATGCACCGCGCCGCCGCGGGTGATCCTTCGGGGGCAAAAGACGCCTTCGCCCGCGCGGTCTCCCTGGCGCCGACACATCCGGCCTACACAAAGAACCTAGAGATCGCCACCGCCGCCGCCCCAGACTGATCAGGAGCTGAGCGTGTCCCAGGCGGCGCGCACGGCGGCCCGCAGCGTGTCACCGTCGCCGTCGTTGTAAATCACGACCGTGCCCAGACGCTCTTTCTCGGCGAGGGGGAGCTGGCTTTGAACCCACCGGCGCGCCTCATCCTCAGACATTTTTTCGCGGGACATCAGGCGTTGAAGCTGGGTTGTTGGCGCGCAGCTCACGACGAGCAGGGCGTCATAGAGCTTGTAGGCGCCGGTCTCCACCAACAGCGCCGCCTCCACCGCCGCCGCGGGCGCCCCCTCGTCGGCGAGACGCCGAAGGTGGTGTTGAATCGCCGCCCGAATTCGGGGGTGGGTGATCCCATCGAGGGCCTGTCGCGCCAGGGGATCGCCCATGACCATGGCGCCCAGGGCCCGCCGATCCAGGGCGCCGTCCGCCAGCAGCACCGAGGGCCCAAACCGCGCGGCGATCTCCGCCAAGGCGGGCTGCCCAGGGGCCACGATCTCTCTCGCCACCTGATCGGCGTCGATCACCGGCACGCCGAGCTCGTCACGAAGGATTCGGGCGACGGTGGACTTGCCCGTGGCGATGCCGCCGGTGAGGCCGATGGTCTTCATGGGGCATCCTCACCGGGCACGGCGCGTAGCGCCTCCACGGCGTCGGTCACGGCGCGGCGGGTGAACAGTCCGAGCTCGTCGTTGAGCGCGGCCTCTAAGGTGGGCAAGGCTTGGGTGGCCTCGACGGCGGTGAACACCCGGGCGCAGCCTCGGCGCACCTCGGGGTGGTCAAACGCGGCGAGGCACGGCTCTGTGACCAGACGATCGAGCTCTTGCAGGAGCAGCCGGGCCTCGATGTTCCGATCCGATCCAGGGACGCTGGAGTCGCTGATTCGTGCGGCGAGGGCGGCCTCACGGCCCAGGTTTCGCGCGGCATACCGGCGCTCAACCGCCTCGGCGTGGCGAAGACCCCGCACCAAGACGGGCAAGCTGTCGGGCTCCTCGACGGGCGCGGCGGCGTTTGGGTTCACCGGGCCTTGGGTGGGCGGCGGCGGCAAGGCGGCGGCCGGACACACCACCACCACACCACAGACGAGGGTGGTGAGCACGCGGAGCAGAGCCCAGCGCACACCCCGATCAGTCATCCATCTTCTCGATGTAGCGGAAGATGGTGCGGGGATCGACGTCGAGATCCCGCGCGGTCTGGGCCTTGTTCCAGTTGTTCAAGTCCAGGACCTCACGAATGTACTGCTTCTTGAAGTCCTCTTCAGCGACCGCCAGCGAGCGCACGGCCCGTTTGGTGCCTTTCTCAAGGCCGAGGTCGTCGGGCGTGAGCAAGGAGCGATCCGACATGATCACCGCCTTTTTGACGCGGTTCTCAAGCTGGCGAACGTTCCCGGGCCAATAATAGCCCTTCATCGCCAGGATACACTCGTTGGTGAACCCCCGAACCTTGGACTCGTACCGCGCGGCGTAGCGGCTGAGGATGAACTGCGCGAGCTGCACGATGTCGTCGCCGCGCTCACGAAGAGGCGGCAGGGTGACGCTCACCTCGTTGAGCCGGTAGAACAGATCCTCACGGAAACGCCCGGTGGCGATCTCTTCCTCAAGGTTCTTGTTCGTCGCGGCGATCACCCGGATGTTGATGGCGCGGCCCTCGTACTCGCCGACACGCTCGATGATGCGCTCTTGAAGCACACGGAGCAGCTTCACCTGGAGGTTCATCGGCATCTCGCCGATCTCGTCGAGGAACAGCGTGCCGCCGTCAGCGGCCTCGAACTTGCCGACCTTGTCGGTGGCCGCGCCGGTGAACGCGCCGCGTTTGTGGCCGAACAGCTCGCTCTCGAGGAGGTTCTCGGGGATGGCGCCACAGTTCAGGGAGATGAACGGGCCCTTGGCGCGCCCGGAGAGGCGGTGGAGCTCCTTCGCGACGAGCTCTTTGCCGGTGCCGGTCTCGCCGAGCACGAGCACGGTGAGGTCGGTCGGGGAGACCCGCCGCACCATCTTAAACACGGCCTTCATCGCCGCGCACGAGCCGATCATCTCGCCTTGGGAGGCGTCGCGGAGCTGGTCGCGCAGGTTGCGGTTGGAGGTCTTCAGCTCATTGAGGGACAGCGCCGCGGAGACAAGGATGCTCGCCTGGGCGGCGAACACCTGGAGCAAGGCCAGCTTGGCCTCATCAAAAAGATGGGTGACCGAGTCGTTCCCCAGGTAAAGCACCCCGAGCAGGTCGTTCCGATAGATGAGCGGCACACACATCACGGAGGACAAGCGCAGATCGACGACGCTGCGGGCCTTGCCGAAGCGGCCATCGTTCAGGGCGTCGGAGACGATGAGGGGTTTGCGTGTCTCGACGACACGATCGATGATTGAGTCAGAGACCCGGGAGAGGTCGAGGGTCTCTTGGCCCACGTTGTAGGTGGCCGCGGAGTGGCGCTCCCCGTCACGAAACACGATGACGAAGCCCTTCTCGGCGTCTGTCATCTCGACGACCGCCTTGAGCAGCACGGTGAAGAGCTGATCCGGCGGGATGTCCTCCATCAATCTCTGGGAGAGATCGACGAGGCGCTCCATCGCGGCGATGGAGTCCTCCGGGCGCGAGCTGGGCGCGGGCGCCGAGAGGGGGGTGGGCTCGCCGTCCATGAGGCACAGCTCATGTTGCCCCACGAGCACCTTGTCGCCGGGCTTGAGATCCGCGGCTTTGGCGCGGCGACCGTTCACGCTCAGCTCGGCGCTTCGATCGAGCACGGAGATCGTGACGTGGGTGGCCTTCTTCACCAGGTTCGCGTGGGAAGGCGCCACGGCGGGATCCGGCAGCACGATGTCGTTGCCCGGCGCGCGGCCGACGGTCGTGATCGGCTTGCGCAGGACGTGGTCCTTCGTGAGTCGTGTCGTCGGGTCGGTATACCGGATGAACATCAGCACGCTCCGAGGGCAGTCTACAGCGCCGGCCAGCGGGGTGAACACGTCAATCGTGCCGTTGACGTGCACATCGCCTTCACTCGCTGTAACCCGGCGCGGGCCGAGCGGGCGAGGGGGTCACCAGCGGACGACGAGCCCGACGCTTGAGGGGCTCACCAGCAGCGACACAGGCGTTGGCGCGGCCTCGGCGGCCTCGGCCCGCACGGTGCCTTGTAAGATCGCGACGCCCCACACCCCAAGCGCGGCCATGCCGATCGTGTTCTCGGCGGTCTTCACCGCGCGAAGGCGCTGCCCCAGCGCCTCATCCCCCTCGACCTGAACGCCCCAGGTGCCCGGCTTATCGTCATTGGAGACGAGCCAGAGGCGCATGGTCAGGCAGGTGATCCCCATGCCCGCCACGGAGCCGATCACCGCCGCGCCCAGCCGGGTCTGCCCGTTGTAGAGCTGGAGCCCACCGGGCGCGACCGTCACCAGCATCGACGGACCGGCAGGAGGGGAGGATCGTGGCGTCTCTTCAGGCCGCGGCTGCGCGGCGCGAACCGCCTCAAAGAAGGTGACCACCTCAGGAGGGTGCTCAAAAGGATCCAGACGTAGGGCGGGATCGTCCCGCAGCGCCGCCTCAAAGGTCGCCTGCGCCGCGGCGTGCTCACCCAGCACAAATTGCACCTCGCCCAGCCAAACCCGCGCTTCAGCCAGGATCTCGCGGTGTTCGGCCAGCTCGGGCTCGCTCAAGAGGAGCATCAGCGCGTCTCGCGCGGCGCCGGGTGATCCTTGGATGTAGAGCTGTATCGCCGCGTCAACACGATCCTTCGCCAAGGACGCGGGGTCGGGATCCACCACCTCAACCCCGGGCGCGGCGCCTCGTGCGCCCGCCTCTTGGGCGATCGCGACGTGGGTCAGGGTGAAGAGGGCCAGGGCCGCGGCGATTGGCATCGGCGCCACCTTACCGCTGATGACGAGAGGGGGCAACGCGGGGGGTGATCGTGCGCCTCAAAAGCAAGCACAAACAAACGCCCGGTCAGTTGCAGGATTGATCGTGGCTGTGATACACAGTGGTCGCTGGAAGATCACAAGCTGCTGATCGACACATCCAAACCTGATGAAGCCTGTGGAGCACAGAATGCGCAAACTGGAACAAGAGAAGTGGTGGCCGAAGCTGCTCGCCAAGAAGGACTCACACTCACTGCGTGAGTTGGCCGAGGAGTTCGGCGCGACGCCGGGGGCCATCAACAACGCTCTCAAGCGCAACAACATCATCCGTGACGCGGCCCCTCCAGGCCCGCGCACCCGTCGCGGTCGCCCGCCGGCCCCCAAGGGTGGCGAGGCCGAGGCGCTCAAGCCCTTCCTCGATCAGCTCGGTCAGGTGGATGACGCCGAGATCGCTGGCCTCGCTGGCGTGTCCGTAGAGGATGTGGTCGCCGCGCGTGAAGCCGCTGGCAAGGCCGCTCCGAAGGCCGCCCCCGCGAAGAAGGCCCCCAAGGCCGAGCCCGCGAAGGCCGCCGCGGCCCCCAAGGCTGAGCCTGTGAAGGTCGAGGCCCCCAAGGCCGAGCCCGCGAAGGCTGAGGCCCCCAAGGCCGCGCCGAAGGCCAAGAAGACCACCGCCGCCGCCGTCGCCAAGGCCGCGGAGAAGGCCGCTGTCGAGGCCCCCAAGCCCGTCGAGGCCCCCAAGCCTGTCGTCGCCGCCGCCCCGGTCGCCGCCGCCGTCGTCATCCCCGACAAGCCCAAGCGTGGTCGCCCCACGAAGGCCGTCGCCGCCGCGAAGGCCGCCGCGAAGGCCGCCGCTGAGGCCGCCGCCGCTGAGGCCAAGGCCGCCGCCGACGCCAAGGCTGCCGCTGAGGCCAAAGCCGCCGCTGAGGCCAAGGCCGCCGCCAAGGCCGCCTCCTCCAAGAAGAAGGCCCCCAAGGCCGCTCCCGTGAAGGCCGCCGCCCCGGCGAAGGTCGAGGCGGATGACTCGAGCGCGGGTCGCTCCAAGCTCACCCCGCACCTCGACAAGCTCGGCGTCGTGCCCGACGCTGATCTCGCCAAGCTCACCGGCTTGTCGATCACCGCCGTGCGCAACTACCGTCACCGCAAGAACATCCCGGCGCCGTCTCGTCGCGCCTCGGACGTCGCGGCGCCGGTGGCTGAGCCGGTCGCGGCGCCGGTCGTGGCGCCTGTGGTCGAGGCCCCGGTCGCGGCGCCTGTGGTCGAGGCTCCCGTCGCGGCGCCTGTGGTCGAGGCTCCCGCTGCCCCGGTCGTCGAGGCTCCCGTCGCGGTGTCTCTGGTTGGCGCTCGCGCCTACCGTGTGCACCTCGCCAGCCGCGCCGCCATCGTCATCGGCTCGTCTCTGGTCGAGGCCGCTCAGAAGGCCGTGGCCTCGGGTGAAGACGTGCTCTCCATCGAGCTGATCGGCGAGATCCTCGCCTGATCTGTGCCGCCTTCGGCCCCTAAAAAAGACAACCCCCGTCGGTTCTCCGGCGGGGGTTCTCTCATTTTGAGGGCTCGTTTTGAGGGCTTTTTGAGCGACTGTCTCAGCGCGACGCGCCCGCTGCTTAACGCCAGTCGATGCGGAAGCTGAACTCACCGGCGTCATTGGTGAGCGTCCGACCGTACATGCGGTCGTCCTCATCACCAAGCTCAATCGAGGCGAACCGTATGGGCTCGCCCTCCCACATGACCCGGCCCTCAACGAGCTCCCCCTCAGAGAGCGTGATGGTCTCTTGCTCGCTGAGCTCCTGGCCGGTGAGCGTCATGTGGGTGACCGCCGCCAGGCTCACTGTGCTAGGGGTGAACGTCCAGTTGAGCTCACCTTCGCTCACGGCGAGGCTGAAGTTGCCAAGATCGTCGGTGACCGTCTCGAAGACGTTGCCCTCAAAGTCGGCCTCTTTGGCCCGCACGAGCACACCCGCCAAGGCGAGGCCCTCGCTGTTGAGCAACGATCCCGTCGCCGTGACCTGTGGGCGCAGCGTCATCACACCCAGATCCGAGCGACCCGCCTCAAAACGGACAGGCTCGGGCAGCCGCGACGGGCTGTAGCCGCTGTTCGCCGCGGGCAGCAGGTACACATCGTACTCACCAGGCTGAACGCGCACGGAGAAACGACCGTTTGAGCTGGTGTCGGCCTCGGTGACGAGGCTGCCGTCGGGTGTGTCATCGAGGCTGCGCGAGACGAGCCGAACGATGACGCCGCGCACGGTCTCACCGGCCATGTTCACGATCTCACCGTCCACGAGGTGATCGCTCGTGAGATCGCCATACTCCACGGGAACAAACACACCCTCGTCAGGCACGTCCACCAGGAGCTCTTGCACGGGCACGCCGAGCACCGCGGCCGAGCCGACACGCACCATCCACTCGCCGGGGTTCGTGCGCAGCGCATAGCGGCCGCTCGAGTCGGTGAGCACGGTGACGCCGGTGACGCCCGTTGCGGGATCGACGAGCGCGACGGGGAGGCCCTCCACGGCGTCGCCGTCGCTGTCTGTGACGCGCCCCACAAACGGCACGCCATAGTCGAGGTACTGAGAGAGATCCATCGACCGACCGCTGATCGACTGGTCCAAGGCGACGACCATCGGCAGATCGGACGGCGACTCAGGCACCCAGGCCAACACATAGGCCTCGTTTGGCACGAGGGAGAGATCGAAACGACCGCTGTCGTCGGTCACGACGCTGTCGCCGATGATCGTGTCTGGCACCCACGCGTCGAGGCGGCCGATCACGCGCACGACCTCGCCGGGCACCTCGATCAGCGTCTGAGGGGTGGCGTCGTAGCCGGTCAGCACACCGGTGACCCGGGTGGGCGTCGACATCTCCAGCACGATGGGCCCTTCGCCCGCCTGGGCGGTGAAGGTCTCGCTCAAGAGCGCGCCGTCGGTCTGGTTGTACGGCGGCAGCACGTCAAACCGAAGCGTAGGAGGCGCGGGGACGGTCAGGCTGTCGCTCGTGTCAAACTCGGCGGCATCCTCCGCGTTGCCTTTTATGCTGGCGTCGGTGCAGGCGCTCAAGGTCACGAGCAGGCTGAGGCCCGCGAAGCTTCGAGTGATCTGGCTCATTGCACCACCTCCAGGGGCCACGAGAGGCGAAGCTCGTGCTCCCGATCGCTCACGACGCACCCCAGGATCTGCCCATCCAGAAGCGGATGATCCACCGAGAGCTTCACTTGTGAGCCACCGTAGGTCTCTCCGGCGGGCATCGTCTCGGCGTCGCCGATGAAGCCGTCGTCGGAGAGCGTCCAGACGAACTGGAGCTTGGTGGGCTCCTCGTCCTCCACCACGATGAACACCGCTTGGTCACGGGACATCGTGATGGTCTCGCCGGGGGGGTGGTTCGCGTCGATCAAGACCGGCTCCAGGTTGGATGGGATGACCTCGATGGGGCCGAAGTAACATCCCGAACCCAGGGCAATGCAAAGAGCGGGCCAAAGACGAGAACGCCCTCTGAGAGCGCATTCTGTGAGGGTCGCGGCAGAAGTCGCGACACTTGTGTCATGGTGCCGTGGCGAACGCGCGGCATCTCAAGGCCCCGGCGGGAGGGTGATGGTGGAGCCGGGCACACGCCCGGGCGGGATGTCCCAACGTTGGGGCTCAACCTCAGGGCAGCCCAGCTCGACGACGTGGGCCGAGTCGGGATCGTGCAGGGCCAGGGCCCGGCCGAGCCCGCCGAGCGCGCCCATGGACTGCCCGTCTACACGCAGGGCGCAGTCATCGGCGAGCTCCGTGGAGAAACGAAGCTGGAGCGGCTTCTTCACCAGGGTCACGTCGAACTGGCGGCGCTCTCCGGCGCTCACAGAGAAGGTGGTGGTGTAGTCCTGCGCCCAGGCGTTTCGTAGCGTGAGGGTGTGAACCCCGGGGCTCATGGTGAGGGTGAGGGGCTGGCGCACCTGACCCACCTCGGTGCCGTCCACAAAGACGTAGGCCCAGCCGACCTCAGTGAGGCGCACGATGAGCTCGGCGTCCCGGGCGGCCGGGGGCTGAGGGGGTGTCGCGGCGCCGCCGCTCGTCTCGCCGACGGGCTCCGGCGCCCGGGCCCCGGTTGGGCGGGGAACCGCGGGGCGGGTGGGCGCCTCAGCGAGGGGGACCGCGCCGGTGGGCGGCGGGGCCTCGGAGATGACCGCCACGGGCTGCACCTCCGCCGGGCCAGAGACCGGGAGCACCGCGGGCTTGAGCGGCGCGCGCTCGGCGAGGGCCGGTGTGGGGGGCGAGGTCACCGCGGCGGTGGGCTCCTCCGGCGCCAAGAATCGCCAGGCCAAGCCGAGGGACGCCACGATCAACAGCGCGCCCAAGGCCATCAGCCGGGGAGAGGTCACCCGCGGATCGGACTCGATGGGCTCGGGCTGGTGTAAGCTCGTGAGCAGCGCGAGCACCTCGGGATGGTCCGGGCGCAGCACGAGCAGGCGGTTCAGCGTGCGCTGGGCGCTGAGGTGTTCACCCCGGGCGAACGCCGCCTTCGCCGTGGTGAGCAGGGCCTCGTCGAGGTGTTTTCGCAGGCGGCGCTCGTAGCCCTCGGAGTCCTCCAGGTAGCCGACGAGGCTCCACTCCGGCGTCTTGGGGTCGATTCTCACCTCGGCGAGCAGCTCGTCCAAGGCGCGCACGACCTCGTCCGCGTCGGCGGGGCGGGCGTCGGGGTCGGTCTGGAGCAGGCGCTCGATGAGGTCGGCGAGGCGAGGGGAGCAGCTCGGCTGCAGCTCCATCACCTCGGGGCGGCGGCCCTCGATGATGTTGCGCAGGATGATCGACGGGTTGTTCCCCGAGAACGGGAGCTGGCCGCTGACGATGTGGTAGAGCACCGTGCCCAAGGAGAACAGGTCGCTGCGCTCGTTCACCGGCCGCTCGCTGGCCTGCTCGGGGCTCATGTACGCCGGGCTGCCCACCAAGGCGCCGGTCACGGTGAGGGACGTCTCGTCCAAGAACCGGGCGATGCCGAAGTCCATCAGCTTCACCGTGCCGTCCACCCGAAGCATCACGTTCTCGGGCTTCAGATCGCGGTGAACGATGCCCGCGCGGTGGGCGTAGGCCAGGGCCGCGGAGAGATCCCGCCCGATGATCGCCACGACCTCGCTGGGGAAGAGGCCCCGATCTTTGAGCAGCTCATACAGCGTTCGCCCGGGGACAAACTCCGTCACGATGAAGCAGTCGGGGACGTCAACGCCGGAGTAGTCGAAGATCTTGAGGATGTTCTCGTGGTCGAGGTGCTCGATCGCCCGGGCCTCGCGAGCAAAACGCTGGCGGTTGCGCATCGAGGCCGAGAGGTGAGGGTGCAGCACCTTGATCGCGACGTCGCGGTTGAGCGTGACGTGGCGCCCACGGTAGACCGTGGCCATGCCGCCCTCACCGACCTTCTGGAGGACCTCGTACTTGTCCAGGACCATTCCGACCAACGGCTGCGCTCCAGGAGAGTCTTTGACGCCTCACTATACGCGGCGATGGGGGTGGGCGAGGGCGTCGATCGTGGGCTGGTCGGCGGGAGGGCTCGGCAGGGCGCGCAGGTCGTCTGGGCTCACCCAACAAAGCGCGTCATGGTCGAGGGCCTGGGGCTCACCCAGCAGGCGCACGGCGTAACACCAAAGCTCAATCCGCTCGTCTTGACCCATCGCGATGAGCGCGCCGACCTCGGCCACAGCCCCGAGCTCCTCAAGAAGCTCGCGGGCGAGGGCCTGCTCGTCGGTCTCACCCGCCTCGACCTTGCCGCCGGGGAACTCCCACAAACCGCCGTGGCGGCCCCCAGGAGGGCGTCGCGCCATCAACACCGCGCCGTCGGCCTCCCGCCGGGCGACGCCGCCGACCACACGCAGAAGCGGGCTCAAAGCTGACCTGCCTCACCGATCACCTCAGCCAGCCCCCGCTCGCTGAGGATCTTGAGGATGATCGCCGCGGTCTCCTCCAAGGCCTTGTCGGTGACGTCGATCACCGGCCACTCGCGGTTGCGGGAGAAGAGGTCGTGGGCGAAGTCGAGCTCGGCGAGGATGTAGTCGCTCTGGCAGTAGTTGGTCTTGTCGGAGAGCCGCATCTGCTCGATGCGTTGGGTGCGGATCGACTGCAGCGCCGATGGATCGATGGTGAGCCCAAACACCCGGCGCGGGTCGCAGTCCCAGAGGCTCTCCGGCGGATCGCGGTCGAGCACCAAGGGCACGTTGCCCACCTTGTAGCCTTTGTAGGCCAAAAACACCGACAGCGGCGTCTTGGAGGTGCGGCTGACCCCCACGAGCACGATGTCGGCGTCGGTGAGCAGGCGGGGCTCTTGGCCGTCATCGGCCTTTACCGTGAACTCGATGGCCGAGACCCGGCGGAAGTAGTTGCGGTCGGGGCGGTGCATGAGGCCAGGCTGGCCCCGCGGCGAGACGCGCAGGTACTCCGTGAGGTTCATCAGCATGTTGCCGACAAGATCCACCACCTGCAGGCGATGGGTGATCGCCAGGCGCTCGACCTCCCGGCGCTGCTCGCCGCGCACCAAGGTGGTCACGACGAGGGCGTTGAGCTCGGCGGCGCGCTGAAACGCCCGGCGGAGCTGATCGTTGTCGGTGACGTTGGGGATGATGCGGAGCTGCACCGGCACCCCATCAAACTGCTTGAGGCAGGCGCGCACGACGTTTGAGCCCGTTGAGCCGGTGCCGTCGCTGAGCACAAAGATCCACTTGGGGGTGTTGGTGTCAGGCATCCGTCGGATTTAACCCGGGCCGAGGCCGGGCCGCACCTGGGTTATTCTCGGCGAATGATCAAGCCCCAAACGACCCCGCCGCCGCTTTTGGGCGTGCGTGTGCTCGACCTCTCCAGGCTCCTCCCGGGGCCCTATTGCACCTGGACCCTCGCCGCGCTCGGCGCCGAGGTGATCCGGATCGAGCCCCCCACCGGCGGCGACTACACCCGGGAGCTACCCCCGGTCATCGACGGCCACGGCGTGTTCTTCGCGGCGATCAACCGGGGAAAACGCTCCGTCACCCTCGATCTGCGCCGGGAAGAGGGCCGCGAGGTGTTTCGCGCCTTGCTCAAGACGGCCGACGTGCTGGTCGAGGGCTTCAAGCCCGGCGTGATGGCCGAGATCGGCCTCGATCCGGTGAGGCTGCGCGCGGATCACCCGCGGCTCATCGTCTGCTCGATCTCAGGCTACGGGCAGACCGGCCCGCTGGCCTTAGAGCCGGGGCATGACCTCAACTACCAAGGATACGCCGGGATCATCGCCGCGGCGGGCGGGGAGGGGACGCCGTGGCCGGTGCAGGTCGCCGACCTCGCCGGAGGCGCCCAGAGCGCGGCCTTGGCCATCGTCGCCGCGCTCTTGGGTCGATTGAGCCACGGTGAAGGCGCTTGGCTAGACTGCTCGATGACGGACGGCTCGATGGCGCTCCTCGCGCCGCACCTCGCCACGGCGCTGGCCGAGTCCCGCGACCTCAACCCCGGCGGTGAGCTGCTCACCGGGGGCTACTCGGCCTATCGCAGCTACCCCTGCGCCGATGGCGGCTGGCTCACCGTCGCGCCCCTGGAGCCCAAGTTTATGGCCCGCCTCGTCGGCGTGCTGAGCGCGCTCGCAGAGGAGGGCGCGGAGCTCGACACCTCGGAGGAGGGCTTTCGGCGCCTGTTCTTGACCCGGCCTCGGGACGAGTGGGTGACGCTCCTTCAAGGCTGCTGCGTGGGCCCGGCGCTGGGCGCCCAAGAGCTGCCCACCCACCCTCAGCACGTCGCCCGGGGCACGTTTGAGCCCGTGCTCGGCCTGCCGATGGTGCGCGCGCCGTTCCCCTGGGCGCAGTCGGCGGAGGTCCCGCGGCTGGGCGAAGGCAACCTGGCGATCCTCGGCGCCCTGGGCCTGCCCGCGTCCCTCCTCCACGCCGCGACGGGCGGGTTATAGGGCCGCCATGTCCGCCATCCCGCCGCCCTTCATCTTCGGTGGTCCTGAGCTCTTCATGGTGCTCTTGGCCAACGTGATCATCTTCGGCATCTTGGGGCCCCGCTGGATTCGTGCCCAGCGCGCCAGCGGCGAGTCGCCCCCCGAGGCGCCCAAATCCGCTGAGTGAGGTGGGCTCAGCCCATCGTGGCCATAAAGCCCAAGGCCCCGATCCCCCAGAACAGCGCCACGTTGAGCCAGAGCTGGGCGGTCACCCGACGCGCCGTGGCCTCGTACGCGGCGGCGTCTTGAATCACGCCGTCTTGGTCTAGCTTCCGGCAGGGCTCTAACGTCCAGATCTCCAGGTGGAACGCCGAGGCCCACAGGATCAAGAACAAGATCGCCTTCGCCCGGCGCAGGCCGTCTTCAGGGCTCTCCGCGGGCCAGGAGAAGCCGCCGTCGCTTAGGTAGCGGTGCAAGAGCCCGGTCAGAATGAGCGCGCCCATGGACAGGCCGAGCCCGGCGCCCCAGGCGCGGAACGTGCGCATCACATCCTCGGGGCGCAGGGGGCTCAGGCGGTGGCGCATGGCCAAGAGCGCCGCGAAGGCCGTCAGAGATCCGCCGTAGAGCGCCGTCGTGAGCCAATGCACGAGGCCCAACACGAACAGCGCGGTCTCACCGAGGGGCATCCTACCTCCTGCGCGCGCTCCTCCGAGGGCGCCACGCCGCATCCTACCGCTTGCGGCTTCGCAGCGCACCGCCGCATAAGATACCCTGACGGAATGTTCTCGGATTCTGAGCCTTCGCCCCGACTAGAGCTCTTCGTTTTTGTTGTCCTCGCGCTCATCGCGGTGGGTCCGGCGCTGGGCGCTGGCGCCGCGGTAGGCGACGGCGTCGATATGTACGGCACGCTCTGGTTTTATTGGTGGATCAAAGACTGCATCGTGCATCTGCGCGATCCCAGCTTCACCGACCTCTTCTTTTACCCCCTGGGCAAAGACATCTTCGCCCACACCGGCGACAACTTCGTCGACGCCGTCTTCGCCGCGCCGTTTGTGGCCGCGCTCGGCGTGCCGGCCTTCACCGCGCCGTTCGTGGCGGTGATGCTCGTGGCCAACGCCTGGACGTTTCGCCTCTTCGCCCGGGATCAGCTCGGCGGGGGCTGGGCGGCCTTCGGCGCGGCGGCCTTGTGGGAGATCAACCCGTTCACGATCTTCGAGATCACCTGCGGGCGCTACACCCAGGCGTTCTTGCCGTTCTTCGCCTTGGCCATCGCCTGGTTCGTGCGTGTGGAGCGGGGGCCCGGCTGGCGAGGGCCGGTCCTGCTGGGGCTCTTCGTGGGCCTTCAGGGCTGGACGTACTGGTTCTCGGGCTGGTTCTTGGTGTTCATGTTGACCCCGGCGGCGCTCTATGCGCTCTGGCAAAGCGACGACCGGCGGGGGCTCGCCCTGCGGTATGTCGGGGCGGCCTTGGTCTGCCTCGTCGTCATCTCCCCGGCGGCGGTGGCGATGTTTCGCGCTGAGGCCAGCGGCGGGGTGCCTGGGCTCTCCAACGTCGAGAGCGTGAGCCTCTTTGAGCCCCCCCATCAGCTCGCGAACAACGTCTCCAAGAGCCTGCATGGGCTGGTCAAGGCCGAGCGTCACGGCTCTCCGTTGTTGACCCAGCGCGTCTGGATGGCGATCGCGGCGGCGTGGCTCCTCTTCGGGACACAGCGCCGCCGCTGGGCGCCCGGCGCGATGGTGCTGCTCATCTTCGCCATCGGCCCGGTCTTGGAGCTGCCCTCGGTGCGCGGCGGCTTCGTGATGCCCTGGTACATGGCGGCCTATCACTACTTGCCCTACTTCGATCGCCTCTGGTTCCCCTACCGCATGATGGTCGGGGTGTTCTTTGTGCTCTGCATCGGCGCGGGCACCTTGTTGTTACGCGTCGAGCGGAGGCGAGGGGCCAAGATCGCCGCCGCCGCGATCGTCGTGAGCTTGATCGCCACCGCCGTCGAGCAGCACAAGTGGCAGATCTTCCCCTTCGTCACCCGAGAGATGCGGGCGCCAGCGCTCATCCACTGGCTCGCCAAGCAGCCCGACGGCGCGGTGATGCACCTGCCGTTCGGCATCACCCAGCCGGCGATCGTCTGGCAGACCCTGCACCACAAGCCGGTCTTCGGCGGCATGGGCGAGAACGCCAAGCTCTTGTGGCCCGCGGGCTACAAAGATCGCATGAAGTCGAGCATGGTGAAGGCGCTCATCGCCGCCGCCCGCGACCCCGAGGAGCCCATCCCCGACGTGAAGGCCGTGCACCGCGAGCGCTTTCTACAGGACGGCTTTCGTTGGGTGATCCTCCACCGGGACCTCGCCGAGAGCGACAGCCGCAACTGGGGTCAACATCGGCGCCTGAGCGTAGAGGACGTGCAGCAGGTGGGCATCCAGGCCACCCGCCGCCTCGTCAAACTGCTCGGCGAGCCCGTGGCCGTGGAGGGGGTGTTGGTGATGTGGGATCTCCGCGGCGGGTCCGTGGCCCCCGAGGCCCTGCGCCCCGACGACACGAGGCTCTACACCCGCACCTGGGTTAGTGAGCGCCCGCCGGTCTACGAGCAGGTGCTCCGCGAGACGGGCCGCATGGAGTCCCCAAAATGACCGCTCCCCTCGCCGGGGTGAAGGTGCTCGACCTCACCCGCGTGCTCTCCGGCCCCTACGCGACGATGACCTTGGCCGATCTCGGCGCCGACGTGGTCAAGATCGAGCCGCCCACGGGCGACGACACCCGCGCCTTCGGGCCGCCGTACTCCGGCGGGGTCTCCACCTACTTCATGTCGGTGAACCGGGGCAAACGCTCGATGGTGCTCGACCTCAAGGATCCCGCCCAGCGCGAGACCTTGCTGAAGCTCGCCCAGGTCGCTGACGTGGTGATCGAGAACTTCCGGCCCGGCGTCATGGAGCGCCTCGGCTTGGGCTACGAGCGCCTCAAGGCGGTCAACCCCCGGCTCGTGTACTGCGCGATCTCCGGCTTCGGCCAGGCCTCGGACGAGCCCGGCTACGATCTCGTGATTCAGGGCTGGAGCGGCATCCCAAGCCTCACCGGCCCCGGCGACGCGCCCTGGAAGTGTGGCGCGTCCATCGCCGATCTCGTCGCGGGCCTCAACGCGGGGCAGGGGGTGCTCGCCGCGCTCTTCCGCAGAGAGCGCACGGGGGAGGGCGCCTTTGTGGACGTGTCGATGCTCGACGGCCAGCTCTCGCTGTTGACCTACCACGCCGGGGCCTACTTCAACGCCGGCGGGCGGCCCAAGGCCATGGGCAACGACCACCCCTCGATTCACCCCTTCCGCACCTACCGGGCGCAGGACGGCTTCTTCAACCTCGCCGTGGGCAACGACGCCCTGTTCCGGGCGCTGTGCCGGGTGCTCAAGGTGCCGTGGGATCAGGACGAACGTTTCGCCACCAACGCCGCCCGGGTGTCACACCGCCGCCAGCTCGACGCGCTCTTGGAGCCCCGCATGGCCCAAGGCACGGTCAGCCATTGGCTCAGCGCGTTCGAGGCGGCGTCGGTGCCTTGCGGGCCGATGGCGGACATCGCCCAGGCCCTCGGGCGCGCCGCGCCGATCGTCACCGGCCACCCTTCAGGCGAAGGCGAGCTCAAGAGCCTGCCCCCAGGCTTCGCTTTTGACGGTCAGCGCCTCGGCGCCACGCGCCCACCGCCAGGTCTTGGCGAGCACGCGCACGAGATCGTCACGGATTGGTTAAAGCATGCGTGAGCGCGGTGAGCTTTGGCTCATCGACCCCTCATGCTCCCCAAACGGGCCGACTTCGGCTTGTCGGGGCCTCGGTGGTGGATACCATCGGGGCGTCCGTGGGCGACGCCCACGAATGAACACCACGATCACAACGCCCTCGGAGCGCCCATGAGCAGCGGCAACCCCGGTCCGGATGAGCTTGGCAGCTTGCCCAGCGAGCTTGATCTGCCGATCCTGGCCATCCGGAACACGGTCATCTTTCCGGTCTTGGCTTTCCCCATCAACGTGGGCCGCGACAAGTCGCTCAAGGCGATTGAGCAGGCCATGAACGGCAACAAGCTGCTCGGCATCGTCGCCCAGCGCGACGCCAAGAACGAGGATCCCAACCCCGAGGAGCTCTACACCTCGGGCACCGTGGTCAAGATCCTCAAGTCCGTGCTCATGCCGGGCAACAAGCTCAACGTCATCATCCAGGGCCTCTCGCGCATCCGCGTAGACCAGTGGACGCAGACGGCGGGCTTCTTACGCGCCAAGGTGAGCGTTCACGAGCAGCCCGCTGTGGAGGGCCGCGACTTCGACAAGCTGCTCAACCAGCTCCGCGATCTCGCCCGGCGCATCATCGACCTCTCGCCGCACATCCCGTCTGAGGCGAGCTTCCTCGTCCGCTCCATCGACAACCCCGGGATGTTGGCCGACATCGTCGCCACCAACCTCAGCATCGGCGTTGAAGAGAAACAAGAGCTGCTGGAGACCTTCGACACGCGCCAGCGCATCGAGAAGGTCATCGTGCTCCTGCAGAAGGAGATTCAGGTCCTGGAGCTCTCCAACAAGATCCAGACCGAGGTGAAGGGCGAGATGGACAAGGCGCAGCGCGAGTACTTCTTGCGCGAGCAGCTCAAGGCCATCCAGAAGGAGCTCGGCGAGGTCGACGATCGCCAAGAAGAGTTCGAAGAGCTCAAGAAGAAGATCAAAGAGGCGCGTATGCCCAAGGAGGCTGAAGAGGCCTCCTTCAAAGAGCTCAAGCGTATGGCGCGCATGAGCCCCGGCGCGGCGGAGTACACCGTCTCCCGCACCTACCTCGACTGGCTCGTTGAGCTGCCCTGGTCGATCTCCACCGAGGACCACCTCAACGTCGATGAGGCCCAGAAGATCCTCGATGAGGACCACTACGGCCTAGAGAAGGTCAAGCAGCGCATCGTGGAGTACCTCGCGGTGCTCCAGCTCAAACAAGACATGAAGGGCCCCATCCTCTGCCTGGTCGGCCCCCCCGGCGTCGGCAAGACGTCGCTGGCGAAGTCCGTCGCCCGGGCGCTCGGCCGCAAGATGGTGCGCATGTCGCTGGGCGGCGTGCGGGATGAGGCCGAGATCCGCGGCCACCGCCGCACCTACATCGGCTCCTTGCCGGGCAAGGTCATCAAGAACATCAAGAAGGCCGGGGTGAACAACCCCGTGTTCATCCTGGACGAGATCGACAAGCTCGGCGCCGACTACCGCGGCGATCCGTCCTCGGCCCTGCTCGAGGTGCTCGACCCCGAGCAGAACGACACCTTCGTCGATCACTACCTCGATCTGCCCTTCGATCTCTCCAAGGTGCTGTTCATCGCCACGGCGAACGTCACCGACCAGATCCCCGGCCCCCTCATGGACCGTATGGAGGTCTTGCGTATCCCCGGCTACACCCCCGAGGACAAGGTCAAGATCGCCAGGAACTACCTGCTCCCTGAAGTCCGCGATGATCACGGCCTCAAGGAGCACCAGTTCAACCTGGACGACGAGGCCATCCGCCACGTCATCCAGTCCTACACCCGCGAGGCCGGCGTTCGTAGCCTCAAGCGGGAGATCGCGGCCTGCGCGCGCTGGGCGGCGCGTGAGATCGCCGCCGGTCGCGCCACCTCGGTGAACGTGAACATCGAGCTCGTCAGCGAGATTCGTGGCCCGATTCACTTCTTCTCCGAGGTGGCCGAGCGCACATCCGTCCCCGGCGTCGCCACGGGCCTCGCCTGGACGGCCACGGGCGGCGACATCCTGTTCATCGAGGCCACCCGGATGCGCGGCAAGGGCAACCTGGCCCTGTCCGGCTCCTTGGGCGACGTGATGAAGGAGTCCGTCGGCGTGGCGCGGTCGTACATCCGCTCCATGGCCGCTGAGCTCGGCGTCGACGCCGACGTGTTTGAGCGTGAAGACATCCACGTTCACGTCCCGTCCGGCGCCGTGCCCAAAGACGGCCCCTCGGCGGGCGTCACGATGCTCACCGCCATCGTCTCCTTGCTCACCGGGCTCACCGTCGATCCCACCATCGCCATGACCGGCGAGGCGACGCTGCGCGGCGCGGTGCTGCCCGTGGGCGGCATCAAAGAGAAGGTGCTCGCGGCGCATCGCTCCGGCATTCGTACGGTCATCCTCCCCGAGAAGAACCGTAAGGATCTTGTCGAGGTGCCCGACGAGGTGCAGAAAGACATGGAGTTTGTCTTCTGCAGCCGCATGGAGGACGTGCTCTTCCGGGTGCTCGGCGAGGACAACCTCAAGGCCAAACGTGCGGCGCTTGAGACGGCGAAGGCCGCTGAGGCCGCCGCTAGGGACAAGAAGTCCGGCGAGTCTGCTCAGGCCTGATCCGCGTGTGGGGTGGTGTCGGGATCGCCCTGGTCCCGGCGCCAAAGGCTGAATAAGGGGGGCGGGATGTTCAAACCGCTCCCCTTCAAACGTGTCCTCGTCGCCAACCGCGGCGAGATCGCCGTTCGTGTCATCCGGGCCTGCGCTGAGCTGGGCCTGGAGACCGTCGCCGTCTACTCCGACGTAGACCGTGAGTCCCTGGCGGTTCGCCTGGCGACGATGGCGTTCCCAATCGGCCCGGCGCCCTCGTCGCAGAGCTATCTGCGCGGGGACAAGATCCTGAGGTCGCGCGCCTCTCCGGGGCTGAGGCGATTCACCCCGGCTACGGCTTCTTGTCGGAGAACGCCAACTTCGCCCGGCAGGTCATCGCCGCGGGGCTCATCTGGGTGGGGCCGCCGCCAGACGCCATCGACGCCATGGGCTCAAAGACCGGCTCTCGCCAGCTCATGAAGGCCGCGGGTGTGCCCGTGGTGCCGGGCACCGTCGAGCCGCTGCACGACGAAGAGGAGCTCGCCCGGATCGCTGAAGAGATCGGCTACCCGGTCATGCTCAAGGCCTCCGCCGGCGGCGGCGGCAAAGGCATGCGAAAGGTCAACTCCAAGGAGGAGCTGCTCGCGGGCTATCGCGCGGCGCGGTCCGAGGCGCGGTCCTCCTTCGGCGACGACGCGGTCTACATCGAGAAGTTTGTCGTCAACCCGCGCCACGTCGAGGTGCAGGTGCTCGCCGACCAGTACGGCGAGACGCTGCACCTCTTTGAGCGCGACTGCTCCATCCAGCGCCGCAACCAGAAGGTCGTCGAAGAGACGCCGTGCCCCGTGCTGCCCCAGGCCACCCGCGAGGCGATGACGGCCGTGGCCGTTCAGGCCGCCAAGGCGGTTGGATATGTCGGCGCGGGCACCGTGGAGTTCCTCTTCGGCGGCGACGGCAGCTTCTACTTCTTGGAGATGAACACCCGCCTGCAGGTGGAGCACCCGATCACCGAGGCCATCACCGGCGTCGATCTCGCCCAGGCCCAGCTCCGCATCGCCGGGGGTGAGCCCCTGTGGTTCCACCAAGAAGACCTCAAGATCAACGGCCACGCCATCGAGTGCCGCGTCTACGCTGAGGATCCCGCCGCCAACTTCTCCCCGGCGCCAGGCCTCATCACCACCTACCGCGAGCCCGGCGGCCCCTTCGTGCGGGTGGACTCCGGCGTGTACCCCGGCTGGACGGTGCCGATTCATTACGACCCGATGATCGCCAAGCTCGTCGTCTGGGGTCGTGACCGCGAGGAGTGCATCGCCCGCACCGACCGCGCCCTGCGTGAATACCGCGTCTTGGGCATCAAGACGTCGATCCAGTTCTTCCGCGCGGTGCTCGCCGATCCACGCTTTCTGCGCGGCGAGTACACCACGGCGTTCATCACCCCTGAGCTGCTCCAATCTCTGCCTGAAGGCGACGAGCACGAGCTCGCGGCCATCGCCGCCGCCATCGCCCAGCTTGAGTCTGACCTCGCCCCTGCCAAAGCGGAGGGCGGCGACACACACAACGAGTCGGCGTGGCGCCGCGTCGGCCGCTGGCAGAACACCAACCGGGTGCCGCGATGATCTACGACGTCACCATCGGCGAGCAGACCCTCAAGGTGCGCGTCGAGCGCGCTGAGACCGGCTACACCGTGCAGGTCGGCGACGGCCCCCAACGTCAGGTCGACGCCCGCTGGGTGCGTGACCACCTGTCGATGGTCTTTGACGACCAGCGCAGCTTCGACGTGCCCTTGGCCCGGGCGAAGGACGGCTGGCACGTCGGCGTGCGTGGCCAAGGCTACTTCGCCAAGGTCATCGACCCACGCCGGGCGGCGCTTCGCCTCTCGTCCGCCGCCGAAGAGGGCGTCTTGATGACGACCATGCCCGGTCGTGTCGTGGCGGTGCTCGTGAAGGCCGGAGACTCCGTCACCAAGGGCCAGCCCCTCGTGGTGGTCGAGGCCATGAAGATGGAGAACGAGCTCAAAGCCCCCCGGGATGGCGTCGTGGAGCAGGTCTTCGCCCAGGTCGGCGCGGCGTTAGAGTCCGGCGTGAAGCTCTTGCAGCTCGGCTGAGGCTCAGCCGCGCACAAACACCGCGTCAAGCTCAAGGCTGATCTCCAGGGCCTTGAGCTCGCCGACACAAACCAGCGTGTCGTCCTCGGCGACGCAGTCCCAGTCGGCGTGCATCTGCTCGTCGAAGTTCTCACCCTCGGCGTAGAGCGTCAGCGCGCCGGGCTCGGGGACGGGGGAGATCGAGCCCTCCATCGTGATCATGATGGGGATCGCCTGCCCAAACACGTCGGGATCCAGGGTGCCCCCCACCTCCAACTCCACGCTGTAGTCCGCCGAGATGCTGAGCTCGCCGCTCTCCGAGCCTTCCGTGAACAAGAACAGCCCGGCGTATCCCGCCTTGAGCGTCTCGATCTCCCAGTCGTCGAGGTAGGTGAGGGGCGGATCGCCATCGAGGCAGTCGCCGTCCACGCCGTCGCCGGGCGTGTCTGGGGCGCCGGGGTAGATGAACGGATCTTCGTCGTCGCAGTCGTGTCGGGCGGTGAAGCCGTCGAGGTCGGCGTCACGGCCGCAGCCGACGGCGAGCAGAGAGGCCATGAGCAGGCCAAACGAGGGGGTGTGGCGCATAGGTCTCCCGTTACGCCCGGCGCATGGCGGGCACAGAGGGCAGGCCGCTGCCCGAGGTGTCGATGTCTAAGGCGCCGAGCAGACCGGCGAAGATCTCGGCCTCGGCCGTCTCCCGGCCGGGGTCGGGGTCTCCGGTGACCGGGTCAAACCCGTAGGTGAGGCCGGTGTCGGGGTCTACGCCGCCGAGCAAGGTGTCGCCGGGCACGAGCGGGCTGAACACCATGACGCCGTTGTTGAGATCATGGCCCGTGCCCCACTCCTGGGCGCCCGAGGGCCGGGTCTTCTCCCGACCAAACTCCGTGGCGACGTAGATCATCGTGCGATCCCAGAAGCTCGTGCCGTCGCCGAAGTCTTCAGCCTTGAGCAAGGTCATCAGGCCGTCGATGATCTGGTAGAGGCGGCTCCACACCACGGCCTGCCCGGCGCGGTGGCCCTGGTGGCTGAAGTCAAAGGCCAGGGGCGGGTTGAGCACGCTGTTCTCGGGCAGGCCGTTGGTGGCCTCGCCGCCCTCCTTAAACACGAAGGAGAAGTTGGGCCCCAAGGTGACCGAGACCGAGACCCGGTACTTGAGCAGCAAGAACGCCAAGGCCGCCTGGGCGTGGAGCGGGTCGGTGGCGTAGTCGGGGAACACCGCGCGCACGGCGTCGCCGGAGGGTGAGCTGCCCAGGCCGTACTCGCCGAGGGGGAAGTTGCCGCCGTCGGGGGCGAGCATCAGCCGGGTGATGAGGTCAAGATCCTCAATCTTGGCCTGGGGCGCGCCGCGGAGGTTCTTCCACTCCGCGAGGCGCGGAGAGCTCTTGAAGATCTGGTCGAAGCGGGTCTTGGGCTCAAACTGGTTGTCGCGGTGCCCACGCACGGCGGCGAGCACCTCCGGCGAGAGGCCCCCCTGAACGCCGCGCCCGCCGTCGAGAGAGAGCGGCCACACCAGCGGATCAGCGACGATCTGCCGACGCGCATAGGTGGGGACCGACGCGTCCGTGCCCGAGTCGTTGAAGCCCATGCCGGCGACGAGGTGCACGTTGGGGATCGGGGCGTCCGCGCCGTACTGCCAGGCCACGAGCTCTTGCAGGGTGCGCCCGCGCCAGGCCTCGTTGCCGGTGATCGACCGCCGCTGGGCGACCTGGTGGTTCACGCTCGTGCCGGTGAGCGTGGCGACCATCAGGTCTTCGCGGCGCCGCCCGAAGAAGTCCGACGGCTTCACCGAGAACGGCGCGGGGATCGGCCCGATGGCGTCAGAGGAGAGGTCCACGGCGCGGAAGGGTGAGCCCGACCAGCCCGTGACCAAGGAGTCGGGGAAACAGTTCACGGTGCTGGGGTTGGCGGACTCGCTCTCACGCAGGGCCAAGGGGCCGTCGATGATCGAGCCGCCGCCGCTGGCGCAGAGCACGATGAGGAAGCGCGGATCCTTCGCCTCTTGGCCGATGGCCTCTAGGTTGAACAGCGAGGCGCCGGCGCCGACGCCCGCGAGGGCGGCGAGCTGACGGAGCATGTCTCGACGGGACTGCGTCATGGCGGCCTCTCAGTAGAACAAGGCTTCGGTGGAGGTGGCGACGATCACACACATGCCGACGGCGCCGTCGCGGGTGAGGTCTGTGGAGATCGGGGCCAAGGTGTCGTAGAGCGCCACGAGGGACTCCAGCTCAGCCTTCGTAGACTCTCGGGCGAGCAGGCGGCGGACCAAGGTGTCCGCGACGTCTTCGCGGGCGCGGTCGTTGTCTTTTTTGAGCACGGGCCCGAAGATCACCGCGGCGCCGCCGGCTTTGTCGCGGTCAAACCGCAGGCCGCAGGCCGAGGTCGCCACGCGGTCCACGGCGATGGGCGCGCTCACCGAGGCGTTGGGCAGGGGCTCGTCGATGCCCAGCACCGTGGGCTCGACGCCGCCCAAGGTGATGCGGTGGGCCTCGCTGATGCAGTCATACGCGCCGAGCTCAGAGCAGAGCTCCCACTCTTGTAGGCCGAGGCCGTTGGCCAGATCGCGGCCCCAGACAGAGCCAGACTTGGCGTTCACGCGGGCTTTTGCGCTCACGGTGGCGTACTCATCTCCGCCGCAGCCCGAGGAGAAGACGAGCGCCGCCAAGGGCGCGACGGTGAGCAGCGCGCGGGTCAGGCCGCGCAGAAGGAGATCAGGGCGCACCGTAGGCCTCCATGTCGATGAGGTCGTGGAGCATGAGCTCGACGCTGTAGCCGTGGTCGCCGCCGAGATCCCGCACGAGGCGGCTGAACTCGGCCTGCTCCGTGGCCCGGGGGGCCTCGCCCAACAACAACTTCCAGTAGTCCAGCACCGTGGCCCGGCGGAACGCCTCGCTGTTCGCGGCGACGGCGGCCCACTCGATGAGGTCCTCGACGGGCTCGCCGAACAGCACCCCGGCCTCGGGCGTCTCGGCGACGAGCTCGCCATCGACGTCGGTGAAGCCGTTCAGGCGGTTCGCCGAGTAGCTGTACGAGTCGCCGACCCCGCCGCCGATGCCTTCGTAGCGCGAGAACGGGTAGGTGAGGGGGTCTAAGGTGGCGTGACAAGCGGCGCAGGCGGCCTCACCGACCCCTTTGCTGTCGTAGTCGGCGGGCTCACCGGGCACGTCGTTGAGGCCCTCCAAGAGCGCGATGTCGTAGCCGAGGTACGCCCGATACGCCTGGGCCGCCGTCGTGCGGGGCACTGAGGTGAACATCGTGTTGCTCATCAAGAACCAGCGATGGGTGAGCATGCCCGCGCGGCGCTCTTTCACGACGGCCTGGTACCGGTCGTAGCCACGCAGCTCAAAGTCCTCATCGGGGGTGCGGTCCCACTCCTCGTACACCGTGACGCCGCCGTCTACCCGGGCGCTCACGAAGGTCTGCCCGGTCAACACGAGGCGCACGTCGCGGCCGTCGGTCTGGGTCCAGACGAAGTAGGCGTAGTCGTCGTCATAGTCGGCCAAGGGGATGGGCCCGACGTCTTTGCCCGACTTGATCGCCTGGAGCGGGCCGATCTTGCGGTTGGCGAGGTTCCACACCCGGCCGTGTTTGCCGCGCCAGTGCTCGCTGTCCAAACACTCGTCCAGGGCGTTGTGCAGCGCCGAGGTGGGGTTTTTGGCCTCGGCGAAGGCCTGCCGCTCGCCGATCGTGGGGGAGCGCCCGCAGAAGTCGAGCATCACCTTCTTGTAGGCGTACTGCGGGTCGTAGCCGCAGAGCGACCAGCCGTCGTCCTCTTCATCCACACAGCTAGACGGCGCCGGGGTGGACTGGGCGTCGGAGGGTGAGCTGCCGCCGAGAATCTCATCGAGGTTCGTGACGCCGTCCTCGTCGGAGTCCAGCGACTCCACCGCGAGCAGGGCCTCGCCGAGATGTGCGGTGTAGAGCTCGCTTGAGAGCGGCCGCTCCTGATCGGGCAGGAGCGCCGCGGCGACGTCCGCGCCGTAGAGGTTGAGGCTCGGCGGCGTGGTGTGGCAGGCCGTGCAGGCGACCTCACCCGAGGCGCAGGCCGGGGCGTCGGGGTAGACCTCACAGAACGAGGCCGGGCCTGTGGGCTGGGTGTTGCCGGTGGTGGCGGCGAACCAGCCGACGAGGCTGAGCCCGATGGCGCCGCCGAGCCCCCAACGAGAGCGTGGCGAGGGGAGAAGGAGGTTGGCGCGCACTTTGGCTCCTGGATGAAGGCGCACGGCGAGGCCCGAGTCTGGCTGCTCTCTGCTTACCCTGAGACACCGCGGGGTGCTGGATCTGCGACCCTTTGCCGCGCGAAGTTCACAGGAGCTTGGTGACGCGGATCAGCCGCGCTTTTTGGTGCTCGTGAGCGCCGCGACGCCAGCGCCGATGAGGTAGAGCACCATCAGCGGCACCGCCATGATGAGCTGGGTCACCGGGTCGGTGGTCGGCGTGAGCACCGCGGAGATCACGAAGATCGCCACGACGGCGTGCCGGGCGTAGTTGATCATGTCGCGGCCATCGATGAGGCCCATCCGCGCGAAGAACCACACCACGACGGGGAGCTGAAAGCTCAGCCCAAACGCCAACAAGAACTTGATGGCCATCGAGAGGTAGGCGCTCATCGAGAGCACGGCGGCGGTGTCGGTGCCCACCACGTCGAGCAGAAACTTAAAGCCGTAGCCAAACATGACGTAGTAGCAGAACGCCCCGCCAGAGAGCAGCAAGACCGTAGATGAGATCACCAGCGGCAGCACGACCTTACGCTCGGAGGCGTAGAGGCCCGGCGCCACAAACAGCCAGATCTGCGAGAACACCACGGGCGAGGCCGCGAACAGCCCGGCGATCACCGAGACCTGCAGGTAGGTGAACACGCCCTCGAGGGGGTCGGTGATCGCCATCGTGCCTTCACCACGCTCCACGAGCGCGGCGACCATCGGCGCCGAGATCCAGTCGTAGAGCTGCTCAGAGAAGAAGAACGCCACGACCACACACACGAGGCAGGCCCACATCGCGATGACCAGCCGGGTGCGCAGCTCACGCAGGTGGTCGAGGATCGACATGCGGTAGGTCTCGACGGGGTCGGCCGTGTCCGTCATGGCGCCTCCAAGGTTGGACGCCGGGGCGCGGGCGCGTCCTCGTCTTGATCGAGACCGGGGCCTCTGGGGAAGATGTCGGGCGCGGGCGCGACCGGCGCGGCGACGGCCTCAGGCGCGGCGGGGGGAGGCGTCGGCAGCATCAGGTCCGGGGCTTGGTCGGCCTGGGTCGGACGCGGCGCGGTGAGGGTCTGCTCGGCCAAGGTCTTTCGTTTGGCGAGCAGCTCTTCGCGGCGTTTGCGGATCTCTTCAGCGCGTTTCTCGGCGTCGCTGCGGTCGACCTCGATCTGGAAGGCGTTGCGCAGCTCATCCGACGCCCGCCGAAGCTTCGCGTACTGCCGCCCGAGGAATCGCATCATCTCGGGGAGGTCATCTGGGCCGATGAACACGATCGCCAAGATGGCGATCACGAGCATCTCTGAGAGGCCGATGTTGAGCACGCGCGCTCCGACGTGAGCCGTTGTCGTCTAACCCGCCGCGGGCGCTTGGGGTATTCGCCGCGCGGAATGCGCGCCGCGAGTCAACGCGGCGTCTTGAGGATGCCCGGGAACTGCGTGCCTGCCCGGGGATCGACGCCCATGTACCGCGCCTTGCCGCCGCCGACCTCAACGGTGAACGCGAGCCTGTCCAGGTAGGCGAGGCCGTCCTTCTCCATGAGCCCCTCCGGCGGCGGCGGGAAGGGCGAGGCCAGACGAAACGCGGCGATCACCGCCTGATCGAGGGGGGCTGAGCCGCTGTCATCGTCTACCCGGGCGTCGTGAAGCCGCCCGTCGGGGCCGATGACGATGCTCACGACGGTGGTGTACCGCGGCCGGGTGAGCATGAGCTGGCCGCCGAGGTTGTCGAGGTTCTGGTTCCAGTAGAAGCTCACCATCCGTTTGATCTGGTTGATGTAGGCCGCGTACAAGAACTCTTTGGTGTTCAGGTTCACCGCCTCGCCCACAGGCACGTCGAGGCGATCGTTCGACGGCGAGCCCGCGATGGACTCCGTCGAGAACGAGCCGACGGTGGGGGCCTGGAGGCCATCTTTGTTGGTGACCTTGTACGGCGAGGGCAACGCGGCGAGGCTGCCGTCGCGGTCGGGATCGAAGCGGTCGTTGCCCACCTGGGCGCCGGTGGAGTGGTCTGTGGCGCCGACGTCCTCGACGTCCTCAAGCTGGAGCTTGTCTTCAGGGCTAAACGTCTTCGCGATCACCTCGGGGTTGAGCCGGAACTCCTTCACCCGGGTCTCTTCTTCGACGCGCTGGTTGTACTCGGCGAGGAAGTCGGCGTCTTCAGGCCGCTCTTGCACCTCGGGCTCAGCGATCTCGACCACTTGGCCGTCCCAGTCCACCTCCGGGGTCTCGGGCTCCTCCTCCTCGGGCTCTTCAGGCGGCGCGAGGATGACCACCTGGAGGTTGGGTGGCGTGCCCTTGGGCTTGGGGGTGAGCAGCGGGCTCACGATCGTCACCGCGAGCATGATCAAGAGATGCAGGATCAGCGCCAGCGCCACGAAGGTGAACCAACGGGCGAGGCGCGCACCAAACGGCGAACGACGGGGTGACGCGGGTGCGCGGAGCGTTGGGGCCATGCCTCTCCAACCCTCACTTTGACACCGGCCCCCCCTCGCGGCAAGCGAGGACGCGGTGAGCGGGCGCTATCGGCGGTCGTTCACCTGCACAAAGTTGATCGCGTGGGTGTAACAGGCGCCTAAACCCCGCAGCTCAGCCTCCTCAGGCGGGCGCGGCACTCGGTCGGGCAGGGCGGAGAGCGCGGCGTTGTCTAGGCCATCGACGCCGCTCGACTCGGTCAAGGTGGCCTCCCAGACCTTGCCCCGGCGGCTCACGCAGAAGTAGACCTCCGCCGAGCCCTCGACCCCGTCGAGCTTGAGCTGCACCGGCATCGCCTCGGAGAAGCCTACCCGCGCGACCTTGTGGACCTCGCCGAGCCAGATCGCGAGGGGATCGGCGACGGTGGAGACCTGGCTCACCTCGCCCGTCTGGAGATCGAGGCGGGCGGCGGGGCTCGACGGTGCGCCCGCTCCGGCGACGTGGGGCTCGCCGGGCAGGGTGATGATGGGCTCGTCGGGCCGCGCGCTGCGTCCGCCCTCACCGTCGCCGTCACCATCGGTCTGCCCGGGGTTCGCCGGGCCCAGGCGCTCGGCGATCGGCGCGGACTGGGGGCTCGCCGGAGGCGGCGGCGGCGGTGGCGCGGCGGTCTCCGGGGCTGGTGGAGGCGCGGGGGCCTGAAGGCGCTCCCCGACGGGGCGCTCACCGCTGGGCGCAGGCGGCGGCGCGTCCCGGTCGGCCACTGCGGGGCGTGAGGGCGTCGGCGGGCGCGGCGGCTCCGGGGCGATGAGCTGGGCGAGGGCGTCGGTCTGCTCGTCGGAGGGATCTTCAGCGGCGTCTTCCGCGGCGTCGTTCGTCGCCAAAGAGGCGTCCTTCACGCGCTCTTCAGGGGGGCGCACCGCTTCTTGGTTGGCTTGGCCGTCTGTGGCGGCGCCCGTGGCGGCCTTGGGGCTGAGGCGATCGTCACCCTCCCCGGCGTCGGCGATGTCTTCGCCGCGACGCTCCTGAGGGTCTTCGCGGGCGGTGTTCACCCGCTGGGCCCGGGCGCCGGTGCTCGCGACGACGCCAGGGGTGTTCGCCTCGTCCACAATCTCCGTGGGCAGCTCATCCTCGGCGCGTGTGTCGGCCTCGGCGTGCTGGGCGCGCTGGGCGAAGTGCTCGGCGCGGACTGGATCGGGGAGAACCGGGCCCTCGCCCAGCACGACCAGGCGGCGCGGCTTGGTGGCGTCGGGGAGCTCGGCGGCGGGGAGCTCGGCGTCAACGATCGCCTCATCAACGGGATCTGGCGCAAGAACCGGCGCCGCGTCATCCACAGGAGTTGCCGTGGTCTCCCGCGACTCTTTTGCCGCCTCGGCCTGCGGCGGCGCCAAGGCCACCAGCGTGAGCGTGACCGCGGGCGCCGGGCTGGGTGAGGCCTTGGGGGGCGTGTCCGCGAAGCTGGGCAAGATCAGCAGGAGGCCGTGGGCCGTCACCGCCGTCGCCGTGCTCACCCCCCAGCGCAACATGGATGGCTTGGGTCGTGCTCCAAGACCGTGACCCTGCGCCAACCTACACCTCCTCGCCTGCCCACCATAGATCAAACACGGCGGGCTTTGGATCACAAAAAAGAGCCGGTTTTTCCTCCGGTCAGGCGGTTCGCAGCGCCTCGCGCAGCTTCGTGCAGAGCTGCTCCCGCTGCGTGTCGGTGAGGGCGCGTGAGAACGCCTTCGCGCAAAGGTCTGTGGTGGCGACGTAGGTGGCCTTAAAGCAGGCGCAGTCGGGGCACAGCCGCATGTGCTCCGAGATCATCAACATCTCCTCAGGGGGGAGAGATCCGTCCAAATAATCGAGCATCGAGCTTGAGATCTCTCGACATCGAAGCGTCAAGGACAGGCCAGAGCAGGTCTTGGACATCAGGTTCTCCCGTCGAGATAGTCGGTCACGGCCTCACGTACACCGAGCCTCGCCCTGTGAAGGCGCGTCTTCACCGCGGGCACGGTGAGGTGCAGGAGCTCGGCGATCTCCTGCATCGAGAGGTGCTCGTAGTCGGCGAGCATGAGCACGACCCGGTACTTCTCGGGCAGCTCCTCCACCGCGGCGCGCAGGCGCTCGCCGAGCTCGTGATCCTCCAGGGCCTTCTCGGCCAGGGGGGACCAGTCCACGACGGCGCGCTCAAAGTGCCCATCGTCGGCGAAGCTCGGCGAGCGCACCTCCAACGGCACCTCGGGGCGCCGCCGCCGAGACCGCAGGCGCATCAGGCAGGTGTTCGTCGTGATCCGCAGGAGCCACGCCCGAAAGGGTGACTCGCGCCGAAAGCTAGAGAGCTTGCGGAACGCGGAGAGGAAGGTCTCTTGCAGCGCGTCCTGGGCCTCGGCCTCGTCGCGCAGGATGCCCATCGCGACGCTGTAGACACGATCGGAGTGCCGCAAGAAGAGCTGCTCAAAGGCGCCGTAGTCCCCACGCAAGGTCGCCTCGACAAGATCAGCGTCGTCGAGCTCGGCGAGGTGGTTCGGGGGATGTTGGGTCGAGAGGTTCATGCCGCTTCACGGTGGATGACGCCGGATCAATAACGTCGCGAGCCCATGGTGACATGGGCCCCACTTTGGTCCTATGCTGCCGTCGTGCCCCTCCCCAAGAAGACCCCCGCCGAGCTTGTGCGCCAGAGGTTTCGCGACGTCGCCCGTGACGTCCGCGATCGTGTCCGCGCGCGTGTCTTCGGCCCACGCTCCGCGTTTCGTGAGGGCGACCTCGTCCCGGTCTCTTTCCAAGGGAAAAAGTCAGGGGAGGTGGTCTTTGGCACCACGATCCTCGCCGCCGCGCGAGAGCTCAAGGTGGACCTCGACCACTTCTGCGGCGGGCATTGCTCCTGTGGCACCTGCCGGGTGTTCGTCGTCTCCGGCGCAGAGCACCTGAGCCCGGTTCAGATGAACGAGGAGATCACCCTAGGCGCCGAGGCCGCGAAGCGTGGGCACCGTCTCGCCTGCCAAGCGAAGGCCCAAGGCCCCGTTGAGGTGCAGATCCCCGACTACTTCTTGGCCCGCTGAGCGAGGCGCCACGCGCGACATCAGCGGCCCGGGGCCTGGGTCAGCCGGTGGAAGAGCGCCCAGTCCCCGGCGTCGTGCAGCGGCGAATAGCGCCCCATCGTCGCGATCGTAGAGAGCGTGCTGGCGATGCCGAAAGATCGCCAGAAGCGCCGCGCCGATCCGCACCCAGCGCGGCTTGGGCGGGGCGTAGAGGAGATCGTCATCCTCTTCGACCAGCCGCAGCGGCGGTGGCAGCTCCCCATCCACAGGGGCGATCTGGGGTGGACCGTTGAGCACGAAGGGGTCGTGGCGCATACCTTTGGAGTGTACCCCGCTCGTGGCTGGAGAGGGGATCTGGAGCGCGCCATCTCTTCACGTCGGCCCACCCATCGCCTGAACCTCTACCTGTTGCCCGCGGATCCCGAGCGGCGCCTGGATGAGCCCGCCCTTCATGCGGGCGTCGCGGAGCTCATTCAAGCGGGGATCTTCGCCGCGGACGGCGCGCCGGGTCCGGCCGCGGCGCGTCTCGTGGCGGGGGGATTCGTCGCGTGGCGGGTCGATCGCCCCCCGGCGCCGACGGTGTACGGCAACCGGCAAGGCGGCTACGCCGTTCGTTGCCCGGCCTGCGGCGTCGGCCTCGCGCGTGAGCTCAGCGCGGCGATCCAACGCTGGCGAGCCGGGGAGGGGACAGAGCTTCATTGCGCCGGGTGTAACGCCAAAACCCGCTTAGAGGCCCTGCACTACGCCCCCGAGGCCGCCCCGGCGCGATACGCCGTCGAGCTTCGTGACGTCGGCGCCCCCGATCTGGAGACCGGGGAGATCCCTGGCTTTGACGAGCTCTTTGGCGGTCTGCCGCGGGTGATCCCCTCACGCGGCTGAGCCCGCCTTACGCCTCAGCGGAGCTGCACCACGAGCCCCGCGCCCCCTGCGTGCCCTGGCGCCCCGGCCAACACCGCGCCGTCGGCCTCGACGAGCACCGCCGCGCCGAGCTCAGCGCCGTCGGTCTCTCCACTCCCCAACGAGACGAGCGTGTCGGAGCCCGCCTCGACGGCGTAGACCGCGCCCCGCTGCCCGTCCCCCTCCAAAGGGGCGCCGATCACCAACAGCCCGGCGCCGCAGCCGATGGACTGGCCAAACCGACCGCCGCTCCCTTGAATCAGCCGCCCCTCAGCGAGCGAGCCCGCGCCAGCCTCCAGCACGACGACGACGCCAAGCCCCGGCGCGCCGACGGCGAGCTCGTCCGCGCCGTCCAGATCAAGATCCGCCGCGCAGATCGCCGCGCCCGCCTCGTCCTGCAGGCTCAGTCGGGCGATGCCCACCCCGTCCTGGGCGTCATAGACCGCGTGCTCAGCGCTCGGCGCGCCGAGGATCAGCCGATCTTGGAGCGCCGCCGCGTCGGTCACCCGCACGCCGAGGGCGAAGCGCTCCTCATCGCGCCGCGCGCCGCCTTGTGCGCTCACCACAAGCCCCAGGGCGGTCGAGCGCACCATGGCGCCCAGAAGCTCGCCCGCGGCCCCCGGCGTCAGGGCGCCGTCGCGCCACAAGAGCCCGCTCCCCGACTCCGCGAGGGGCGCGCCGACGGCCAACACCCCGTCATGCACCGCCAGGCCCCGCCCGAAGGCGCCGCTCACCGCCCCGCCCACACGCTCAAGTTGATCCTCCGCGCCGAGGAGCCACACCGCGCCGCCTTCCGCCCAAGGCGCCGCCGCGTAGCGTGTCCCGCCGCCCGCCGCGAGGCTCGTGCCCAGCCCACCTGCCGCGGTCACGCCCTCCCAACGCCCGAACGGCGTCGGTTTTGGCGCGGAGTCCACCGTCGTGTCCTCCTTCGCCCCGTCGCGGTCACGGCAGCCGACGCCCAGCACGAAGGACAGCAACAACAGCAGGGCAGGGGGATTCTGGGCGTTCAGCATGGCTCCCAGGATAGCCGCGACATCCACGATGGGGTAGTGATGTGCCGCGCGTGGTCCTTCACGCATCCTGAGGAGCCCTTTATGTCGTCCATCCGGCGGCAAATCAACATCGCCGCGCCGATCCGCGCGGTCTGGCGGATGATCACGACGGCCGAGGGTTGGACGTCCTGGTACGCCGACGCGGCCCGATTTGACGCCCGCAGCGGCGGTCGGGTCACCCTCACGACAGAAGGCGACGACGGTGAGCCCGTGGAGGAGGTCGGCATCTTGCACATCTTCCGGCCCACCTCACGCATCGAGATCGCCTGGGACGCCCGCAGCCCCGCGCCGACGCGCGGCTCTCGGATCGTCTTCAACCTCGCTGTTGACGGCGCGGAGACCCGCCTGAGCCTCGTTCAGAGCCAAGGTGAGCTCCTTGAGAACGAAGAGTCTCGTCAAGCCCTCGACGACACATGGCGCCGCGCGCTAAACAGCCTGCGCGACACGCTGGAGGCGGGCTAACCCGCGCGCCTCCGCGCACACGTCTACCTCACAATCTATCTCGCTCCCCACCCTTGCCCGACTCAACCTCCTAAGCTAAGGAGGCTGGGTTGTGGAGGTATGAACATCATGGCTCGCCCCCGCCGTACGTCCCGTATCGGCAAGCTCGACTCGATCGACTACAAAGATTCCGACACCCTCAAGAAGTTCTTGACCGAAGGCGGGAAGATCCTCCCCCGGCGGCTCACAGGGCTCTCCGCCAAGCAGCAGCGTCAGCTCACGCTCGCCATCAAGCGGGCTCGTCACCTCGCGCTGCTCCCCTACAGCCGCACCGACTGATCTCCTCACCGGAGGTCATTCACCTCGGCCCTGCCGCGACGATCGTGGCAGACGTTCAAGGTGTCGGCCAAGCTCTACGGGCAAAAAGCCACCCCACCGCTCATGGTGAGGTGGCTTTTGTTCGTTCTGCCGTGCTTGGCCAAGGGTTTGGCCGCCTGAGGGCGTCGTCGCTCTTGCGCGTCGCGGCGGTCAGGTCGATCGTCGGGCGTTGAGCGCGTCGCCGCGCGGGCCTCCCCCTCACGCGCCGAGGAGCGCCCTCGCGGTGATGACCTCGTAAAGTTTGGGTTGGGTGAGCGCGGGCCGCGAGAAGACTGCGCATTCTTCTTCGCAGCATCCCTCGAGGTCACCGCCGTGGCCTGACCTGAACCTTCGGAGCCGCGCCCATGATGATCCTCCTCTGGACGGCCTTGGCCTGCTCAAACGACACGTCCCTGCAGGATGAGAACAACTACGACTTCACGAGCACCATCTCCGCCCAGAGCCTCACCGTCGCCTCCCGCGCCGATCTCGTCGTGGACTGGAGCGCGCTCACCCAAGACCTCCAGGGCCGCGCGATGGACCCCTCCACGGAGATCGACATCTTCACCATCGCGATCCTCGCGCTGAGCCAAGAGGAGACCCTCGCCGCCTTGGCGGACGACGACCTCCGGCAGTCGGACATCACGGCCTACGCCACCTTGAGCCCTGAAGATGGCGTCACCACCGCCACGCTCTCCGAGTTCGACTTCTTGGGCAACCGCGTGATCCCAGAGCTGGACGTCACCGCGGGGCGAGGCACCTGGCTTCTGAGCGCCTCGACCACCGGCGTGCCCGGCGCGCGCATGTTGATGTTTTTCGACCCCGTCGATGGGGGCCCCGAGGTGCCGATCGCGCTGAGCAGCGACTCGGCGAGCCTCGCGTATGACGTAGAGCTCGAGGACCTTGTGGAGGTGACCTTAGACGGCGAGGTCGTCGAGTGGTCGGATCTCACCGTTGACATGCGCGGTCTGCCCATCCGCCTGTCCGACATCGATCGCCTTGATCTCGGCTGGTACGCGGAGGATCTCACGGCCTTGGAGGCCGACTTCTTGGGCCTTGAGGAGCTCGTGGATGACCTCTACACCACCCCGCTCACCGCGACCATCGACCAGGACCTCTCCCTCTTGACCAACGGCGCCGGTGAGCCTTTTGGGGGGCTGACCGACGAGGGCACCTGGCTCTTGGCGCTGCGTTGTATGGCCTGCTCCAACCCTGCGCCGCCGTTCCTCACGGTCTTGCGCTGAGGGGTGCTCGGCGAGGGCTTGCCGCGGCCGCTCGGGGTGCGCAGGAAGACGGCGCGGCGCCGCGAGACGTGGTCGCCACGGAGGGCTCGCGCCCATGTCGATCTTCTCTCGCGCCTCAAGCTCCCTTCAACGGGTGCTCATGGGCGGCCCGACGCACCTACAGACCGGCAACCTCGCCCCTGAGCTTGGCGTCATGTCCACCGACGGCGGCATCGTCTCCGTCGCAGATCTCCGCGGCCAGCCGTGGGTGCTCTACTTCTACCCCAAAGACGAGACCCCAGGCTGCACCGCCCAGGCCTGTGATCTCCGCGACTCGTGGGAGCGCATCACCGCCCGGGGCGTGAAGGTCTTCGGCTGCTCGCTCGACGGCGTAGACGCCCACAAGAAGTTCATCCAGCACCACGAGCTGCCGTTCCCGCTGTTGGCCGACACCCAAGGGGTCGTCGCCGAACGGTTCGGCGTGCTCGGCGGCATCGGCCCGGTGAAGATGGCGCGCCGCGTCACCTTCGTGGTCAACGCCGAGGGCCAGATCACCCACATCTTCGACCCCGCGCGCACCAAAGGCCACGCCCAAGAGGTGCTCGACGCGCTCAATGAAGGAGCCTCCGCATGAAGACCAGCCCGCTTCACGCCACCTTTGAGGCCTTGGGCGCCACCTTGGGAGACTGGGGCGGCGGGGTGATTCCCAGAGGCTTCGGCGCGCTCCAGACCGAGGTCGACGCCGCTCGATCCGGCGCGGTGATCGTCGATCTCTCGCCCCTGGGCGTCTTGGAGCTGGAGGGCGCGGACACCCCACGCTTCTGCAACTCCATGTTCACCAACAACATCCGCGATCTGTCCGAGGGCGGCGGCAACCACAACGCGCTCACCGACAAACAGGGCCGGATCTTCGGGATGCTTGATGCCTACCTCATCCGGCGGGATCTGCTGCTCGCGGTGATGGACGGCTCCGACGTCACCGAGGTCAGCGAAACCCTCGACCGCTACATCATCATGGACCCCATCGAGCTTCGGGATCGCAGCGACTCCCTCGGGGTGCTCACCGTGCAGGGGCCGCGCGCGGAGGAGATCCTTCGCGCCGCGGGGATCCCCGTGCCTGAGCGTGTCCACACCGCCTGGGGCGGCGGCTTGGTCGCCCGCGCCGATCGAACGGGCCTCGGCGGCTTTGATCTCGTGATCGCGGCAGAGCACTTCGCTGAAGCCTGGGCCGCGCTCACCGCCGCCGGGGCCACCCCCGCCGGGACCGACGCCCTCGACGCCTTACGGGTCCTGCGCGGCCTGCCGCGTTGGCCTCAGGACATGCCCGAGCGCGCCTTCATCCATGAGCTCGGCATCCGCGAGCGGGTCTGCAACTTCAACAAGGGCTGCTACATCGGGCAAGAGATCATCAACCGCATGGACACCATGGGCAAGGTGAACAAGCGGCTCACGGCCCTGGTGAGCGACGAGGCGGCGCCCGGCGCCGAGGTCTTGCGCGGAGAGAAGGTCGTCGGCGTGATCACCTCCGTGGCCCGGGTAGACGGGCGGGTGGTCTCGATCGGCGTGCTCCGCAAGGAGGCGGGTGAGCCCGGCGACGCGGTCGAGATCAAGATCGACGAGCGCCTGGTCTCGGCGACGATCTCCCCCTTGCCCGTCCCGCGGGCGGCGGGGCAGGGCGCCTAAACGGCGCGTTGTGTGGGGGTGTGTGGGCGGGGCGACGAGCGCCGCGCCCCCGCCCGAGGGATCGATCGGCGGCAGAGATCGCCGGTCAACCGTTGTCCGGCCTCCGGGGGCCGCCGCAGATCCCCGCGCGCCTCCCGCGTCCAGATCTCCCGCTCCGCGGGGCCGCCAGGGCCGATCTTTGCCGATCTGACGCCCCAACTCAGGATCCCGCGACGGTCCTGGCGCTGTCCGATCCGATTGACACGTCAATAACGAATGCTATGCTGCCGATGGATGTCACGATCCAAGGGATTGGAGGGCCGCGCAGTCGCTCGGCTCCAAACGCTCACGCAAGAGGAGGACGCTCGGCAGCGTCCTCGGACCAGGGAGGCGCCTCATGGCCACATCCTCGACAAAGAGCCGCGAACGGGTGGCTCGAAACTTCATCCGCTCTTACGGCCGCAGCCGCTTCCGCCGTCTTCTGGAGGCCCTCGCCGCCAACGAGAGCGGGCAGATCATCGCCGATGAGTTCGGCGTGAGCCGCGAGCGTGTTCGGCAGTGGAAGAACACCTTCGGCACGGTGATCACCCTCTACCAAGTGCACCCCGAGGTCGAGCGGATCCTCCGGGAGCGCCGGGCGATTCCCGAGGGTGGCGCGCAGCAGGTCGGCTGATCCCTCCGGCCATGAACAGGATCCTCTGGCTCCGAGCCTCGGCGTCAAAGCCCCCGTCGGGTTACCTCAGGGCGGTCTTTGGCCTCGCTGTGTCTGGCGGCGCCGCTCTGGAGGGTACATGAGTCGTAGGGTCTTCATCGCGTCTGGTGCCAACACCACCTTCATCGGCAAGGGGCACCCCGACTTCATCTGGAAAAAACATCCAGACTTCGGCAAACGTGAGAACCCCACGCTCCGCGAGCTGCTCACCGAGGCCGTGACGGCCGCCGCTGGCGCGATCAACGCCGATCTCTCCCTGGTTGATCGCGGCTACATCGGCAACTTCGTCGCCGAGCTGTTCGTGAACCAGGGTCATCTCGGCGCGGCCCTGGCGGGTGTCCACCCGGCCCTGGCGCACAAGCCCACGATGCGTGTGGAGGGCGCCTGCGCCTCCGGTGGCCTCGCCATGATCTGCGGCGTCGACGCCCTGCGCGCGGGCTCCGATGTTGTGCTCGTCACCGGCGTTGAGGTGCAGACCACCCAGTCCGCCCGCGTCGGCGGCGACTACCTCGCCCGCGCCGCCGACTACGAGCGCCAGCGCCCCTTGGACGACTTCACCTTCCCGGCGCTCTTCGCCCGCCGGATGCGCGCGTACCGCGAGGCGTATGGCGTGAGCGAGGCCGACATCGGGCTCGCCGCGGTGAAGGCGTACAAGAACGCCAACAAGAACCCCAAGGCCCACATGGTCGCCCGGCAGATGAGCCACGCCGAGGCCAGCGCCGCGAGCGACTTCAACCCAAACTTTTTGGGCAACGCCGAGCTCGCGCCGTACCTCAAGGTGAGCGACTGCTCTCAGGTCTCGGATGGCGCCTCAGCGATGATCCTCGCCTCTGAGGACGGCCTCAAGAAGCTCGGCGTGCGCCTTGAGGACTGCGTCGAGATCCTCGGCTTTGGCCACAGCACCGACTCGCTCTACGTCGACGGCGACCTCACGGTGTTCAACAACACCGCGGACGCCGCCTGCAAGGCCTACGCGGCGGCGGGTGTGCGCCCCGAGGACGTGCAGGTCGCCGAGGTTCACGACTGCTTCACCGTCGCCGAGCTGCTCATGGTCGAGGCCTTGGGCTTCGCCGAGCGCGGCGGCGCGGCGGCGCTCTACCGCGACGGCGTCGTAGACATCGACGGTCGCCTGCCGGTGAACACCGGCGGCGGTCTGGTCGGCTTCGGCCACCCCGTCGGCGCCACGGGCGTGAAGCAGGCGGTCGAGATCTTCCGCCAGATGCGTGGCCAATGTGGGGCGTACCAGATGGCGTCTGTCCCGCGCATCGGCCTCAGCGCCAACATGGGCGGCGACGACAAGACCTCGGTCGTCACCCTCTACAAGAACCTCGCCTGATCCCCGACGGGAGTAGACTGTCGCTCGCCGCGGGCTCGGGGCGTCTCGCGAGCTCCCCGTCAGCGCGGGTCAGCGACCTCGGCCGTCAGGGTCTCACTTCAACCTGGAGTCTCGGTCATGAAGCCCGTCGTCCTCTACGCTGGCGCCGCGATCGTCGGCATCGGCGCCGCGATCTTCCTCTTCGCCAGCCCCATGGGCAGCTCCTCCTCGGGTTCGGAGGGCAACGATGAGACCACCGCGAGCCGCGCTGGCGGCGGATCTTCGTCGGGGCCCGGTTTTGGCGCAGATGAAGGCGACGAAGGAGGGGGCGATGGTGGGCCGACGGCCAAACAATCTGGCGGTCGCCGCGACCCTTCCGCCAGGACCCAGGGCCCGCGCCCAGGCACTGAAGAGCTCGCCAAGGCCCAGAACTCACCCTTCGGTCAACATGGCCGGAAGGCCGCGCCCGCGATGCAGGCCTTGGCCAACGCGCTCACCGACCAGGGCGCGACGGAGCTCGCGGAGGAGGCCCGGGCCATCGTCGCCGAGCTGCGCCAGCAGCGCAACACCCTGAACGTCGACTCCGCGAGCTTCATCGCGAAGGAGCGCGCGCTCATCCAGAAGGTGAAGGACGCCGGGCACGCCGAGGCGGTGAGCGGCGAGATCGCGCGGATCGAGGCGCTGATCATCGAGCTCGAGACCGGCGTTGGGGCCCCCGCGGCCCCCGACGCGGCCGGGGCTGAGGCCGGCGCGCAGTGACTTTGCTGATGATCCGCGCCGCGCTGTGGCAGAATGAGCCTAGCTTGGCCACTCAAGCACGAGGAGGTCCCTGGTGAAGCTCTCGTCGATGACACGCGCCGCGCTCGTCTTTGGGGTCTCTTGCGCCGTGACGGCGATCGCGTCCTATGCGGTTCACGACGCCTTCGCCCAGCAGACGCCGGCGCGACGGGTGGCGGTGGTCATCGGCGTCAGCACCTACCCGGGCCTCGGCCCCTCCGCGTCGCTGCCCAGCGCGAGCACCGAGGCCACACGCCTCACCTTGGCGTTGAAGGAGGAGGCCCACTTTGATGAGGTGCGCCTGCTCCTCGACAGCCAAGCCACGGTCGCCTCGGTGCAGAGCCTCTTTAACGAGGGCCTCAAGGGCTCCATCGGCGCTCAGGATCAGCTCCTGGTCTACTTTGTAGGCCACGGCATCGGCGGCGACTTCGACGATCCCTATCTGCTGCTCTACGACAGCCAGGCCGCGGATCCGGCGGGCACCGCCTTTGGCATCGAGACCCTCAGCGGGGCGATTCGTAGCTCACTTCAGCCCGCGAGCGTGGTGATCGTCACCGACGCCGTACACGCGGGCACCATCCAGGGGGGCTTCGCCCTGACAGGCCCCGTGGCCAACCAGTGGCCCGACCTCGGGCCGCAGAGCCTCGTCATCTCGTCGTCGTCCCAGGGGGAGGTCGGCCAAGAGGGCGCCTTCGCCAAACACTTCAGCGACGCCATCACCGGCGGCGCCGACGACAACGACGACCACTTCGTGAGCGCCAGCGAGCTGCAGCGATACCTCTTGCTCGCTGTGCCCTACGAGACGACCAAGAAGCAGACCCCGGCCATCGCCGGGCGTTTTGAGCCCGTGCTCCAGCTCTCGAAGGGTGTGCTGCTCAAGCCGACGATGCCCGCCGGGGCCATCGGAAAAGGCCAACAGCAGACGATCATCGTCACCGAGCAGCCCCCAGAGCTCGACCACACCATCGACGCGGTGAAGTTCGTCTTTCGTGACGCCCGCGAGGGCCAGGTGCAGTGTAAAGGCGCCGACGAGCCCGCCCTGTGTGAGCCCTACTGTTACGTCCGTGAGCTCAAGGCCGGGGCTTGCCAGGTGAGCGCCGTGCAGGGCAGCCGCACGCTGAAGGCCGCGCCCTTCGTCACCACCCGCGGCGTGGTCATCTGTGAGCCCTCTGGCGACAAGCTCGTGTGCCGCTCCGACCAGTGGAGCCGCTGAGGGGCCCCACCCAGGCCGCGCTCAGCCCCAGTCCTCAAAGCCCGGCAGCACGCTCGGCGACGCGCGCCGGGTGAGCTTGAGCGGCGCGAGCAGCTCCGCGAGGGGCGCCTCGGGCACGCCGAGGTGCTTCGCCAGGCGAGCGGGGGTCGCGCCTCGGCGAAACGGCAGATCGCCGTATTCTTTAGATCGTAGATAAAACTCAACAAAATTAGAGTCTTCTGACGCACTATTCATGTAGAGCAAGAACTCTCTCCATCCGGGCAAGAAGCTGATCCCGTCGCGCTCATCAAAGATGACGCCGACGCTGGGGGCGCCCGTTAAGGTCTCGCCGACGGTGGCGGCGACCAGGGGCAGATCGAGGCCGCCTTGCTCTCGGAGGGTCTCGGCCAAGGTGCGGCCCTCCAACGAGACCGGGCGGTGCTCGTGGAGCAGGTGAGAGAGGAGGCCGCTGATCGCGTCGCTGAGCTGTTTGGTGTCCTCAAAGAGCAGCTCATCGGCGCCAAAATGCGCGATGAACGCCGCGCGCTGCTCACGCTGCACGGCGAAGGCGCGGCGCAGGCCGGTGAGGTGGTCGATGTGGACCTTCCGCGGGCTCATCGCCCAGCGGCGGCTGAGCTCCATGCGGCTCAGGGCGCTGAGCGGGTCGTAGAGGTCGGGCTCGCCAGAGGGCAGGTACCGGCCCGGCGCGACGGGGATCAGCCGCCCGCAGAGCACAGAGCGCGCGGGCAGCGGCTCGTCGATGAGCAGCTCCAGCGTGTCTTCGCTCAGGGTGTCCCGAGCCTGGGCGACGCCGTCGGCCCAGTCGTCGATCACGAACACGCCGTGGCGAAGGCGGGTGAGCCAACGCTGCGCCTCGGCGGGCAGCGGCAGCCCCAGCGAGCGCTCGACCAGGGTGAGCCCGTCGAAGTCGAGCCACTCAAAAGCGAAGAACTCCAAGAAGTTGAGCCAGTCTTCGCCCGGTTCTTCGTCGCCGTACCAGGCGCGGGCGGCCAGGGCCAGCTCGGCACGATGGGCCTCAGACGCGGCGATTGGCAGCACGCGGCGCTTGACATCGCTCAGGCTCGGGGGCAAAGTGACTCCTCTTCGGGGCTCGGACCGGGATGATTCATTGGAGGAGCATTGGCGCTCACGCCCCCCTTTAGCGCGCCGTCGGCGTCGCTGCCGCGGCTCGCCCCAACGCTCCTCATCGGGCTTGGCCTGGGCTGCTCCGAGTACAAGGTCACCGCTGAAGAACCTGAGCTGACGCTCTCCGCGGACGCCCTGGACTTCGACGAGGTCGTGCGGGGCACCCAGCTCACGCTGACGTTCTTCGCCAAGAACGAGGGCCGCGCGCCGCTCAAGCTTGAGCGTGTGGCGCTCACTGAAGGCAGCTCCGCCGAGTTCGCCGTGATGAGCGGTGACAGCGCGGGGATCGAGCCCAACGAGGAGGCCGAGATCTCCCTGCGGTACGCCCCGGCGGAGGTGGGCCAGGATCTCGGCGAGCTTGAGATCACCTCGAACGATCCCAACCGGCCCATGGCGACGGTGTCCTTGGTCGGCTACGGCGTCGAGCCCCGCATTGACGTCGATCCTGAGCAGCTCTGGTTCGGCACGGTGCCCATCGGCGAGACGGTCACCCTGACTGTAGACGTCGCCGCCCGAGGCCAAGGCCGCCTGCGGGTAGACGATCTCAGCCTCGGCGAAGGCCTCGGTGAGGTCTACACCCTCACCTTGCCGGAGCACGTCACCCTGCCGTACAAGCTCTCGCCCGGGGAGGCCTTCTCTTTTGATGTGAGCTTCACGCCAACCACCGCCGACGCTTGGCCGGGTGAGCTGCTCGTGCGCTCAAACGACCCGAACGAGCCCAACCTGCCCGTGGCGCTCTACGGCAACATGACCGGCGGCGGCGATGAGCCTCCGCGTGTTGAGATCACCACGCCGGACTGGGGCAACTACCTCATCGAGGGCGCCACCACGACGCTCAAGGGCGCGGTCTCCGACGACGCCGACGCCCCGGAGGATCTGCTCTGCGCCTGGTACGCCAACGGCAAGCTCATCGGCAGCTCCGCCGCGGACTCAAACGGCGCGCTCAGCCTCACCACGGACAAGCTCCCCGCCGGGGAGGTCACCGTCACCCTGCGCGCCGTAGACGGCCAGGGCAACTCCAGCGATGACAGCGTAGACGTCGTCGTGTGGCCAGAGGACGAGCCTCTGCAGTACACGCTCTCCGGCGGCGGCTCGATCTTCGACTACTGGTCTATCGACGACGACGTGAGCGTCTATGTCGATGGCGAGCTGGTGTTTCAAGACACAAACCGCACCCAAGACCACCACGCGCCCGTCGAGTTTGACGCCCGCGTAGGCTCAACGGTGCGCATCGTCGCCAACGACGTGAACGCCTGCGCGCTGTACCTCGACGCCTTGGTCATCCACTTCGGCACCTCGGCCCAGCAGCCGCTCAACGACGCCATCTGCCGGTCCGCCTGCGCTGAAGACGCCTGCTACGACGGCACCTACGGCGGCCCCTGGCCGAGCGTGTACTTGGACGAGACCTACACGATCAGCATCCCCTGAGTCGGCCTCAGGCGCTCGCCCGGAGCGAGCGCTGCAGGCCGAGCACCGCCATCGCCGTGAGCAGGCACAGCACCCCGTTCGTCCACAGCCAGGCGCCGGAGAGCACGCCGCCGAGGAGGCTCAACGAGGCGCCAGAGGCCGCGAGCTGAAGCAGAGACGCGCCGAATCCGACGCAGAGGCCCGCGGCGAGGCCCCCGAAGGCCCGGGTGGGCCCGAAGGTGAAGGCCAAGAGCGCGGGGAAGATCGCGCTGGCCCACAGCGGGTTGTGCGCGTAGCGGACGTCGAGCACGCTCGGCCAGAGCAGCAGCTCTCGGCTCAGCAAGGTCACGGCGAAGGACGGCGGCGCGGGCAGCATCGGCAAGAAGAAGAGGCCGCCGGAGACCGCGCCCGCGACGAGACCAACCCCCAGCGCCGAGCCCCAGGGCGACCGCGCGCCGCGGGCCAACACGAGCGCCATCAGCCCCGCGACAGCGAAGGACAGCGCGTTTGAGCGGGTGAGCACGCGGGTGACCGCGGCGTCGAGGCTCAGCCGACCGTGGCCGTACTCCTCATCAAAGCCCTTCGCGCCGAGATCCACCGACGTGCCGAGGATCGTCGCCGTCGTCTCCTCGGGGCTGAGCCCCATGCCGAGCAGCACCGCGGCCGCCCCCGCGGCGTGGGGCGTGGCCATCGACGTGCCCTGGAAGAACCGGTAGGCGTGCCCCCCGTTGCCGTCGAGGGTGTCTTGCAGCACCCCAGCCTCTTCGCCGAGCTTGGTGTTCCCGCCAGGCGCGGCGAGGTCAACGCCGGGCCCGAAGTTTGAGTAGAACGAGCGCACATCATCCGGGCCGACGGCGCCGACGCCGAGGGCCTCGGGGAGCGCGCCGGGGAACGAGACGCTGCGGCGGCCGTCGTTGCCTGCGGCGGCGAAGACGAGCACCCCCTCGTCGCGGGCGGCGATCACGGCCTTGTGGATGATCTCCGAGTAGCCGCCGCCGAGGCTGAGGTTGATGACGTGGGCGCCCTGATCCACCGCCTCGTCGATCGCCGCGGCGATGTGATCCGATGAGCCCGAGCCGCGGGCGGAGAGGGTCTTGAGCGGCAGGATGGTGACGCCGGGGGCGACGCCAGCGACGCCGACGCCGTTGTTGGTGACCTGGGCGATCGTCCCGGCGACGTGGGTGCCGTGGCCGTGGTCGTCCTCAGCGGAGCTGACCCCAGGCACAAACGAGCGGCCGGAGAGGATCGTCGCGCCTTCGAGATCCTCAACCGCGCTCACGCCGGTGTCGATGACCGCGACGGTCACCCCGGCGCCGGCGCCGACGCGCCAGCCGCGATGCACCCCGATCTGGCGCAGGTTCCACTGCTTCTCCCACAGCGGATCGTTCGGGTGCTCAAGGGCCGTCAGGGTGACCTCGGCCTCGGCGAGCTCAACGAGGGGGTCGCGCCCGGCGAGGCTGACGAGGGCGCCGAGGTCGTCCACAGTCGCCCGAACGAGGCCCTCATCTTCAGAGACCGCCGAGCTCCACTCGAGATCGACGCCGCCCAAGCGGGCCTCTAAGGCGGCGATGTCGGCCTCGGTGGCGTGATCTTGGAGGTCCAGCACCAGGACGCCGGGGCCAACCGCCGAGACCGCGTCCCCGACGGTGCCGTCGTCTTGGGCCGAGGGGGTGGCGGCGAGCTTGAAGACCAGGGCGCCGAGGCCGATCGTCACGAGGGGAAGGAGCAGACGTCGCATTCGACCTCCAATGCATTGGTCTCAGCATACGCTCGCGGGCGTGAGTCCCTTTCACCTTGATCTCAAGCTAGGTTAAAGTGCTCGGGTGAGCGCACAACGTGATGTCATCTTCTCCGCCGGGATGCCAACCGGCGACGCCGTCCACATCGTCCGCCGCCGCTTCGTCGGGGCGCCGGGGCCTCGGGTCGCGATCGTCGCTGGCATCCGTGGAGACACCCCAGAAGGGGTCCGTGTCGCGCATAAGGTCGCGTCACTCCTGGAGCAGCACCACGACGCGCTCCGGGGCACCGTAGACATCTACCCCTGCGTGAACCCCTTGGCCGCGCACCGCGGCGAGCGGTATTGGCCGTTCTTTAGCCAAGACCTGAACCGCTGCTTCCCAGGGCGTTTAGAGGGCCACGCCCCGGATCGGGTGGCGTACACGCTCACCGAGGAGGTGCGCGACGCGGCGCAGGTGATCGAGCTGCGTGGGGCGAACCCCGCCTTCTCAGAGGCTCCCCAGGCCCATGTGCGCGCCCGGGACACCCAAGCCGCTGACCTCGCGCGCCACGCGAACGTGAACGTGGTCTGGGCGCGGCAGCCCGGCCCCGCCGCCGGCTCCACCTTCGCCTGGCAGCACCCCAACACCCTCGTCTTGGAGGGCGGCACCGGAAACCGCCTACAGCCCAAGGTCGGCGTGGCGCTCACCGAGGGGGTGCTCAACGTGCTCAACGTCCTGGGCGTTCTGCCCGACGCGATCCTCCCGTTTCATTGGGCGACGATCACCCGGCCGTTGATGGTCGGCGACGACCGTGTTCATCGTGTGCGGGCGGTCGCTGGAGGCCTGTTTCTGCCTTCGCGCGGGGTGTGGGACGAGGTCGAGGCTGGGGACGTAATCGGGGAGATCATCGAGGCCACCGCGGGCGAGCCGATCGAGACGATTCGTGCCCCGGCGAGCGGGCGTATACTGGCGATGCGGGAGCAGCCCGTCGTTCTGCCGGGCAGTATGCTAGCGCGCGTCGTGGTCACCGCGACCCAGGAGAGCGCGTGAGAGACCGGGTCGTCTACCAGCTCAGCGCACCCTATCGTGAGCCGTACACGCTCCGGGCCCTAGAGTTCGGGTCGGGTGGGCCGACGGTGGCCATCGTCGCTGGGCTCCACGGAAACGAGCTGAACGGGGTCCACGCGCTCAACCTCGTCGCCTCGGCCCTGCGGATGGCGCGGCTCAACGGCACGGTGACGTTGATCCCCGTGGTGAACACCTTCGGCCTCGACCAGGGCACCAAACGTTGGCCCATCGACGACAACGACATCAACCAGGCCTTCCCGGGCGATCCCCAAGGCTCCGCGGTGCAGCGCATCGCGTTCGCGCTCTTGGAGGCCACCCAGGCCGAGGTGTGTGTAGACGTACACTCCGGCTCACCCTTGGTGGACGAGATCTGCCAGGCGCGGGTGCCGCTCACCGGGCGGGAGGTCGGCCTGGCGCGGGCGATGGGCTTGCCGATGGTGTGGCGTCGTGAGGGCGATCGTCTTGAGGCCACGGGCCTCGTCGGCGCGTGGCGTGAGCGCGGCGTCGCGGCGCTGCATGTCGTCGGCGGTCGCGGCGCGACCTTGGACCTCGCGCGGTCGCGGCAGATCGCCGACGGGCTCTTGCGGCTGCTCACCGAGGTCGGCGTGCTGCGCTTCGGGATGGAGCCCGGGAAGATCCTCGTCGACGCCACCCGGCGCGGCGTCGCGTACCACTACAGCTCCTTCGGGGGCTTCTGGGTGCCTGAGGTGGCCGTTGGAGACCGTGTGGCCGCGGGGCACCTCCTGGGCACGATCAACGAGGTGGTCGGCGGCAGCCTCGTCGAAGAGGTGCGGGCCGACCGCGCCGGGGTGGTCGTGACGATGCGCAGCTATCCTGTCGTTCACGCCCGGGAGCTGCTCGTGCGTGTGGCCGAGCCCACCTGACAAGCCGCGTGGGCCTCGATCTCCCTTCGTGAACCCCGAGACCCACGAGCGTTTATGATCTTGGTCACCGGCTTTGGGCCGTTTCTTGACGTCGAGGAGAACCCGTCGGGTCGGCTGGCGCGTAGACTCGATGGCGCCCGCGTCGCTGGGCACAGCGTTCATGGTGAGCTCCTACCCGTGACCTACGACGAGGCGCCCGCGCTCACCTTGGCCCTCGCCCAGAGACTGCGCCCGTCGCTCGTGGTGGGGTTGGGCGTCGCCCGGGGCCGCAAACGGGTGATGGTGGAGCGCATCGGGCGTCGCCCGGCGGCGAGCGCCACGCCCGATGTCTGTGGTCGCCGACCGGCGCCGGTCAAAGGGGGGCCCGCCGAGGTTCGCGCCACCTTAGACGTTGAGGCCCTCGCGGAGGCCCTCGGCGCGGGCGTCTCCGACGACGCCGGGGCCTATGTCTGCAACGCCTGGCTCTACGCCGTGACGCGGGGGCTGCCCGGGGTGCCCGTCGGGTTTGTCCATGTGCCCGACCAGGGCATGCCAGAGGGTCAGCTCTTGGCGGGGTTGGCGAGGCTGGTCACGGCGAGGGCAGGGGAGTGAGCCTCTTTTTTCTGTGGAGCCTCCTGCGGCTCGGCATCGCCGGAGAGGGCGCCGTCGTCACGCCCGGCGCCGAGGGGTTGAGCCTCGACGCCAACGGTGAGGCGCTGTTGGCCCAGGCCGCCGAGGCCTTCGCTGGAGGGCGGCTCATGGAGGCCGCGGGGCTCTACGACGCCCTCGCGGACGGTGGCGCAGGCCCAACGGCGCGGGTGCTGCAGGCCGTCGCGCTCTATGAGGCGGGTGAGCTGCGCTTGGCGGCCGAGGCCCTCGACGGCGTCTCTGGCGACACCGCGGCGGGGCTCTTGGGGCTGATCTTGGTGGAGTCCGGCGCCCAGGCCGACGGCATGAAGCGGCTGGAGCAGGCCAAACGCAGCGCGGATCCCGCCGTCGCCGCCCGGGCCGGGCTGAACCTCGCCTTGGCGCAGATGGATCGGGGGCAGCTCAAGGCCGCGGAGTCGGGGGTCGCCGCCGCTCGGGCCTACGTCAGCCAGAGCGGGGACACCGCCCTTGAAGGGCCGGTGCGTGACGCTGAAGCCGCCTTGGCCCAGCTCAAAGGCCAGGCGCCGCCCACCGGCGCGAGCGCGCTGACGGCGCTGTCCGACTCCTTGGCGCGGGGCGAGCTCAGCCGCGCCAAAGGTCAAGTGGAGTCGCTCAAAGCCAAGAAGGGCACACGTCGGGATCGTGTGGAGGGGGCGTTGGCCCAAGGGGCGTACCTGCGCGCCGTCGGGCAGCCCGAGGCGGCGGCGCAGGTGCTCACCGGGGCGCTGGCGGAGGCGCGTGAGGGCGGCATGGGCGTGGCGACAGCCCAGGCGCTCGTGGGCCTGGCCATCGCGCACAGCCTCGCCGGTCGGGTGGATCTCGCCGTCACGCTCATGGCCGAGGCTGAAGACACCGCCGCCGCCGCGGGGCTGCTCACCCTGGCCGCCGACGCGAGCGTTGAGCTGGGTTTGTTGCTCGTGCGCCAAGGTCAAGGGTCCGCCGCCGCGCAGCAGGCGGTCAAAGCGAAGGCCCGACTAGAGGGTCTACAGCACCCAAGCGGGGTAGCGCGCCTCGCGGAGCTCGACGGCGCGATCGCCGCGGACCGTGGCGACACCGCCACCGCCGCCGCCCGGTACGGCGACGCGGTGCGGACCTTCTCCGCCCAAGGCCACCACGCCGACGCCGCGCGGGCCGCGGTGGGTCGCGCCGCCGCCCTCACCGTCGCCGGTGGGGCTCCGGCGGAGTCCGCCCGGGCCGAGGCGTTAGAGCACTTTCGTCGAGCCGGAGATCCCCTCGGCCCCGCCCATCTAGAGCTCGCGTGCGCCCTGGCCTATGCCCGCGCCGGGCGCCTTGATGACGCGCTCCAGGGCTTCGCCCGGGCCGCCGAGCTCGGGCGCGGGGTGGCGAGCCCCCAAGGCCAAGCCCTCGCGAAGACCGCCGAGAACAACGCCGCCCGGGCCCTGGTGGCCCTCGGGGCCAGCCAAGCGGCCGCCGAGCAGGCCGCCGCCGCCGGGCTCAGCGGCGCCGTGGGTCACCAGCGCGCCTTGGATGACGCCTTCGCCGCCTATGACGCGGGCCTCACCGCCTACGCCGAGGGCCGCTTCTCCACGGCGCGCGCGCGCTTCTCCGAGGCCTACACGGCGCTGAAGGCCGCCGGTGAGAGCACCTACGCCACCCAGGCCCGCCTCGCGCTGGCCTGGACGGCGTACAACATCGCCGTGGGCCTGCCGCCCCAGGAGGCCCTGCCGTTCTGGGGGGAGGTGATCGCCGAGGCCGGGGCCCTTGAGGATGAGGAGCTGCTCGCCCGCGCGACGGCGGCGCAGGCGCTGTGCGCTGATCGCCTCGGGCTTGACCCCTCCGGCGACCGCCTGCGCCACGCCGCGGGCCTCGCCGAGCGCACCGGCCTGCCGAGCGTGGCCGCGCGATGCTGGGCGGCCTTGGCGGAGGGGGGGCGCCCCATCGACGACCGCGCGCGGGCTGCGCGTCGCGCCTTCGCCCTCGATCCCGCCGATCAATCGGCAGTTTATGCCATGTACAGCGTCGCCGTAGACGCCTACAACGAGGACAAGCCCGATCTCGCCCGGGCGCTGTGTGTGGAGGTGTTGCCCCGGGCGGGGAGCCTCGACGCGGCGGTGCGAGGGGTGATCGGGACGATCGACGGCGGGTGACGCGCCCGCGCCGGAGGATCCGGGTTAAGCAGGCGGGGTGTCAAGACCATCCGCCAGCGTCACCGTCGAACAGCTCGCCCAGGGCCTCGGCCACGACCCCGTCGCCTTTCGCCGCCGCCTCACCGAGCTCGGCCTCGACCGTTGGCTCACGGCGGAGGGCCGCGTGCCTGTCGCCAAGGTCGATGATCTCGTCGACCGCGTGAAGCGAGGCCTGCCTGACCACGGCGCCTCCATCGAGCAGCTCATGCAGGCCCAAGGTGTGCAGACGATCCGTGGAGAGAAGCAGCAGCCCCGGCCCCAGCGGCAGAACGCCGTGACGGCCCAACAAAAGCAGCCCACGCGCCCCGTCGACGCCCCCCGACCGCTGCCACCCGCGCCGATGACGATCGACCTCCGGGCCGACGATCTGCCTCCGCCGCCAAAGCAGGCCTACACCCGCGCCCAGCTCCTCGCCGGGAAGGCCCCCAAGGCGGCAGACCCGTTGCCCATCGGGCGCGGCCCATCGCCGAGCGTCAGCCAGCAGGCGTACCACATCACCCGGGATCAGCTCCAGCACGCCCAAGAGGAGCTAGAGCGCCGCGCTCGCCTGCTCACCGAGGCCGACCGCGCGGCCCGCGCCGCCCAAGGCCGCGTCGATCAAGCCGAGGCCCGCGCCGCCCAGCTCGCCGCCGACGCCAACGCCCGGGTGCTGGCCCTCGAGGACCGTGTCGCCGCGCTGATCGCCGAGCGTGAGCACCTCCTCCGTGAGCTTCAGGCCAAGCCCGCCGCGCCGCCCCCCGTCGTGGTGGTGGCGCCTCCGCCACCTGAGATCTCCACGGCGGTGGGCCTCACAGAGCTTCTGACCGACCGCGGCCTGCGGGGCGACGATGAGCACGCCGCCGCCGTCCGCGCCTTGGCCGACGCCCGCCGCTTAAACGAGCTCAGCCGCCACCTGAGCGCCGCCGATCCCGCCCCCGTGGCGGAGCTGCTCTCCAGCCGCCTCGTGCTCCACTGCGGCCGCGAGGACTGCCCCGTGCCGGTCGGGGTCTCCGTCGTGCGGGTGAGCCTCGCGCGCTGTGAGGTCTGCGACGGCTCCGACACCCGCCGCTCCATCCGGCGTTTTGGGGAGTCTCTGCTTCTGCGCGGCGTGAAGCGCCTCACCTTGGTGGGGGGCTCTCCGCCTTACCACCGCATCTTGAAGGAGCACCTCGACGCCCGCGTTGAGCTGCACCTCATCCCCGGCGACGCGCGACACACCCAATCCCAGGCCCAGAGCGAGCAGCGTTGGGCGCAGCTCATCGTCGTCTGGGGCGGCACGCTCCTCGATCACAGCGTCTCCGGGCACTACAGCGGAGACGATCCTCCAACCCTGCGAGTGCCCCACCGGGGCATGGGCCGGATGTTAGACCTCGCTCGGGAGGCCCTCGACGGCCTGCCCTGAGCCCGTCCTGCGCGGCGCCCCTTCGTTCCATCAGGAGACAAGCACATGGCCATCCCGCTTCTGCCTGAGGGCCGCGCCTCGCTGCGCGCGTGGAGCTACAACCTCGGCCCGGCCTGGTACTACGATCCCGCCTACCGACGCATCGCGGGCAGCCTCGACATCACCCGCGGCGCCTTGCTCGACGTGGGCTGCGGCCCCGGCTGGGTGTGTATTCACGCCGCCGCGGGCAACCCCGAGCTCGACTGCGTCGGCATCGACCAGAGCGCGACGATGATCAGCATCGCCGAGCGGAACCGCGCGCACCGGCTCAACATCACCTTCAAGCAGATGCGCGCTGAAGAGATCATCTACCCCGACGACACCTTCGATCGGGTCGTCGCCGTGCAGACCATGCACCACTGGCAAGATCCCGACGCCATCCTGCAAGAGCTCAAGCGCGTCACGCGCCCCGGCGGCGTCATCAGCCTGTGGGACGCAGATCCCTCCCTCGACGTGCCCCGGGACTGGATCCGTCGTCGTGGCCTGTGGCCGCCGGACGCTTGGGTGAAGCGGAGCTGGCGCAAGTGGTCCCTTGGCGACGAGGGCTTCCGCGAGATGACCCGTCGGGTGGAGGGCCTGGGGCTCTCCCAGGTCACCACGGACACCCTCGGCTTCTACCGGCGTGTCGTCGCGACAAAATGAGCCGCACCGCCGCGCTCGTCGGCGGGCTCCTCAGCGCGCTCTTGGGCGGCTGCCAGGCCGATCTTCTCCCCGGCGAGTGGGTCGTGCCCGGTGAGCTAAACGCCGTCGAGGTGCTCGGCCCCGCCGGGCTGGGGGAGGCCCTGGCCGCGGGGGAGTCGGGGGCGCTGATCTCGGCGGGTCAAGAGGTCTGGCTCGTGGATTGGTCGGGCGTCCAACTTATGTCGTGGGACGCTGGGGGTGAGGTCGCGGCGCTGTGGTGGGCTGAGGACGGCTCGGCCATGGCCGGCGTGCGGGGCCGCGGTGTGGTGCGGTTAGACGACGGCGCGCTTGTCGCCGATCGCCCCTCCGCCCGCGTCTTCGTCGGCCACGGCGCGGGCTGGGCCTTGGCGGATGACGCCGGTGTGGAGACCTCAACCGGCGAGCGGATCGCGCTGAGCGGGGCTCGGGCCTTGGCGCTTGGTGACGCGCGCCTCCTCGCGCTCACCTGCGCGTCGGAGGGCCCAGGCTGCGAGGCCTTCGACCTCAGCGCCGCCCCAGACGAACCGAGCCGCGCGCTGGGCGAGGCCGGGGAGGGCGGGGCGGTGGGCCTCGACGCCGACGGCGTGGCCTGGTGGTCCAACCCCATGCTCGGTGTTGAGGACGCCGCGGGGGTCGTCTACGCAGAGGACGGCCGCGTCGTCGTCGGTGAGCCCGGGGATCAGCTCGGGCGCTCCCTGAGCCCCCGCTTCGTGGCCGGGGTGACCAACCCCATCGCCGCGCCGCGCCGAGCCCGCGCCGTGCCGCTCCACGACCCGACCGCGCCGGTCATCGCCCTGGTCGGCGGATCGCCTGATCGCCCCGTCCGCGTGGTGTCCGAAGGGGACCACTTGCTCGTCGGATGCCCCGAGCGTCCTGGCCCTGACGGCATTGACGGCGCCGTTTACCTGCTGCGTCTTGACCTGCCTCCATTTGGGCCATAGGCTCTGCAATCCCGCGTCCTGGCTGCTCTTGTCCGCGCTCCAAGGTGTCCGATGCCCTTCGGTCCCAAGTCCTCCGGCCCCCCCAGACGGCCCAATCGCCCGCAGCGAGATCCCCAGCTTGAGCGAAAGATCGCTCAGCTCATGTCCGCGCATGGCCTCGACAAGCAGCTCGCCACCGCCATCGCCACCGGCAAAGAAGAGCTCAACGAGGTGCTCAAGCGGATGGTCCAGGCCGCCGAGGTCGAGAACCTCATCCGCAAACACGGCATCACCCGGGCTCTGGCGACGCAGATCGTGCTCAAGCAGGCCGAGCTCGGCGCCGTGCTGTTTAAGATGCGCCTCGACGCCCACGTCAGCGAGCACCGCGACCGCTCGGCCTTAGACGAGGCCGCCCGCACCAAGAAGCCCGTGGCGCTCTCGTTGATGGGCAACCGCAACATCGAGGGCGTGGTCTTGGCGTCCGAGCGCTACGAGATCGTCTTCCAAGAGGCCGGAAAACCCGAGGAGCGCATTCATAAGCTCCAGGTGAAGCTCCTGTGTGACGCGGATGAGCGCAAGCGCCTGCGCCGGGCCGTGCGCTTCGACAACGAGATCAAGGCCCGCCCCCGCGAGCCCGCCGTCAAACCTCAAGACCGGGTGAACTTCTCCAACCGCCGGCTCTTTGAGGCCCTCGATCGGGGTCGCACCGTCGAGCTCACCTTCCTCGAGGGTGAGGTGTTTAAGGGCAAGATCATCTGGATCTCCAAATACGAGCTTGGCTTCTCGGTGAAGGGTGGCGCCGAGATGGCCGCCTTGCGCCACGGCCTCGCGCGGCTCTCTGAAGAGGACTGAGCGTCTATGTCGCTCCGCTGCTTTGTCGCGCGCCCCGGCAGCCCCTTCGCGGGCACCGTGCCGATCTCTCTGGGCCTCTGGACGCCTGACGGCCCGATCCGGGGTGACCGTGTGGTCTTCTTCGACCGCCCGCAGGCCGTAGACGCGCCGATCAGCGTCGATGGCCGGGTGGCCTGGGAGAGCCGCGACTTCGGCCTGACCGTGCCCGAGGTCTATGAGCGCTGGCGTGAGCGTGACGTCGAGCTCGTGCGTTACCGCTGCCTGCTCGTCGAGCGCGGCGACGAGGGCCGCGCGGTCGGCGCCTACTACTGGCTCGACGAGGAGCCCGTCGAGTAGGTTGCGGCGTGGCCCGAGCGCCCGCGCCGGAGTAAGGGGGGCAGCTTCGCGCAGCTCGCGCAAAGCTGGAGGCGGACAGCATGGGAATCCTCAAGGGGGCGCTGAGCGCCCGTCGGTACGCCGTGCGCGGCGAGGTGCCCGAGGCGTTTCGAACGACCTTCCCCGAGGCGCTCAACCAGAACGCCTTCCACGAGCCGTTCTCGAAGGTCAGCAAAGAGGAGGTCTTCGGCTGGGTGCAGCACCGAAACCTCCTCGACACCGACTTCTCCAACCTCGACGACTGGCTGTACAACCAGTACGCGCTGTTCTCGCTCCGCGCCGACAAGAAGGCCCTCCCGGCGAAGCTGTTTAAGGCCACCGTAGACAAAGAGCTGCGGGAGTGGTGCGTCGAGCATGGCCGTGAGCGCCCGCCGCGCAACGTGAAGGAGGAGGTGAAGGAGCGCATCGAGCACGAGTGGCTCCAGCGCGCCTTGCCGCGGGTGGCCGTCGTTGAGCTGGCCTGGAACATCCCTGAAGGCTGGGTCTTGTTTCATAGCCACAGCGAGTCCGCCAACGACCGCTTCCGCAAGCTCTTCCACCGCACCTTCGGCTTGGAGCTTCACCCCCTCAACCCCTTAGATCTCCTCGGAGATCCCGAACTCGCCAAGGCGCTAGAGCGCACCGGCGGCTCAGACCTGCGCGGGGAGACCTGATGGACGACGAGCGCGCGCTTTTGGGGCACCTGCCCTCGGAGTTCTTGACCTGGCTGTGGTTCGCGTCCGAGCGTGACGGCGGCACCTTTCAGCTCGGCGACGAGGTCGGCGCCGTGGACGTGTGGGTAGACGACCGCATCGCGTTTCGGTCCCAAGAGGAGGACAAACCCCGCACGGTGCTCACCGGGGAGAACCCTTCAGGCACCCCAGAGGCCCGGGCGGCCTTGGCGGGGGGCCGCGTGGTGCGTGAGCTGCGCCTCGCGATCCGCAAAGAGGACCGCGAGTACAGCGTCTCCGTGCGCGGCGCCTTCTTTGACCTCCAGGGCGCCAAGCTCCCCGGGCTGGTGAAGGCCGGGCAAGAGGAGATGCTCTATGAGCGGATGTATCTCTATGAAGAGCTGATGTTTATCGTCGGCGGCCTCCTGCGAAAGTTCGCCATTGAGCGCACCGATCCCGCCTGGGGCGACACGACGCTCCGCGCGATGCGCCGCTGGGTGGCCACGCCGCCCTCGCCGGGTGGGCGCGACGACGACTTCGGCGGAGGCCCCGTCGATGACGAGCTCGGCTGATCGGCGGTGGGGCAGGGGACGCGCCCCGCGACGCGCCCCCCCAGGTTGACAGGCGAGGTTCGGGGGTTATAAGAGGGTTCAGCGCGGAGAGGTCACGACCTCACCAGCGTTAGGTGTTGTCTGCGCGGTTAGCTCAGCTGGATAGAGCGTTGGCCTCCGGAGCCAAAGGCCACAGGTTCGAATCCTGTACCGCGCACCACCTCTCCTCTACGCCGCCGCCCCCATCGGCGAAACAAGCTGTGTGACGGATGACGCTCACCCTCATCACGCTCGGCGCCGCGCTCGCCCAAGACTCCGCTCCGGCGGAGACGCCCCCGGTTGAGCCTACGCCGCCCACCTCGCCCACCCCCGCGCCGGTGATCGTCGCCCCGCCCCCGGCCGCTCCGCCAGCCGCGGCGCCAGCCTCAGGACGCGCCGGCGGCTCCTTCGGCTTAGGAATCGCGATCGGATCTCCCGCCGGGGTCAGCGGGCGCTTCGCCTTGGGTGACCTCGCCGCCGCCCAGTTCTCGGCGGGCGCGGCCTTGGGCAGGCCCGGCACGCTCGGCGCCACGGCGGACTACACCCTCGTCTTTAAGCCATTCGCGCCGTCGATCGAAGATTATAGCGTGCCGTTGTACCTGGGCGTGGGCTTCAAGGCTGAGGTCGACACCCTCAACGAGCGCAGCTTCGTCGGCCCTCGGGTGGTCGGTGGCGCCACGGTGATCGCCGCCGAAGCCCCGTCGAGCTCTACTTAGAGGTGGCCCCGACCTTCTATTTCCTTGAGAGCCTCTCCTGGGCCGTGGACGGACAGATCGGTCTGCGGTACTATTTTCAAGCGAGCTGACCACTTCCGGCCTGCTCGTCGAAACGGTCGCCGCGCTGGCAGGAATGGTGTGAAAGTCCGCTTTTGGGGAGTCAGAGGATCGATTCCGGTCCCAGGAGAAGGCACGACGCGCTGGGGCGGTAACTCCTCGTGCGTTGAGGTCACCCACGGCGACGCCACGATCGTGCTCGACTGCGGCACGGGCGCGCGGCCTCTTGGGCGTGACCTCCTCGGGCGGCCCCAGCGTGAGCTGGACCTGCTCTTCACGCACTTTCACATGGACCACATCATCGGCTTCCCGTTCTTTGGGCCGGTGTTTGCGCCGAACTACCAGGTGCGGGTGACGGTCCCGGCCTTCTCTGAAGAAGAGGCCAAAGATCGCCTCGGGCGCTTCGTGAACGGGGTCTACCACCCCCTGCGCATCCGCGAGATCCCCGCGCAGCTCAGCTTCACGCCGATTCAGCCGGGCAAAATCTTCCAGCGGGGCCCCTTTGAGGTGCTCGGCGTGCGCATGAACCACCCCGGCGGCGCGGTGGGCTATCGCATCAGCGCCGGGGGCTACACCGTCTGTTACTTCACCGACACCGCGCCTCTGGCCCGCCCCGGCGAAGGCGTGACGGCGAACGCGCCACCACCGGCCACGGAACGTCAGGTACTTGACGCGATCGAGGGGGTCGATCTCCTCATCTTCGACACGATGTTCACCTTCGATGAGTACCTCGAGAAGATGACCTGGGGCCACGCGTACCCGGAGTACGCCGTGGCGCTCTCGAAGGTGGCGAACGTGAAGCACCTGATCATGTTCCACCACGCCCCCGACGCCACAGACGGCTTCCTGGATGAGCTGAGCGCGAAGTGGCAAGACCACGTTGAGCCCCGCGTGACCCTCGCCCGGGAAGGGATGCTCATCGACCTAGAGGGCTGATCGCGGCGAAGCGCGCGTCTCACGGGCGCCCCCAATGACGCGCGTCATGCCTCGGGCCGCGCCTTCGCCCATGGGCGCTTGTTCTTCGTTTTCCGAAGGCGTAAGATGACTTGGGGGCCGTCCTGCACGGCGCTCTGGGGGCGGTGAGCCAGCGGGAGAGGATTCAGCGAGTGGTCCGGTCTATCCTTGACCCAACGACCAAGGCGTTGACAGCAGCGACAGCGGAGGCGGGTGATGAAGGCGGTGTTGGCGGGCAGCTTCGATCCGATGACCCTCGGGCACCTCGACCTCGTGCGGCGCGGGCGTCAGATGTTCGACGAGGTCATCGTGGCCTGCGGCCACAACGTCAACAAACGCACGCTGTTTGGCCTCGATGAGCGCCTCGACATCCTCCGCGAGAGCGTCGCGGACCTCCCTGGGGTCACGGTGATGCCGTTCTCAGGCCTGCTCATCCACTTCTGCCAGGAGCACGGCGTGAAGGTGATCCTTCGGGGGCTGCGTGTGGCCTCCGACTTCGACTTTGAGCTGCGCATCGGCCTCGCCAACCGCGACATGGCGCCGGAGCTCGAGACCATCTTCTTGCTCACCGACCCGCAGCTCCTCTTCGTCTCCTCCAGCCTCGTCAAAGAGATCGCGGCGATGGGCGGGGACGTCTCTCGATACCTGCCTGAGCCCGCGCTGCGGCGTCTTCGGGACCGCCCCCGCGTCGCATAGACTTGAGAGGCCCATGTCTGATATGAAGTCAACCATGCTCTCGGAACTGTTGTTCAGACCTGATGTTCGCGCGGAGTGCCGCGAGACGCTCCTGCGTGAGCTGCTGCTCCGCACCTTCTCCCATGACGTGCGCGGCTCGGTCATGGGCGTGATGGGCTGGGTCGAGCTCGCCGCGATGGACGGCGACAGCGTCCCAGCCGGCCTCACGCGCAGCCTTGAGCGCCTCACCCAGATCGTGAGCCGTTACGACGAGGTGAACATCCTCGTGGCGCCTGAGGTGGTGGACCTCGCGGAGCTGATCCCCCAGACCCTCGGCGTGCCGGTGACCGGGTGAGCTCGGCCCGATCTCCGTGCCCGCCCTGCGCCTCATCTCCGGCCTTGAGCTCGTTCGCCCCGAGCGCATCGAGCTTCACCGCGAGAGCCGCGTCGGCCGAAACCGCGGGCGGGTGAGGGTGATCGGCGCCCCCGCTGAAGGTGTGCAGCTCGCCATGGCGCCCCACTACGAGACGCTCATCGAGCGCCTGGAGCATCGCGACGCGATCCTCGGCTGCTGCCTTCTCCGTGTGGTGGCGCGCAGCGCCGGGGGTGAGCTTCGTGGCGCGCCGCCGTCCCAGCTCGACCTCTACTTCCCCATCGAATGATCCTCACGCTGCTCACGGGCGTGTGGAGCGCGCTGGCCGGGCCCGCGGATCTGCCCCTGGCGCGGTACCACGCGGCGCGCACGGCGGGAGACAGCCTCGGCGCCTGGGCCCTCGCCGGAGACGCCCTCAAGGCCGATCCAACCGACTGGCGCGCCCACCGCGCTTGGCAAGCGGAGCTTGAGCGCCTCGGCGCGACCTGGTGGTTAGACGCCGAGTACGAGGCCCTCGCGGGCTCCGCGGACGCCGATCTTCGGCTGATGGCGGCGGGCTGGCGCTCCTTACGCAGCGGCACGGAGCTCGTCGGGGCCGAGGGCGCGAGGGTTGAGGCCATCGGGCTGGTCACCGCCGACCTCGCGTTGGGTCGAGGCGCCGCCAAACAGGCCCTCAAGGCCTTGGACGGCGTGGTGAGCCCCGAGGCCAGCGCCCTTCGGATCGAGGCGCTGATCGCGCTCGGCGACACCGGGGGCCTGCGCCGCGAGGTGCGGGACGCCACGGGACGTTGGCCCGAGCGGGTCGATCTCAGCGGGGCGCTCTGGCGCGCGGAGAGCCTCGCCCTCAAGACCGCGCGCTGGGGGGTGCTCGACGCCGCCGCCGCGAGCCTTGAGCAAGCCGACGCGCTGGCCGCGTACCGGGCGCACACCTTGTTCCTCACCGCCCAAGACGAGCCCCTCGCCGCCGCCGCCGCCGCGCGCCTCGTGCAGCTCGGCGAGGTGTGGGCGCTGCCGAGCCGCGCGCCGTGGACCTCGGACATGATCCGCGATCTCGGCCGCCTGCTCGCCCTGCAGTCCACCCCTGCGCCGCCGCCTGGCGGCACCGAGGCCGAGCGCGCCCGGGTGCTCGCCGCCACCGCCCGAGAGCTCGGTCGTCGGGGGCGCCACGAGCGCGCCGCGGAGGTCTGGCGCCAGGCGATTCAGAGCCCCGCGCTCAGCGCTGAGCTGCTGATCGAGGGCGCCGCGGCCTTGGAGCGTGTCGGCGCGCCCCCTGAGGAGCTGATCGCCTTGGCCCGCCGCGCCCGCGCCCTGAGCCTCCGCCGCGCCGCGATGCCCGATGAGCTCCCACACGACCAGCAGCTCCGCGTCGAGACCTGGCTCATCGAGGCCAGGGCCCTGCGCCGCGCTGGGGATCTCGAGGGCGCCCTCGCCGCCGCCGTCGCCGCCACCGACGCGGGGGCCGCCGCCGAGGTCTGGGTGCTGCGGGGTGAGCTTCTGGAGCAGCTCGGCGATCCCGTCGCGGCGTTCACGACCTACGCCTTCGCCGCGAGCCTCGGCGTCACCGGGATGGAGGAGCGCCTCAACCGCCTCTACGCCGGCCCCGCGAGCGCGGCGGACGTCGTCGGGGCCTGGCCCAAGCCCAGCGCCGCGCCGGTCCCATCCACGGTGAGCGCCGCGCCTCGTTTCCCGGTGCGCGCCGTTCAGACCCGCCAAGGCGCGGTCGATCTCAACGCCGAGCCCCTGATCGTCGTGGCCTTCTGGGCGAGCTGGTGTGTGCCCTGCGCGGCGGAGCTGCCCGAGCTCGACAAGCTCGCCGGAAGGCTGGCCGCCCAAGGCATCCCGGTGAAGATCGTCGCGATCTCCGTGGATGAACAAGAGCGCGACTACACCCGCTGGCTCACCAACCGAGAGCTCAACCAGCTCATCATCGGCCGCGATCCCGCCCTGGCCCGAGAGGCGAAGGTGACCGGCATCCCGTCCACTTGGGTGCTCGGTCCGGGTGGGGTGGTCCTGGCGTTTCACCAGGGCTACGTTCCCGGCGACATTGACAAGCTGGAGGAGGAGCTGCGCTCAGCGGCCGCGGCGCGGTGATCCGCGGGCGCGGGTGCCGACTCTCTCCCCTCATCGTGGCCGGGCGCTCCCCCGGCGTGGAGCGTCTCCATGTGTGGAATCGTCGGATATGTGGGCCCCCGCGACGCGGGTCCGGTGCTGATGGACGGCCTTCGGCGCCTGGAGTACCGCGGCTATGACAGCGCGGGCGTCGCGATCTTAGAGGGGGACGCCCTCACGATTCGCCGTGAAGTTGGTCAGGTGTCCAATCTTGCCGCGACGATGCCCGAGCGCACCTCCGGCCACGTCGGCATCGCGCACACCCGCTGGGCCACCCACGGCGGCGTCACCCGGGCCAACGCCCACCCCCACGCCGACACCGAGCGCCGCGTCGCCGTCGCCCACAACGGCATCCTCGACAACCACTCGGTCATTCGGCGCAACCTCGAGGCCGAAGGTGTGGTGTTCCGCTCCGACACGGACACCGAGGTGTTGCCCCACCTCATCCACAAGTTCTACAACGGCGACCCCGTCGAGGCCCTGCGCCGGGCCTTGGGAGAGGTGCGCGGCACCTACGGCGTCGCTGTCGTCTTCGCCGACCACCCCGACCTCATCCTCGCCGCCCGAAACGGCTCGCCCCTGGTCGTGGGTCTGGGCGAAGGGGAGAACTTCATCGCGTCGGACTCCCACGCCCTCGTTCGGTACACCCGCCGGGTGATCTACCTGGAGGACGGCGAGCTCGCGGTCGTGAAGGCCGATGACGTCGCCACCTTACGCATCACCGGCGGCCGCGCCGCGCCCCACACCGTCGAGGAGCTTGAGCCCGTCTACGGCGTCGAGGGCAAGGGTGAGTTCGCGCACTACATGCTCAAGGAGATCCACGAGCAGCCCGAGTCCATCGCCCGCTGCCTGCGCGGCCGCGTGCTCCCCGACGAGGGCAACGCGCGCCTGGGCGGCTTTGAGATGAGCCCCCGGGATCTGAACGCGCTCACGCGGGTGCAGCTCTTGGGCTGCGGCACGAGCTTTCACGCCGGGCTCGTCGGCGCCTTGTCCATCGAGGGCCTCGCCCGGGTGCCGTCGAGCGCGGAGATCGCCTCCGAGTTCCGCGCCCGCAACCCCGTGATCGCCTCAGACGGCCTCTACCTCGCCATCTCCCAGTCCGGCGAGACCGCCGACACCCTCGGCGCCGTGAAAGAGGTCCAGGTGAAGGGCGGGCGGGTGATGGGCGTGGTGAACGTCGTCGGATCGAGCATCGCGCGCTCCTGCGGCGCCGGGGTGTACATCCACTCCGGCCCCGAGGTGGCCGTGGCCTCTACCAAGGCCTTCACCTCCCAGGTCACCGCGCTGTTCATCTTCACGCTGATGTTGGCGCGCACCCGCACCTTGAGCCCCCACGACGCCAGCCGCCTCGCCCGGGCGCTCATGGAGGCCCCGGAGCACGTCCGCGCGTACCTCGCCAGCCCTGGCCCGATTCAAGAGGCCGTGCGCCTGCTCGTCGCCGCGCGCTACGCCTTGTTTATGGGCCGCGGCGTGTCTTGGCCGGTGGCGATGGAGGGCGCGCTCAAGCTCAAGGAGATCGCCTACATCCCCTGCGAGGCCTACCCCGCGGGTGAGATGAAGCACGGCCCCATCGCGATGTTGGAGAAGGGCACGCCGGTCATCGCGATCGTGCCCCAAGACGAGCACCACGAGCGCACAATCTCCAACATCCAAGAGGTGAAGGCCCGGGGTGCGGCCATCATCGGCATCTTCACCCGGGGCGACGAGGAGGCCGAGCGCCTCTCGGACGTGGCGCTGCCCGTGCCCGTGGTGGATCCGCTGCTCACGCCGCTCGTCACGGTGCTCCCGCTGCAGCTCCTCGCCTACCAGGCCGCCTTGGCCTTGGGCCGCGACATCGACCGGCCTCGCAACCTCGCGAAGTCGGTGACGGTGGAGTAGGGGCCGCTCAACACGTCAAGGGCGCGTCACGGGCCTTGCCCCGGCGGCGCTGAGGTGGCACGCTTGCGATCTATGACACTCCGCCCGCTCCTCCCCCTCCGCCTGATCCTCTCCGCCATTGGCCTCACCGCCTTCGCCGCCTGCGCGGTGAGCCAAGAGAAGATCCCCGACCATCGGCTCTTCGCCGACGAAGACGACGCGCTGACCGCCCAGGGGCAGGTCACCTTCGCCGTCGTCGGCAACCTGCGCGCGCCGCTGCCGCTTCTGGACAAAGGTGAGGGCCTCGTGTGGCACGAGGGCGTCACCGAGGCCATCCAGGCCGAGCTGCAGCGCCGCGCCGACGCCAAGAGCCTCAAGTTTGTGGTGCTCACCGGAGACGAGGTGCGCTACTCCGCCGATAAGGAGTGGAAGGCCTGGGACACCGAGTGGCGCGACGTCTTCGACGGCGAGACCTTGCCCACCCGCGAAGGGTACCGCCTGCCGGTGATCCCCGTCGTCGGTGACCACGAGTACCTCGGCGACCGCAAGCTCAAGGGCGTCGAGGGCGCCTTCCCCGGCGTGGGCGTGGACATCGGCTTCAACCGCGTGGCGAGCTGGTACCACTTCGACATGCGCGTCGGCGACAGCATCTGGCGCTTCGTGATCCTCGACTCCAACAAGCAGAAGCTCGGCTCTCGCTGGAACGAGCAGCTCTACTGGATCCCCCGCGCCGCCGAGGGCCGCTACGACCACGTCGTCACGTTCATGCACCACCCGGTCGTGTCTTTGGCGCCTACCGCCGGGCGCAACGAGGACGGCGCGCCCTTGGAGCTGATCGAGGCCTTAGAGGAGAACCTCAAGCTCCTGCGCCTGCGCGCGGTGTTCAGCGGCGACGCCCACACCAGCGAGGTGCTCCTGCCTGATGGTCGTCTGGGCTCGGCGCACATCAGCGCGGGCGGCGGCGGCGGCGGGGCGGAGGCCCTTGAGCGCTGGGGCAACGGCAGCGACGTGAACATGGGCGACATCCAGCTTGAGCCCATCTTCGACGTGAAGCTCCAGATGGCGTTTGACGCCCAGGCCCAGGCCAAGGCCTTCCCCGAGGCCGTGGTCGACAAAGCCAAGGCCCGCGGGAGCTGGGAGGGCTTCACGGCCACCTACGATCCCACCTACTTCCCGCTCTATGGCTTCTGGACGGTCACGATCACCGGGGCCGATCTCTACGCCGAGTTTGTGGCCTGGCAGCCCGACGGCAGCTTCGAGGAGATCTACCGCATCGACTATGTCGATGGAGACGGCTGGATCGCCGGGAAGAGCGGCTGAGCCTCGCCGCCGTCTAGGCGTGCAGCCGGGCGATGGGCAGGGGCTCGGCGAGCACCTGGGCCTCGTGCGCTGCGAGCTCCTCCAGGCGGCTCAGCACCGCGTCCCGATCGCCGAAAAGCTCGACGGCGAGCTCGACGTAGACCCGGTGATGCCGGGCCTCACAGGCGAGCAGACCCTTGTAGAACGCCGCCAGATCCTCGTCGGCGAGGTGCTCGGAGAGCAGCTTCATGCGCTCGCAGCTTCGGGCCTCGATGAGCGCGCAGCACAACAGCGTGTCGAGGAGGCGGGCGGGCTCTTCGCCGCGCACGGCCTTGTGCAGCGCCCCGGCGTAGGGTGGGGGCGTCTGCCGACCAAACTCGCCGCCGCGGGCGCTGATCACGCCGAGCACCTGCTCAAAGTGCTCAAGCTCCTCCCGGGCGAGCTCCGAGAGCGGGCGCATCAGCGCGGGCTTGTCTTGGTAACGAAAGATGAGGTTGATGGCGGTGGACGCCGCCTTCTTCTCGCAGTGGGCGTGATCGATGAGGATCTCATCCATCGCGCCGATCGCGCGGTGAACCCAGGCCAGAGACGTCTCGGAGCGTAAGCGCAGCATAGGCCGAGCCCTTAACCGACGCGCGCCTAGGCAGGCCAAGCGGGCAGGGGAGGTGGTGCTTTTCACACACCCCGAGCTTGCGGAGGTCCGGGGACCGGGTGACCATGACCCCTCGCCCGCGCCCACCCCGACGGTGGACCCAGAAGAAGGAGCCTCCATGAACCTCAGCGACGTCCTCCATCGGGAGATCTTCCCCCGCATCGAGAAGGCCAGCCGCTACCTTGGCACCGAGCTCAACGCCGTCCAGAAGGATCCGGCGACGGTCTCCGTGCGAATGGCGCTCATCTTCCCCGATCTCTACGATCTGGGCCTCGGGAACCTCGGCGTCCACATCCTCTACGCCATCGTGAACAAGCTCGACGGCGTGTGGTGTGAGCGCGCCTACGCCCCGGCCCAAGACATGGAGCACGCCCTGCGGGAGCGTGGCCTGCCGCTGTTCGCCGTGGAGTCCAAAGATCCGCTGCACAGCCTCGATGGCCTGGGCTTCACCCTGCAGTCGGAGCTGACCTACACGAACATCCTCAACATCCTCGATCTCGGCGGCGTGCCGATCCGCGCCAAAGATCGTGGCGAGGAGCACCCCCTGGTGTTCGCCGGCGGCCCGGCGGTGTTTAACCCCGAGCCGCTCGCGCCCTTCATGGACTTCTTCGTCATCGGCGACGGCGAGGACGCCATCGTCGAGCTCGCCGAGCTCATGAAAGAGATGAAGGCCCAAGGCTTAGACCGCGCCGCGCGCCTCGCCCGCATCGCCGGGATGCGTGGGGTGTATGTGCCGTCGCTCTACCCGATGGAGCTTCTGCCCGACGGCCGGATCTTGCCGGCCTTGGACGCCCCGAAGATCGTCAAACGAATCACCCGGGATCTGAACGGCGCGACCTTCCCCACGGACTACATCGTGCCCTTCACCCAGCAGGTGCACGACCGCATCAGCCTGGAGGTGCTGCGCGGCTGCACCCAAGGCTGCCGCTTCTGCCAGGCGGGCATGACCACGCGGCCCGTGCGCGAGCGCACCATCGAGAAGGTCGATGAGCTGATGACCCGCACCTTGGCCAACACCGGCTACGAGGAGGTCAGCCTCGTCTCGCTCTCGACCTGCGACTACTCCAAGGTGCGCACGCTCGTAGACACCGCGGTGACCCGGGCCCAAGAGCAGCGCGTGAGCGTCTCCTTGCCCAGCCTGCGCTTGGACTCGTTCTCGGTGGATCTCGCCGACCGCGTCGCTGACGTGCGCCGCACCGGGCTCACCTTCGCGCCCGAGGCCGCCAGCCCCCGCCTTCGTGCGCTCATCAACAAGTGGATCCCCGACGAGGATCTGCTCAACATGAGCGCCGAGGCGTTCAAGCGCGGCTGGGGCCACGTGAAGCTCTACTTCATGATCGGCCTGCCCACCGAGCGTGACGACGACATCGAGGCCATCGCGGACTTGACGCTGCGCACCGTGCGCGCGGGTCGGGCGCACAACCCCCGGGCGCGGGTGAACACCGGCGTGTCCACCTTCGTGCCCAAGCCCTTCACGCCGTTCCAGTGGGCCGCCCAGATCGACGTCGAGGAGACCGACCGCCGCCAGCGCATCTTGGAGGGGCGCTTCCGCAACAACGGCAGCGTGAAGTTCGGCCGCCACAACTCCCGGGAGACGTACCTGGAGGGCCTCGTCTCGCGTGGAGACCGCCGCGCCGGAGATCTCATCGAGGCCGCCTGGCGAAACGGCGCGCGGATGGACGCCTGGAGCGAACACCTCAACTTTGACGCCTGGATGAAGGCCGTCGAGGACGTCGGCTACGACGCCGCCGGGGCCCTGCGTGAGCGCGCGCTCGACGAGCGCCTGCCCTGGGACCACATCGACATCCTCATCCCCAAGGAGTGGTTCGTCGAGGACTGGGAGCGCGCGGTTGTGCTCAAGCACGCCCAGGACTGCCGCCACTCCAAGTGCCACAAGTGCGGCGTCATCGACCACGAGCGCCCGCTCTGCGCGAGCATGCTGCGCAACAGCATCGCCGGGGCCAAGGCCGAGAAGGGCTGGGAGAACCCCCCGAAGACGGAGGTGGTCGAGCCGCCGTCGGTTCAGCGCCTCCGTTTCCGGATCGGCCGCCACGGCGGCGCGCGCTTCTTGTCGCACCTGGAGGCGATGAACTCGTGGGTGCGCACCTTACGCCGCGCCCGGGCGCCCCTGTCGTACTCCCAGGGCTTCCACGCCCACCCCAAGGTGACGTTCTCCACGGCGGCGCCCTGCGGCGAGGCCTCTACGGGCGACTGGATGGACATCGTGCTCAGCGAGCAGGTCGATCCCCGGGAGCTCTTCGACCGTCTGAGCCGCACCCTCGCCGACGGCTTCTTGTTGCTCGACGTGCGTGAGGTGCCGCTGAACGCCCAGTCGCTCATGGCGGCGGTGGAGGGCTTCTCCTACACCTTGTTCACCTCAACCGACGTGGAGCTGCTCGAGGCGCGCATCTGGGCGATCCTGCAGGCCGAGAACCTCGACATCCAGCGCTCGGTGAAGGCCCGGCGTGGGCACCGCCGCTTCCGCGAGGATCGCGCCGTAGACGTGCGCCCGATGATCGCCTCGTTGACCGTCACCAAGACAGAAGGCGGCGCGGCGGTTGAGCTGACCACCCGGGCGCATGAGGCCCGCTTCCTCAAGCCCAAGGAGCTCATCGAGCTTCTGGAGCTCGACGAGGGTGAGGTTCGGGTGCTCAAGCGTGACACGCTGTTGGCCGGGCAGGTGAGTGAGCCCTTGGCCCGCCGGGTCATCGAGCTTGGGCCCGCCCAGCTCTGACGGCGTCCGGGGCCGCGCCGGGTTATCCCGGCGTGATCCTCGGAGCCCCACGATGAACCGCCTCACCCACGCCGCGTTGCTCGCGCTCGCCCTGCTCAACGGCGCCTGCGCCGCGAAAAAAGACCTGTTCGAGCGTGATCTTCCCGACGCGCCCAAGGCCAACGGGAAGACCATCGGCCTCTGGCCCTCGACCTTACTCTTTGAGCAGGCCGGCGCCGTGCCAGACGGCATGGACTCGTTCACCGCGGGGCTGTTCATCGGCAACGTCGTGCACTCCGGCGGCTACGTCTACGCGGGCGTAGACGGCGCCGAGGGCGAGGCGGACGAGGCGGGGCTGCCGGTTCGCTCCAAAGAGTTCACGCTCAACGCCGAGGCTGAGTTTGAGCCCATCGCGCGCGCCTGGCTCGACACCACGCTGTTCTCGGTGTTGAGCGAGGTGGCCACGCCCCAGCGGCTCCCTGCGCCCAGCGTGCCGATCCCCGCGCCGGTCCGCCGCGTGCGCCGGGGCACCGACCCCGCTGATGGCACCGACAACATCAACCTGCCCCGTTTTGACCTCGAGCCTGCCCCCATCACGGATCTGAGCCTCCTGCCAGCCGGCGTGGACTGGGTCGTCGCGCCGACGGTGGTGCTCTACTACAGCCACAACGGCGGCTGGTTCATCGGGCAGCGTATGGGCACTGGCTCAGGCGCCCGAATCCGCGTGTTCTGGACGATCTACGACACCAAGACCGGCGGCGTCGTCTCGTACGGTGACCTGGAGGCGCGGTCGCTCTCGCCGTACGTGCTCACGCCGAACAAGGGCCAGCTTGAGGATCTGCTCATTCAGAGCGAAGAGAAGATCCTCAAGATGATGCGCGGCGCCGTCGTCCGCTGAGGCGAGGCCCTCAAAACGAGCGCGGCGCGCCGCCCCGAGGGGAGACGCGCCGCGAGTTGACCCCCCGAAGGGGCTCAGATCACTGCTGAGAGGTGGGCTTGTCGCCGATCTTGACGCCGTGGGCCTCAACCGTCGCGCAGCGCTTGCCGAAGAGGGGACGAGCGCCGGGAACGGGGCCGAAGGGGATGCCCGTGGTCTCCATGGTGACGCGGGGGGCCAGGAGGTGGGTGGCCTCGGGCATCTTCTCCATGGCGACGTAGAGGGCGCGGCGGCCCTCGGCGGTCAGGGCGCCGGTCTGGGCGAAGCCAGCGGCCATGCCGGCGGCGCCGTCCACAGCGTAGGTGCCCGGCATGATCGCGGCGCCTTCGTTCTTGAAGAGGTGGCCGAAGTCGATGCCGATGATGTAGGCGCCGCACTCCTCGGCGTTCGTGGCGCCGAGGACGGTGTAGTCAGCCTTGGCGAAGGGGATCGGGGCGCCGGGGATGGTGGCGCCCTTGAGCGCGCAGCCGGTGCCGACCGCGGCGATGGCGGCGATGGCGAAGAGGAACCGCTTCATGGTGTTTTCTCCCAGCCGAGTTGGCTGTTCATCAGGGAAGTGTACGGACGGACCGGCGCTTATCCGAGCGGCGACGGGGCTGTCAAGGTGGGGAGGGATCAGACGATGAAAGCGACGGCGAGCGCGTCCAAGTGCGCGAGCGACAGGTTAGACTTCGCCGACTCAATTCTTGGTGAGGTCCAATGTTCACGCTCAGCGATGACCAGCGCGCCTTGCAGGAGGCGGCCCGCGCCGCCGCTCAGTCGATCCTCGCTGGCACCCTCAAAGAAGACGATGAGGCAGAGCGATTCCGCAAAGACCAGTTTGAGGCGCTCGGTGACGCGGGCCTCTGCGGCATCCCTACGGCGGAGCGTTTTGGCGGCTTAGGCCTCGGCTATCTGGAGTACGCCCTGGTGCTGGAGGAGATCGCCCGCGTCTCCGCGTCTTACGCGGTCACCGTCGCGGTGAACGGCCTGCCCCAGATCATCCTCGCCCAGTACGGGGACGACGCCCAGCGGGAGCGCTGGATGCCGGGCCTCGCCTCGGGCAAGCTGCTCGGGGCCTTCGCGCTCTCCGAGCCCGGCTCGGGATCCGACGCGGCCTCGCTCACGACCACGGCGAAGCGGGAAGGGGACGAGTGGGTGCTCAACGGCACCAAGTTCTGGATCACCCACGGCGGCTACGCTGACGTCTACGTGGTGATGGCGCGCAGCGGCGGTCCGGGGCCCCGGGGCATCAGCGCGTTCTTGGTGCCCGCGGGCACGCCGGGGCTCAGCTACGGCAAAAAAGAAGAGAAGATGGGCCTGCGCGCCAGCCCCACCGCCGAGATCATCCTAGAGAACGCCCGAATCCCCGCGGCGAACCTCATCGGCCAAGAGGGGGAGGGGTTCCGCGTCGCGCTCTCCGCGCTCGACTCGGGGCGCATCACCATCGGCGCCATCGCCGTCGGCATCTGCCAAGCCAGCCTCGACGTCGCGGCGGCCTACGCCTGCCAGCGCCAACAGTTCAAGCAGCCGATCATCGACTTCCAGGCCGTCGGCTTTATGCTCGCTGATATGGCTTGTAAGACCGAGACCGCGCGGCTCTTGGTGCACAAGGCGGCGTGCCTTCGTGATCGAGGAGAGGTCTACACCCACGTCGCGGCGATGGCGAAGTGTGTGGCCACCGACGCGGGGCTCGCGGTCTCTCAAGACGCCGTGCAGGTGCTCGGCGGCTATGGTTACACCCGCGAATACCCCGTGGAGCGTTACATGCGCGACTCCAAGGTGATGCAGATCGTCGAGGGCACGAACCAGGTCCAGCGCCTCGTCATCGCGCGCCACCTCAAGCGCCAGTACGAGGGCGCGTGACAAAGCGCCCAGCTCCTCGTGCGGGACTCCCTCGCGCGGGACTCCACAGCGCGCCCCTCCGGTGGCATAATTCAGCAGCGCGTGCTCCGGCGAGTCCGCGTGTCGTCTGCTGCCCTGTAGTACCATTCGGACTCTGCTCCATGAAGCTGTCCGCCAGCCGAGTTCACGATGAAGATCTGTAGCCTCTGCGGACTGACCTACCACGACCGCGTGGACTTCTGCTTCGCGGAGGGCGAGCCCCTCGTCATCGCGACGCCCCAGGCCCAGCGACCGCAGCCCGTGGCGTCGCCGACCTTGGCCAGCTTACGCGCCGGTGCGCCAGACGTCGCCGCCCAGGCCGGCGGCGGGGCGATGTCGCGCAGCTCCTCGCCGACGCTTCTGCCCGACATGGAGTTTGAGGACGACGATCCGTTGACGCCGACCCACGAGGACGGCGGCTCGATGTCGGATCGGGCAGATCCAACGATCATCCCCGATGAGGATGACGACAACGCGCCGCCGCCGCCGCCCCTCGTGCGCCGGTTCTTGCCCGCGGAGACGGCGGACCTGCCGCTGCCGCCCCGCACCACGTCCGTCGCGCGGGTGACCGAGCCCGCGCGCCCGATGGCGCCCCAGACGCCGCCGCGGGCCGCCGCGCCGCTGCCTACGCCGGTCTCTCGCGCCGTCGCGCCGCCGCCTGCGCCTTATGGCGCGGGCATGGACTTAGAGGACAACGAAGACGACGGCGTCGTAGACGAGCTGATGGAGGACGAGGACGACGGGCCGGCGATCGGCTTTGGTCTGCCCCCAAGAGGCCAGCCGGCGGGCTTCTCGCCCAACCAAGGTGGGTATCCCCAGGGCCAGGGCGGTTATCCTCACGCGCAAGGGCCTTCGCCCGCCCAAAACTACGGACAAGGCCCAGCCCCTTACAACCCCGTCGGGTTTGGGGCGGCGAGCGGCCCGGCGCCGCTGCCCACGCCGATGCACCCGCCGCAGCCCGAAGAGCGCCCGCGCGGCCTGACGATCTTGCTCGCGCTCATGCTGTTGATCGGCGTCGGCGGCGTCGCGCTCCTGGTCTCTGAGATGGGCGGCGATGAGGTCCAGAATCCACCCGTCGCCGGAGACCCGCCGGGCCCTGAGGTCGTCGCGCCCGTCGAGGTGGGTGAGCCCACGGAGATCCCGACGGAGCCGCCCGTTGAGCCGCCCACGGAGCTGCCCACCGCGCCGCCGGTCGTGCCCGCCGAGACGCCCAAGCCGGTGAACCCGCCGACGACGCCCCAGGTCGCCACGACGACGACGCGGCTGCGCCTCGCGGCGAGCACCCCAGAGGCCGTCTTTTTTGTCGATAACGTGAGGGTGGGCTCGGGCAGCGACATCGAGACTACCGTGGCCAACGGCGTGCACCGGGTGCGGGCCGAGGCGCCAGGCCGCGCGCCGATCGAGCGCTCCGTAGACGCCAAAGGTGGCGTCGAGGATCTCCTGTTCGCGCTCAAGGTCGTCGCCACGTCTCCGAGCACGCCGCCCACGGCGGTTGACCCGGTGAAGCCGCCCGCGGCCACCACGGGCACCGTGAAGTTCTTCGGGCCCAGCGGCGCGCGGGTGTTTGTCGGCGCCAAAGAGGTGGGTTTTGCCGGCGGGACGGCGCAGATGAGCGCCGGGCGCACGACGTTCCGCGTGCTCTTGCCCTCGGGCATGACCTACGATGTCACCCAAGACGTCAGCTTCACCGCGGGCGAGGCCCGGGTTGTGGTCACGCCGCCTTAAGGTCTGAGGTCACGACAACCCTGAGGCCGCGCCAGCTTGGTGCGGCCTCAGCGCTTCAGGTTCAGGCGGCGCTCATCTCTTCGGATCCATGATTTGACATAATATACATTCTCAGAAGTTATGGATCCGACGCGGGTGAGGGGCTACACTTGGTGAATGGTGCTCCTCCTCCTGCTGCTCTCGTGTGCGCCGACGAACCTCGCCGTGCCCCTGCGCGACGGCCTGCTCTCCGTGAGCGCCACGAGCTTGAGCTTTGGGGCGGTCGGCTGGTCTCGTGGTGAAGAGCGCTCATTACGCCTGCAGAACGACGGCTTCGGGACCCTCACCGTCAACCTCAGCCTGAGCGGCCCGGGCTTCTCGGCGGACCGCGCCGGGCTCACCTTAGGCGCTGGCGAGTCCCAGACGATCACCCTTCGTTTCAGCCCTGAGAGCGTCGCGCCCAGCGTGGGCGCGCTGAGCCTCGTCGAGCCCGACAACACCCTCGAGGTCAGCCTACGCGGCGAGACGGCCTTGGACGGCGACGGCGACGGCGCCAACGCGAGCGCCTGGGGTGGCCCCGACTGCGACGATCTTGACCCCGCCGTGTTCCCCGGCGCCGCCGAGGTCTGGTACGACGACCAGGATCAAGACTGCGACGGCGGCTCAGACTTTGACCAAGACGGCGACGGCGTCGAGCGCCAGCCCGAGGGCCGAGACTGCGACGACACCGACCCAGACGTGCTCCCCGACGCCGAGGAGATCTGGTATGACGACGTTGATCAGAACTGCGACGGCGGCTCGGACTACGATCAAGACCGCGACGGCCACGACATAGAGCCTTGGGGCCTGGACTGCATCGACACCGACGACGACGTCTTCCCAGGCCGCGCCGAGATCTGGTACGACGGCATCGATCAAGACTGCTCCGGCGGCTCAGACTTTGATCAAGACGGCGACGGCGCCGAGCTCCCGCCCGAGGGCCGAGACTGCGACGATGACGATCCGACCCGGGCGCCGGGCCTGCCTGAGCTGCCGGATGACGGTGTTGATCAGGACTGCGACGGCGAGATCGACGAGGCCGCCTGAGGCGCCAAACCGCGCCAGATCAGCGCGGGCGGAACAGGCTGCGGCCATCCCAAGACCGATCGCCCTCGATCTCAAGCACCGTCGGCGGCGGCGCGGGCGCCACAAACGACAACAGCGTCCCGGCGTTGGTCAAGGCGAGGATCTGACGGCCCACGACGGTGAGCCCGGCGGTGACGCCGTTGAGCTGGTAGCCGGGATCGTAGCGCCAGATGAGCGCGCCGGTCTCGCGGTTGACCAGGTAGATCCCCTCATCGGAGCTAGAGACCAGCACGCCGATGGCCGTGGCCTGGGGGCTTGAGAGCGCGCCGGAGTCGCCGGTCTCAAAGGTCCAGAGCACCTCGCCCGTGTCACGGCGCACGGCGCGCAGCTTGCCGTCGGTGCTCGGGTGAAAGAGGAGCTGATCCTCGACCAAGGGCTCGGCGGCGGTGCCCGCGTCGATACGCCAGCGAGGCGTACGATTGCGCAGGTCCAACGCCACGAAGGGCTCGGAGTACCCGCCGACGTAGAGGTCATCGCCCTCGACCCGGGGCGTGCCGATGATGTCGGGGTATCTCCCCTCACCCACACGCGCCTCCCAGATCGGGCGGCCGGTGGAGATGTCCAAGGCGAGCACGGCGCCGTCGGAGAAGCCGACGAGCAGCTCATCATCAACGACCACCGGGGACGGCGCGCCGAAGAGCGTGAGGTCGGACTGCCGGGAGGCGTCGGTGGGGCGTTGGTAACGCCAGCGCACCTCGCCGGTGGAGGCGTCCAGCGCGAAGACGACGCCGTCCACGTTGGCGACGTAGGCGGTGTTGGCGGTGAGCGTAGGCCGGGCGGTGATCGGCGCGCCGCCGAAGTGGGACCAGATCGGCTCGCCGCCCTCAACCGCGTAACAGAAGGTGTAGCCCGCGCCATCGACGAACCAGACGCGACCCTCGGCGGCGACGGCCTCGGCCAAAAGCGGCGCCCGGGCGGGGTACTCCACGAGCAGCTCACCGGTGCTGCGCAGCAGCCGCAGCAGCGAGGAGTCTCCGGCGCTGCCGACAAAGATGGACTCGCCATCCACCGAGGGGCGCACGAGCTCGGTGTGGGTGGCGGCGGTGACCTTGGGGCCAGGCAGGCGCCGCGACCAGTCGAGCACCGGGGGGCCGCCGATCTCCTCCGTGGCGGGCAGACCGGGGCGCTCCGGCGGGGTGAGATCGAAGATCCCCGCGAAGGTGAAGAGCGCCAGCCAGGTCGGCATCAGCCGCTCCCCGGCGTCGGCGCGGCGGGGGCCGCCGGGGCCGCGGGGACCACAGGCGCCGCGGGGGCGCCGAGCTCGACGGCGAGATCGACCAGGCGCGGGCTCTCGGGGTACCGTTTGCGCAGCTCCTCCATCGTCTGCAGCGACTCGGGGCCTTTGCCGTTCTGGGCTTGGGCCCGGGCGAGGCCGATGAGGGCCTGCTCACCGAAGAAGCCACGATCGGCGTCGGCCACGGCGCGGTAGTGGGCGATCGCCTCGTCGAGCTTGCCCTCGTCCAAGGCGATGCTCGCGAGGCCGTTGTGGGCCACGAAGCCGAAGACGCCGTCGCTCTCCGCCTTGAGCGCGCCCTCAAACGCGGTCTTTGTCTCGGCGTCGCGGCCGAGGCGCTGCCACAGCTCGGCGGCCTTGAGCCAGGCCTGGGCGGCCTGGGCGCCGCTCGCGTCCTCAGCCGTGGCCTGGAGGCGCCGGGCGCCCTCCTCTAAGTTGGCGACGCGGGTGGCGTCGGTGAGGTCATCGGCGGGGCCGATGCCCATCATGCTCAGCTCGCTGGGCTTGGGCACCCGGAAGTCGATCGCGGCGATGTTCGCCTCGGCGTCCTTCGCGCGGCTCTCCGCCCAAGAGTCGTAGAGGCCGTACACCAGAGAGCCCACGAGGACGACGCCGATGGCCAAAGCGCCGTGCTTCCAGTACGTCATCGCTCGGTCGTAGACCCACATCTGGGCCTGAAACAGAGGATCTTCTTGGGTTTGGGGGAGCTCGGACTCTTCTTCAACAGGCGGCTTGGGCGCGTCGGCCACGACCACCTCCTCGGGCGTTGTCTGGATCCGGCAATGGGTAACCGACCACGCGCCGTTTGTGAACGGCCTTGGCGCTGGCCGGGGCGCGTCGGAGCGAATATCCGAGCCAGAAGCCTCAGCGCCCTTCCCGGAATCCCGATGACCTGGCTCCTCTGCGCTCTGTCCGCCTTCGCCGCCGAGCCCGCCCCGGCGGCGGCGCCTGTGGTTGAGGTGTCCCCCGCGGCCGCGTTTGTTCCCCTGCCCGGCTTCCCGAGCCTGCTCGCCCGCGACCTCCGCGGCCTCGGGCTCTCGTGGGCCGTCGCGGTGCCGTCTACGGCGGCGTTTGTGCTCGTGGCCCGGCCGGTGGCGTCCAACACCCGGCAGCTCGTCACCCTGAGCTTCGTCGGCTACGCCGTGAGCACCCTCGCCGCGAATCAGCTCTTCGCGCCCAGCGCCCCGGTGCTTAGCATCGTGCCCAACGAGGGCGGCGTCACCGCCGTCGCGACGATCCCCCTGCGCTAATCGAGGAGCACGCCTTGGGCCGGAACCCTTACATCCACGCTGATCCCCCGCCGCCGCCCAAACGTGCGTACAAGCTCACCCTCAAGAACACCGGGCAGGTCTTGGAGGTAAACCCCGACGATCTCCCCGATGATCACTACGAGGGCCAAGCGGGCTCGGTGCTCAGCGTGCTGCTTCGCGCCGGGGTTGACATCGAGCACGCCTGCGGAGGTGTCGTCGCCTGCTCCACCTGCCACGTCTATGTGCAGCGCGGCCTAGAGACGGCGAACGAGGCCATCGAAGAAGAAGAGGACATGCTCGACCACGCCCCGGCGCTGCGCGCGACGTCTCGCCTGGCCTGCCAGTGTGTGCCCGATGGCTCAGAGGACGTCGAGGTCGAGATCCCCGCCTGGAGCCGCAACGAGGTCAAAGAGGGGCCTCACTGAGCGGCGCTTGGCGTTAACTGACCAAGAGTCAGCTAAGAAAGCCCCGCACGGGCAGCGCCTCTGGGTGAACCGGCTCGGGCTTGGGGCTGTGGTCGGTGTCTAACCACAGCACGACGGCGTCTGGGGCGTGGTTGAGGTAGAGGTTCACGTTCGCCGGCTCGTTGTCGGCGCCGACGATCAGGGGCTCCGGCGGGATGATCTCGGCCAGAGCCCTCGCCTTCCAGAGGTGATCCGCCTCGGCGGCCTCTGGTTTGGTGTACAGCGCCGCGCGGCCGTCGCCCCAAGGGAAGCCCGCCCGCGCCAAGGCGCGCTCGGTGCCCGGGCGCATCGTGTCGTCACGACCGGTGAGGTAGACCGGGCGCAGCCCCGCCTGGGCCAAGCCCCGGGTGAAGGCCACGGCGCCGGGCAGCGGCTCGTCGAGGTGCATCCAGTCGCTGGAGAAGAAGCCCCGCCACCACGCCGCGCGGAGAGCCTCGTAGTGACGCTCAATCCAGGGTTTTGGGATCCCCGCCCGGCGTAAGGTCGCCTGGAGATCCCAGTCCATGAAGTGCCCCACCGAGAGCGCGGCCAGGGCCTCGGCCTGGCCCGCAGACGCCGCCCAGGCGCGCAGGATGCCGAGCTGCCTCGGGCGGTTGTCGAAGAGGCAGCCGTCGAGATCGAGCACCGCCATCCCCTGCCCTGCGGCCTCGGCGCGACGCGCGGCCCTTCGCAGCGCCGCGGACTGCTCGGCGCTGCGGCTGTGCGCCCGCCAAGCCATCAGCTCGGCTCACCCAAGGCGGTGATCAGCTCGTGGAGGTCATCGGCGTTGGGGGAGCCCAGGGCGCGTAAGGTCTTGTAGGCCCCCTGAAGGAGCGCCGCGCCTTCGCTCGTCTGGCCTTGGGCGAGGAGCACCTGCCCCAACATCCCGTCGCTCACCGCGGCGGCCTCGGGCAGCCCCAGGCTGCGCTGGAGCGCGGCGGCGCGGCGGAAGGGCTCGACGGACGCCGGGGCTTGGCCCAAGCGGGCGAGCCTCGCGCCGTGAACGAAGCTCGCCGCGGCGGTGGCGGCGGGATCTCCAGAGGCCTCGGCGACATGAAGCTGCTCGGCGGAGAGCTGCAGGGCCTCGTCCCCACGCTCGGCGGCCAGGGCGATCTCAGCGGCCCGGTGAAGGGCCTCCAGCGCGCCGCCCGGCTGATCGAGCTCGTGGTAAGTGCGCGCGGCGTACCTTAGGCGGCCGATGGCCTCGCTGTGACGCCCGAGGCGCTCCTCGACGGCGGCGAGCTCGGTGAGCGTGGCCCCGCGGCCGTGGAGATCTCGCAGCACCTCACGGCCATCCAGGGCCTCCTCAAGGCGCTCGACGGACTCCTGCAGGCGCCCCGTGACGGAGAGCTGCACGCCGAGCTGGTGCAGGGCGTCGACCACGGCGGCGCGGCTGTTCGCGCTTCGGGCGAGGCGCAGGGCCTCCCGGCAGCGCAGGAGCGCCCGGTCGCTTGAGCCGGTGAGCTGGTCGACCTGGGCGGCGAGGAGCAAAAACGCCGACCGACCGCGCTCCTCCCCGACGCCGTCCGTGAGCCAGAGGCCCTGCTCGACGAGGCTCTGGGCGTCTTGCACCTGGCCCGAGCCCACGAGGATCTGGGCGAGCTGATGAAGGGCGCTGGCCTGACCCGATCGGTCTCCGACCTTGGCCAAGGCCGCCAACATGCTCTCCGCGGCGGCGCGGCAGCCCTCGTAGTTGCCGAGGCCCAAGGCCACCTCAAACCGCATCTGGTGCAAGCTCGCGAGGCCCGCCCAGTCGCCGGTGGACTCCCGCAGAGGCGCCGCGGCGTTGAGGTGCTCCAGCGCTTTGTCGGGGCGGCCGACGTGGGCGTGAAGGATCGCGAGGAGGTGATGCGCGGCGGCAGAGCCGGTGCGATCTCTCGCCGTGGCGAAGCCGGTGAGCGCATCTTGGGCCGCGCGTAGGGCGCGCTCATAGTCTCCGGCGCGCTCGCGGGTGACCGCTTCATGCAGGTGCTTCATGGCGAGGCCGGTGTCGGGCGCGGTCATCTTGAATCTCCGCAGAGCGAACGCTCACCATACCGCGTCCTGGGCGCTCGCTCCACCTTCGTATTGACGCTATGAGGAGGTGGCCGTTGCGCCCCAAGCCTGGAGCCGCCGTATGTCCAGACCGCCGCCTGATCGCGTCTCCGAGGCCGAAGCGCACCTCGCCGCCGCGCTCCGCGCCTTGGGGTTTGTTGGGGATCCCGAGCTGGGCGAGTCGCCAGCGCGCCTCGCGGACTGGCTCTCGGAGTTCACCCCAGGCGCGCCGCTGAGCCCGCTGAGCCTGTTTGACGCCCCCGGACAAGATCTGGTCTGTTTGCGCGGGCTCCCGTTCTACTCGATCTGCGCGCACCACCTCCTGCCGTTCTTTGGCGAGGCCACGGTGGCCTATGTGCCCGGGGCCAAGGTCGCGGGGCTGGGCAGCGTGCCCAGGCTCCTGCGTGAGCTGGCCCGCCGACCGCAGCTCCAAGAGCGTCTGGGCGCGCAGCTCGCTGAAGCGCTCTTGAACGAGGCCGGGGCCGTCGCCGTCGGGGTGCGCCTGAGGCGGCAGATGGTGGAGCTCGTGGGGCCGAGAGCCCGGGGCTCATCCTCACGACGGCCCTTCGGGGCCAAGCCAACTCTGCCGTCGCGCGAGCGGTCGGCCATGCCTGAAGGCGCCTCCGAGGCCGCTCCGGCGCCGCGGGTGCGTCTTGACGCCGTGCGTTTTGTGTGGCCCTCCGGGGAGGAGATCCTCAGCGGCCTGAGCCTGGAGCTGGCGCCGGGGCAGGTCGTGGCCCTCGTCGGGCGGAGCGGCTGCGGAAAGAGTACGCTTGCAGGGCCTCTCGCCGGGCTCAACTCCCCGGGCGGCGTCGTAGACGTGGGCGACGCCCGCAGGGCCTTCGTGTTTCAGCGCCCGAACCTCTTGCCGTGGCGCACCGTCGCCGAGAACGTCGCGTTGCCGCTGACCTTGATGGGTGAGCATGACCCCGCCGCCGTGGCCTCGGCCCTCGCCCAGGTCGGCCTCACCGACGCCGCGCACAAGCTCCCCCAGGCGCTCAGCGGCGGGATGCAGATGCGGGTGTCCATCGCCCGGGCGCTCGTCAGCCAGCCGACGCTGTTGTTGCTCGACGAGCCGTTCTCGGCCATCGACGCCTTGACCCGGGCGCGGCTGCACAGCGAGCTCGGCCAGATCCTCGATGAGCGTGGCCTCACGACGCTGCTGGTCACCCATGATCCGGTAATGAGGCCGCGCCGCCGTCACCGTAACGTGATCGCCCCCCGCCGGGCCGCCGTTGCGGGCGGTGTCGGACGCCAGAGCCTGCCTGCGCCCCGAGGCCGCCGGGATCCGACGACCCGCGGGTCGAGCGCCCCGTGCATCAGCTCAGGGGCCGCCTTTAGGACCTGACACCCCGTTACGAGAGCCGGCGCCTTGCTTCCGCGCTTATCGGCCTCGTCGCCCTCTTCGCGGGCTGTGGGCCGCCCTCGCCGCGAATCTGCCCGAGGTGCCGCTGCCGTCGCCGATCGGGGCCGGGCTGGGCGTTCCTCGGCGGCCCGCGGCTTGGCGAGGCCAGCCTCACCACGGCCTTCGCGGCGCTGACCGGCCTTGGGATCGCGGCGGTTTTTGGTGGGGCCGCGGGCGTGCTCTTCGCCCGATCCCCGGCCTTGGAGCGCGCCTTCGCGCCCTATACGCTGCTTCTGCAGACCGTGCCCGTCGTGGCCATCGCGCCGCTCTTGGTGGTCTGGTTGGGCTACGGCCTCAAGGTCTCGGTGTGCACCGCCGCGCTG
>JADKFE010000025.1 GCA_016717595.1 Deltaproteobacteria bacterium | reverse complement strand
GGGCAGCTTGCCCTGCGCGACGGCTTCTTCGCCGCCCCCGACGGCTCGGTCTACGCCGTGGACGTGCGCACCGCCTCGACCCGCTCACGAGCGAGGTCGGCTCCGACAAGTTCGGCGAGCTTGGGGCCGCCATCGACCCCATCCGCGCCCCCCCCAAGCTCAGCGTGCGCACGGCGGGGCTCATGCCGGGCAGCCACCAAGACCAGCAGAACGTGCTCAGCAAGGTGCAGCCGCTCTCCACCTTGACCTTGGTGCTGGTGCTTCTGTGTCTGTTGATGTTTGACCGCAAGCCCATCACGCCGATCCTCGTCGGCGTGGCGCTCTTGGTCAGCCTCGTCTGGACCTTGGGCCTCGTCCGTGTGGTGTTCGGCGTGGCCTCGGTGATGGTGAGCGCGTTCGGCATGATGCTGTTCGGCCTGGGCATCGACTACGCCGCGCACCTCATCGCCCGCTACAACGACGAGCGCGCCCAGGCCCACAGCCCCGAGCAGGCCCTGGTCACCACCTTGGGCCGGGCCGGGCGCGGCGTCGCCGTGGGCGCCTTGACCACGTCCATCGCCTTCGCGCTGATGGCGCTCACCGACTTTAAGGCGGCGGTGCGACTCGGCATCACCGCGGCCTTGGGCCTGGTCTCCGCCGCGGTCATCATGCTCATGTTTTTTGCCCGCGGGCCTCCTGTTGGGGGAGGGCAAGACCCCCCGCAAGGCCGTCTCCGCGCGTCTGGGCTGGATCGACAGCCTCGTCCGCGGCGCCATCTTCCGCCCCAAGCTCACCATCGGTCTGTGGGGGGCCGTGGTGCTCAGCGCCGCGCTGCTCACCCCGCGGTTCCGCCTGGAGACCAACCTCGAGTCGCTGATCACCCAAGACCTCCCGGCCTTGGCCGCGGCGAAAGACCTCAGCCGGGCCTTCGGGGGCTCCGCCGAGGCGATCTACTCCGTGAGCCCCACGGTGAGGAGGTCCCGGGCCGGGGGGAGGCGTTTCTGGCCTTGCCCGGCGTGGCGCGGGTAGACGGCGTGTTCCAGCTCATCCCCCCCGACGCCCAGGCGCGTGTGGAGCGAAACAAGGCGCTTTTGCCGCTTCTGGAGCGCCTCAAGGCCCCCGAGCCCAGCCCCGGCGGCCCCAATTTAGAGCAGCTCTATGTGGAGTTAGACAGCCTCGGCCTCGCCGCCAGCCGCATCGCCTTGGAGTCCCGGCTGATCGGCGCCGCGCCCGTCGAAGGCGCCGCCCGGGAGCTCAAGGCGGCGGTGGAGGAGGCCAAAAAGTCCCTGCCCAAGCAGGCGCCCGGGGCCCTGGCAGAAGGGGAGCGCGCCTTGTTCGGGGCGATGAACGAGCTGCTCGACGGCGCCCGGTTCTGCGCGTCTCTCACCCAGTTCACCCCGGCGGAGCTCCCCCAGGCCCTTCAAGACCGTTACGCCCGCGGCGGCGAGGTGTTGACCCTGGTGTTCCCCAAAGATTACCGCATCCAGTTCGACACCTTGGCCGAGTTCAAACGCCAGGTGCACAGCGTCGATCCCGAGGCCACGGGCGCGCTGTTTGTGATGGATCAGCTCCTCGTCGGCGGCCTCGACCGCCTGCCCATGGCCGTGGCGGCGATCCTGCTCGCCTTGGTGATCGTGCTCCTGTTGGACCTGCGCTCGGTGAGAAAGGTGGCCCTGGCCATGACGCCGCTCATCGGCGGCTGCGCCTTGGCCGTGGCGGTCATCTTGGCCCTGAACATCCCGGCCTCTGTGCTGATGTTGGCCGGCTTCCCCCTCTTGTTCGGCATCGGCGTAGACGACGGCGTACACATCCTGCACCGCTGGGACGAGGGCGCCCCGGACATCGCCGAGAGCGTCTCGTCCACGGGCCGGGCGATCTTCTTCACGTCGTTCACCACCGCCATCGGCTTCTCGATCCTCTTCCTCATCAACCACAATGGCCTCTCAAGCCTCGCCTTGTTGGTGAACCTGGGCGTGATGGCCTGCTTCTTGAGCTCGATCACCCTGCTCCCGGCCCTGGCCTCGTTGACCGAGGGCAAACGCCCCCCGGCGACGCCGCCGTGAGGCCCTGGCTGCTCGTCGGCGCGATGCGGGTGGAGACCTTCCCCGTGCTGCGCCGCCTCACCGCGCCGCGCCCCATCGGCCCCCGTCTGTGGTTGGGAGCCCTCGGCGCCCGCCCCGTGGCGCTTTTGACCTGCGGTGTGGGCCCCGCGCACGCCGAGCGCCGCGGCCTTGAGGCCATCACGCAGCTCAACCCCGAGGCCGTGGTGAGCTTCGGCACCTGCGGCGCGCTCATCGACGGCCTGCCCCGGGGGGCCTTGGTGGGGGCGACGGGCCTCGTTCACGGCGCCGACGAGCGCGCGCCGCTCACCCCGCCGCCTACCCCCGGCCTTCACCTCGGCGCCTTGGCCAGCGTCGATGCGGTCGTGGCGACGCCCAAGGCCCGCGCCGCCTGGGCCGCCCGGGGCGCGGTGGCCTGCGAGATGGAGGCCGGGGGCCTACGCCGCGCCGCCAAAGACCGCCCGTTCTACGCCCTGAAGGTGGTGAGCGACGCCGCCGGGGGCGACCCGTCCGAGCGCCTGCAGCCCGGGGATCCTGTGCAGATCCTGCGGTTTAAGGCCCTGGCGCTGAACCTCGTCGAGGGCCGCCTCGCCCCGGCCCTCGTGTCTTGGGTGGGCAGCCTGTAGACTGGCGGACTCACCCGGAGCCGCCCGATGGACACCGACCACGACCCCGCCGACGACACCGCCACCCCCGGCCACCGCCCGCGCCCGTGGTCCAAACGTGTGCCCGCCGACCGCGGCCCCTTCGACACCATCGTCATCGGCTCGGGCATCGGCGGCATGACCACGGCGGCGCTCCTCGCCCGCGCGGGGCAGCGGGTCTTGGTCTTGGAGCAGCACTACGTCCCCGGCGGCTTCACCCACGCCTTTCGCCGCAAAGGCTTTGTGTGGGATGTGGGCGTTCACCTCGTGGGTGAGATGGGCCCCCAGGCCATGCCCGGCCGCCTGATGCACACCTTGACCGAGGGCCGCCTTCAGTGGGAGAACGTCGGCCCGGTGTACGACACCTTCCATTTCCCCGACGGCGTGTCGATCCAGTTCCCCGACAACCCCACAGACTTCGCCAAGACCCTCAAGGCGGCGTTCCCGGCCTCCGCCGCGGAGATCGACGCCTACCTCAAGGACGTGCGGCTCACCGTGCGCACGATGAAGGGCTGGATGATGGGGCGTCTCATCCCCGGCGCCTTTGGCCGCGCCGTGGGCCCCTGGGTGGGCCGCGAGGGCGCCGCCCTGCTGAACGAGCCCACGGACGTCGCCCTCTCAAAGATCGTCACAGACCCCAAGCTGCGCGCTGTGCTGACCGCGCAGTGGGGCTACCACGGCTCACCCCCCTCAGAGGCGGCCTGGGCCCTACAGTGTTTGGTGGTGCGGCACTTCCTCTGGGGCGCGTATTTCCCCGTGGGCGGCGCCCAGGCCATCGCCCCGGCGATGCTGCAGACCGTGGCGGATCACGGCGGCTGGACCCGCATCTGCGCCGATGTGTCGGAGCTCGTGCTTGAAGGGGGCCGCGCCGTGGGCGTGCGGATGAAGGACGGTGAGGTGATCCGCGCGCCCAACGTCGTGAGCGCCATCGGCGCCTGGCCCACGGTCACGCGCCTTTTGCCCGAGGCGGCCCGTGCCCCCTGGACTGAAGGCATTGAGCGCCTGCCGCCGTCGCCTGCGCACCTCGCGCTCTACTTAGGCTTTGAGGGCGACATCGTGGCCCAAGGCGCGGGCCGCTCGGCGGAGTGGTTCTACAACACCTGGGATCACGAGGAGGGCGCCTGGCGTGTGTCCCCCGACGCGCCCCTGCCCCGGGCCCCGGCGCTGTTCACGTCCTACCCGTCGCTCAAAGACCCCCACCACGACCCCGGCCCCCGCCAGCGCCACACCGGGGAGATCATCACCTTTGTGCCCTGGGACGCCTTCGCCAAGTGGCAAGGCACCCCCTGGCGCAAGCGCGGCGCCGACTACGAGGCCTTCAAACAGCGCCTCACCGACGCGATGTTGGACGAGCTCTTCCAGCGTCACCCGGGGCTCAAGCCCCTGCTCGTGCACGCCGAGCTAGGCACCCCCGTCTCCACCGACACCTTCGCCCGGCCCTACCACGGCGCGATCTACGGCCTCGCGGGCACCCCCGACCGCTTCAAGAACGACTGGCTGCGCCCCCAGTCGCCCATCCCCGGCCTGTACTTGAGCGGCAGCGACGTGTTCATCGGCGGCGTGGTCGGCGCGATGATGGGCGGTGTGCTGGGCGCGGCGGCGGTGAAGCCGATCGCCGTGATGCGGGATCTGTCGGCGATGCGGTGAGGGGGCGCTGGTGTGAGACGGCGTCTCAGCCGTGAATGCGCTCCCAGGCGCGCTTAAACGACGTCTGCAGATCTGCATGAGCCCAGTTTCGCGCTCACGAGGTTCGCCAGATCCTGCATGAGCTTCGCTCGGGCTCACGGCGTTCGCAGATGTGCATGCGCGCCAAATAAAGCTCCAACGCCCGCGTCTCCGCCTCGAACGGTCACCGACTCAGCCACCACCCCCGCGTCTTCTTCTCCACCTTCTCCCCGAAGATCTTCGCCTTCAGCCCCCGCAGGTCATCACTCACCGCGCTGCGGGGCGCGTGCTCCACCACGCTCAGGCCCTCGTTGAGCGCGCCGTTCACGGCGTCGTAGTCATTCGCGAGGGTCCACAGGCCCGGGATCTTGAGCTGGGCGGTGAGCTCGTCGCGGTCGGGCTTGCGGCGGGGGTTGTAGCGGTTGATCACGACGTGGAGCTGGTCTTTCTCTAAGCCCATGTCGGTGAGCAGCTTGAGGCGGCGCACGGCGGTGCGTAAGGACACGATCTCTTGATCGGTCACGAGCACGACGTGGCTGGCCTCGGCGAGCACGGCGCGGCCCGCGTCCGCCATGGCCGAGCCGGAGTCGACGATGACGTGGGTGAAGGTGCGGCGCAGCACACCCATCAAGGGGGCGATGTCTTGCTCGGTGACGGTGGTGGTGTCGATGTCCTCTTCAGGCTGGGGCAGCACCCACAGGCCGGACTCTTTGCGCACCACCGCGCCGCGCACCTTGTTGACGTCGAGGCGGCTGAGGTTCGCCAGGAGGTCGTGGGTGGTGTAGCCGGTCTTGAGGTTGATCGCCGAGATGAGGTCGCCGCCCGCTTGGTCCAGATCCACCACCACGGCGGCGTTGCGTTTCTCTTGGGCGATGACGTGCGCGAGGCCCAGGGCCACGGTGGTCACGCCCACGCCGCCGCGGCTGCCGGTGACGGCGATGACCTCCGCGCTGCCTTCGCCTTGACCGGCCACACGCTCGGCGAGCTCGGTGACCACCTCCGCGAGGCGGGCGGCGTCGCGGTAGGGGTGGAGCAGCTCGCGGCAGCCGGCGCGCATGGCGGCGAGGAGGTTGTCCTTGGCCTCGGAGTCGCCCAACATCACCAGCTCCATGCGGGTGTGCGGGGCGATGGAGCGCGCGACGCGCAGGGCGTCCTCAAAGTCGCGGGTGCCGTTCACGAAGAGGAGCTGGGTGCCGACCTCCTCGATGGCGTGAACCGGGGCGTAGTGATCGGGCCAGGCGCCGACGGGCACGGCCACCTGCGCGAGGGCCTGGCGCAGATGGGCCTCTAAGACGCTGGTGCCGCCGAGCAGTCCGTATCGAACCACAGAGTCTCCGCTGCTTCTCTTGGGGGGAAGCTGAGAAGAATAACCCGCGGCGAGGCCGGGTGATCAGCGGAGGAGCGGTTGTAAGGACGGGGCCCGGCGCGGAACAAGGCGCAGACCGACGCGATGCGGCTGGCCTGGGCGCGCACATCTTCAGGCTCGTAGACCTCCCCCAAGCGGCGCAGCACGCTGGGCATGTCGTCGCTCTCCATCATCGCCCGCAGGATCAGGGACGTGGTGTCGTTGAGCTCGACGCCCAAGGCGTTGGGGTCGCCTGCGTTCTGGGCCGGGGCCAAGGCGAGGCTGCGCACCCACTCAAGCGCCAGCTCCAGGGCGTCTTCGCCGGGGTGAAGCTGGTGGATGGCGTCGAGGAGCGCCTTGCGGTTGGGCAGGGTCAACATCAGCGCCCACAGGCGGCGGTGCTCGGGGGCCGTCCAGGCGCTCTGGCGGCGCAAGAGCCACTGGCGGCGCACCTCCTCGTCCAGCGCCTCAGCGAAGCGGCGGCCCCACACGGGGCTCTGGGCGTTGAGGCCCACGAGCACACGCTCGCGGCGGCTGGGCTCGGAGAGGTGCCGGGCGCTCTGCATCAGCAGGTAAAACGCCGAGGCCACGTCCAGGCGGGTGAGGAGCTGGCCCAGGGCCTCGTCGAAGCGCTCGACGGAGACGTGCTGCATCACCTCAAGGGCCTGTTGTTGTAGGCTCACCAGGGCGGGGATCTGGGAGAGGTCCAATGAGGCGCCCGGGGTCCAGGTGCGGCGCTCGCCCAAGACGGAGGGGCGGGTGGCGCGCAGCACCAACATCACCGTGGGGTCGTCGAGGGTGACCGAGGTGTGCACCATCTGGCGGCCAGGGGCGGCGGGGCGGGCGTCGCCGGGCTTGAGCCACTCCACACGCTCAAGCTCTAAGCGGCCCCAGGCGAAGCCCTCGTTGATCTCGTCTTCAGGGTCAAACACCCAAGAGGAGGCGAGGGCCTGACCGGAGAGGAGCTGAAACGCGCCGGGCACGCGGTGGCTCTGCAGGCTGGGGTCGGGCTCGCCCAGCACACGCAGCTCAAACAGGAAGCGGGGCCAGCGGGCCAAGGTGAGGGTGAGCAGGCCGCGGCTGACCGGGGGCTCCTGGGCGGGCATCTGCCGGGCGGTGAGCACGGAGGCCAGGGTGGCCTCTAAGGAGAAGCCGAGGTGCAGCATGCCTTCAGAGAGCGCCTGGGCGGCGAGCTCTGGGAAGGCCGCGGCGTCGTAGTGCTGCTCGGCCCACGCGGCGTCGATCGCTTCACCCAAGCTCTGGAGCGCAGACAGCAAGCTCACCTCGTGCGGGGTCTCTTCTCTTCAAACAACCATAACGCGCCCTCGCCGACAAGCCTGATGGCCCGAATGGGGCCGAACGCGGGTTAGACTCGCGGGTATGGAAGCCCTGCTGACGTCGATCTCCGAGCTGCTCCAGACGCCGCTTGTGCGCTGGGGCTCGATCACCATCCCCGTCTATGTGCCCCTGCGCTTGATCTTGGCCGTGGGGCTGGCGTTCTGGGTGGGCGCGCGGCTGGAGGCGTGGCTGCTCGCGCGGCTGGTCAAAGAGAGCGCCGGGGAGACTGAGGCGGACCACAACGAGGACCGGCGCACCGCGGCGCGGCTGGTGCGTTGGCCGTTCGTGTTCATCGCGGCGGTGGCGGCCTTGGCCGACACGGGGCTGAACCTCGACGGGCTGCGGGTGCTCGGCGGCCTGGAGCTGCTGCACCTGGGCAGCCTCAAGGTCACGCTCAGCTCGGCCTTGTTGTTCAGCGCGGCCCTGGCCTTCGCGTGGTGGGGCTCTCAGCTCGCCGAGCGGGGGTTTAAGCGGGCGTTCGCGCTGCGGGGGGTGCAAGACGACGGCGGCATCACCGTCACCGGGCGCCTGGTTCACCACGCGACGATGGCCTTGGGCATCGGCGTGGCCTTGGAGCTCCTCGGCTTTGACCTCTCGGCCCTGTTCGCCGCCGGGGCGATCTTCGCCGTGGGCCTGGGCTTCGCGATGCAGAACATCGTCGAGAACTTCGTCTCGGGGATCATCCTGCTCATGGAGCGCAGCATCAAGCCCTCCGACGTGCTGCACCTCAACGGCGAAGACGTCATGGTGAAGCAGCTCGGCGTGCGGTCTACGGTGGTGCTCACCCGGGACGATGAAGACGTCATCGTGCCCAACGCCATCATCGTGCAGGCGATGGTGAAGAACTACAACTACGCCGACTCCATCGTGCGGGTGCGGGCGCCGATCGGCGTCTCGTACGGCTCGGACATGGCGCTCGTCGAGCGGGTGCTGCAAGAGGTCGGCGACGCCTCCCCCCACCGGCACAGCTCCCGCGCCGCGGTGGTGATGCTGCGCAGCTTCGGCGCCTCGTCCGTGGACTGGGAGCTGAGCATCTGGATCGACCGGCCTTGGACGCGCCCCACGGCGCTCTCGGATCTGAACAAGGCCATCTGGTTCGCGCTCTTGGCCAACAAGATCCAGATCCCCTTCCCGCAGCTCGACCTGCATGTGGACGACGCGCTCTTAGACCGCCTGCGGAGCCGCCGGGACGAGGCTCCCCAGGCCTCACAAGGTGTAAGCTCGGGGGCGGAGGCCGAAGATGGCCACGCCCCGCAACAACACCGTCCCTGAGCTAGGGCCTGAGGACGTCGCCGCCTTAGACGCCGAGCTGCGCTTACGCCTGGGCAGCGGCTTTGAGAGCGCCTTGGCCGATCGTGACCCGGTGACCTGGCGCGGCATGGGCCCGACGATGCGCTGGCGGCATCGGGGTGTGGCGCTCTTGGGCCTGGCCTTGCCCACCTTCCCCAGCGCCAAGGAGGCCCTGCGGTACGCCCAGACCTGCGAGACCTACCGCGGGGCCCTGGAGGCCCGGGGGGTGCGGGCCCTGCCGGGGCGCCTGGCCTTGAGCCCTGGGCCGGGGCGCATCACCGGCTGGTGGGTGTGCCACGCGCCCCCCGAGGGCCAGAGCTTGCCGACGCTCTTGCGCCGGGCGAGCCAAGACGAGGCGAGGGTGATCTTGGAGTCCTTGGTGGAGCGCCTGATCACCACGATCCAGCCCAGCCTGGGCCTCGACGGCCGCCTAGAGGCCTGGGCGATCCGTGAGGGGGAGCTGTGGGCGCTCACCACCGGGGAGCCGCTCCTGCGGGACGACGCCGGGCGAGATCTCCTCGACCCCGAGGCCCGCCTCGCCTGGCTGCCCGGCGTCTCGCGGCCCTTCTTACGCGCCATCGACCGCGCCGCCCTGGATCGCTGCTTTCACCCCCGGGGTGCCCTGGCCGACCTGCTCGTGGACGTGCGCGCCTTGGCCGGCGGGCGCTGGCGCCACGAGCTCACCGAGCAGGTGCGCTGCGCCCTGCACGACCCCATCGACGAGGCCGAGCTGGGCGCCTTGGAGCGGGAGCGCCAGCAGCAGGAGGCCCTGCGGGATCCGCTCTGCCGGTGGATGGCGCGGCTCACGCGGTGAGGGGCCTCAATCGACATAGAGCGCTCGCGACGGTAAGAAGCCTGCTCGTCGATCACGCGAGTGACCAAGCCGGGAGCATCTATGAGCGCGCAGGTTGAGAGCGGTGAGCTTGAGGTGCGTGAGGAGTACGTCAACAACGAGGCGACGGGCGTTGAGGTGGAGGAGGATGAGCCCGCCTCACCCTCAAAGGAGCCTTGGGATCCTGACAAGATCAAGATTCACACCAAGAGCTACTCCGCTCGGCAGATCGGCTGATCGAGGGATCGCCTCGCCCCGGCTTCAGCGCAAGTACGTTTGGAAAGGTTGGCAGCGCTGGGCGCTCGTTGAGTCCATCCTGCTCGGTATCCCGATGCCCTCGTTCTATTTCAACGAGGACCGGGACGGCAAACTCCAAGTTGTGGATGGAGTGCAGCGGCTGACGACCCTACGCAAGTTCGTGAAGGGGGAGTTCGCGCTTGAAGGGCCCGTATTCGGAGCTGGAGGGCAATAAATTTGGCGACAAGGCTTTTGAAGGGTGTTCGTGCCGGTTTCTGGCACCTAGATCGTTGCCACGTCATCGATCCCCAGACGTTGCGTCTGAAGTTTGACGTTTCAAACGAATCAACACGGGCGGTCGGCGCTGAGCGCGCCAGGAGATTCGCCACTGTATGAGCTTTGAGCGGTTCGCGCTGAAGGGGCCGGTGGGGGGGGGGGGGGGCAGAGGTGGGGGGAGAAGAGAGGGGGGGGGGAAGGGGGGGTGAAAGGGGAAAGAGGGGGTGTGGGAAGGGAAAAAGGGGGGTTGTTAAAAGAAAAAAGTGGGGTGGGAGGGGTGGGTGGGGGGGGAGTGTGTCAAAAGGGGGGTCCTGGCGGCGGGGGGCGGCAGCGCGGACAACGGGGCGCAACAACGGTGATCAACGGAGTCATGGGGGGGGAGGGGGGGGGGGAAGAGGGGCGGGGGCGGGGGGGGGGCGGGCGGTTGAAGAATAGCCGGAGTGGGCGGGAGCGGGAGGCCGGGGGGGTGGTGAGAGCAGAGCGGGCGCGGGCAGGGAAGAGCGACAGAGGCGGGGGGGCAGAAGAGCGGGGTTCGCGGGCGGGCCGGGGCGGGTAGGCGGGCGGGCGGGGGGGGGGGAGGAGAGGGGGGGGGGGGGAGGCAGCTTTAGGGCTCCCCCGCGAGGGTCTCCCGGGCGGTGAGGCGCATCCAGCTCTGCACCGCGGCCTGATCTTTGGGGGAGAGGGCCTCGATGCGGGCCATGACGCGCTGCACCCGCTGGGTGACGGCGGCGCGGCTCACGCCTTGGCGGCGGGCGTACTCGGCCTTGCTGGACGACGCGATCAGCTCTCGCAAGAAGCCCTGGTCGGCGTCGTTCAGCGGCACCTCGGGCACACGCTCGATGATCTCCTGGGGCATGGCGTCTTCGCCGAACCAGGCCAAGACCTCTTCACCGGCGGGGCCTTGGAGCAGGCGGCGCTCGCGGAGGCGGCGCTGGGCGCGCTGCCAGACGCAGCGGTCGGTGACGGTGCGCACGAAGGCGAAGAGCTCGCCGAGGCTGTCCCCACGAAAGCGGGTGAGCGCCCCGGTCATCAGGCGCTTGAGCACCTCGGCCACGACCTCCTCGACCTCTTCAGGGCTGAGCAGATCCGACCAGGCGGTCCGGGTGACCGAGCCCGCGCGGGCCTCGATGTACCGCAGGAGCCGCTCAAAAAACTGCCGGGCCTCGGCGGAGTGCCGGTCGGCCATCAAGAGCTGGAGCGCAGCCTGGAGCTCGCTCATGGCCTAGATCCCGTTGGAGATGCCGTCGTCCGAGTCATCGGCCGAGGCGTCTCCACCAGAGGGCGCAGCTGAACGAGATGACCCATCCGGGGGCGAGACGCCCTCACGTTTGTCCTCGACGGGCTCCTCCACGGCGCAGCTCGGCGGCGGCGCGAAGGCGTGTTTCGCCGTCTCTTCTGGGGTGACGCAGGTGGCCTGCGGGGTGGCGAGCACGAACGACAGGCCCAGGACCGAGAGGAGCTTGAACAAGAGGAGGCTGAGGGTCATGGCAGGGTCTCCAGGCGAAGCAGGGCGAGGTCGGCGTCGTGCAGGATCATGTCGTTGAGCGCACGGACGGTGGAGGCGGGGTAACAGACACGAATCTGGAGGAGCAGATCTCCGGCCTCGTCGATCTGGCCGAGGCGCAGCATGGCGCAGAGCACGTTGCCCAGGTTCTCCGCGGTGCGCTCGCGCTCGATCGCCCGAGAGAAGTAGTCCAGCGCCACCTCGTAGTGCCCACGCAGAAACGCGAGCACGCCCCGATGGCGATCCACCGAGGCGAGGTTCGCGGGCAGCTCTGGCCCGCCGAGCTCCAAGGCCGCGAGCTCTTGCTCCCCGGCGAGGCGGGCGGCCTCTCCCCAGTCGGCGACGCGGGGGTGGGCGGCGATCATGTGCAGGCAGGAGAGGTACTTCACCCGGTCGATGCGCCGGGCGTCGAACAGGGAGCGCGCCTGGGCACGAACGTCCTCGACGATGAAGTCGCCGGACTCTAAGGCCGCCCGAATGGGCTCCAGCGCGAAGCGCTCTTCAGCGGAGACCCGGCGCATCGGCGTGAAGTACGCCTCTTCGTCTACCTCGGCGAGCACACGGGAGAACAGGAGCGCGTGGTCGAGCACGGGGGCACCATCCTTCACTTGGACAGTGTCGCCGGATTTGTGAGGTGTTCACGGCGAACTTGTCAAAGTGAAGAAAAATGGCGGAAAAAGTCCCCGATCTGCGCTTGGCCCTCAGGCGTCGGCGACCTCGACGCTGTTCTGGGCCAGAAGATCGAGCATTCGGTCGAGGACGAGCTGGCCGCGCTGGTCGAGGCGCTCACACTCCAGGGCGCTCTGGCGCTCGATGGGCTCGGCGAAGGCCACGGACGCGAGGCCGTTGATCAAGGCGGACGGCGTCTGCGCCTCGGTCAACAGCGCGCTTAGGGTGGGCGCGGCGGCGGGCCAGCGCTGGGCGAGGGTGGAGGTGATCGCGCGGAGGCTCTGCACCTGGCGGACCACGGCGTCGGGGCTCGGGGCCGGGGCGTCGTCCCACAGCGCGCAGCGGCCCAGGCGGAAGGCGTGGGACGAGGGCAGCTCCGTGATCAGCTTCGCCCGCGCGACCCCTTGGAGCACGATGTTGTAGCGCCCATCCGCGAGGCGCTGGTGCCGCACGATCTGCCCGACGCCGAGCACGGTGAGCACCGGCGGATCCCGGGGCTGGTCGCGCTCAAAGCCGGGGCGGATCATCACCACGCCCAGCGGGGAGCCCTGGGCGACGCACCAGGAGATCATCTCGCGGTAACGCGGCTCAAAGATGTGCAGCGGCAGGCGAGTGTCGGGGAAAAACACGAGGCCCGGCAGCGGGAAGAACGGGAGGCTCTGGAGCTGCGCGTCGGTGAGCGTCAGGGCGTGGGTCACGGGGTCACCAGTCGCTCACCCGGGCTGAGCGCACGATTCCACAGGTTCGGAGAGCGGCGGCCGGGCGTACGGCGTCAACGCACGCCTTGGATGAATCTCTCGGCGCGCGTTGTTGCGGAGGGATTCTTCGCCTCCGCCAGCACAGCATATCGGGTCGGCGGGGTTCACGGCGGGGGTTCACGGCGCGTAGGTGAGCTCCATCAACGCCACCTCGTCACGAATGCCCTTTACGGCGACGCTGCGGCGGCTAGCGAGGGTCGCGCCGGGGGGTGGCGCCTCAAACAGCCGCGCCTCGACCACCACATGACCCGGCGCGGCCTGGGGCTCGAGCCGCGCGGCGAGGTTCACCGGCGCGCCGATGACCGTGTACTCCATCCGCATCGGCGAGCCCATGTTGCCTTGCACCAGCGGACCGGCGGCGATCCCGGCGCGCAGCTCCATCGGCTTGGCCCCACGCTGGGCCAAGGCGTCGTTCACGCCGCGCATCGCCCGCAGCAGCTCCAACGCGCAGCGCGCGGCGCGGTGGGCGATGGCCGCCTCGTCCTCCCCCTCACGCCCAGGAAACACGACCATGAGCCCGTCGCCCATCCGTTTGTCGATGACCCCGGCGTGGCGTCGGATCACCTCGTCTAAGGTGCCGAAGAGCAGGTTGAGGTCGCTCAACACCCGCTCCGGGGCCTCGGCCTCGCAGCGCGGCGTGAAGTTCACCACGTCGGTGAACAGGACCGCGCCTAAGGTGCGGGTGCCGCCGAGGCGCAGCTCCTCTTCAGGGTCGCGCAGGATGCGGTCGACGAGCTCTTCAGGGAGGTAGCCGCTGAGCTTTCGGTTGGCCAAGGCCGTGCGGCGTAAGGTGACGCTGTCGGTGAACAGCCGGGCGTAGCGGGCGTCGGAGCGGGCCAAGGCGGCCTCCAGCTCGATGGCCTCGTCGATGGCGCGGTGGCGGTCGCTCAGGTGTTTGGCCGAGGCGCCGACGACGCCGACGCCCCCGGCGAGCAGCGCCCAGGCGGGCATCCCGAAGTAGGCCCAGCCCCCCACAAGCAACGTGCCCGCGGTGAGCGCCGCGGTGGCCACGGAGCGCCAGTCCGAGCGCCCAAAGCCGTAGCTCACCCGGTAGACGCAGGCCGGGGACGGCGCGACGGGGTCGTACATGCAGGCCATGTGCTCGACCTTGAGGTGGCGCTGGCCCCAGACCGCGCCCAGGCCCTCCAAGATCCCGATGCGCGCCCAGCAGTTGCCCGGCACCTGGAGCGCGGCGTCTTTGGGGTCGCGGGGGCCGATCTCCAACAGCGAGTAGCCCGGGCTCTGGGAGAGCACCTGCAGGCGCAGGGTGCGGTTGAACCGCTGCACCAGCCCCGGCGCGCGCTTAAAGAGCGGCTCTGGGGAGCCCAAGGCGCGCAGGAGCGGCCAGTACGGCCCCAGGCGCTCGCGGGTGTAGCCCTGGTGGCCGACGCGGCGCCAGCTCTGCCAGAACGGGGCGTCCCAAGGGGGGATCTCCGCCCGGCCCGTGAGGCGGCGCTGCATGCCCAGCACCAGCTCATGGTGGAAGCCGTTCGAGACCCAGCCGTCGAGGTCAAAGAAGTTCTCCCGCGCGAGACCGGCCTCAGCGCAGGCCTCCGCGACCATCGCCGCGCCGTGGGCGCGCTCAAGCTCGGCGAGGATCCCGGCGACGAGCCTCGCGCTCATGTCGGGGGCGCGCAGGAGCTCCCGGTCGCGGGGGCGTGGGCTCCCGATGAGCGTGAGGTCTTGGCCTGGGAGGATGCTCGGCACAGCGGGCCTCTTGGGAGACCCGCCATTCTAAGCGAAGGGCTCCTCGGACGATTCGATGAGAGAGAGGAGGCCCTCTTGGCTTCTGATGAAAAGAATACCGGGAGTGGGGGGCGGCATGATATGCAAATAGGGGTTCGCTCAGACTGAAATTGCGCTCGTGAGGCTCCCCCGATGACACAGCCGCTCGCTCTGGAAGGCCAGGATCTCGCGCTTGAGCTGTACGCGCTGTTGCGCGATCTTGATCCCGCGACCTGGCGCGATGATCTAGAGCAGGTTGTGCGCAATCGGCTGGATGAGATCTCCGCCCGGCTCGACGAGCTCGTCGCGGAGATGCCCTCGGCGGACGCCCACATCGCCAAGCTTCGGGCCTTGCTCGCCCAGCTCTCGGCGCTCATCGACGAGTACACCCCCAACCCCGACCTCACCGCCGCTGAGCTGCGCGCCCAGTGGCAGGCCCTGCGCGCCCGGCTTCAGCCCGGCTACGAGGAGCTCGCCGCCGCCCTGCGTGAGTACGCGCTCCACGTCCCCAGCCTGCGCCCCACGAACTACGCCCGAAACGTGCTGCACGTCAGCTCGGGCCTCTTGGGCGTCGTCGTGATCCAGCATGTGCTCACCGGCGACCGCATGGTGTGGGTGGCGACGGCCTTGGCGATCTTCGCCTGGGGCCTTGAGCTCTCCCGCCGCCGCAGCGAGGCCGTCAACCGCCTGTGTATGAAGGTCTTGGGCAAGGTGGCGCACCCCCATGAGGCCAAGCGGGTGAACTCGTCCACCTGGTACTGCACCGCGCTCATGGGCCTCTCCTGGACGTTTGACCCCCTCCTCGCCAGCCTCGCGGTGATCGTGCTCGGCGTGGCCGATCCCGCCGCGGCGATCATCGGGCGGCGGTATGGCCGGGTGCGCTTCTCCAACGGGCGCTCTCTGGAGGGCAGCCTCGCCTTCGTCGGCGTCGGGGCCTTGGGCGCGCTCGGCGTGCTCGCGGTGTATTACCCCGACGTGTCCTTCGGGGTGGCCGTGGCCCTCTCTGTGGTGGGCGCCTTGGCCGGGGCCATCGCCGAGCAGGTCAGCCGCACCCTAGATGACAACCTCTCCATCCCGCTCTCCGTCGCCGCGGGCGCGGGGCTCCTCGCCTTCTTGATCGGCCTCTGATGCGCCGTCTGGCCCTGCTGCTCACCCTGCTGTGCAGCGGTCTGGCCTGGGCGGCCCGCCCCGAGCTCAGCGGCGCTTGGGTGCTCGACGAGGCCCGCTCTCAGAGCATGGACCCGATCTTAGAGGCCCGCGGCGTGTCCTGGTTTGAGCGCCAGGCGATGTCGTGGATTGACCTCACGACGATCCTCTCTGTGGAGGGCGACGCGCTCATCGTCGCTGTGGAGTCCTCGGTCTACTCCCGCAGCGACCGTTACGTCGGCGACGGCGAGGTGCGCGTCATCCAGAGCGAGCGTGAGGGCACGCTCAAGCAGTCTTGCCGCTGGACGGACGCGGCCTTCATCGTCGAGACCGAGCTGACCCTGCCCGACGGCCGCCCGGCGCTGTGGCGCGTCACCCGCAGCGTCACCGCCGATGGCGCCACCTTGCTCTACGACGCCGAGCTGCGCATCACCGGCGGCGAGACGCTGACCGCCCGCCGGGTGATGACCCGGGCCCCGACGCCCTGAGCGCGGGCCTACTTCTTCGGCGGGGCCTCAAGCCCAGGCTGGCTCTGGCTGTAGACGCAGCGGGTCTCGCCCTGGACCTCGACCAAGCTCGTCCGGCCGCCCTCCCACACAAGCTCCATCGGCCGGGCCAGGCCTTGGGTGCCCCCTTGGGTCTCGGTGAAGCGCACCCGATCGGCGTCCTCCTTCCAGGTGCCTTGGGTGTTCACGACGCCCGACCACACACACTTGGCGTCGGGCGGGCAGGGGGAGACCAGCTCCTCGGTGGTGTAGGAGAAGTCGGGGTTTAAGGTGACGTTTCGGGGGTAGCTGCGCTCGCCACAAGACGGGCTCGTCCAGGTGACGAACGAGGCGCCGGGGGTGACCTCGGCGGGCATCGGCGGCGGCGGGGGAGGCGGCGTCGTGGCGCTCAGCACCTCGCCCGGGGGCCCCGGCGGCGGGGGCGGCGGCGCTGGGTCGGGGGAGCTGCCCCGGCAGGCGGTAAACGTCAGCACGGTCAAGAAGAGCGCGGTCATCGGGACTCCCAGGGGCGTCACGCGCGCCGTCGGATTATGGGCAGCGGGCGGAGGTGAACATGAGAAGTGGTCTTGAGGTCTTCGTCGAGGAGTACGCCGAGAAGTACCGGGGCGCGCGGATCGGCCTGTGCTGTAATCCTACAGCGGTCGATCGCACCTATATCCACGCCATCGACCTGCTGCAGAGCAAAGGCCTCCCGCTCAAGCGCCTGTTCGGTCCTGAGCACGGCATCTCCGCCACCGCACAAGACATGATCGGCGTCACCGACGGCGACGGCGGCGTGGCCCCGGGGGTCGAGACGGTCTCCCTCTACGGCGACACCGTTGAGTCTCTGCGGCCCCCGGCCTCGGCCTTGGCCGATCTCGACGTCCTGCTCTTCGACGTTCAAGACATCGGCTCGCGCTACTACACCTTCCAGGCCACCTTGGGCTATCTCATGGAGGTCGCGGCCACGACGGGCACCCCGGTTGTCGTGCTCGACCGGCCCAACCCCATCAACGGCGTGGCGATCGAGGGCAACCTCATCCGCAAGGGCTACGAGAGCTTCGTCTCGGCGTACAACCTGCCCAACCGCCACGGAATGACCATGGGTGAGCTGGCGGCGTACTTCCGCCGGGTGGTCGGAATCCAGGCCAACGTCGAGATCATCCGCTGCGAGGGCTGGGACCGCGCCACCTGGCTCGACCAGACGCCTCTGCCCTGGGTCATCCCCAGCCCCAACATGCCCACCTTAGAGACCGCGGCGATCTACCCCGGCATGTGCCTCATCGAGGGCACCAACCTCAGCGAGGGCCGCGGCACCACCCGGCCCTTCCACTTCGTCGGCGCGCCGTGGCTGCGCCCGGGTCGTTTCGCTGAGCTGTGCCGAAAAGGCGCCTTCGACGCTGGCTTAGAGGGCGTGGCGTTCCGGCCCATCGAGTTTTTCCCCCAGTTCCAGAAACACGCCAAGAAGACCTGCGGCGGCGTCGAGATTCACGTCACCGACCGCGACGCCATGGAGCCGCTGCTCTTGGGCCTCGTCGTGTTGGAGGCCGCCCGCCGGGCGGATCCCGAACGTTTCGCCTGGCGCACCGAGATCTACGAGTTCGTCAAGGAGCCCATCGCCATCGACCTGCTCTGCGGCAGCGCCGAGGCGCGCTTGGGCATCGAGGCCGGCGTGTCGCCCCGTGAGCTGGTGAACGGCTGGCTGCCCGAGCTTGAGGAGTGGAGGCCGCTCCGTGAGGCCTGCCTGCTGTACTAGGCGTCACCCGCGCGGCTCGCCCCCCTCGCCGTGAGACGAGGGGAGCGAGGCGTGGGGGGATCAGGCGAAGAGGACCTCGTCCATGCAGGACTCGTCGCCGCTGCGGATGGTCTTCGAGAGCGCCTGGGCCTTGGGCAACATCTGGTTGACGTAGAACTTCAGGTTCAGGACCTTGCCCTTGTAGAAGGCCACGTCGCTGCCGCTGGCGCCGTTGTCCAGGGCGGCCTGGGCGACGTGGGCCTGCTCCAGGGCGTGAACGCCCAAGATGACCGTGCCGAAGAGCTCTTGGAACGAGACGGCGTGGACCATCACCGCGTCGAGGCGGCCTTCAGCGCCGACCGCGCCCAGGTGCATCGCCGCCGCGCCCAGCGCGTCCCGGGCCTTGTCGATGGCCGTGACCTCCTCATCAAACTTGCCCGTGGCCTTCACCCGGTCGATGACCTCGCCGGACTCGGCGAGCCACTGCATGAACAGCACGCCCGAGCCCTTGCGCATCTTGCGGCCGAGCAGGTCCATCGCCTGAATGCCGTTGGTGCCCTCGTAGATCGAGGCGATCTTGTTGTCGCGGACGTGCTGCTCGACGGGGTACTCGCCGATGTAGCCGTAGCCGCCGAAGGTCTGCAGGGCCGTCACGCAGACCTCAAAGCCGAGGTCGGTGCAGTGGGCCTTACAGATCGGGGTGAGCAGCTCGACGATGTTCAGGTGGGCCTTGGCCTCGTCAGCGTCGTCGGTGTTCTCGGCGAGGGTGAGGCGCTGCGCCGTGGCGTAGAGCAACGACCGCATCGTCTCCACCGACACCTTCATCCGCATCAACATCCGGCGCACGTCGGGGTGGTTGACGATGGTGACCCGGGGGGCGTCGCCGTTGTTCATGTCCTTGATCGAGGTGCCCTGCACACGATCTTTGGCGTAGGAGAGCGCGTTGAGGTACGCCGCCGAGGCCGAGGAGATGCCCTGGATGCCCACGGCGATGCGGGCCTCGTTCATCATGTGGAACATGATGCGCATCCCGTCGCCTTCGTTGCCGATGATCCAGCCCTTACACGCGCCCGTGGCGCCGAGCGCCAGCACGCAGGTGGCCGAGCCGTTGAGGCCCATCTTGTGCTCGATGGAGACGACCTTGGCGTCGTTGCGCGCGCCGTCGAAGAAGTCGAACTTGGGCACGGCGAACAGCGAGAGGCCCTTCGTGCCCGCCGGGGCGCCCGGCACGCGGGCGAGGACGAGGTGAACGATGTTGGAGGTGAGGTCTTGATCACCGCCGGTGATGAAGATCTTCTCGCCTTCGAGGTGGTAGAGCCCGGCCTCGTCCGTGGGGGTGGCGCGGCAGCGGTTGTCGCCCACGGCGCTGCCCGCGCCGGCCTCAGTGAGGCACATCGTGCCGCCCCACTCGCCGGAGAACAGCTTCTGGAGGCAGATGTCGTTGAGCCACTTGGGGCCGTACTCGACCAGCAGGTTGCCGACGCCGCGGGAGAGGCCGCCGTAGGTGGAGAGCGCCGGGCCCGCGCCGGTCATCATCTCCGCGGCCGCCATGCCCAGCACCGGGGGGAGGCCCGCGCCGCCGAGCTCCGTGGGCGCCATGAGGCCGACCCAGCCGTTCTCTGCGAGCAGCTTCCAGGCCTCTTTGTAGCCCTTGGGCGTGGTCACGTTGCCGTCGCCGTCGAGTTTACACTTCTCACGATCCCCGGCGACGTTGACCGGCCAGATCACGTCCGTGGCGATGCGGGCGGCCTCTTCCAACACCGCGCCGCAGGTGTCTTGGTCGAAGTCGGCGTACTTCGGGTTGGTGGCTTGCCAGTCCTGGACCTTGAGCTGCTCAAAGAGCACGAAGTGAAGGTCACGGAGATCGACGTTGAATCCAGTGGCGCTCATCGGGCCTCCCTTTATGAATGAATCGTCATTCAGCGATTGGGAGAGGATAACCCACGAGCGGCGGCCCTCGCACAAAAAAACGTGAAGACCCGCGCGCCGTGTCAAGGCCAGGGCTGTCCGCCCGCCGCGCCGCCTCACGAGAACAGGGCGACCAGAGCCTCTTTGAGCGTGCGCACGCCGATCACCTCGACCCCTTCAGGGGCGGACTCAGCGGCGGCGGCGGGGATCACGACCCGGCGAAACCCGTGGCGCGCGGCCTCGGCGAGCCGCGGGCCGGGGTGGGCGACCCCACGAACCTCACCCACGAGGCCCACCTCGCCGAAGACGAGGGTGTCGGGGGGCAGGGCCCGATCCCGCAGAGAGCCCACCAGCGCGGCGGCGATGGCGAGATCCGCGGCGGGCTCGGGCAGCCGCAGGCCCCCGGCGGCGGAGACGAACACGTCCCGATCGTGAAGGTGCTGGCCGAGCTTGCCGAGCACGGCGATGAGCATCGAGAGGCGGCCCTTGTCGAGGCCCAACGACGTGCGACCCGGCGTGGAGGGCGTCGGGCGGCCCACGAGGGCCTGGACCTCGGCGAGCAGGGGGCGGCTGCCCTCCATGGCCGAGGTGACGACGGTGCCCGGGGCCTCGGCCACACGCTCGGCGAGCAGCCGCGCCGAGGCGTCGGGCACCTCGACGAGGCCGACGTCGCGCATCTCAAAGAAGCCGAGCTCGCCCGTGGCCCCGAAGCGGTTCTTGTGGCTGCGCAGCACCCGCAGCGGGCTCATGCCGTCGCCCTCAAAGTAGAGCACGGCGTCGACGAGGTGCTCCAGAGTTTTGGGCCCGGCGAGGCCGCCGTCTTTGGTGATGTGGCCGACGAGGAAGGTGGCGATGTCGAGGCCCTTCGCCACCTGCATCGCCCGCGTCGCGACCTCACGCACCTGAAGGATGCTCCCCGGCACCCCTTCAGCGCTGCGGCTGGTCAAGGTCTGCACCGAGTCCAACACCAAGGCCCGGGGCTTCACCTGGTCCAAGGCGTCGAAGACGCGGTCGAGCTCGGTCTCGGCGAGGAGGAAGAGGGTGTCGCCTTGAATGCCCAGGCGCTCGGCCCGCAGGCGCACCTGCCGGGCGGACTCTTCAGCGGAGACGTAGAGGGTGGGCAGCCCCCGGCGCGAGAAGCGGTCGAGCACGGTGAGCAACAACGTGGACTTGCCCACGCCGGGATCGCCGCCGAGGAGGGTCAACGAGCCGGTGACGAGGCCGCCGCCGAGCACTCGGTCAAGCTCACCCACGCCGGTGCGCAGGCGGACCTCCCCCTCGCCGGTGTCGGCGGACCGAATCGGCACCGGCACCGCGCCGCCCAGGGCGCGACCGCCGCTTGTGGGCAGAGGGCGGCTGTTGGCCGTGGGGGCGCGCTGCTCGACGAGGCTGTCCCACGCGCCGCACTCGGGGCAGCGCCCGAGCCACTTGGTCGAGTTGAATCCGCACGCCTGGCAGACGTGAACGCTCTTGTCTTTGGCCATGATCAGGACTCCGCTTGGCCGGGCGGTGGCGAGCCCTCAGCCCTAACCCGGTCCACGGCGCTGGGTAGGGGCACAACAGGCCAAGAACTGTCCGGGCGTGTCGGTGGGGAGACGGGATAGAGGCGGGGGATGTCTCGGCCCGCGCCCGATCCCGCCGCCTCGTCTCACCTTCGGGAGGTCGTGATCGCCGTGGTCTTGGTGCAGCTCGTGCCGATCCTTGAGCTCGTCTGTGGCTGGGTGAGCCCGGCCCTCGGCCAGCCTGTGCGCCTCGGGGACGCCTTGGTCGAGGGCCTCGGCTTGGCGGCGCTCGCGGCGCTGCTCTACGCGCTCCCGGCGGGGCCTCGCCTGCTCCCGGCGCTGGTGGCTGGGGCGCTGTTGGGCTTGAGCGCCGAGCGCCTCGGCTGGCCGCCCCTGCTCGGCGTGCTGATCGCGCTGCCTCTGGCCGCGCTCCCGCCGCGCCTGGGCCTCGTCTTCGCCTGCCTCTGCGCCGTGATCCCGCCCCAGCTCACCCCTCGGGCGCCCGAGCTCGGCCCGCCGCCCGCCCGTCGAGAGTCCCCGCCGCCCGACCTCGCCCTCATCACCCTCGACACCCTACGCGCGGATCACCTCGGCGCGCTGCCGGGCGAGGGCTGGTGGGTGTTTGACCAGGCCATCTCCGCCGCGCCGTGGACCTTGCCCGCCATGGACAGCCTCATGCTCGGTGAGCCCGTGCGGCGTCACGGCGGCGGCTTGCCCATCGACGGGGGCTTCACCCGGCCCAGCCCCACCACGCCTGTCCTCGCCGAGCGCCTCAGCGGCCTGGGCATGCGCGCCGCGGCCTTCGTCTCCAACCCTCACCTTCGGGCGTCGTTCGGGTTTGACCGAGGGTTTCAGCGATTTGACCACAGCGACGCCTGGGAGGAGCCTCACGCGGCCTGGGCGCTGTGGGGGCTCGTGGGCTGGCGGGCCTTGGGCTGGCCGCCGAGGCTCTGGGCGAGGCGTGATCCCCTCTTGGTGAACGCGGCGCTTCGTTGGTGGGCCGAGGCCGGCGACGCCCAGCGTTTTTTGTGGGTTCACCTGATGAGCCCCCACGAGTACCGCCGGGATCCGGCGCTGTCAAACCCGGCGTTAGAGAAGGAGGATCCCGAACGTCTTCGCCGAGCCTACGCCGAGGCCAGCGCCCGGGGCTGGGCGGAGGCCACGCGGCTCATCGAGGGCCTTGGCCCCCAGACGCGGATCGTGCTCGTCGCGGATCACGGCGAGAGCCTAGGCGAAGAGGGGCGCTGGGGGCATGGATCCGCGCTGATCGACCCGCAGCTCCATGTGCCCCTGGCGGCGCGAGGGTTTGGGGAGGGGCCAAGCGGGGGCCAGGTCGCCGTCGCGGCGCTCGCGGACGCCCTGGTTCGAGGCGCGCTGGGCTCGCTCTCGGCGGAGGTGGTCGAGGTCGGCGGGCTTCGCCGGGACGCCTCGGGGTTTGGCCTGCGGATTGCCGGAGGGAGCTACAGCGCCCGCCCGCCGCCCGCGCCTGCCGCCGATCCTGCCGAGATGGCCGTGCAGGGTGAACTTTTAGAGGCTTTGCATGCGATTGGCTACGTCCCAGGGCCATAACTCAGCGTCGTGAAGAATAATTTCGCCCCACACTTCAGGAAACACGTCCAGCACGCTATGATCCTGATGCGACGTGTCCAGGATGGTCGTCGCGGCGGACCTACCCCAGCGCGCGGCACCTTTGCCGTGAGCTTGGGCTTTGCGCGGATTGAGCCCCGGACGGGGCAAGATCCATAGGAGACAAGATGTCCAGGAAGGAGCGTCGTTCTCAGCGTCGTCAACGGAGAGGCAACTACGCGATCGTGCTCGCGTTGTGCTTCACCGTGCTCATGTCGTTCGCGGCGCTGGCCGTGGATGGGGCCTGGATTCGCCAAGCGCGGCAGATGGCCCAGAACGCCGCCGACGCCTCGGCCCACGCCGCCACCGTCGAGCTGCGCCGCTCGGGGAGCACCGCGGACGCCTTGTCCGCCGCCCGCTCGGTCGCCTCGCTCAACGTCGTCGGCAAGACCACCATCGACCCCGACACCAACTTCTCCGTCGAGTTTGGCGGCTGGGACTTCAGCTCGGCGGGCTTTGACTCCGAGGCCGACTACACCAACGCCGTCGAGGTCACCGTCGCCCGGCACTCGGGCACGGCGAACGGCGCCTTGGACCTGTTCTTGGCCCCGGTCATGGGCATCAAGACGGCGAACATCCTCGCCCGGGCCACGGCCGCCATGCGGTTCCGGGAGATCATGGTGGTGCAAGACGTCACCGGCTCGTTCTCCGGCGACATCGCCAAGGCCAAGACCGGCAACCTCGCGCTCCTCGACTCCTTGTACGCCAACCAGTTCCCCGGCGACCGCGTCGGCATGATCCTGTTCACCGGGGACACCGAGCACGACGCCAACGGCGACGGCACCATGGACTTCCTCTCGCCGTGGACGCCGCTCACCTACGTGGACGCCGACTACTCCATCATTCGGTCTCAGTGGAACACCCTCAACTGGTGCGACAAAGACAAGGTCCCTGACGGCAGCGAGAACAAGAACGACCACATCCTCGACTGCCGCGCGGGCGGCGACGGCACCAACCAGGGCGCGGGCTTAGAGGACGCCGTCGAGACCTTCATCGCTGATGGCGATCCGGCCTCGCTGCACGTCATCCTGCTCATCTCCGACGGCCTCTACTCCTGCTACGCGAACCCCAAGTGTAAGGCCCTCGATCGCCGCGATTACGCGCTCGAGATGGCCGATTACGCCTGGGAGAACGACATCCACCTCTACACGGTCTCGTTCAACAAGAGCTACTCCTCTTCGCAGACGGCGTTCCTCAAGCAGCTCGTTCGTGGTTATGGTCGGTTCTACGAGACCGGCACCGGCAGCGAGCTCCCTGGCATCCTCGCCGAGATCGCTGACCGCATCCCCGTGGCATTGGTGGAGTAGCCGGGTCTCGCTCTCCCCGAGCGCGCATGATCGTCACCGTCACCGTCAACCCCATGGCCGAGCACCTCTTCTCGGTGCCTCATTTTGAGGCGCCGGGAGACTTTCGCGCCACGGAGAAGGCCCGGCTCATCCCCACGGGCAAGCCGCTCAACGTCGGGCGGGCCCTGCATGACCTGGGCGAGCAGGTGCTCAACGTCGTCGCGTTGGGCGGCCGCACGGGCCGGGAGATCGAGGAGCTCCTCGAGAAGGAGCGCCTGCCGACGCGGGTGGTGTCCTTACGTCGGGAGTCGCGGCGCGGGTTCACGGTGTTTGATGAGCAGGGCCGCACGACGACGGTGTACGGCCCGCCGCCGAAGCTAGAGGACGCCGAGGTCGAGGCCATCGTCGCCGCCGTGCGCTCGTTGATGCCCATCGGCAAGCTCGTGCTGGGGGGCTCGACCTCTCGCCTGGATCTGTACCCCCGCCTCTGTGAGCTGGGGGTGCCTGTGGTGCTCGACTGCCGGGGCCCGGCGCTCATCGACTCGCTCAAGGCGTCTCGGGACGTGCTCTTGGCCAAGCCGAACCTCAAGGAGGTGCGGTCCACCTTCGGCGTACACACCGCCCAGGAGGGCCTCCAAGCCCTCATCGACGCCGGAGCGCGCTCAGCGGTGGTCACCGACGAGGGGCGCGACGCCTGGTTTCGGGTGTGTGGGCGCACGTTTCGGGCGCGGCCCCCGGCGGTGGACGTGGTGCACAGCGTCGGCTGCGGGGACGCCGTGGCCGCGGGCTTGCTCAAGAAGATGGGGCGCCCGGCCCGGGAGATGGTCGCCTTCGCCATGGCCTGTGGGGCCCACGCCGCCGGTCGCGCCGACGTGGCCAGCCTCAACCTCACCGACTGCGAAGAGCTCGCCCGGGAGATCGAGGTTCAGGAGGTGAGCGGGTGACGATGCTCCTTCGTTGGGGTCGCTCGGACTACGAGACGGCGGAGGATCTCGCCCTGGAGGCGCGTCTCCTCGCCGAGGACGGGGTCACCACCCGCCACGCCATCGGCCCGCCGCCGGATCTTCGCGGCGTCGAGGTGCTCGTCACGACCTCCAAGGTGAAGGTGACCGAGGCTGTGCTGGCCAGAGCCGAGTCGCTTCGGCTGATCATCACGACCACCTCGGGCTATGAGCACATCCACCTGCCCGCCGCCCAGGCCCTGGGGGTCACCGTGGCCCGCTGCCCCCTCGCCCGGCGCGACGCCGTGATCGAGACGTCTCTGGCCATGGGCCTGAGCCTCCTGCGGGATCTCCCGACGCTTCAAGCGCGGGCGGAGGCCGGGATCTGGGCTCGGGCGGAGCTGCCCCAGCGCCCGATGCGCCGCCTCGCGGGCCTCGTCGTGGGGGTGGTCGGCGCGGGCGTCATCGGGGAGAAGGCCGCGGCGACCTGGCGGGCCTTGGGCGCGGACGTGCTGGTCCATGACCCGCGCCTCGCGGACGGCGTAAGCCTCGAGGCGCTCTTCGCTCAAGCGGAGCTGATCACCCTGCACTGCGCGTTGACCCCAAGCTCTCGCCACCTCATCAACGCCGAGACCCTCCGGCAACTGCGCCCCGGGGTCATCCTCCTGAACACCGCCCGGGGCGAGTGTGTCGACGTCGACGCCCTGCTCGCCGCGCCGCCGCTGGGTGGGCTCGGCCTCGACGTGTTCCCCGATGAGCCCTTCCCGCGCCTCGCGGAGCTGGCCGCCCGGCCCAACACCTGGCTTCTGCCCCACGCCGCGGGCTTCTACCAAGGTCTAGGACGCGCCGTCGCTGAGGAGCTCGCGGCGAGCGTCGGCGCGTTCTTACGCACGGGGTGGCCCCACCACGTCGTCACCGAAGACGAATGAGCTTCTCCACGGCGCGCATCACCGAGGCGTCGGACTCGACGGCGTTCACGTCCTCCAGGCGCACCCAGCGGGCGCCGTGCACCTCGTCCCCGGCCACAAAGTCGCGGGTGGGCGCCTGAAACAAGAAGCGCAGGTCGTGGTGCTCATGGGCTGGGTCACCCTTCATCGCCGGGATGACGTGGATGTCGCAGTCAAAGAGCCCGTCGCCCAAGGCGGTGAGGCCGTCTAGGCCCGTCTCCTCCAGCACCTCGCGGCGGGCGGCGCTCATGGCGTCGGCGTCCTCGGCCTCGACGTGGCCGCCGGGCTGCAGCCAGCGGTTGAGCTTCTTGTGGTGGATGAGCAGCACCGCGTCGGCCTCGGGGGAGAGCACAAACGCGCTCGCCGTGAAGTGGCCGGGGGTGAAGTGGGCGCGGGAGAAGGGCGCCTCCGCCTGCTCCAACAGGCTCACCATGCGGGTGATGAAGCCCGCCTCTTGAGCATCGGCGGGGGGCAAGCGGCGCAAGAGGGCCGTCAGAGCGGGGCGATCCATTCAGCCTCGGCGCAGGGCGAGCAGGTGATCCACGGCCTCAGCGAAGCCTAAGCCCCCTTCAGCCTCGGTGATCCAGGTGGGGCCATGGGCCATGCGTGGCAAGAAGCGCCGCACGTTGGCCACGCCGACGGAGCAGGGGAAGAAGCGGAACATCGGCTCGTCATTCGCGGAGTCGCCGAAGAAGGCCCAGCGCTCACGCTCCTCATCCAGGTTGGCGCCGAAGGCCTCGTGGAGCATCCGGCGGCAGCCCTCGAGCTTGTCGAAGGCGCCAAACCAGCCGTTCACATGAATGGAGGAGACCTTACACGTCGCCCCGGCGGCCTCAAAGGCCGCGACGATCTGGTCGATGGCGGCGTCGCCCAGAGGCGGCACGTCCTCGCAGAAGTCGATGGCGAGGTCGAGCTCACGGTAGGGTTGGTCAGACGCCAAGGCGGTGCCGGGCACGGCGGCCAAGATCGAGCCGGCCAAGGCGTCGAGGCGGGCGCGGTTTGTGGCGCGCACCTCGGCGCTCTGCACAAACCGGCGGACGAGCTTGCCGCTCTGCATCAGAAACCACAGGCCGCCGTTCTCGCCCACCACGCCGTCCACCGGCCAGATCCGCGCGATCTGGTCCACCCAGCCGCCGGGGCGCCCGGTGACGGGCACCACCTTGAGGCCGGCGGCCTGAAGCCGCGCGAGGGCCAAGAATGCCTCGGGCACGAGGCGGCCGTGGTGGGTGAGGGTGTCGTCGATGTCGCAGAGCACACCGGTGAGGCGGGCGGCGTGCTCGGCGGGGAGCTGGGCGAAGGGGCGAGGTTCGGTCACTTCGCTACTTCACGACCCAAGACTGGCTGCCGTGGATGAGCTTCGTGAGGTCGCCGGGGCCCTGCTTCTCGATGGCGTCGGTGACCTGCTGGTTGAAGCCGTCCTCGTAGCACGGGCGCTGGGTCTCGTAGAGCACACCCATCGGCACGGGGAAGTTGGGCGGCTGCATCCGGGCGAGCATGCCCGCGAGGAGCGGGTTGTGCTTGTCGTGGACGATGCAGTCGGCCTCGGTGAACTCACCCCCGGCGAGGTCGATCACCTCAAGCTGGAGGTTGTGCAGACGAATGCCCTTGGGCGCGTCTTTCACGCCGAAGGTCATGGGTTTGCCGTGCTCCAAGAAGATGAGCCGGTCGTCGCGCACCTTGCGGGCGACGAGGTCCTCAAAGGCGAGATCGTTGAAGATGTTGCAGTTCTGGTAGATCTCGACGAAGGACGAGCCCTTGTGGTGGTACGCCGCCTTGAGCACGTCGCGGAGCTCTTTCACCAGCACGTCCGCCGAGCGGGCGATGAAGGTGGCCCCGGCGCCGAGCGCGAGCTGCACCGGGTCGAAGGGGTGGTCCACGGAGCCCATCGGCGTAGACTTCGTCTTCTTGCCGACCTCGGACGTGGGGCTGTACTGGCCTTTGGTGAGCCCGTAGATCCGGTTGTTGAACAGGAGGATCTGCAGGTCGACGTTGCGGCGCAGCAGGTGGATGAAGTGGTTGCCGCCGATGGAGAGCGCGTCGCCGTCGCCGGTGATCATCCACACCGAGAGGTCGGGGTTCACACACTTGAGGCCCGTGGCCACCGCCGGGGCGCGGCCATGGATCGTGTGAAAGCCGTAGGTGTTCATGTAGTAGGGGAAGCGGCTGGAGCAGCCGATGCCGCTGACGATGGCCACGTTCTCCCGGGGCAGGCCGAGCTCAGCGAGCACGGTCTGGGTCTGGGAGAGGATCGAGTAGTCGCCGCAGCCAGGACACCAGCGGATCGTCTGATCCGACATGAAGTCTTTTTTGGTGAGCTGCGGGGGATCCTCGGTGATGGGGGCCTCAAGGCCGATGGGGGACTCGGTGGGGTGGCTCATCTCAGCCCTCCTTGGCGACGACGTCGTCGATGGCGGCGCGAATCTCGCTGATCTTAAACGGCTGGCCCTGCACCTTGGTGAGGGACTGGGCGTTCACCAAGAAGTCGGCGCGCAGCATCCGGCTGAGCTGACCGAGGTTCATCTCGGGCACGATCACGCGGTCGTAGCGGCGCAGCACCTCGCCCAGGTTCTTGGGGAAGGGGTTGAGGTGCCGCAGGTGCAGGTGCGCCACGGCTTTGCCGTCCATCCGCGCGGAGATCACGGCCTGGCGGATCGAGCCGAAGGTGGAGCCCCAGCCGACGACGAGCACGCCGTGGTCATCACCGACGGGCTCGGCGAGGGGGATCACCGCGGCCAAGGCGTCGACCTTCTGCTGGCGCAGGTGAATCATCCGCTCGTGGTTCACCGGGTCGTAGGAGACGCTGCCGGTGTTCTCGGCCTTCTCTAAGCCGCCGATGCGGTGCTCCAGGCCGGGGGTGCCGGGCACGATCCAGGGCCGGGAGAGGCTCTCGGCGTCGCGCTTGTAGGGCAAGAGCTGCCCGCCGGGGTTGTTGTGCTCGGTGGTGCGCCGGGTGGGGATGCTGGGGATGGACGCGACGTCGGGCAAAAGCCAGGGCTCGGAGCCGTTGGCGAGGTAACCGTCGGTGAGCACCAGCACCGGGCCCATGAACCGCAGGGCCAGACGGACGGCCTCAAAGGCGATGTCGAAGCAGTCCGACGGCGTAGAGGCCGCGAGCACGGGCATCGGGCACTCGCCGTTGCGCCCGAAGATCGCGATGTTGAGATCGGCCTGCTCGGTCTTGGTGGGCAGGCCCGTAGACGGCCCGCCGCGCTGCACGTCGATGACGACCAGCGGGATCTCGGCCATCACCGCGAGGCCCATCGCCTCACCCTTGAGCGCGAGGCCCGGGCCCGACGTGGCGGTGATGCCCAAGGCCCCGCCGTAGGACGCGCCGATGGCCGAGCAGGCGGCGGCGATCTCGTCTTCAGCCTGGAAGGTCGTGACGTTGTAGTTTTTGTACCGCGCCAAGGAGTGCAGGATGTCGGAGGCCGGGGTGATCGGGTAGCTGCCGAAGAACAGCCGCAGCCCCGCCTTCTGGGTGCCGGTGACGAGCCCGATGGCCAGGGCCTCGTTGCCGGTGATGTTGCGGTAGGTGCCCGGGGTGAGCTTCGCGGGGGCCACGGCGAAGCTGCGCTGCAGGAGCTCCATCGTCAGCGCGTAGTTCCAGCCCGCCTGCATCGCGGCGAGGTTGGCGCTGAGGTAGGGCTCCTTAAACTTCGCCCGGATGTAGTTTCGGGTGTACTCGAAGTCGCGGTTGTAGAGCCAATACGCGATGCCCAAGGCGAAGAAGTTCTTGCAGCGGTCGCTCTCTTTGGCGCCCAAACCAAACGGCGCGACGGCGTCTTTGGTGAGCGTCGAGAGCTTCACCGGGATGACGAGGTAGCCCTCGACGGTGCCGTCATCCAAGGGGTTTGACTTGAGGTCGGCCTTGTCGAGATCGGCCTGGGTGAACTTGTCGATGTTCACGATGACTGTGCCCGCCGGGCGCAGGCGGCCGAGGTTCGTGACCAGCGCCGCGGGGTTCATCGCGATCAGCACCTCCGGCGCGTCGCCGGGGGTGAAGATGTCTTCAGAGGAGATCTGGATCTGGAAGCCCGAGACGCCCGCCCGGGTGCCCGCCGGGGCGCGGATCTCGGCGGGGAAGTCGGGCAGGGTGGCCAGATCGTTGCCCGCCAGCGCTGAGGTGCTGGTGAACTGGGACCCGGTGACCTGCATGCCGTCGCCAGAGTCTCCAGCGAAGCAGATGGTGACGCTGGTACGCTGCTCGACGGGCTTCTGGGAGACGCCTTCCATGCTTCTCATCCGGGCTTTGCCATGAGCGCGCCGGGGCGAGATGCGCCGCGCGCCGGGCCTGTAGGGGGTCTCGGATAACACGGGCGGGGGGCTGCCCACATCTCCGAGCGCGTGATTTTCCCCACCGATGTCCGACCTGAGGTAGAAGGGTGGGTGAGGATCATGACGATCGCTGAGGAGTAGGACGTGAGGTACCGACTGCTGCGCTGGCTCTCTTGCCCCCACTGCCCGGACGAGGAGCTGGTGCTGGAGACAACCAAGACCCGCACCACGGCGACCTACACCGGCGCCTGGCGGCCTGAAGACGTCGGCGAGAAGGGCGTAGATCTCGATCGCCAGCTTCACACCGACATCTTGGAGGGCACGCTTCATTGCCCGAGCTGCGCCCGCAGCTACCCCATCGTAGACGGCATCCCCCGGCTTCTGCCCGACGCCACGGCGCAGAGCCCCAGCTCCGGCCACCGCTGGACGACCTTCGACGGCACCGAGCCCGAGTACGAAGAGAACTTCCGCGACATGGCTGACCCCCTCAAGCCCCCGGACTACGTCGGCCAGCTCGTGCTCGACGCTGGGTGCGGCTTCGGGCGCCACGCGTTCTACGCCGCGCGGTATGGCGCAGAAGTTGTGGCGATGGACATCTCCGCCGACGCCGTCGCCTCGGCCCAGTCCAACTGTGATCGCCTCCAGCACGTTCACATCGTGCAGGGCGACCTGCGTAAGCCGCCTCTGAAGGCCCGCAGCTTCGATCTGGTGTACTGCTTCGGCGTGCTGCACCACATCCAGGCGCCTCAGGCGGCCTTCCGGGTGCTGGGAGAGCTGGTGAAGCCCAACGGCCGCGTGCAGGTCTGGGCCTATGGGCCGCGGGCGGGCTCGGCGGCGGTGATCTCCGGGGCCTTACGCGGCGCGGCGGCGACCATGGACGACGAGCGCCTCTATGGCCTGTGCCGGGCCATCGCCTCAAGCCTGCGCCTGTTCTCACACACGCCGTACCGCCTCACGCGGAAGCTGCCGGTGCTCGGCGCCATCGCCTCGCACCTCCCGGCCCACGACCACCACAAGTGGCCCTTCGACGTCGTGGTGGCCGACATCTACGACCGCCTGCGGGTGCCGGTGACGGCGACCTTCACCGGTGAGGAGCTCGAGCGCTGGTTCGTGGACGAGGGCTACGCCGACATCCGCGTGACCCGCCGCGTGCGCAACAACGAGAGCTTCCGGGCGACGGGTGTGCGGCGTTAGCCGACGCTACTTGTTCGTCGGCAGCGCCCAGCGCACGACGTAGCCCACAAACGGCGGGCCCTCGTTGTAGCCCTCCGACCGCAGGTAGGGCATCACCAGGCCGGTGTGGGTCCATTTGCCCTCATGGCTGATCCAGGTCAGCATCAGACCCGTGCGCAGCACCTCGTCCTCGGTGTCGCCGAGCGCCATTCGCCAGTTGGTGAGTGAGCCCACCCGCAGCTTCCAGCCGTCGTCTTGTTTTGGGTCCCACTCGTAGAGCAAGGCGCCGTTGTTGTTCAGGGTGTAGTCGTTCCGGCCCACGAGCAGCTCATACTCACGCTCGTACCAGTAGTCGCCGGGGACCTCTGAGGTCGCGCCCCAGTGGCTCAGCTCGCTGCTCAACAGCACCAAGACCGGCCCGACCTTGGCCTTGAGGGTGGGCTGAACGCCCCAGCTCAGCGCGCTCCCTTTGCCTTGGCGGCCGGGGTTGTCGAGGACGTACTGCTCGATGTCGCCGTTGGTGCCATAGCTCGCGAGCGGATCGTCATAGCCGATGAAGGTCTGGAAGTTGCCGAAATAGCTCGTGTGGAAGGCGTAGGCCTGGAGCTGAAAGATGGCGATGGGCTCAAAGGTGACGCGGCCGCCCAGGCGCACATAGGCCGGCGAGGTGAAGGCCTCGGCCTGGGCGATGAGGTAGGGGTCGGCGAAGAGCGTGCTCTCGGGGTTCACCCACAAAGGCACCTTCACCCCGGCGCGCACGTTGCCCAACAGGCCCAGGCGCGCCCCGGTGATGTTGCCGCGCACCTCGACAGCGGGCGTTAACTCTCCCGCGAGGGCCACACCGAGAGACATCAAACTGATCAGGCTCATCACACCTCCGAAGCCCGGGATTGTACCAGGGTTCACGGTGAGGGTGACAAGCCGGTGTCAGCGCATCCAGTGCGGCTTGGGGCGCTTCCAGGGGTTGCCCTCTTCAGCCTTCTTGAGCCCGTAGCGCATCATCTGAATCGAGGCGATGAGCTCGACCTTTGGGTCTTCGCGGTCCCAGATGGGGTAGGGCTTGGTCTCTAAGGTGCGGGTGCGCTGGCCCACGACCTGCTTGTGGCCGCAGTTCCAGTAGATCTGGGGCAAGGCCGCGTCGGGCACCTCATGGCGCTCCTCATCGACCACCAGGGTGGGCACGATGCCTCTGGGAGACACCTCCATCTCGACGTGGGCCCGCTCGTTGGCACGGTAGATGAAGATCGGCCCATCCTTGCCCGGGAAGGGGCTGTCGGGATCACGGATCAGCGGCCCATACTTCGTCACCACCGCCGTGACCCCGTCAAAGAGCGCGGCCAACGCGGCGACCCGAAGGGGATCTTCGTCCTCTTGGTTGCGAGTGTGGAGGAAACCAAGCGGAAACTTCATCGTCCGCTCGGTGAACTCGTCGAGGGAGAACATCAAGAAGAGCTGCATTTGCTCTTCGTCCACAGCGCACCTCCTCGGCGAACCCAGTCCGCCCCGTTGACGGAACAGCCAACAGGGGATCCCCAAGCCTACCACAAGGCGCAGCGGATGTCAGCGACTCACCAGTCGGGCCCCCCGCCCCCCCCCTCCCCCCCCCCCCCCGACCCTCCCCCCCGCCCCCCCCGCCCCCCCCCCCCCCCCCCCCCCCCCCCCCCGGCCCGCCCCCCCCCCCCCCCCCCCCCCCCCCCCCCCCCCGGCCCCCCCCCCCCCGCCGCCCCCCCCCCCCGCCCCCCCGCGCCCCCCCCCCCCCCCCCCCCCCCCCCCCCCCCCCCCCCCCCCGCCCCCCCCCCCCCCCCCCCCCCCCCCCCCCCCCGCCCCCCCCGGGCGCCCCCCCGCCGCCCGCACGCGCTCGAAGTGCGACCGCAACATCAGGTTGAAGCCCACCGCGTTCGTGACCCGGGGGTCTTCACGCTCGCGGATACGCACGCCGTCATCGGACTCGATCACCCGCGACTGGTTGTTGTCGAGGTTGATGAGCAGCTCGCCGAGCACGACGGTGGACTTGGAGAGCTCGTACTGGGCGCCGATCACCGAGCCGAGGACCGCGTAGGCGGGCTCACCCGTAGGCACGCCCTCTTTGTTGCGGGCATCGTACTGCACATAGGTGCGGCCGTCCGTCGTGGTGTAGGTCGCGGGCTGCATGAGGCCCACGCCTACGCTGGGCGTGAAGTGCGCCGCGGGGAAGTTGTGCGCCACACGCACACGGCCGTAGATCTGGGGGGTGTGGCTGACCTTGTCGGAGATCGCCGAGCCCGAGGTGAGGCCGGGGATGTTGAACACGATGTAGGGCAGGTCTTTGTAGACCAGATCCGCGAAGAGCTCGGTGGAGCCGAAGATCACCGCGGTCTGGATGTCACCGGCGAAGCCCCGCTCAAGCGTGGTCGCGGAGGTGTCGTCGGGGTCGAGGAGGTTGTGCACCAAGGAGTTGATCTCGGCCTGCACCAAGAACCCGAAGCCCTCCAAGAAGCGGTTCGTGATGTAGGTGTCGCGCATGTACTCCGGGCTGTTGCGGTACAGCCGGAGCTCTGAAGACTGGATGAAGGGGATGTCCGTCGTCGAGCGGTAGCTCACCTGGCCGCTCGTGCCCCAGGCCGTGATCATCTCGCCATAGAGCGGCGAGGACGTGTCTTGCACGTTGATGATCTGGCCCTGCTGGAACAGGCCCGTGCCGGCCTCGATCCGCAGCTTGCCCTGGAAGTCGAGGCCCGCGCCCGCGAGCACGCTGTAATAAGCGGCGTTGCGGGTGCCCTCCCACTCGGCGCTCTCGGCCTGGTTCACGGCGGTCTTCGCGCCGACGAAGGCGTAGCTGCCGTTGTTCTGGTACTGCAGGCGCACGCCGGGCATCGCGCCGGGCTGGGGCGAGATGATCTCGCGGCCGCCGTAGCTCAGGTCGAAGGAGTAGCCCAGGCGGAAGCGGCTGGCGTCTACGGCGTAGCCCGTGAGCGAGAGGTTGTGCTTCTTGTCGCCGTTAAACGACCGGATGATCCGCACATAGCTGCCGTCATCGCGGACGTTGACGCCAGGGCGGGAGACGTCGGGGTTGAGGAACGGCGTGTACTCCAGCACAAACGCCGCCTCCGTCGTCCAGTTGGGGCGGAAGCCCTCGTCCTCGCGGTAGAGCACGAGGTGGCCCTGGCTGATGTCGTCGGTCCAGAACGCCTCGTAGTTCTCGAAGAAGATCTGGTTGCCGCGCTGCACAAAGTTCGGCGAGGGGGAGAAGTCGCCTGGGCCCGCCCGGAGGTTGGTGTCCTCGATGGCGGTGGTCACCCAGATGTCCATGAAGTCGCCGGCGAGGGCCCCGTTGGAGGCCAGCGCGAGGGCAGTGAGAAACATCAGCGTCGCTCCAGATCAGGGGCTCTTGGGCCGGGCGGGGAGGCGGGAGAGGCGACCCGGAGGGCCGGAGGGGGTCAAGTTGAGGTCGGTGGCGTCGCGGGGCTGGATGATCCACTTGCCCCAGACCTCGGAGAGCGTGCCTTGCACGAGGCCGAGGGCGTCGCCGCCGCGTGGGGTGTACTCGGGCACCGCGCCGCTCTCGACATAGAGCGTGCAGCCCGTGCTCAGGGTGATCGGCCACTGCCCATAGGCGAGGTAGTCGTCGTACTCTTCAGTGCCCGACTTAAACGAGGTGGGCACCGTGGCGTCCTCAACCCGCACGAGGCCGCCCTCGTAGCCCTCTAAGGCGTCGTTGTCGCCGCAGGCCGCGGACGGCAAGAGCGCCGGGTCGGGCATCGTGATCTCGGCCTCGTCGGAGACCTCGTAGGTGGGGAAGCTGAGCTGGGTCGTCGCCAGGTACTCTTGGTTAGAGCCCGTGAGCAGCGTCAGCCGCCGCCCGACGTAGATGCCCCGCTTGCCCGTCTCCGCCGAGTCTTCATCAGGGCGGTTGAAGGTGTAGATGAACATGCTGTTGTAGGACCCCTCAGGGTCCGCCATGTCCGTCACCCAGAAGCCGTCGGTGCCCACCGTCGTCACCCGGACCTCACGGTCGAGGCAGCGGACTTCAGTGAACTGCTGGGCGAGCTGGTTCGTCTCGTGGTCGTCGGTGCGGTTGAGCTCGGACAAGGTGGGGATGGTGAACCAGATCGGCTCGCTCACCCCCGTCGCGAAGCTCGCTTTGCGGCCAGAGTCGATGTCTTTGTCGCCCAGGTCCGAGAACCACACCCGGGTGGGGCCGAAGCCGTTCTTGAAGGTGACGTCGGCCTCCAGGGTGCTGCCGTCGATGGGCACCCAGGGGCTCACGGTGAGGTTGCCGGGCTTGATCTCGACGGTGAGGTCGCCGGTCATCGTCCAGGGCTGCTGCTGGATGTCGAGGAGCTCCACCCGCATCCGCCGCGTCGTGGGCTCCGACGAGAAGGGCAGGGGCGCCTCAGCGGAGCCCACCTCGCCGTCGAGCACGCTCACCATGATGAAGGTGGGCTCGACGCGGTCGCGGGTGGTGGTGTTGGTGCAGCCGGTGGCCACCAAGGAGAGGCCGAGGCCGATCACGACCCCGACGCGGCGGGGGGGTTGAGGGCTCATCAGTACTCCGTCCGGATGCGCCCGTCTTCTTCGCAGATGCCGGGCTGGGGCAGCACATAGATGTCGGTGATCGCCGCCCGCACGGCGTCGCGGATGCTCACCCCGGTGTCGAACTGGGTCGTGTTGCGCTCCAGCATGTAGAAGCCAGAGCCGCCCCGGGCGATGTAGTTGTTCGTGGCGACCTCATACGAGCCGTTCGGGTCCATGGGCTCGCCGTTCACGAAGATGTCCTCGGCCACGCCGTCGCGGCAGTTCATCGTGAAGGTGAGCCCGGCGACCTGGGCCTGGGAGTTGCAGCCACGATCCGTAGACCGGCTGGAGACGTAGTCCAGCGTCTCCTGCAGCTCAGCGCCCGAGAGGTACATCGTCGTGATTGTGTTGTCGAAGGGCATGGAGTTGAACAGGTCGTCCAGCGTGATCGGCCAGTTGGCGTCGCCGGACTCAAGCTCAGCGCCGATGTCGGAGCGGATGCCCAAGGTGTTCGTGATCGCGATCTCGGTCTCGACGCCGGGGAAGTCCCGCATGGCCTCAGCGGCGAAGTTTCCGAGCATGGAGTCGCCGCCGGTGGAGCCGTAGCGCAACAGCTTCTCGCTCGCCTCGCCGATGACCTGGTCCATGTTGTAGGTCTGGTCGATGAGCTCCTCGTAGTCCTCCATGATCTCGGAGACGGCGGGATCCTCAGCGGGCACGGTGCTCGACGAGATCGGGAACAAGGTGTAGCTGTGGGAGAGCAGCACCCCGTCGCGCACGACGATGTCCAGGCGGCCGATAAACTTGGCGAAGGCGCCGGAGTGGACGACCGGCACCCGCTTGCCGGTGTGTTTGTTGGTGACGACCAGGGGCGGGTCGATGGCGACGTGGTGGTGGCCGCCGAGCACGAGGTCGACCATCTCGACCTCTCCGGCGAGCTCGATGTCGTCGTCTAGGCCCATGTGGGAGACGACGACGATGATGTCCGCGCCTTGATCGCGCAGGAGCTGGCCCTCTTCGTTCACGACATCGACGTGATGAAGCACCTTCACGCCTAAGGAGTTGTCCTCGTCGTAGATCGAGTTCAGCGAGCTGAGGTTCGCGAGGCCGATGACGCCGACCTTGAGCCCGTCGAGGTCGTAGATCATCGACGGCAGGCTCAGGTGCTCCAGGTCGTTCGCCCAGGGCAGGTCGCTCGCCTCAAAGTCGTAGTTGGCGGCGAGCAGGCTGTAGCCCGCGGCCTTGGAGGCCTGCACGGCGAGGTTGTGGGCGCCGTTGTCGAACTCGTGGTTGCCGATGACCGCCGCGTCGAGGCCCGCCTCGGAGAGCGTCGCGACCTCGGCCTCCCCCATGAACTCGTTGAAGATGATCGCGCCCTGGAAGCAGTCGCCGCTGTCGAGGTGCAAGACCCGCCCGGCGTTGGCCCGCTCTCGTTTGAGCACATAGGCCATGCGCGCGATGCCGCCGTAGTTCGTCGCGCCGTCCGCGAGGCCCAGGGCGTTGTCGGTGAAGCTTGGGTCAAAGCGGTAGGGCAGCAGGCGAGAGTGGATGTCCGAGGTGTGCAGGAAGGTCACCCGCACGTCTTGCCCGGTGAGGTCTGGCGCGCCTCCGTCAACCGCGAGGGGCACCATGTCGCAGCCGGTGATCCCGGCGAGGAGCCCCGAGAACATCGCGACGCGCCACGACAAGGATCGAAGGTGCAGCGTGAGATCACCGACCATGCTAGGTGCCTGTGCGCGGGAAGGGGGCCCGCTATCGCGGACAGGGGGGCCATGCAAGCAGACCCCTGGCGCCTGTCGCAGGATCGCCATTAACATGCACGACCCATCGAGCCTCTCTCGCCATGAGGCTCTTGAGGTATCCCAATGACCCCGCTGATCATCTTCGCGCTCCTCACCACACAGCACGCCTCCGCTGGCGTTCTCGCAGACAAGACCATGAGGGAGCCGCTCTCCGCGCGTGAGGTAGAGCGAGAGCTGATCCTCGGAAAAGGCTGGTTAGAGCTTGGCCTGGGCGCAGACATGAAGCGCGCCAACGGCTACTGGGGCCCCGACGGTGAGGCCCTGGACTTTGACTCCGCCTCGTTCCTCTACACCCGGGAGCGGGTGCAGCTTCGGTACGGGATCTCCTCACGCTCCGATCTTGTGCTGTTTGTGCCATTTCACTACCTGCAGCTCACGAACGACACCCTGGGCACCGACACCAGCGGCTTCTACCTGGGCGATCCCCGCATGGCCTGGCGTTGGCAGCCCTGGACGACGGGCACCGCAGGCTCTGTGAAGGCCCTGGCGCTCATCGCCGAGGTGAAGGCCCCGGCGGGCAACGAGGCGCCGGGCTCGAGCATCGCCGGGCCGAGCACGTTTCAGGAGTTCGTCACCACGACGGGCACCTACGACGCCCGCCTCGGCGTCGAGACGAAGATGCAGCGCGGCAACCTCGCCATCGGCGGCCAGCTCGGCGGCGTGGTGAGCGCCTCCAACCTCGCCCAGTTTGTCGTCGAGACCGACACCAACCAGTTCTTGGGCCGCATCAAGCCCGGCAACCGGGTCTACGCCGCCGTCGATCTCATGGCCCAGCTCGGCCCCGTCGCCCTGGTCGTGCAGCCCGGCGTCGAGGCCCACGGCGCCACCCGGCTCGGCGTGAGCGCCCCGGGGCTCTTCCCCGGCAAAGACCTCGCCCCCGTCGAGGGCAGCGATGGCTGGAGCGCCGATCTCGACGCTAACTTGATCGTGAACGTCTCCCGAGGGCTCGACCTCACCCTCGGCGTCAACCTGCCCCTCCGCGGCGAAGACCTGATGTTTTTCCCCCTGGAGGACATCCACCCCACCCGCGGCCTCACCTCCTCAGCCACCCTTGAGCTTCGGTACTGAGCCATGACCACCCGCCCCCTCTCTCAGGTCTTGCGCCGCCTCACCACCAGCGCCCTGGTCGCCGCCACCGCCGCGCTCGGCGTCGCGTCTTGGTCGAGCCCCGCCGAGGCCAAGTTTGTCTTCCCCTACAACCACCCCGATCTCGACTGGTACACCATCGAGACCGAACACTTCTACGTTCATTACCCGGTGAGCAAGAAGACGGAGGCTGAGGGCAACGACCACTACGTCAACGCGGAGTGGTCGGCGCGAAAGTCGGCGAAGATCGCTGAAGAGATGTACGAGCCGATGTGCGCCGAGTTCAACTACTTCATCAAGGAGAAGGTCCACATCGTCATCTTGGACCAGTCCGATGAGCTGGAGGGCTTCACCATCCCCTCCTGGGACTGGATCGAGATCTCCGCCCACCCCGGCAGCTACTTCTACCGGATGCGCGGCCGCATGGAGTGGTTCTCCGACGTGCTCGTCCACGAGTACGCCCACGTCGTCTCGCTCAAGGCCAACTCCTCCTTCGCTGAAGGCACCGGCGGCATCTCCATCGGCGGCCTCTACGACGACGGCATCCGCGATCAGGCCAGCGGCGGCGAGTTCAACCTCGGCGACGGCGAGCCCTTCTGGTGGACTGAAGGCGGCGCGGAGTACTGGTCCGACAACACCGGCTACAACTGGTGGTCCTCGTCCCGCGACATGAACATCCGCACGACGGTGCTGGAGGGCCGCCTGCTCACCTACGACGAGTGGGTGACCCGCGTCGACAAGTCCGACTGGGGCGACGGCGAGCGCGGCTACCAGCAGGGCTACAGCATGGCGCTCTACCTGCGGGAGCGCTTCGGCGACGAGACCTTCGCCCGCTTCGCCCTGGAGTACAGCGAGGGCTGGCGCGCGAACTGGGAGTCCGTCATCCCCGAGGTCACCGGCGTAGACGCCCGCACCCTCTACAACGACTGGGTGAAGTGGCTCACCGACAAGTACAGCGCCGTCTACGACCGCGTGCAGGCCGAGGGTGAGGTCGAGGGCTTCGAGATGACGCTCAAGCCCGGCGGCTGGGACTACATCACCCCTGAGGACGAGGACGAGTGGCTTGAGCGCCGCTCCCGCGACCGCGAAGACGAGCGTGAGGCCACGGGCACCTGGGCCTTGGAGCCCCGCTTCTCTGGAGATGGCCGCTACTACGGCTACAACGGCAACGGCTACGTGCGCATCAGCCTCTTGCCCGAGACGGCGTTTTACCCGTTCACCGGCGAGTACTTAAGCGACCCCGAGCTGCTCCAGCGCTCCACCGAGATGAGCGTGGCCTTGCCGTCAAACCTCGGCGGCGCCTGGGACTTCGTGCCCGGCAAAGACCAGGTCGTCATCACCGGCACCGAGCACCTCTTCGACAGCGCCTTTGAGGCCTACACCGGCCTCACCCCCGAGCTCGACGGCTACGACTGGAACCAGCTCTGGCACGTCGATCTGCGCACCTACGAGCACAAAGAGAAGGGCCGCACGTATGAGAGCCTCACCCCGGCGCCCAAGGCGGGCCGGATGGTGTTTGACCCCGCCGCCGTGCGCCCCATCCCCAACACCCTGCGCGGCTCCGACCCCGCGGCGAGCCCCGACGGCGAGCGCTTGGTGTACCTGGAGTACGGCGACGGCACGATGAACGTCGTCACCATCAAGCTCGACGGCAGCGAGAAGAAGCGCCTCACGAGCTTCCACGACGGCACCTGGTTCCAGCGCCCGGACTGGTCCCCCGACGGCAAGTCGATCATCGTCTCCATGTTCCGCAACTACCAGAACGTGCTGATGATCCTCGACGCCCAGACCGGCGAGATGACGCCGATCACCTGGGACTCCCACGAGAGCTTTGACGCCCACTGGGCCGCCGATGGCCGCATCTACTTCTCGTCAGATCCCGGCGGCATCTTCAACATCTTCGCCTACGACCCGGCGACGAAGGAGATCCTCCAGCTCACGAACGTCATCGGCGGCGCCCAGCAGCCCTGGCTCACCCCCGAGGGCAACCTCGTCTACGTGAACTTCACGGCGCACGGCTTCAAGATCTACGGCGTTGACCGCGACCAGTGGATGAACAAGCCCGCGACGCACCTGTTCAACACCACCATCGACATGGGTGAGGTCAAGCAGTCCTTGGCCTTCGCTGAGGACTTCTCCCAGTACGAGGCCGTCACGACGCCCTACGGCGTCAAGAACAACATCATGTCGCCGACGGTGGCGCCGCTGATTCGGTTCTCGAACAACACCCAGACCAACTTCGGCCTGCAAGGCGGCTTCCAGCTCTACATGCAGGACTTCGTCGAGAAGCACGTCGCCGTGTTCCAGGCGCTCGTCGGCGAAGACACCGACCTGCTCTTCCAGTACTTCAACCAGTCCACCGCCGCGAACATCATGCTGTTGGGGCGGCGGGGCGTCTCCAAGTTTGACTTCGGCTACGCCTTAGACGCCGACAACGACCCGGCCACCACCGACGACATCGAGACCTACCAAGGCAAAAACGTCCAGCAGTACACCTTGGGCGCGGCGGGGGTGTTCTTGCCCCTGAACAGCCGCCTGCAGGTCGGCGTGATCGGCCAGGCGATGCAGTTCGGCTTCAAGGACACCACGGCCACCCGCTACGAGCCGTTCTCGATGTCCGCCGGGGTGTCGGGCTTTGTGACCTACCAGACCATCTCCGACTACTACGGGATGAGCGCCAACCCGCCGCCGGGCAAGGTCATCAACCTGAGCTACGCCAGGAACTTCACCGACATCCAGTACAAGGCGTTCTACGGCGCCGACGTGGATGACGGCCAGCTCCTCGACGAGTACAGCTTCAACCAGATCGACCTCTCGTACACCCAGCACCTCCGGGTGCGGCCCATCGCCGGCTGGTCACCCTTCGGCCTGCTCGCGCTGGCCCAGAAGCACCGCCACGCCTTCCAGTTCAACTTCTTGGGCGGGTTTGTTGACCGGAACGTGCAGAACAACGACGAGTACTTCGCCGGTGGCCGCCACCCCTACTGGTGGGGCAACGGCGCGCTCAACCCGAACACGATGTTCGCGGGCTACCCCGCGGGGAGCCTCCAGGGCGAGACCATGCTCATCTTGAGCGCGGCCTATCGGTTCCCGGTGTGGACCAAGATCAACAAGAAGATGGGCCCGCTCTATGTCTACGACCTGCACGCCCAGCTCATCGGCACCGCGGGCAACCTCTGGTCGTACCGCCCGCCCACCGAGCCCGGCACCTACTACGTCAACCGCTCCGACGCGAACGTGGCCTACAACCCCGACGACGTGCGCCGCGAGATCCCCTTCGTTGACTACTCCTACAAGAACTCCCCGGTAGACCCCCTCACCGGGCAGCCCAACCCCAACTACCTGCTCTACGACGTCGGGGCCGAGCTGCGGCTCTCCAGCGCCTTGTGGCGCGGCAACTGGAACAGCTTCATGCGGGTGTCCTACGGGTTCAACGAGATCCGGGGCATCAACGACGTGAACGGCGACAACATCATCAGCACCTCTGACTCAGGCCTCGGCGACTCGTTCTCCAACGAGACCGAGCTGCCCGGTCTCCGCGTTTACTTCGGTTTTGGCACCGGCTGGTAGGAGCGAACCCCCATGCCTCGTCCTCTCTTCGCGCTCAGCGCGCTCTCCGCTCTCATCGCCCTCGGCGGCCTCACGGCCTGCGGCCTCGACGCCACCGAGGCCGACGTGAAGCTCGCCGGTGTCGGCCTCAACCCTGACGAGATCGGCCCCAAGCCCACCCTCGCCGGGGGCCTCGTCGAGTACGACTGGTTCAACTTCGCCGGCGGCGGCCTCTCCTTGGCGGCCTTGGGCTTCACGTCGTATGACGAGGTCGGGCCCACGATCACCACCTTCGCGCCGCCCTACGCCGTGGTGTACGGCCTCGCGTTCCTCTTCGACGACCTCGTGCCCGCCCCCGACGTGCACCACGGCGCCGTCGCCGTGCCCCCCGCCGTCGAGGACACCTGCTGGACCAACACCGAGCCCTTCTCCTACCTCATGGCGAGCACCGCCGAGGCCGGCGACAAGTTCGTGTTCAGCGACAGCGCGGGCAGCACACGCTTCAAGCTGGCGCGAAACCCCGAGATCTACCCGCCCGATCCCCAAGACGTCTTCGTCTACTACATCAGCGTCGAGAGCTGGCACCCCGCCGCGCTCAGCGCGCCGCTGCCCAGCGGCGGTGAGCGGGTGCTCAACCCCGCGAACTTCACCCACGGCGCCACGGTGGACTTCTCCTTCGCCGGGGGCATCCCGCCCGTCGAGGCGCCGGTCTCGTCGATCCCGCGCCCGAGCGCGTCCGCGCCCCATGAGGCGCTCACCTTGCCCAACCGGGCGAGCGCGCTGCGGATGTCGTGGAACGGCCCGCTCTACGGCCCCAACGGCGCGACGGGCGAAGAGGGCCCGCTCACCACATGTGTACAGTACCACTATACACCTCTGGAGCAGGCCGCCTTTGAGGCCCTGACCGCTGAAGAGCAGGCCGCGCTGTGTAAGACCACCGCGCCCCTGCCCGAGACCCCTGACGAGCTCATCGGCCAGATCTACACCGGGCCCTGGGACACCAGCGACGGCTCGGTCACCCTTCATTGGGAGCCCGGCGCCGCCGGGGAGACGGTCTCGTTCAGCGTGCGCTTCTTGGGCCCCATCGATCGGGAGTCCGAGGCGTTCATCCGCGCCCAGGTGCCGATGGAGGCCCCGCCAGGCGTGCAGAGCGACTGGGATCGCCTGCTGAGCCGCGGGGATGTGGAGGGTGGGCTGCCCCAGGGCACCCGCGCGCCCTTGCCCTGCGACGACCCCGATGAGATTCAGTGGGTGTTCGACCCTTCCTTGGTGGACGCGAACGGCGACACCAACGTCGAGCTCCAGGGCGACCCCAGCGTGAACCTCGCCGAGGTCACCTGCCGACTCACCGACGACGGCGAGTTCACCCTCACCCAAGAGCACCTCGCGGGCGCCCTCGACTACGCCGCGCGTAAGGGCTCTGAAGGGGCCTTGTTCTACTTCTCTCGCTCCACAGGCGTCGACGTCAACGTGCCCCCGGTGCGTGACCAGGCCGGACGCCGGGTGGAGACCTCCCCCGTGCTCGTGCGCAGCAACTCCGTCGAGATCGGTCGTTTCTGGGTCTCCGGGGGCTTCAGCGCCGCTCAGGAGACCAACTGATGCGCCACCTCCTCCCCTCGCTCCTGCTCGTGCTCGCCGCCTGCAACCAGAACGCGCGCCCGCTCTACTACGACGGTGACCCCCCGACGATCTCCGGGATCGGCGGTGAGTCCAGCACCTTAGGCAACCTCGGCGGCGCCGAGATCGCGCTCCAAGGCAGCGGCTTCGGGGATGATCCCACCGCCGTCGTCGTGCAGTTCGGCTCCCAGAACGCCGAGATCGTCGCCGTCTCCGACACCGAGCTCACCCTCATCGTGCCCAACGGCCCCATCGAGGGCGGCGCGGTGGACGTGAAGGTCGCCACTGAAGGCGGCGTGGCCCTCGCCGAGGGCCTCTACACCTACGAGGTCGGCACGCTCTACGAGGGCGAGGCGTCCTACGTCCACGTCAACGACTACTACTACTCCTGCTACGGCGGGGCGGCGGCGGACTCGGCGGGGGTCGGCTGCCAAGACATCGTCTACCTCGGGAACACCGGCCTCACCGGCACCGCGGCGTTCTACGACTTCATCTTCCCCCGGGTTCACACGCCGAACATCGGCTTCTACTCCGGCACCGACCTCTCCCCCGGCGTCTGGGGCGTCACCGCGCCGGCCTACACCCTGTTCACCTCCGGCGTGAGCGAGCTGCGGCAGAACGTGCCCAACTTCACCCTCGTGAACCCGGTGATCGAGGGGGAGGAGTGGTGCGCCGACCTGTCCTCGTTGGCGAGCTGGACCTGGAACGGCACCGACACCCTCGATCCCGTCACGCTGCGCGCCGGCGGCGATCTGCTCAGCGAGGCCGAGGACTGCACCGTCCCCAACACCCGCCTCTACGACCAGGGCGAGCTCCAGTTCTGTGAGGTCGCCGAGTACCAAGAGAACCACTCCAACGACTACCAGGCCGACTGGCCCGTCGGCGCGCCGTTCTTTGTGCCCGCCGGTGAAGGCGGCGACGTGTCCCGGGCCTCCCGCGACTGCCGTGACGGCCGCGACAACAACAGCGACGGCAAGATCGACGGTGACGATCCCCTCTGCCACCCCACGGTGCGGTTTGACTCCAAGGGCACCGGCCTCGACGGCGCCGAGCTGGTCCTGCCCGAGCCCGTGACGATGCTGCTCACCCAAGGCGTCACCCCCGACGATGAGCCCTACCAAGACATCTGGGCCGTGCTCGGCCTGGAGACCTGCCCCGGCGTTGACGGCCCCTTCGACCCCGCCGCCCCGGCGATCACGGTCGAGTGGACGCCGTCAGGCGTCACCTACTCCGACGATCCCCAGGTGCTCGCCGTCGACACCAACGTGCGCATCACCCTCACCATCGTGAGCCTCGGCTGGCTCGGCGCCGACTCCACGCCGATCCGCGCCACCATCACCGTGCCTGACGCCTACGCCGTCGACCCCGAGACCGGCCGCAGCGTCGTCGAGGTGCCCGCCGAGGTGCTCTACCAGCTCCCCGACGTCACCTTCGACACCGGCGGCTGCACCCAAGGCACCTTCGGCGAAGAGATCTGCTCCTTCGGTGACCCCACCAAGGTGGGCTTTGGTTACCTCGTCATCACCGCCGACCGCGTGACCGAGTACCGCCTCGACGCCGGCCAGCTCTACGGCGACCTCGTCTTCTCCTACTCCAGCGGCGACTTCACCTTCGTTGAGTGGGACAACCCCTTCAACAACGCGAGCTGCGACAACTGCCAGGACGAAGACGGCGACGGCTGGATCGACGACCTCGACCCCGACTGCGCTGGCGACGGCGAGGCCGAGGACGGCTCCTTAGACGGCCTCGACGGCGCGACCTGCTCCGATGGCCTCGACAACGACAGCGACGGCTTCATCGACTACGACGACGACGACTGCGAGAGCGGCCTCGACGGCGAGACCAACTGCGGCGACGGCGCCGACAACGACGGCGACGGCTGGACGGACGAAGACGACGGCGAGTGCGACGACGCCTTCGGCGTAGAGCTCGGCGAAGACGACGCCGCCTGGCAGTGCACCGACGGCCTCGACAACGACAGCGACGGCTGGATCGACGGCGACGACCCCGCCTGCACCACCGGGGCCGACCCTGAGGACGACGGCTTCACCGAGGCGGTGTGCAACGACGGCCTCGACAACGACGGCCACGGCGACATCGACGCCGCCGACCCCTACTGCCAGCGCAGCGGCGCCGAGGGCGACTCGGAGCTGCCCCGCAGCTACGGCGGCGACTGCATCGACGGCGAAGACAACGACGAAGACGGCTACACCGACGCCTTCGACCCCGACTGCGAGTACAGCCAGAGCATCAAAGAGAGCGAGCCCTTCCACGACATCGAGGATCGCCCCGCCACGAAGGAGTGCTACGACGGCGCCGACAACGACGCCGACGGCCACATCGACGCCGCCGATCCCGGCTGCTGGAACGTCAACGAGGCCCTGGGCTACGTCGCGGTCCCCGATGGCTTCTTAGCCAACGAGGCCGACGACGGAGACTGCGTAGACACCCTCGACAACGACAGCGACGGCCTCACCGATCTCGAGGATCCCGGCTGCGCCCCTGGCGTCGGCAAGTCCGAGGCCGCTGGGTGATCCGCTGATCCTCGGCCAAGGATCGCGTCCAGGGCGATCCCGCTGAGGATCACCCTCGGACCTTGGCTCTGCAGGAACTGACAGGGGAGAAATATTCATCTCGACCCGAAAAAGTTTCAGAGCAGCTTGACGGTCCAAGGGGGGTAAGCTACTTGTGGAGGGTCGGAAGCGAGCGACGCCGAGCGCGGCGCCGCGGACGACAAAAGACGCTCTCGTGACATCTTTGGTGACCGCCGAGTCGGTTACCTCAGCCTCCCGAAAGCAAGGTCCACACAAGCCACAGGCAAGTGAGGATCTGGTCTTTGAAAAATAGATAGCAGTACTGTCGAATCTGCAAACGAGTTTTAGCTCAACCAAGAGTTGAGCACAAGGATACAAACTGGAGAGTTTGATCCTGGCTCAGAGCGAACGCTAGCGGCAGGCTTAACACATGCAAGTCGAGCGGGATGACTTCGGTCATCCAGCGGCGCACGGGTGAGTAACACGTAGGTAACGTACCCTTTGGTGAGGAACAACCCAGGGAAACCTGGGCTAATGCCACCTATGTCCTTCGGGATGAAAGTCGAAAGACGCCAGGGGATCGGCCTGCGGCCCATTATCTAATCCTAGTTGGTAAGGTAACGGCTTACCAAGGGTACGATGGGTAGCTGGTCTGAGAGGATGATCAGCCACACTGGGACTGAGACACGGCCCAGACTCCTACGGGAGGCAGCAGTGGGGAATATTGCGCAATGGGCGAAAGCCTGACGCAGCCATGCCGCGTGAGTGATGAAGGCCCTCGGGTCGTAAAGCTCTGTCGGGAGGGACGAAGGGTGGCAACACTCTGACGGTACCTCGCAAGAAAGCACCGGCTAACTCCGTGCCAGCAGCCGCGGTAATACGGAGGGTGCAAGCGTTGCTCGGATTTACTGGGCGTAAAGCGACCGCAGGCGGTCGATTAAGTTTGACGTGAAAGCCCCGGGCTCAACCCGGGAAGTGCGTTGGAAACCGTCGACTTGAGTACGGGAGAGGAGAGTGGAATTCCTGGTGTAGAGGTGAAATTCGTAGATATCAGGAGGAACACCGGCGGCGAAGGCGGCTCTCTGGCCCGATACTGACGCTCATGGTCGAAAGCGTGGGGAGCAAACAGGATTAGATACCCTGGTAGTCCACGCTGTAAACGATGAGTGCTCGCTGATGGAGGTCTATACCCTTTCATTGGCAAAGCTAACGCATTAAGCACTCCGCCTGGGGAATACGGTCGCAAGACTAAAACTCAAAGGAATTGACGGGGGCCCGCACAAGCAGTGGAGTATGTGGTTTAATTCGACGCAACGCGCAGAACCTTACCCGGTCTTGACATCCTTGGAACTCCCTTGAAAGAGGGAGGTGCTATCGCAAGGTAGAGCCAAGAGACAGGTGCTGCATGGCTGTCGTCAGCTCGTGTCGTGAGATGTTCGGTTAAGTCCGGCAACGAGCGCAACCCCTGTTGTTAGTTGCTACCAGTTCGGCTGAGCACTCTAACGAGACTGCCGGTGATAAACCGGAGGAAGGTGGGGATGACGTCAAGTCCTCATGGCCTTTATGATCGGGGCTACACACGTACTACAATGGCTACTACAAAGAGCAGCGAGACCGCGAGGTGGAGCAAATCTCAAAAAAGTAGCCTCAGTTCGGATTGGAGTCTGCAACTCGACTCCATGAAGTTGGAATTGCTAGTAATCGCGGATCAGAATGCCGCGGTGAATACGTTCCCGGGCCTTGTACACACCGCCCGTCACACCACGAAAGCTGGTTGGACCTGAAGACACTGCACGAAGCCGCAAGGAAGAAGGTGTCAACGGTCTGGTCGGTGATTGGGGTGAAGTCGTAACAAGGTAGCCGTAGGGGAACCTGCGGCTGGATCACCTCCTTTAGGAGCCAATATGTTCTTCCTTCGGGAAGACATCGAGCCTTCGGGCTTGTAGGCTGCAGGTATAGAGACAGTGCTGCTATCTATCTTTCTGAGAGCAGGTCCATAGGACTTGAGCTCTTTGACATCGCGCATAGGAGTGGATGTGGAGGACGTATTCCCGCAAGGGAATAAAGCGTTCTCGGTGTTCAGAACAAGTAATTAAGGGCATATGGTGGATGCCTAGGCACCAGAAGGCGATGAAGGACGTAGGAGCCTGCGATAAGCTCCGGTGAGCTGGCAAGCGAGCGTTGACCCGGAGATGTCCGAATGGGGAAACCCGGCACAGTTCATACTGTGTCACCCGCAAGGGAGCCAACGCAGGGAACTGAAACATCTCAGTACCTGCCGGAAAGGAAATCAAGTCAGAGACTCCCTTAGTAGTGGCGAGCGAAAGGGGAAGAGCCCAAACTGAGTCAGTGTAAGCCTGCCGGCGTTGCTGACTCGGGGTTGTAGGTTTCAGCGTGTACCACGGCAGCGGTACGACGGAGTGAGCAAGTCTGATCGTAGTGGAAGCATCTGGGAAGGTGCGGCGTAGAGGGTGAGACCCCCGTACACGAAACGAACAGACCTCCGGCTGAGGACCTGAGTATCTCGGGGCACGAGAAACCCCGAGAGAAGCTGGGAGGACCATCTTCCAAGGCTAAGTACTATCTGGTGACCGATAGTGAACGAGTACCGTGAGGGAAAGGTGAAAAGGACCCCGAGAGGGGAGTGAAAAGACCCTGAAACCATATGCCTACAAACAGTGGGAGCCGCAAGGTGACCGCGTACCTCTTGCATAATGAGTCAGCGAGTTGTGTGTCGCAGCGAGGTTAAGCCGTTAGGTGAAGCCGTAGGGAAACCGAGTCTGAAAAGGGCGATAGTTGCGGCGTGCAGACCCGAAGCCAGGTGATCTATCCATGACCAGGGCGAAGCGTTGGTAAAACTTCGTGGAGGCCCGAACCCACAAAAGTTGAAAATTTTGGGGATGAGTTGTGGATCGGAGTGAAAGGCTAATCAAACCTGGAGATAGCTGGTTCTCCCCGAAATGCATTTACGTGCAGCGTCAGACAGCACCGTTGAGGGTAAAGCACTGAAAGGGCTAGGGGCCGCAAGGCTACCAAACCCTATCAAACTCTGAATCTCGATGAGTGACGACTGGCAGTGAGACGGCGGGAGATAAGTTTCGTCGTCAAGAGGGAAAGAGCCCAGACTGTCGGCTAAGGTCCCCAAATCTACGCTAAGTGGTCAAGGATGTGGGACAACCCAGACAATCAGGAGGTTGGCTTAGAAGCAGCCACCCTTTGAAGAAAGCGTAATAGCTCACTGATCGAGTTGTCCTGCGCCGTAAATATAACGGGGCTAAGCGTAGTACCGAAGCCGCAGCATCGCGCAAGCGATGGGTAGGGGAGCGTTCCAGATGGGGTGAAGGCGATTCGTGAGGGTCGTTGGACTGTCTGGAAGTGAGAATGCTGACATGAGTAGCGATAAAACGGGTGAAAAACCCGTTCGCCGGAAGCCCAAGGGTTCCTGTCCAAGGATCATCCGGGCAGGGTTAGTCGGCCCCTAAGACGAAGCAGAAATGCGTAGCCGATGGGAGACGGGTTAATATTCCCGTACCACTGACACAGAGCAGAGCGGGGACGGAGAAGGCTAGGGTAGCCACCTGATGGATGGTGGTTCAATCCAGTAGGCTGTCTGCTTAGGAATAAAACGAGCGGATAAGGCCGAGAGGGTACGTCGAAGAGACTTCGGTCTTGAAGTACCTGATGCCATGCTTCCAAGAAAAGCCGCGGGCTGCGATGAAGTGTTGGTGACCGTACCGCAAACCGACTCAGGTGGGCAGGTGGAGAACACCGAGGCGCTAGGGAGAACACTGGTTAAGGAACTAGGCAAATTAATACCGTAACTTCGGGATAAGGTATGCCAGTTAGGTGAAGGGCCTGCGCCTGGAGCCAAGACTGGTCACAGCAAAGCGGCGGTAGCGACTGTTTACCAAAAACACAGGTCTCTGCAAAGTCGTAAGACGATGTATAGGGGCTGACGCCTGCCCGGTGCCGGAAGGTTAAGAGGAGCTGTCAGCGCAAGCAAAGCAGCGAATTGAAGCCCCGGTAAACGGCGGCCGTAACTATAACGGTCCTAAGGTAGCGAAATTCCTTGTCGGGTAAGTTCCGACCTGCACGAAAGGCGTAACGACTTCCGCGCTGTCTCAACCAGTGGCCCTGCGAAATTGACGTTGGGGTGAAGATGCCCCATACCCGCAGAAAGACGGAAAGACCCTGTGAACCTTTACTCTAGCTTGGCAGTGACATTCGACATTATCTGTGTAGCATAGGTGGGAGGCGTTGAGTTCGGCGCGCTAGCGTCGAAGGAGCCACCGTTGAAATACCACCCTGATGATGTTGGCTGTCTAACTTCGAAAGAAGGACACTGCCTGGTGGGGAGTTTGACTGGGGCGGTCGCCTCCCAAACAGTAACGGAGGCGCGCGATGGTTCTCTCAGCCTGATCGGAAACCAGGCGTAGAGTGCAAAGGCATAAGAGAGCTTGACTGCGAGACGGACACGTCGAGCAGGTTCGAAAGAAGGCCTTAGTGATCCGGCGGTCCCATATGGAAGGGCCGTCGCTCAACGGATAAAAGGTACTCCGGGGATAACAGGCTTATCACGCCCAAGAGTTCACATCGACGGCGTGGTTTGGCACCTCGATGTCGGCTCGTCGCATCCTGGGGCTGGAGCAGGTCCCAAGGGGTTTGGCTGTTCGCCAATTAAAGCGGCACGCGAGCTGGGTTCAAAACGTCGTGAGACAGTTTGGTCCCTATCTTCTGTGGGCGTTGGAGAGTTGAGAGGATCTGTCCTTAGTACGAGAGGACCGGGATGGACACACCTCTGGTGTTCCGGTTGTCGCGCCAGCGGCACTGCCGGGTAGCTAAGTGTGGACGGGATAACCGCTGAAAGCATCTAAGTGGGAAACCCCCCTCAAGATTAGCTCTCCCCAAAGGACCCAGGTAGACTACCTGGTCGATAGGCAGGACGTGTAATCGCAGCAATGCGTTCAGCGAACCTGTACTAATTGTCCGTTCGGCTTGTTCTATCCGAGAAACGCTTGCGCTGACTGAACAAGGTCAGCCCGACCTCCACATCCCTTCTATGCGCATCCATTTATGGACGGTGACGATAGCCTGGGGAAACACCCGTTCCCATACCGAACACGGAAGTAAAGGCCCAAGGCGCTGATGGTACTGCAGGGGCGACCCTGTGGGAGAGTAGGTTATCGCCGTCCACCCCTTAGACCCCCGCTCGCCGAAAGGCTGAGCGGGGGTCTTCGCGTTTGGGATTCGCGGGTTGAGATCCGCTCGACGCCGGGCCGGTGAGCTCCGATGCGCGCAGGGCCTTGGCGCGGTGAGCGCTGGCCGCGCCCGGCCCCTACGTCCCTCGCCGAGAGCGCGCGTGGGGCTTACACCTCCACAGCCGCTCGGTTCGTGAGCCAACGCCCGGTGTGCTCCGGCCGCTTAGACGCGTGAGGCCTTGACCGGGCCAGCGCTCATCGGCCAAGCGCTCACCGATCGTTGTGGTCATCTCCCGACGGCGTGGGGCGGTAGGCCTCGCTCTGCTCGATGGCCTCCATCACGGCGCTGAGCAGCTCCGCAGGCGGCGCGTCACGGGGGAGCTCCAGGGGCGGCTTGAAGCGGAGGCTCACCGGGCGGCCTCGTCTCCACATCTCTAAGCCGGTCTTGCCGAAGGCCTCCCGGAAGCCCTCGACGACCACGGGCACCACCACCGGGCGAAAGGCGCGGATGATGTGGGCGACGCCGAGGCGCCCGGGGGCGAAGGGCCGGGTCGTGCCTTGGGGGAAGTTGATGACCCACCCCTGGCTGAGGGCCCGGCCGATGTCGGAGAAGCCCGTGAGGTCCACCCCCCGCTGCACCACGGTCTCCCCCTCCTTCCAGCTCCGGTCGACGCAGATCGCGCCGCCGCTGGCCAAGAGCCGAGGGATCCAGCCCGAGGCCATGGTCTCTCGGGCCGCGACGTAGAACATGCCCGTGTGCGGCCGGAGGGTGTAGCCCGGAGGTCCATTCACCTCGGCGCGCCCGGAGAGGGCGGCGCTGAAGGCCTGGTGCATCGCGATGGCGTCGGTGAAGTAGGTCTGGTGGTTGGAGACGAACAGCACCCCCCGCGGAGGCAGGCTCTTGAGGTGCTCGGCGCCGTGCAGGGTCAGCGGATGTCGCCAGCGAAAGATGGGGTAGAAGGCGAGGTTCACCGAGGTCATGATCAAACGCTTGAGCAGCACAGGCTGACCGAGCACATCCCGGGTGAACCATGGGCCGCGCGCGGGCCGCGTCGGGGCGGCGAGGGCGAGGTCAGGGCGCTCCATCGTCGTGAGCCTCCACATTCGTGAGGGTCTGGGCGCGGCGAAACCGCTCGGCCGCGACGGGCACCAGCACGACGGCGCCGCCGAGGGGGGCGTTCACCAGGTTGGGGTGAACCCGCTGAAGGTTTTGGGTCAGCGCCTCGGGGGACATGGCCTCGACCAAGCTCAAGGTGAGGTTGAGCTCATCGGCGTTGACCGTCCAGGACTCCAGCGCCTCGTCTCCCCGGCGCACGGCGTCCCCTCGGGCGGCGGCGCCCCTCGCCTCCAGGAAGGCCGGGCCATACCGCAGCCCCTCGCCGGGGACCTGGCGGCGGGATCCGACGACCCGCGCCTGCACCCCCGCGCCCACGAGCGCCTCCATGAGCGGCGTCGAGAAGCCATAGCAGGTGTCGAGCACCACCAAGGAGGGCCCTACGCAGGCGATGGCGCTGGCCAAGGCCTCAGCGCTGCCGCCGAGGTAGAGCGGGGGCAAGGAGTGGCCCGAGACGACGACGGCCTCGGCCCTCGGCGTCTGGGCGTCGCAGACGAAGCCGTCGAGGGCGCGCTCTGCGCAGGTCGTCCCCCCACAGTCGAAGGGGGTCGGCATCTGCCCGTCGCTCAAGACGACGGTGGGGAGCGAGGGGCGGCCCGAGCCCTGCTCACCGCCGCCCGGCGCGCGCGCCTCTCCACACCCCGAGAGGAGCAGGAAGACGAGCGGCGCGGTCAGCGGTGGATGCATTGTTCCTTCCTGGCGAGGGTCCAGAGGACGGTGTCTCAGCGGCTCGGCTGTTTGCCCTCAAAGAAGTCACAGGCCGGGCTCTCCGTTCCCCAGCGCTCGCAGGCGTACGCGCCCTGCACGGGGGCGAAGCCGGCCCTGCAATCTGGATCGATGTTGTACCAGAAGGGGTCGCAGTAGCCGTCGGGGACCCGGGTGTTCGCGGCGAGGACGGCGTCTGTGAGGGCGATGGTGGAGGTGATGAGCAGCGCGGGGGTGATCTTGTCCAAGGCGCCGCTGTTGACCAGAGCGCGGGCGGCGTCGTTGACGCCGGGGAAGGCTTGGTCGCCGACGCTGTAGGAGCCGTCGGGGTTGTGGGCGAGCTGAACGAGCTGGTCGGCGACCTGCACGCTCCAGGTGCGCCACTCGGTGCTGTGCACGAGGGTGGTGGTGGCGCCGGAGGTGAGGTCTTGGACCTCGACGGTGTAGCTCTCCAGGGGCGTCGGCGGGGTGCCGACGGCCTTGTAGCGGAGCTCGTGGGCGCCGTCGTCCCCCAGCGCGGAGCTGGCCGGTGGCGGTGAGGGCGTCCTCGCCGCGGGTGACATCTTGGGAGAGCCGGGTGACGTCCCCGGCGAGGCTCTGCGGCTCGGTGGGCTGCCCGCAGGCGGTGAGCAGGGCGACGAGGCCCAGGCTGGTGGTTCGGAGGAGGGTCATGGTGGGGTAACTCCAGGGGTGTGAGCGGCCCTCGTCCTTCATGGCGAGGGCCTAGAGGACGGTGTCTCAGCGGCTCGGCTGTTTGCCCTCAAAGAAGTCACAGGCCGGGCTCTCCGTTCCCCAGCGCTCGCAGGCGTACGCGCCCTGCACGGGGGCGAAATAGTCCTTGCAATCTGGATCGACGTCGAACCAAACGGGGTCACACCAACCATCGGGGATCCGGGTGTTCGCGGCGAGGACGGCGTCCGCGAGGGCGACGGTGGAGGTGATGAGGAGCGCGGGGGTGATCTTGTCCAGGGCGCCGCTGTTGACCAAGGCGCGGGCGGCGTCGTTGACGCCGGGGAAGGCCTGGTCGCCGACGCTGTAGGAGCCGTCGGGGTTGTGGGCGAGCTGAACGAGCTGGTCGGCGACCTGCACGCTCCAGGTGCGCCACTCGGTGCTGTGCACGAGGGTGGTGGTGGCGCCGGAGCTGAGGTCTTGGACCTCGACGGTGTAGGTCTCGGGGGCGTCGGCGGGGGTGCCGACGGCCTTGTAGCGGAGCTCGTGGGCGCCGTCGTCACCCAGCACGCGGAGCTGGCCGGTGGCGGTGAGGGCGTCTTCGCCGCGGGTGACGTCTTGGGAGAGCCGGGTGACGTCCCCGGCGAGGCTCTGCGGCTCGGTGGGCTGCCCGCAGGCGGTGAGCAGGGCGACGAGGCCCAGGCTGGTGGTTCGGAGGAGGGTCATGGTGGGGTGACTCCATCGTCGTGGGGGTTGAGGCGTCGGTCTGCGACCTGCGCCGGGAGTACCGCGCCTTCGCAGCAGGGTTTGGGCGGGTCCAGACGAGCGCGCCGCTCGTGCCGGGCTCACTCACCGCCAAGACGGCGCCCGTTGAGGAGATGAGGGCCGCCTGCCCCGAGATGGAGGCCCGCGCCGCCGGGCGGTGGGTCTCCGCCGCGCTCAGGGCCAGGACGCCGATGGCCTGGCGCACGCCGAGGGCGGTGGGTCCATACGCCCCGTCGTTGGCGACGTTGACCAGGAGCTCGCCGCCCAAGGCCGCGCCCTCGATGAACAGGGAGCGCTCGTAGACCTCGTAGCAGATGGTCGGCACGACAGGCCCCGCGGCGGTGCGCATCATCGGCGGCACGGTCCCGGCCACGTCGATGGAGAACAAGGGGTCGATGCCGCCGTAGGGGCGCTCCCCCCAGGGGACCAGGCTTGATTTGCCGCGCAGGGCGGTGACCTGGCCCTCGCCGTCGGTCACGCCGATGGCGTTCTGGATCTGCCCAGGCCGCTTGAGGCGCAGGTTGACGATGTGCTGGGGGCCGCTCCACCCGGCGAGGGCGTCGAGGGGCAGCGGCGGATCTTGGGGCCCCTCCCAGCGCCGAAACGCGCCCCGAAAGGCGGCTTCAGGCCACAAGACGAGGTCTACCTCCGCCGGGAGCTCCGCCGGGCTGGGGCGGCGCTCAAAGTCGGCGAGGTGGATGGCGGCGACGCCCGCGAGGGCCTCGTCATCGGCGGGGGTCGGCGGGACGAGGCCCAGCCACAGCGCCACGGGGACGGCGGCGACGAGGCCCCGGCGACCCTCACGGAGCGCGTCGGCGACGGCCACCGCGGCGTAGGCGCACAGGAGCCCCGTGGCGGGCACGCCGATCAGCGCGACGCTCCGCAGCATGGCCGGGACGGCCCACTGGGAGTGCATCAGGTCCGCCATGGTGAAGCCCAAGGCGCCGTTGAGCGACTCCCCCGCCAGCACCGCGGCCGGCAGCCACCACCGCATCGGGGCCCGCCACAGCACGAGGGCCGCGACGATCACCGGCAGCGCCCGGTGGCTCGCCGTGATCACCGCCGCGAAGACCCAGGCCAGCGCGCTCAGCCACAGGGGGGCCTCGTCGCTCCCGACGAGGGGGCCCATGTACTTGGTGATGGTCAGACACAGCCAGATCTGGGAGAGGAAGACCGAGGCCCACAGCCCCCCGAAGATGGCCAGGGCCCGATTGATTCGACCCTCCAGCCTGCTCAGGCCCCAAGCGAAGACCCCGAGGCCGATCCACGCCAGCGGGCGAGGGGGTGAAGGTGGGCGGCGCCCATGATGACGCCGCCTAGGACGGGCCAGAGCGCGCGGCGGTCGACCCAAGGTGTGGCGGGTCGCGGCGATGCGGGGTGGGACACGGCGCCTGTTCCATCGTGGGGTGTCGTCTTCGAGAGACGGTACAAGCCACGAAGGAGCGGGTCTGTAGAGAAACCTGGAGCGTTAAAAAAACTCGGCGATGGGCGGCGAGTCGCCTAGATCAGCGCAGCGAGCGCCCGAAGCGGCCGGGCGAGGGCCTCGGTCGCGGCGTCTTGAAAACGGGCGGGGTCGGCGGCGGCGAGGCCCGAGAGGCGACCCCCCGGGCGACCGTTCAGCTCGATCAGCCAAGGCTCGCCGTCTGAGGCCACGACGAGGTCAACGCCGAGCTCGATGAGCAGCTCGTCCCAGGTCGGCGGCGGCCAGGGTGAAGAAGGCGCTCTCGGCGAGGCGACGGGCCTCACGCATGGTGTCGGCGGAGACGAAACTCTTCAGCGGGCAGAGCGGGCCCCGCGGGAGGCGTTCACCACGGGATCGACGGCAGAGCAGCGGGCGACGAGGGGGCTGTGCAGGAGGCCGCCCAAGGGCGCGCGCTGGATCAAGGCGCGCAGGGCGAGCCCAGCGAGGCCCGGCGGCGGAGGCACGGCGGCCTGGAGCAGCATCGGCTCCTCCACACCTCGCACCGCGCCCTCACCCCGGGCGGGCAAGGGCGCTCCGGGCACCACACGCGACACCCCGCGGCCCAAGGCGCCGTAACGGGGCTTGAGGAACCCGACGCCCCAGCCCTCTAAACGCTCGGCGAAGCGGGTTGGGTCGGCCTCCACGTCGGGCATGAGCAGGCCGGCGTCGGTGAGGAAGGCCTGGCAGCGGAGCTTGTCGCGGCAAAGCGCCTGCAGGGCCTCGCCGTTCGCCCGGGGGAGGTCCTCCAGCCCACGCAGGGCTTCACGATGCTCCTCCGCGTAGGTCCAGGACGGGAAGCGGTCGTGGATGGCCTCGGCGTCTTGAGGATCTGCCGGGATCCAGCGGTCTCCTTCGACGCCCCAGGCCTCGGCCGCGTGCCGACGAGGCCTCGGATCCCCTCGGCGGCGAGGCGCGCTGCAGGGCGCAGCCCAGGGGTGTCTCGGAGGGAGGCGGTCGCGCGCCGGGCTTGGGTCGGCTGAGCACGAGCAGGGTAGGCATCGCCTGAGCCTATCCGCTCTTCGCTGGGCGCGCCGTCGGGCCGTTGGTGTGGAGCGCACGTTTGGCGGTCGCTTTGATGGGGTGAACGGCCAAAGTCGTGGTAAAACGGGGCGTCACCAGGAGGTCGTATGTCTGAGGCGTTTGATGAGGCCCTCGCGTTCGCGCTGCGTTGGGAGGGTGGCTATGTGAACCACCCCTCGGATCGGGCGGGGCCACGAACCGCGGCGTCACCCAAGGCACCTACGACCGCTATCGCTCGACGAAGGGCCTCGCCAAGCAGAGCGTCAAGCTCATCACCAGCGCTGAAGTCCACGACATCTATGAGTCGATGTATTGGGACGTCGCCCGCTGCGAGGAGCTGCCTTGGCCGGTGAGCGGCGCGCAGTTCGACGCCGCGGTGAACGCCGGCCCCAAGCAGGCCACCCAGCTCTTGCAGCGCGCCGCCGGGGTCAGCGCCGACGGCGTCATCGGCCCCAAGACCCTCGCGGCGATCCTGGCCATGCCCTCCCAAGACCTCGCGCTGCGCTGCTGTGAGGAGCGCCAGAAGTTCTACCAGTCTCTCGTGAACCGCAAGCCCTCTCTGGGCGTGTTCCTCAAGGCTGGACGAACCGGGTGAACGCGCTGAGGAACCTCATCCTCGGCGGGCCGCTCAACTTCTCGGACGATGAGGACCTGGAGCCGACGATGTCGGTGCGCGGGATGCTCGCCGAGATGGAGGACTACTTCGGCGAGGATCTCTGAGCGGGATCAGGCGTCCACGAACGCGCGGGCTGGGGGCCGCATGAGCGCCCCGGCTTGGCGTTTGGCCAAGGCGCCGCCTTTGTAGAGCATCAGCGTCGGGATGGCCTGGACCTGCATCGCCCCGGCGATGCGCTGGTGTTGGTCGGTGTTGACCTTCACGATGAGCAGGCTCCCGGCGCGCTCCTTGGCCAAGGCCGTGAGCAGGACGGGCAGCGGAAGGTGAGGGGATCGGACGTGGTGTCGGGCATGGGATCGCTCCGGTGACCCTCTGAGGGTGCACACGCATCGGCGTGGAGCAAGCGGCGGGGCCCTGCGGCAGATCAGCGCCCGGCGGCGCCGAGCTCGTTCACCCGGCGGCGCAAGAGCGCCACGGCGCGCTCGGTGTCGGCCAAGGCGGACTCCATCCGCGAAAGCTGGCGTAGCTCGCCCGCGGCGTGGTCCTCCCGGCCAAGGCCGCGAGGCGCTCGGCGGCGAGGCGGGTGACGTTCGCCTGCTTCTCGACGGCCGGGCGCGCTGCTCCAGGTGAGGCCGACCAGCGCGCCCAGAGCACGACCGCGCCGCACCCGAAAGGGCGCGACGCGGCGTGAGGTTTGGCGCCAAGGAGGCAGGGGCATCACACCGGGGGCGGTGCGGCTCGTGGCGTTGAGCAGCTCGAGCTTGAGGATCGACAGGGCGCCGCCGGCAGGCGCTTGAACTCTTGGGGGTCGCCAGGTTGCTGATCGCCCGGGCCACAAACTTGGGCCGCAAGGTAGAACTTGCGGTGGGAGATCTTGAGCAGGTCGGGATCTGCGCCTTGGTGAGTGCTCCTCCCAGCAGGCCGGGACCTCGACGCCGCAGAAAGGGTCCTTCATCATGCGGTCCCAGCAGTCGGCGGCGAAGAGGCCCTTCTTGGCGCCCTCCTCGAAGGACTCGGTGCCGGGGTAGAGGCGAGAACACCGCGAAGACCGCGTAGTCGGCGTCGAGCTTGGCATCTCATCGACGTTCTTGAGCGCGTCGTCCATGGTGCGCTCGTGCGGGCCGCCGAAGCATGATGTAGGCCACGGAGCGCACACCCTCTTCGCGGCACCACTTGAAGACGCGGTGAACGTCGTCGGTGTCGCAGTGTTTGCCCAAGACGTCGAGGCCCTCGTTGTTGGCCGACTCGACGCCGAAGTGGATCTTCGTGCAGCCGGTCTCGCGGCAGCGGCGGATCTGCTCGCGGGTGGTGCCGGCGATGGTCGTCTTGTAGCCCCAGTTGAACTTCACCGCGGCGCTCGACGGCGTCGCAGAACGAGCACCCACTGGCTGTTGGGCGTGAAGATGTCGTCGATGAAGTGGACCTCGGTGATGCCCAGGCTGTTGCAGTGCTCCATCTCGTCGAGGATGTTCTCGATGTCGCGAACGCGGTACTGCTTCTTGTAGGTCAAGCAGAACGGGCAGGAGTGGGGGCAGCCGCGGGAAGTGATCGCCGTGGTGGTGAGGGCTGCTTGGTGCCGGGGAGGTAGTAGTCGCGGTAACGGATGCGCGAGCAGTCGGGCCAGGGTAAGCGTCGAGGACTTGGTGGACTTGCGGTCCTTGTTCTTGACGATCTGGCCGTCTTTCGGACCGGAACCACACCCCTCGATGCCCTCGAAGTCGCGGCCCCGGTTGTGGGCCTCAGCCATCTCGACGAAGGCGTCTTCGCCGTCGCCGTTGATGATCGCGTCGGCGCCGCTGAGCTGAATCGCGTAGTCAGGGAACATCGTGCAGTGCGGCCCGCCCAAGACGATCTTGGCGTTCAGGTTGAGCTTCCGCAAGGGTTGACCGTCATCTGCACGTCAGGCAAGGAGTGCGTGTAAATGCTGATGCCGACGAGTTCAGCGGGTAACGCTTGAGCTCGGCCTCAAAATCAGGGTAGTCGAGGTTGTCTACGACGGGATCGTAGATCTCGGCTTTCAGGGTGCGCGCCTCGACGCTGGCCTGGATGTACTGGAGGCCCAGGGGAGGCGAAGCAGTAGACGCCGTGGGCCATCGCCTTGGGGATGCCGGCCCAGACTCTCATCTGCTCGGGTGGGTTCAGCAGGGGTGATGTCCATGACGTCCTCGTCTTTGGAAGTTTATTCCTGAAACTTCCGGCTTGGGGAAGATGATGCCCCGGGGCAAGAACAGCGGGACCGATCGCGGTAACGAACGTAGTCTTCGCCAATCTCGATGAGCTGGGGTTCTTGTCGCCAGACCTTCTCGATGAGGGATCAACGAGCAGCGCAGGTACCAGAATGCAGCAGAACGCTGACGGGTTCAAAACCGCAAATCCGACAGCGAGGCACGCGAGGAGCTTCTCCGAACCGGGACGGTTCGCGGCTATACGCGTAGATCCCCGGGTGACGAGCTTTTTGGCGTGCGCCGGCGACGGAGACGACGAGCCCTTGCCGTGGGTCTGGCTGCTCATACGTCCAGGAGCCAGAGCGCCGCGCCGATGATGAAGCTCAGCGCCGCGGCGGGCGAGCACATGTCGTCGGGGAGGAGGCCATTGAAGCCATCGCCGAGTCCGTCGCCATCCGCGATCAGGGCGATCAAGAAGGTGAGCGGAAAGAGCACAGGGATGTAGACTTTGGCGACCATCAACAGAATGGGCCGGAGAGGGCGACCCTGAGGACGTTACCGACGAGGCCCACGAGACGCTCCGGAACGGCCGCGGGAGGCCGCGGCGGATGAAAGCAGGAGGTGCTCTCATTATGAATACCCGCATCACAGCGGCTCTGCTGGCCCTTTGTGGTGGGCTGCGGAGAAGATCGGTCCTGGAGGCCGCGCGGGAGAGGCCAGCCGCGGGTGGCGCAGGGGCGGATCCCCGAGTGCGCCCCCTGGTGGCGCGTCGGGCGGTGTGCCTGGGGATCCCGGCCAAGATGGCCCCGGGCGTGCCCGGGCCCCCAAGCCAGGCATCCCGGTGACCTCCTCCGGGGGGTGGCCCGGGATGCCGGGCGGCGGGTCAACCGGGTCAGCCGGTCAGCCCGGCGTCGGCAGCCCGCGGGGCCGACCTACCCAGTGAAAGGCGGCCTCGTCTGCGCGGGGTGCCAAGGCAGCTTCCGCATCGACGTCTTTGACGGGGATCACGGCGGCGATCTCGGCGGGCCGCGGCCGTCCATCGTCACACCCGGGCGGAGTGCAGAGCGCCAGGGCCGTTCACCTGGATGTGCCCCAAGGCGCGCGGGTGTGGCTCTCGGGTGTTCAACGACGAGGACGGCGACGGCCGCCCTTGGCCGACGGAGCCCGTCGGGGACTACGCCGAGAACCCCGTGGTGGCGAAGGGGCCCGTGGACGGCGTGGTGATCGAGCTCAAGCGCCGCGATCCGCCCGGGCAATGAGGCGCCTCGTCGTCGTCATCCCCCATCGCCGCGAGGTGGCGCTGCTCAAGCAGGCGGTGGCGGCCTGCGCGCCTTGGCCGGTGGTGGTGGTGGACGACAGCGACGGGGGCGCCCCGTCGATGGCGACGGCCCGGGTGCGCCTCTCCGGGGGATCGGGCTTCGCCAGAGCGGCGAACGCGGGCCTCCGCCTGGGCCGAGGCCGGAGGGCTACGCCTGGGCCCTGGTGCTCAACGACGACGCGCGGCCCGAGCCGGGCTGTGTGGAGGCGCTGCTCGCCGCGGCGGGGCCGGGCGTGGGCGCGGTGGGGCCGGTGTTGGTGGGCCCGGAGGGCGTGGAGTCGGCGGGGATTCGTTTCTCGGAGACCACGGCGCGGCTTCGGCAGGTGACGGAGGCCCCGGCGGCGCGGCGGCCCGTGGACGCGCTCAGCGGCGCCTGCCTGCTCATCTCCAGTCACCGGAGGTTTGACGAGGGCTTTGGGCACGGAATGGAGGACGTGGCCTTGTGCCGGGCGCTGCGCCAGGAGGGGCTCGCGGTGCTGGTGGAGCCTCGGGCGCGGTGCTGGCATCAAGGCGGGGCCACGGTGAGCCGACGGAGCGCCGAGGCGGTGCGGCACGCGGTGGCCGGGCACCTGCGGCTGGTGGGCGAGGACCGGGCGCGGCGGGGGCTGGTGTTGGCGTATGCCTTGGGGCAGGCGGCGCGGAGGACTGGAGCCTGGGGCGGCTGCGGGCGGTTTGGGCGGGGTGGCGTGGCGTTTAGGCGTTGAGCTCCCCCTCCACCATCCGCCGCACCAGCTCCTCAAACCGCACCGTCGGCGCCCAGCCCAGCTTCTCCCGGGCCTTGCTGGCGTCGCCCAAGAGCGCGTCCACCTCCGCCGGGCGCCTCAGCCGCTCATCCAGGCGCACATGATCCTGCCAAGGCAGCCCCACCACCGCGAACGCCGCCTCCACAAAGTCCCGCACGCTGTGGGCCTCGCCCGTGGCGATCACGTAGTCGTCGGGCTCGGCGCATTGCAGCATTCGCCACATGGCCTCGACGTACTCCGGCGCGTAGCCCCAGTCGCGGCGGGCGTCGAGGTTGCCCAGGGTGAGGGTCTTGGCTCGGCCGCGGGCGATGTCCGCGACGCCGCGGGCGATCTTGCGGGTGACGAAGCGCTCGCCGCGGCGGGGGCTCTCGTGGTTGAACAGGATGCCGTTGCGGGCGAACAAGCCCCAGCTCTCGCGCATGTTCACGGTCATCCAGTAGCCGTGGACCTTGGACGCCGCGTAGGGGCTGCGGGGGTCAAACGGCGTGGTCTCGCGCTGGGGCGTCTCCCGCACGCGACCGAACATCTCGGAGCTGCTGGCCTGGTAAAACCGCGCGCCGGGGGCGGCCTCGCGCACGGCCTCTAAGAGCAGGGTGGTGCCCACGGCGTTGATCTCCGTGGTCACCGCGGGCAGCTCGAAGGACAAGGCCACGTCGGACTGGGCGCCGAGGTTGTAGACCTCACGGGGCTGAAGGCGCTCCAGCAGGCGGTGCAGGCCCAGGGCCTCGCGGAGATCGCCGAAGTGCAAGAACAGGCGCTCGTTGAGCACGCCTCGGGCCAGGGCCGGGCGCAGGTTCTGGAGGTTGTCCGTGGCCGAGCGGCGCACGAGGCCGTGGACCTCGTAGCCACGGTCGAGGAGCAGCTCGGTGAGGTAGCTGCCGTCTTGTCCGGTGACGCCGGTGATCAGCGCCCGAGGGGCCTCGCTCACCCGCCGCTCGGGGGGCTGGGTGGCGCGGGCGTGGCGGGGGCGGCGGCGCCCAAGGCGGCCTGGATGGCCTCGGGCAGGGTGGGCTCCATCAAGAGCATGTAGAGGGATCAGCTCGCGGCGGGCGTTGTTGAACACGGGGCCGTTCACCTCGGCCTTCGTGTAGTCCGGACCACAGCCGGGAGAGGTCGAGCTGGTCGTCGGTCTGGGTGAAGCTCCCCGGGTGAGCGTGCCCGTACTCTCCGGCGGAGAAGACGGTGCCCACCAGCGCCTTGAAGTCGCCGGGGTTGGCGTAGGGGTCCAGCCGGTGGCGCAACAGAAAGAGGCTGTCGGTGAGCAGCGCCTCCTGTTTGGGGCTCAAGGTGGCGAGCCAGGGGCGCTCGGCCTCTAAGACGGCCTTCACGCCTTGTAGGCGCAGGGCGAGCAGGGCATCGGCGCGCTCGTGGTGTTTGCGGGCGTCGATCAGGGGCGCGGCGGCCTCGGCCAAGGCGGGGTCGTCGAGGGAGGCCCCGGCGGAGAGCTTGGCCCACAGGCTGTCGTAGGTGGCGGTGAGGGTGGGCTCAGACGCCGCGAGGAGCTCGGCCTGGGCGGCGTCGATGCGGGCGCGCTCGGCCTCGGCCTGAACGTGCATGTTTGAGCCAGATGAGCAGGCGAACGCGCTGCTCACGCGCCTGGAGATCCGGCGCGAGGGCGTAGTCGTAGAGCACCTGCGTGAGCGGCGGACGCGCCGCTTGCTCCACGCGCGCGTCGGCGGCGGCGGCCTCAGCGGCCGTCGGGAGGGCATCGGCTCGGTCTGACAGGCCGCCAGGACGAGCATCAGGAGAGGGGAGGTGCGCACGGGGCTCGATCCAAACACCCGAGGTCTGTTACCGTCAACGGGCGAAGCGTCCTATCCCCTGACTGGACCCCTGCAAAGAATGCGTCCTGACCTTCTTCAAGAGCTGCGCCGCGTGAGCCTCGCTTTGCTGGGGGCGCTCGTGCTCGCGGCGCTTTTGACCTGGCCGATGGTCTTGCGCCCCACGGAGGGCCTCGTCGGGCACCCCGGCAACGACACCTGGAACCACGTCTGGGGCTATTGGTGGGTGGCTGAAGGCCTCGCCAACGACGGCACGATCCCCATGAGCACGCCGCTTCTGAACCACCCCCGCGGCGGCACGCTGTTCTTCATCGACAGCTTCAACGCGGTCTTGTCGGCGCCGATCCAGTGGACCTTGGGCCTCGTCGCCGCGTTTAACGCCGTGGTGATCGGCTCTTTGGCCTGGAACGCCTTCGGGGCGTGGCTGCTCGCGCGCTACGTCCTGCGCGATGACCTCGCGGCGATCTTGCCCGCCGCGCTCTATGGCAGCTCAGCCCACGTCCTCGGCCAGACCTACAACGGCATCACCGAGACGATCAACACCGGCTGGATCCCGATCTACCTCTTGACCCTCTGCCGCCTGCTCGACCGGCCGCGCATCTCCCGAGGGCTGGCCTTGGGCGCGGCCTTGGCGGTGTGCGCCACGTCAAACTTTTATTACGGGCTGTTCGGGGCCCTGCTCTCGGTGGTGGTCGTGGCGCATCGGGCGGTCACCGCGCCGCGCCAGGTGCGCTGGGGGGCCTTCGTGCTCTCGACGATCCTCGGCGCCGCGCTGTTTGGCGGCTTGGTGGCGCCGACGCTCACCGCGCTCTCGGCGACGATCAGCGCGGACGACGCCATGGTCACCCGCGACCCGGCCTTCGTGTGGGCGAGCCTCCTCAACCACAACATGACCGACCTGATCTCCAGCTTTCGCCCCGGCGCGAACTACTCCCCCGACCTCAAGGCGCTCTATGGCGAGGACCTGCTGATCATCACGTACCTGGGCTGGGTGATGCTGGCCCTCGCCGTGGCCGGCCTCGTGTTGTGGCGGCCGCGCCGGGAGCTGAGCCTGTGGGTGTGGATCGCGCTGGTGTTCTGGGTGTTCTCGCTGGGGCCCTACCTGCACGTCGCCGGGGAGTACGTCACCTGGGACGGCCGCAAGATCCCCCTGCCGTTCTTGCCGTTCTTTGAGGCGTTCCCGCTGTTCTCGCGCATCTCCCACCCCTTCCGGTTTGTGGTGCCCGCGACCTTGGGCCTGGGCATCCTCGCGGGTTTTGGGGCCAAGGCCCTGGCGGCGCGGGTCTCGCTCCCTCAGGGGGTGGTGGTGGGCGCGGCGACGGCGCTGGCGCTGGGTGAGGTGCTGCTGCTCTCCCCCGCACCCTGGCCCCTGCCGCGCTGTGAGGCGAAGATCCCGGCGGCGTACGCGAGCTTGCCAGAGGACGGCGCCGTGCTCGACCTGCCCATCACCGTGCCCAACCTCGAGCGCGCGGTGTACACCTACTACCAGACGGCGCACGGCCGCCCCTCGCCCTATGGCCTCAACGACCCGCTCCCCGACCCTCTGGAGCGCAACCCGCTCACCTGGATGTTGATCCAGGTAGAGGCCAGCCGCGCCATCGACCTGCCCCCGGTGATGCCCGAGCTGGAGCTGATCATGGGCGCGCGGCTCCTGAGCCTGGAGGGATACCGGGCCATCGTCGTGCATGAGTCGCTCTACCCCGAGCACAAACGCCGCATGGTGCGGGCGCTCCTGGACGGGATCTTCGGGCCGCCCTTGGAGATCCCTGAGGACGACGTGGCGCTCTACACCTTGCCGGCGCTTGAGCCCGCGGGCGAGGACGGCGCATGAGGCGCGGCCAGTGGCTCATCGAGGGGCTGATCGCGTCCTTGGTGTACCTCGCGGCGGCGGCGGCGATGACCTGGCCGGCCATCAACCACCTCGACGAGGTGATCATCGGCGGCGGTGAGCTGGGCGGCTGGCTGTGGCGCTACTGGTGGCACTTCACCGAGCTAGAGGCCATCGCCGCCTCCGATCTCTCCCTCACCGACCGCGTGTTGACCTTCTTGAGCCTGGGCCGCTACCCCGAGACCGGCAACATCCTCGACGTGCTCTTCGTGAGCTTCCCGCTCTCGCTCTTCTGGGAGCTGCCCGCCCACTACAACCTCAAGGTGTTCTTCATCCTCGTGGTGGACGGCCTCTGCGGCTACGCCTTGGGGCGATCGCTGAGCCGACAGCCCGTGACCGCCCTCGCCGCGGGCCTGCTCGCCGTGGTGAACCCGCTGAACCTGCAGGACATCCACGGATCGGGGCTGCGCCAGGTGGTCTTGTGGTGGGTGCTCTTGTTCCCCATCGCCTTGGCCCGGGCTGAAGAGCGCCAGCGGCCCATCGACGGCGTGCTCGCCGGGCTGGTGTTGGCCTTGTGTGGGGCGTTTTACTGGTTCTATGGCCTGTTCGCGGGGATGTTCTTCGGGCTCTTCGCCTTGAGGGTGCTGTGGGGGCAGCGCTCAAGCCTGCGCCTCATCCAGCGCAGCCTCACCTGGATGATCCCGCTGTTGATCACGACTGGGCTGGTCGCGGGCCTGTTCGCGCTGCCCTACATCTTGGGTGAGGCCAGCGGCGCCACCTCCACCAGCGCGGGCGGCGGCAGCCTCGCCTCGAAGCTGCCCGAGGTGAGCTTCTTCTTGCCGTTCCCCGAGTACGACGTGATCCGCGAGGTGCCTCTGCGGCCCTCGACGTACGAGGAGAACGTGCTCTCGTCCTTGAACCGCACGATCATGTCGTCGTGGTCCGTGGACTACCTCTACAACCCCGGCCACCCCCGGGCGCTCTCCTTGGCCGTGCTGCTGCTCGGCGTGCTGCCCGGCCTTGGGGCCGACGGGGCGGCGCAGCCCGGTGAGCCGCTTCTGGCTGCTCGTCTTCGCGGTGTTCTTCTTGGGCACCTTGGGGCCGTTCTTGAAGCTCGGCGCGAAGGCCGACTCCTCCGAGGTGCTGCTGCTCGGCGGGGAGTGGGTGCTGCGCATGCCCTACACGGTGATGTTTCAGTGGGTGCCGGGCATGGCGCGTATGTTCGGGCCCTACCGCATGGGCGCGATGGTGGTGGTGGCCTCGGTGGCGCTCGTGGCCCTGGGCCTCGCCCGGGCGCCGGGGGGCCTGTGGGGGCGGCGGGTGCTCTCGGGCCTCGCGATTCTGGGCACGGTCTTGCAGATCCTCTACCGCTGGGAGATCGGGCCCATCGCTGAAGGCAGCTTCAAGCCGACGATGTGGCGCCCGCCGCTGAAGGTCTCGGCCCTGTTTGTGCCCGAGTGGTACACCACGCTGGACCCGGCGGAGGAGGCCGGGATCATCGAGCTTCCCCTGGACCAACAGCAAGACCTCATCTGCTTCTACCAGCTCACCCACCGCCGCAAGGTGTTCCGGTCGTGGGCGACGCCCCCGGCGATCCCCCCGGTGTTCCGCAAGGAGGGCGGCGGTGAGGCCGCGGCGCGCCTGCGGTACCTCGCCCGCCCCGACCGCGCCGGGAAGACCGCCCAGGACGTGCTGCTCGGCCTCTCCCGCGCCCCTGAAGAGACCGACCTCGCCCTCTTGAACCGCGAGGAGCTCGCGCGCCTCGTCGCCGGTGGCGGCTACAAGCACCTCGTCGTTCACGAGCGCGGCTACTACCTCGTCGATCCGCGCAGCGGCCCGATCTTCTACCGCGACGTCGTGCGCCGCCTCGCCGAGGCCCTGCAGATCACCCCGGAGGAGCACGTCGAGCTGGCGTGGTTTGACTACCCGGGCAACGAGTACAAGGTGCCCGACGGCCCGGTCTATGTGCCGTGGTCGTCCCACGAGGTCTCCTTGCCCGACCAAGAGATGCCGAACCGCTACTTCATGGCGGTCTTTGACCTCACGCCGCTGATCGAGCTCGCGGCCACCTTGCCCCCCAGCGAAGAGGCCTCGGACGCCGTCCCTGAAGACCCCGGCGCCCATGAGCACGTCGAGGCGGCGCCCGGCGCGCCGCGAAAGGGGGCGGCCCCCCTTGACACGCCCGCTCCGGTCGGCTCCAATAACGATCGTCCCGACGCTGGAGCAGCGCCATGACCCGTCCCTCTGCCGCCCTGATCCTGGTCACGCTTGGCCTCTCAAGCGGCTGCATCGCCATCAAGCCCACCGCGCGGCTGGCCTCCTTGGAGGAGGCGTGGCACGACGCCAACGAGGCCGAGGCCGCGGAGGAGGCCATCTACGAGCACACCCTCGCCGAACAATACCGGCTCAAGGCCCGGGAAGAGTGGGGGTACTCGGACTACGGCGCCGCTGAAGACCTCGCGCGGAAGGGTGAGAACTACGCCCGGCGCGCTGAAGAGATCGCCCGCTACGGCAGCGCGGACGAGGGCGCCGCCGACCGCGCGAAGGCCCGCGAGAACCTTGAGAACGCCGAGGACATCGTGCCGGAGGAGGTCGATCGCACGACCGCCCCGCCCACCAACACGGACGAGGAGGACCAGTGGGACGAGTGACCCCCAGCTCCACGGGGCGCCTGCTCCCCTGGCCGTTCACGCTCCTGCTCATCGCGGGCTGCGTGAACATCAACACTCTGCAGAGCGACTTCGCCGAGGTGGAGCGTGTCTACGCCGAGGCCACGGCGCTGAACGCGAAGAAGTGTACCCCTCGGGAGTACGCCCTGGCCGAGTCCAACATCGCCTTCACCAAGCTCGAGTTTGAGCAGGGCGACCCCACCCGGGCCCGCCAGCACCTCGACATCGCGCTGGAGAACGCGTACATCGCGCTCAACACCGCGCCGAGCTGCTTGCCCAAAGATCGTGACGGCGACGGCATCACCGACGACGTAGACGACTGCCCGAACGACCCTGAAGACTTCGACGGCGTCGAAGACAACGACGGCTGCCCCGACATCGTCTACGACACCGACAACGACGGTCTCCTCGACGACGTAGACGAGAGCCCGAAAGGTCCTGGAAGACCTCGACGGCTTCAAGGACACCGACGGCTGCCCTGAGCCCGACAACGACAACGACACGATCCTCGACGCCGCTGACGCCTGCCCGATGGATCCTGAAGACCTCGACGGCTACGCCGATCTCGACGGCTGCCCCGAGCCCGACAACGACATGGACGGCCTGGTAGACGTTCAAGACGCCTGCCCGATGATCCCCGGCCCGCCGCCTTCAGGCTGCCCGCCCACCGACACCGACGGCGACGGCTTCATGGACCCGGTGGACCGCTGCCCGTCCGAGCCCGGCCCGGCGCCGGATGGCTGCCCGATCCTCGACTCCGACCGCGACGGCTTCTTGGACCCGGTCGACAAGTGCCCCCTGGAGCCCGAGAACGTCAACGAGTACATGGACGACGACGGCTGCCCCGACGTGAAGCCCTCGAAGGTCAAGGTCGCCAACAAGCAGATCGTGATCTCCGAGCAGATCCAGTTCGAGACGGGCAAAGCCATCATCCGCCCGGTGAGCTACCCCATCCTCGACGACGTGGTGCAGGTCATGCGGGACTACCCCCAGATCTCCATCCGCATCGAGGGCCACACCGACAGCGACGGCAGCGACGACGCCAACCAGAAGCTCTCCAAGGCCCGCGCCGACGCGGTCTTTGAGTACATGCTGGAGAAGGGCATCGCGGGCAGCCGCATGGAGACCGCTGGCTTCGGCGAGACTCGCCCCATCGACACGAACCGCACGCCTGAAGGCAAACAGAAGAACCGGCGCGTGGAGTTCCACATCACCAAGGGCCTCGACGAGTAGTCGTCGGGGGCCCCGCCCGGCGGCGGCCAGCGCTTGCCCTAGTGGCGGTCGCCGAGGTTGAACCGTGTGAGCATCCGGTAGACGATCTCGCGGGATCGATCGACGTGGCGCGCGGCGGCGGCGATGTTGCCCTCAAAGGTGGCCATGAGCAGCTCTAGCTCTTCAGCGCTCTCGGGCAACGAGTACGGCGGCACATAGGCCGAGGGCCGGTTGCGCATCCCGCCGGGGAAGAGGATGCGCTGGGGCTCGGGGCTCGCGTCCGCCATCGCCAGGCGCCGGGCGGCGTAGACGAGGCCACGCACGTTGGTGGGCCACGACGCGAGCACCAGGGCCTCGCGGGTGGTGAAGCGCTCGAGGCGAGGGTGCCCCAGCTTGGCGAGGATCGCCGGGATGTCGGCGGTGCGCGCCGAGAGCGGCGGCAGGTTCACCGGCCACTCGGCGATGCGGTGGTACAGATCGGCGCGGAAGGCGCCTTGGGCGACGGCGGCCTCTAAGACGGCGTTGGTCGCGCAGATCAGCCGGAACTCGACGGGGGCGCCCCGGTCGGCGCCTAAGGGCCGCACGACGCCGTCTTGGAGCACGCTTAAGAGCCGGGCCTGAGACTCCAGCGGCAGCTCGCCGATCTCGTCGAGGAAGAGCGTGCCGCCGTCGGCCTGGGCGATGAGCCCGGCGCGGTCGCGGAAGGCGTTGGTGAAGGCGCCTTTGAGGTGCCCGAACATCTCGGAGTCCGTGGTGTCGCGGTCCAGCCGCGCGCAGTTGACCGAGACGAAGGGGCCCTCGACCTCGGACGCGCGGTGCAGGGCCTCGGCGAGCACCTGCTTGCCCACGCCGGGCAGGCCCGTGAGCAGCACCCGGGTGTCGGACTTGGCGAACTTCTCTAAGGGCGAGAGCAGGTCGAGCATGGCCCCGGCCCGGGCGCCCATGTCTTTGGCGAGGCGGCCGGCCTCGGCGCCGACCTCGTCGATGGCGTAGAGCGTGCGGCCGATGCGCACCACGTCGCCGACGCCGACGAGCGCGCGGTCAACCCGCACCCCGTTCACCCAGGTGCCGTTGTGAGAGCCGAGATCGACCACAAGGGCGAGGCCAGGCTTGCGGCTGGGCTGCACGCGGGCGTGCTCACGGCTCGCCGAGGGATCGTTGATCTTCACGTCGGCGTAGCGCCCGATGATCAGCGGACCGTTGATCTCCCAGGCGCCCTCGCTGACGACACCACGGCGATCCCACAGCTCGACGAGACGAAAGGTCACCTGGGCGGCGACCCGACGTCCTGGGTTGCTCTCGTCGAGGGTCTCGGTGGTCGGGTTGCTCGCCAAAGACGATCCACGCATATAGGTTCGCGATCCTATTATTGAGCATGAGGAACAACAACGTGACCATGATCCGAAACGATCCGGCCAGCGTCCATGTTCCCGAGCCAGGGGAGCTGATCTCAGGGCGCTACGTTGTGGAGGGGATCCTCGGCCAAGGCGCGAGCGGCGTGGTGCTCGCGGTGCGTGAGGGGGCTAGGCCCCTCGCGCTCAAGCTGTTTACCCGACAAGGCGAAGAGGTGCTCGCGCGCTTTCATCGGGAGCGCAGCGCCTTGAACACTCTGCGCCACCCCGCGGTGGTGATCGCCACCGACGCCGGGGTGCATGAGGCCACGCCGTACCTCGTCATGGAGCGGCTCAACGGCCGCCCGCTGCGCCAGAATCACGAGGCGCTGCCCCCGTGGACAGGCGGCCCGGCCTCGCCGGAGCTCGTCGCCGTCGTGCGCCCGGTGCTGCGGCTGTTGGAGGTGCTCGACGTGCTCCACCAGCGCGGCTGGGTTCACCGAGACCTCTCCCCGTCGAACGTCTTGGTGGAGGACGATGGCCGTGTGCGCCTTCTGGACCTCGGCCTCGCCGCGCCGTTTGGGGTTCACAGCCGGGCGGGCACCGTCGGCTACATGGCCCCCGAGCAGGCCACGGGCCGCGAGCTGGGCCCCCCGGCGGACCTCTTCTCCTGCGGCGCGCTGCTCTATCAGCTCTTGACCGGTCAGCTCCCGTGGGGTCGGCTGCGCGGCGTCGAGCTGCTCCGCCAGCAGCTCACCCAGGCGCCGAGCCCGCCGCACCTGCGTGAGCCCGGCGTGCCTCCCGCGCTCTCCGCGGCGGTGTTGGCGATGCTGCGGGTCGACCCGGCGGACCGCCCCCAGCGCGCCCTCGACGCCAAGGCGCTCATCGAGCAAGCCCTCGCCGGAGAGCCCCAAGAGAGCGGCGCCGGGGAGCTCGGCGGGGCCTTCGTCGGTCGCCGGGATGAGCTCGCCGCCGTGGAGTCGCTTCTGGGCGAGGCCGGCCGCGGTGAGCGCCCGCGCCCCTGGTGTTTGTGGGTGAGGCCGGCACGGGCAAGTCCCGGCTGATCGAGGAGGCGCTCTCGTTGGCGCTCCTGCGCGGCTTCTCGCTGCTGCGCCTGCCCCGGGGGGCCACGCCGTTGGAGCAGCTCACCCGCTGCGTGCTCGTCACCCCCGGCGGCGCCGCGGCGACCCCCGAGCGCCGCGCTGAAGACGAGCCCTGCCCCCACCAGCTCATCGCTGAGCTGACGCAGCAGCTCGGCCCCGCCGCGCCCTGCCTGATCGTGAACGACGACCTCGGCGAACAAGACCACCTCGGCCCGGCCCTGCTCCTCGCGCCGCTGCCCCTGGGGGTCGGGATGATCGCGACGGCCCGCCGGGAGCCCGCCGTGCCTGAAGACGGCCTCACCCTGCACCTGCTCGGCGCGCTCACCGAGGCCAACCTGCACGAGCTGCTCGGCGAAGGCGGCGGGGTCTTGGCGCGCCTGCTCGCCGACGCTTCAGACGGAAACCCGCTCTTGGCGACGCACACCCTGCGCGGCTGGCTGCAGAGCGGGCGGGTGCGGCGCCGGGCCGAGGGCTGGGAGATCGCGCCGGGCCTTGGGAGAGAGGTAGAGCTCGGCGCGGAGCTGCCGATCCCCGAGCGCCTCGCCGCGTCTCTGCGGGATCGGGCCCAGTCCACGACCCCCGAGGGCCGCCGCCTGCTCGACGCCTTGGCCGCGCTCGGCGGCTGCGGCACCCGGGGCATGCTGCGCAGCACCGGCGCCTTAGAGCCTGAGCGGGTGGACGAGACCGTCGAGGCGCTCCTCGGCGCGGGCCTCGTCGTCACCGCGCCGGGGCCCCCGGCGTTCCTGCGCCTCTTCCATCGCCGCGCCGCCGAGGTGCTCGTGCAGGCGCTCCGCCCCTCCACCGTGCGCCGCTGGGCCTCCGCCGCCTTAGAGGCCGACCCCGAGCTGCCGGACGCCTACCGCCTGCGCCTTCTGCACCGCGCCGGGCGCATCTACGAGGCCGCACGAATTGAGCTGAGCCTCGCCGAGCGTCTGGAGGCCGAAGGAGACCGCCTCGGCGCCCAAGGCCTGTACCTCGCCGCCGCTGGGGCCTTGGCCGGGGACGAGCGCGCCCAGGCCGAGGCTGGGGCGGCGCGCTGCCGTTAGCCGGGTGGTTTCTGGCGGATCGGGGAGATAGAGTGGCCGGGCCTGCACCCCGCCACGGAGCCCCCGATGAAGCTCTACACCAACCCGCTCTCCAACAACGGCCGCAAGGTCACCACCGTCGTTCACCACCTCCAGCTTCAGCTCGACGTGGAGGTCGTGGACCTCTCCAAGGGCGCCCAGCGCACCCCGGAGTACCTGGCGATCAACCCCAACGGCGCCATCCCCGCCTTGGTCGACGGCGACTTCAAGCTCTGGGAGTCCAACGCCATCGCCGCGTACCTCGCTGACACCTCCGGCGACCGCAGCTTCTTCCCCGAAGGCGCCGCCCGCTACGACGCCCTGCGCTGGATGTTCTGGGAGGCGAACCACTGGTCCAAGGCCCTGGGCGTCTTGAACTTTGAGCTGCTGCTCAAGAACATGTTCAACATGGGCGCCCCCGACGAGGCCCGCGTCGCCGCCGCCCTAAACGACGTGCGGAAGTACAGCCGCGTGCTCAACACCCAGCTCACCGGCCGCGCCTGGCTGCTCGGCGACAACGTCACCGTCGCCGACTTCATGATCGGCGCTGATCTGACCTACGCCGCGATGACCGGCGTGCCCGTCGACGAGTTCCCCGAGCTCGCCCGCTGGCTCTCCGCCATCAACGCGCTGCCGGCCTTCGTGGCCACGGCGCCGCGCTTCGGCTGATCCATGCACCGCCGGGAGATCCGACGACGGATCGTGCTGAGCCCGGAGCAAGACGCCGCGCTCAGCCCCCGCGCTGAGGCCCGCGCCTGGCAGCACCACCTGCTCGCCGCGGGCCTCCTGGCGGATCTCCCCGCGCCGATGACCGAGGGCCCCGGCGCGCCGATCCCCCGGCTGCGTGAGGCGACCCACGCCCTTGAGCGCTTAGAGGACGAGCGCCGGGCCTTGAGCCAGCTCCACGGCCTCAAGACCGGCGGCGTGCCCAACTGGGTGTGGGCGCTGTTGTTCTTGAGCTTCTGTTTTGGCCTGTTCTTCGCCAACTTTGTGATGGTGATCTTCATCGGCTCGGTCCCCTTCGGCCTCTTGTCGCTCATCGGCCTGGGGTTTGTGGCCGTGGCCGAGTCCCGCCGCCGGGAGCGCCTCGCGGCGGTGGACGCGACGATTCAGGGCGTGCGTCAGGCCTTGTTCGACGACCATCGGGCGCTCTTGCGGTCGAGCTTTTACGCCCGGATGAGCGGCGTTGAGCTGGAGAGCGTCCCGCACCTCTGGTGGCTCAACCGCCGGATCGCCGAGGTTCAGCGCGCCGCCCGCCTCGGCGCCGATTCGGCGGCCCTCACGCCCCTGCTGAGCGAGCTTCAGGCCCAGTCCGCCGCCATCCAGGCCGCGCTCGTCACCCTGCACCAGACCGAGGGGGAGTTCGGCGCCGACGACGGCCTCACCGCGCCGCTCACCACCCTTCGGGACGCCCTCAAGGCCCACGGGTTGCCCGACGCCGACGCCTGGATCTGATCCGCCATACCCGCCACAACCGCGCCGGGATACAGCGCCGCCCCAATGGCCACCTCCCCCAAGAAGCCCGCCGCCAAGCCCGCCGGAAAGCCCAGCGTTGGGGCCCGGTGGAGCCCGCAGCTTCGCGGCTGGGGCCAACGCCTCCTGCGCTGGGCCCTTCGCCTAAGCCTCGGCCTGTTCTTGTTCAGCTTCGTGCAGGTCGCCTCGGCCCGCTGGGTGACCCCGCTGTTCACCTTGACCATGGTGGACCAGATCTTCGAGCAGCACGACGAGACCGGCAAATGGGCGCTGCCCCGCTACCGCCGGGCGGATCTGGACGAGCTCGGCCCGCACCTGCCCCGCATGGCCGTCGCCAGCGAAGACGGCTGGTTCTGGCACCACGACGGCTTCGACTGGCACGCCATCGTCGGCGCCTTGGAGTCCAACCGCGAGGGGGGCTCGCTGCGTGGGGGCAGCACGATCAGCCAGCAGGTCGCCCGCAACGTCTTCTTGTGGCAAGAGCGGAGCTGGCTACGCAAGGGCCTAGAGACCTACTACACCTTCTTGTTGGAGCTGCTCGTCCCCAAAGAGCGCATCTTGGAGCTCTACCTCAACGTCGCCGAGATGGGCCCCCTGACCTTCGGCGGCGAGGCGGCGGCCCAGAAGTGGTACAAAAAATCGGCGAAGGCGCTCACTGAAGACGAGGCCGCGCGCATCATCGCCGTCTTGCCCGCGCCGCGCAGCCGCGACCCCCGCTCGGGGGAGATGGGCAAACGCGCCCGGCGCATCCGCGACCACAAGGTGCCCTTCCCCGGCGACAAAGGGTTTGAGGAGATGGGCGAAGAGATGCCCCGGCTGCTCGCCCGGGAAGAAGAAGAGGCGAAGACGACGACCAAGAAGAAGCAGTAGACCTCAGCCGCCGAGGTACACCATCGTGATCGCCTGCTTGGCGCCCTCTGCGCCGACGGTGAACTTCGCGGCGCTGTACGGCGGCGGCCCGAAGCTGCCTTTGGCGTTGTTTGAGCAGCCCAGGCCCTCGGTGGGGATGCCCAAGAAGGTGTCGAGGTCGCCGTCTTTGTCTTCGTCGTGGATCACCGCCAAGGCGTAGGTGCCCGGCGTGAGGGCCAGGCGAAGGGTGGCGCGGCCTCCTTGAATCGGCGCCGTGGCGGTGCGGGCGGCGCGTTTGAGGTCTACGGGGAAGCCGGCCTCGCCCTCAAACACCAGCACGAGGGCCTGGCCGTCGTCGGACTCAAAGCCCGACATCACCACCTCGACGGCGGGCGTTGGCGCTTGCGCTTGGGGCGCGGTCTGGGCCAGGGCCAGGGGGAGCGACAAGAGCAGCCCGATCACGGCGCCGCCTCGGTCTTGCGGCGGATCACCCACTCCCGCAGCGTCGCCGCCGAGCGCACATAGCTCGCCTTGACCTCCTCGATGACCTTCTGCTCGATGCGGCCGCCGACGATGGGGATCGAGACGGTCAGCTCTCCGGTGATCAAGCGCTCACACTCGTCATCGCCCAAGGCCTGCACCTTGAGCTCGCCCCGGCAGCGCACCCGCTCGGCGCCGACGTCGGGGGTGAGCGTCCAGCGCATGTGCTGAGGCGGGTGCATCGTCCAGCGCTGCTCCATGACGTAGCTCAGCGTCTCGGTGCCCAGGGCCCGGGCGACGGGGGAGGGCAGGGGCTTTCGGGGCTTGTAGCGCACCCGCAGCGTGCGCACCCCGGCGACGGTGCGATCCTCCAAGGTCTCCCGATCAATCTCGACGCCTTGGTTGGCGGCCTCTTGATAGGCGGGGTCGTGAATGACCGACCACAACGTCGCGGTGTCGCAGGGGAAGAAGTGCCGCAGCTCGAAGTTCATGGGCCACCGGAGTTGAAGGAGGATTCACATAACCCCGCCCCAGCCTTGTTAGGATGATGGACCCCCGCTCTTGGAGCACTCGCCGATGCGCCCTCGCTCTCTCACCGTCCTCCTCGGCGTCGTCGCGCTGCTCGCGCTGCCCGCCCGCGCAGAGCTGCCCCTGCCCACCTTCCCCGAGTGTGGCGAAGAGGACGCCGTCGCGCTGTGCCCCAACGATCTGGGCGAGGACTGGTCGCTGCTCTCGTATGTGCCCGCCGAGTCCCGGGACAGCGTGCGCCCCGATGAGCTGGTCTTGGGCGCGGGCATCTCCGCCGACCGCGCCTGGCGGGAGAGCACCGGGCGCTTCGACGTGCTCATCGCCGTCGCCGACTCCGGCATCTTGTGGGACGAGCGCAACATCGTCAACAAGATCCGCCTCAACGCCGAGGAGCTGCCCTGGCCGATGAACGCCGACGGCGAAGAGGTCGAGGGCGGCGACGTCAACGGCGACGGTCTGTACAACATCGCCGACTGGGCAGAGGACGCGCGGGTGAGCGCTGACGCCGGTGACGACCGCGCCGACGGGCTCCTGGACCCTTCAGACCTCATCGCCACCTTCTCCGACGGCCTCGATGACGACGGCAACGGCTACGTCGACGACCTCGCCGGGTGGGACTTCTACGAGAACGACAACAACCCCTTCTCCACCTACGACGACGGCTACGGCACCCACGGCACCGGCGTGATGGAGGAGGGCGCGGCCGAGGGCGGCGACGGCGGCGCCATCGGCGTGTGCCCCAACTGCGCCATCCTGCCCATTCGTCTGGGCGAGACCTTCATCACCGACGGCACCCGCATCGCCCAGGGCATCGCGTACGCCACGGACATGGGCGCCGACGTGCTGGGCATGGCCATCGGCGCGCTCTCAAGCCCGGCGGAGATCCCCCAGGCCCTTGAGTACGCCCGCCAAGGCGGCGTGTTTGTCATCGCCGCCGCCGGAGACGAGAACGCCTACCACCGCAACTACCCCGGCGTGTTCGGCGACGTGCTGTTTGTTCACTCCATCCGGAGCGACACCGGCAGCGAAGAGAGCGGCGTTTATTCCTACATGAACTTCTTCAACTGCAACAACTACGGTCCACGTCTGGACGTGGTGGCGCCGTCTGAAGGCTGCGCCACCGGGGCGGTCTCCAAGATCATCGGCGTCGCGGGGCTGTTGCAGAGCGCGGCGCTCGACGTGGGCCTCTCGCTCACCCCTGAAGAGATCCGCCAGCTCGTGATGCTCAACGTCGATGACGTCTGGCTCACCGACGAGGAGCTGAGCGAGGCCCGCACCTACCCCAGCGGTGAGGGCTGGGATCCGTACTACGGCCACGGCCGGGTGAACACCGAGCTGGCCGTCGTCGAGGTCGTCAACGGCCGCATCCCGCCCACGGCGCGGTTTGTGTCGCCGGAGTGGTTTGAGTTCAACAACGGCGTCGTCGGGGGCGAGCTGAGCTTTGTGTTAGAGGCCGACGCCTCCCGGGCCGACGGCTTCACCTGGACCTTGGAGTGGGGCCGGGGCTTAGACCCCCAGTCGTGGACGCCCCTGGCCTCGGGCGACGCCTCCGAGCCCCTCACCACCACCGTTGAGCTGCCCATCGCGTCTCTGGACCGTGTCGGCACCCCTGAAGGCGACATCGACGAGACGATGTTGGCGCGGGTGGAGCGGGTTCACGCCCCCTTGGTCACCGCGCGCCTGACCGTGGTGGATGACGCGGGCCTCGTCGCCGAGGCCCGGCGCAGCGTGTGGGTGATTCACGACGACGGCCTCCTGCCCGGCTTCCCCAAGGCCCTCGGCGCCTCCGGCGAGCCCAGCCCCGTGCTCGTAGACTTCGACGGAGACGGTGTTCTGGAGATCGTCGCCGTGTCCTCCTCCGGCGTGGTGTCTGTGCTCAATGGCGCCGGGGAGAGCCTGCCCGGCTTCCCCGTGGCCACAGGCGTTGATCCCCGCTTCGTCGCCCCCGACGCCCCGGCCTACGCCACGGGCGCGCTGCCGACGCCCACCGAGGGGGTGCTCGCCAGCCCCGGCGTGGCCGATCTCGACGGGGACGGCGGCGCGGACATCGTCGTCGCCGGGCTCTCGGGCTCGATCTACGCCTGGGACGAGACCGGCGCCCCCCGGGCGGGCTTCCCCACGCGCATCTTGGGTCGCGCCCAGAGCGAGCTGAGCCGCACAAACCTCTGGGACACCGGCGTCGCCGGGGCGCCCACCTTGGTGGATCTCGACGGCGACGGCGCCCGGGAGATCATCGTCGCCGCCTTTGACGGGAGACTGTATGTGATGGACAAGTCCGGCGCCGCCGTCGCGCCGTACCCCATCGAGGTCTGCCACCCCGAGAACTGCGGAAACAGCGGCGCGCGCTCGATCAACTCCGTGACCGTGGGTGATCTCGACGATGACGGCGACCAAGACCTGCTCTTGGGCAACAACGAGACCGTGCGCGGTGGCCGCGACTCCGTGACCTTCGCCTATGACGCCAAGACCGGTGAGCTGCTCCCCGGCTGGCCCATCCAAGACTCGGGCCTCGTCGCCGTGGCCGCGCTTCTGCCGATCATCGGCGAGGGCCACCCCGCCACCCCGGCGATCTTTGACCTCGACGGCGACGGCGACATGGAGATCCTCGACCCGATCATGATCGGCCAGACCGGCGTGAAGGATCACAAGGGTGAAGAGGTGCTGCCCCTGACGTATTTCAGCGATCAGTACGGCGAGCAGACCAACACAGACGAGCCCTCGTTCGTGGCCTTGTCCAACAACCCCGCCATCGGCGATCTGGACGGTGACGGCGTCAAAGACCTCGTGCTCGGCGGCTCTGGCTCGTACGCCTTGGTGGGCCTCGCGCTCACCACGGCGGTGGAGTTTCAGCACGTCATCGCCGCCTGGAGCGGCGCCACGGGCGAGTTTTTGCCCGGTTTCCCCCGGCAGATCGAAGACTTCCAGTTCCTCGTCGCCCCGGCCATCGCCGATGTGAGCGGCGACGGGCTCCCCGAGGTGATCTACGCCTCCGCGGGCTCCTTGGTTCACGCCTGGGACGCCAACGGCGTCGAGGCCCCGGGCTTCCCCAAGAACACCGGCCAGTGGCTTCTGGGCTCCCCCGCCGTGGGTGACATCGACGGTGACGGTTACGTCGAGGTCGTGGTGACCACCCGCGAGGGCCAGCTCTTCGCCTGGCGCACCCAAGGCAAGGCCGACCAAGAGATACAGTGGGCGAGCCTGCACCACGACGCGGCGAACACCTCCAACACCCAGACCGTGATCCCCAAGCAGCTCGGCCCTGAAGAGATCGCCGAGGGCTGCGGCTGCCGCGACGGCGGCGACAAGGCCGCCTTGTGGCTGAGCCCGCTGGTGTTGGCGGGGCTCTTGGGGGCGCGTCGGCGTCGGGGCTAAACGTTGGGTCATGGCTCGACCCCCTCGGTTCGTGGGGGCCTCCGGCTCGTCTCGATGGGCAAGAGGCCCCTTGAGACGATCGGATTTATGATTTTTTTGTCCCTTTGAAGATCAGTCATGCCGCTGTAACGCCCTGAAATGTCTTGAAGCGCGAAGCGCCCTCAGAGATCGAGTATACTCACCGGTCCCGCCTCTCGGAGAGACCATGACGTCGCGCGCTCTGCCGCTCCTCACCCTGCTCCTCGGCTGCCGCGCCGAGGACACGCAGCGCTTCACCTCGGGCCTAGACTCCATCGACACCGGGCTCGGCCTCACGCTCACGGGCATGAGCGGTGAGGCGGCGCTCCAGCCCGCCGCGCGGATCGCCCGCGACGGCCTCTGGCTGAGCCTGCCCGATGAGGAGCTTCACCTGCGCACGGCGCGCTGGGGCCGCGAGGGGGGCTTGATCGAGGCCGGGGACGCCGCGCCGGGGGCGGATGGCTGCTGGGTGGAGGCGCCGGGGCGGCTGGCGGTCTTGGGCTGCACGCCCGCCCTGGCCCGGTCGTTGCCTGGCGGCGTAGAGCGCTGGCGGGCGGTGGGCGCGGCGACGCAGCAAGGCTGGACCTTCGACGAGGCGCCCTCGGGGGCGGGGCCGCTGTTGATCGAGGTGGAGGTGCAGGGCGCGGAGCTTGGCCTCGACGGCGACACGGTCTGGCTCTCGACCGTCGGCGGCCAGCGCCTCCGCTACGACAGCCTGCGGGCCTGGGATGACACGGGTGTGCCCCTAGAGAGCTGGATGACCGTGGCCGGTGACCGTGTGCAGATCTGGGTAGACGACACAGACGCCCGCTGGCCCGTACACGTCGATCCCATTCTCTCCACGGCCACCACGTCGATCTCCCGCAGCACCGACACCGACTTTGGCCTCGGCGTCACTATGGGCGGCGACGTGAACAAAGACGGCTACGTCGATCTCCTCGTCGGCGCGCGGTTCGGCGTAGCGTTTTATGGCACGGCCCACTCCTACCACGGGTCCAGCAGCGGCATCTCCACCACGGCCTCACGCTCGTACCTCAGCACGGGCTATTACGGTAAGTTCGGCGAGGCGCTCGACAACCGCGGCGACGTGAACAACGACGGCTACGACGACGCGGTGATCAGCGAGTTCTACAACGAGATCATCTTCGTCTATCACGGCTCCAGCTCGGGCCTGCCCGCCTCCCCAAACACCACGATCTACAGCGGCAGCTACGGCGCCGGGCGCAACGTGGCCTGGGCGGGCGACATCAACAACGACAGCTACGATGACCTGGTGGTGGCGAGCGAAGACGACGTCATCGTCTACAAGGGCTCGTCCTCGGGGCTCAACACCACCGGGGTGAAGACCCACCTCGGCACCAGCGGCTTCACCGCGAGCGGCGCTGGCGACGTGAACAACGACGGCTACGCGGACTACATCTATGGCGACTCCGGCGCCAACCGCGCCTATGTGGTGCTCGGGAACAGCAGCTTCACGGGGAGCAGCACCACGCTCTCGGCTTCGGGGGCGAGCTATCTGGGTGAGACCGTCGCGGGCGTCGGTGACCTCAACGGCGACGGCTACGACGAGGTGGCCGCCGCCGACACACAGTACAGCTCCGCCAAAGGCCGCGTGGTGGTGTACTACGGCTCCAGCTCGGGCACACGCACCACGGGCACCGTCACCATCGACGGCGGCAGCTCGGGCCTCTACTCGGGCGCCGCGATCGTCGGCGCGGGCGACGTGAACGGTGACGGCTACGACGACATGCTCATCGGCGGCTACGGGCGCGTCTCGCTGTACCACGGTAGCTCCAGCGGCGTGAGCACCACCGCGAGCCAGACGATCTCCGGGGGCGGCGGCACCTTCGGCTTCACCATGGGCGGGCTCCGCAGCGGCGCCGACGTCAACAAGGACGGCTTCGATGACGTCGTCATCGGCGACTTCGGCAGCAAGACCGTCTATGTGTATTACGGCTGCCAAGACGCCGACGGCGACGGTGAGTGCGCGCCGACGGACTGTGACGACACCAACGCCGCGATTAACACGAGCGCGACGGAGGTGTGTGACGCCAGCAACACCGACGAGGACTGTGACGGCCTCACCGATGACGGCGACAGCTCGGCGTCGAGCACCGGCAAGACGCGCTACTACAAGGACGCTGACTCGGACGGTTACGGTGACAAATCTGACGCTGGCTCGCTGCGCTGTGACGTGAACAGCACCTACAAGGTCACCACCAACACCGACTGCAACGACTCCAGCTCGTCGATCAGCCCCGGCGCCACGGAGATCTGCGACCGCCAGCAACACGGATGAGGACTGCGACAGCCTCGCCGACAACAACGACAGCTCGGCGTCGAGCGCCACGAAGACGACGTACTACCAAAGACGCTGATGGCGACGGCTACGGCGACAAGTCCGACACCGGCGCGGCCTACTGTGACGCCACGAGCACCTACAAGGTGACGAACAAGACCGACTGCAACGACAGCTCCAGCGCCGATCAGCCCCGCCGCCACGGAGGTGTGTGACGCCAGCAACACCGACGAGGACTGCGACGGCCTCGCCGATGACAACGACAGCTCGGCGTCGAGCAGCGGCAAGACGACGTACTACAAAGACGTGGACAGCGACGGTTACGGCGACAAGTCCGACACCGGCTCGGCCTTGTGTGACACGTCGAGCACCTACAAGGTCACGAACAAGACCGACTGCAACGACTCCAGCTCGGCGATCAACCCCGCCGCGACGGAGGTGTGTGACGCCAGCAACACAGACGAGGACTGCGACAGCCTCGCCGACAACAACGACACGTCGGCGTCGAGCGCCACGAAGACGACCTACTACAAAGACGCCGACTCGGACGGTTACGGCGACAAGTCCGACACCGGCGCGGCGTACTGTGACGCCACGAGCACCTACAAGGTCACCACCAAGACCGACTGCAACGACAGCGTGAGCGCCATCAACCCCGGCGCCACGGAGGTGTGTGACGCCAGCAACACCGATGAGGACTGCGACGGCCTCGCCGATGACAACGACAGCTCGGCGTCGAGCGCCACAAAGACGACGTACTACAAAGACGCCGATGGCGACGGCTACGGCGACAAGTCGGACACGGGCTCGGCCCTGTGTGACGTGAGCAGCACCTACAAGGTCACCTCCAAGACCGACTGCAACGACTCCAGCTCGGCGATCAACCCCGGCGCGACGGAGGTGTGTGACGGAAGCAACACCGACGAGGACTGCGACGGCTAGACCGACCGAACGACGCCAGCGCCATCAACCCCGCCGCGACGGAGATCTGCGACGCCAGCAACACCGACGAGGACTGCGACGGCCTCGCCGATGACAACGACAGCTCGGTGTCGAGCGCCACGAAGACGACGTACTACAAAGACGCGGACTCGGACGGTTACGGCGACAAGTCTGACGCGGGCGCGGCGTATTGTGACACGACGAGCACCTACAAGGTCACCACCAAGACCGACTGTAACGACGCCGTGAGCGCGATCAACCCCGGCGCGACGGAGGTCTGCGACGCCAGCGACACCGACGAGGACTGCGACGGCCTCCGACGACGCCGACAGCTCCGTGTCGTTAGCGGCAAGACGACGTACTACAAAGACGCGGACTCTGACGGCTACGGCGACAAGTCGGACACCGGCGCGGCGTATTGTGACACGACGAGCACCTACAAGGTCACCACCAAGACCGACTGTGACGACAGCGTGAGCGCCATCAACCCCGGCGCCACGGAGGTGTGTGACGCCAGCGACACCGACGAGGACTGCGACGGCCTCGCCGATGACGCGGACAGCTCGGTGAGCGCCAGCAGCAAGACGAGCTTCTACAAGGACGCCGATGGTGACGGCTTCGGCGACGAGACGGACCCCGGCCAGGCCCTCTGCGATGACTCCACGGGCTACCCCACCGACGACAACAGCGACTGTGACGACGCCGACGCCGCGATCAACCCCGACGCGACGGAGATCCTCTACGACGGCATTGATCAAGACTGTGACGGCGGCGACATCGCGGATGCCGACGGCGACGGGCAGATCTCGGCGAACGCGGGCGGCGAGGACTGCGACGACACGGACGCGGACATTTACGCCGGGGCCACGGAGATCTGGTACGACGGCGTGGACCAAGACTGTGACGAGGCTTCAGACTACGACGCCGACGGCGACGGCCAAGACCACGACGGCTACGGCGGCACCGACTGCGACGACACCGACGACACGGTCTACCTGGGCGCGGAGGAGCTCGCCGACGGCTTGGACAACGACTGTGACGGTGAGGTTGAGATCCTCGACGCGGACGGCGACGGGCTCAACGACACCGATGAGCTGCCGCTTGGCACCGACCCCCAGAACCCAGACACAGACGGTGACGGGCTCAGCGACGGCGAGGAGGTGCTCACGCTCAGCACCGATCCCCTCGACGGTGACAGCGACGCGGATGGCCTCAGCGACGGCGAGGAGGTCAATGAGCACGGCACAGATCCCGTGAGCGCTGATAGCGACGACGGCGGCGTCAACGACGGCGAAGAGGTGGATCGTGGCTCAGACCCTCTGAACAGCGCCGATGATGACCTGCCCCGCAGCACGGTGAAGGGCGGCGGCGTGTCCTGCGCCACCGCCTCCGGCGCGACCTCCCCCGGCGCGGGCCTCGCCTTGGCCGCGGGCCTGCTCGCCTTCGCCGCGCGCCGCCGCCGCTCTCCCACCTCTCGCTGAGCCGGAGCCGTGATGACCCTGTTTCTGCTTCTCCTCGCCCAGGCCCAGGCCGAGGGCGTCGACGCCCACCACTTCACGCCCCTGCCCACCCTCGGCGCGCCCTTGAGCCTCGTCGAGACCTGGCGGGTGACGTCGCAGCTCCCCGGCTCGTTCTCGGTCTCGGGGACGATGGACATGAGCCGCGGCAACGCCCTCTTGGTCTACGAGGACTGGGAGGGGGTGGTCGAGACGCCGCTTCTGGACGACGTCCTGGCGCTGAACCTGAGCGCGGGGGCGGCGCTCACGCCCAGGCTGTCGGTGGCGGTCATGGGGCCGCTCTTCTTGCGCAGCGAGGGCGCCTCAGGCCAACAAGGCGCGGGGCTTGGGGACGTCCGCCTCGCCGCGCCCATCGGGCTTGTGATCCCCGAGACGACGGGCTTGGCCTTGGGTGTGGTGCCCGGGCTCGACCTGCCCACGGGCGACTCCACACAGTACGCTGGCGCGCCGGGCTTGGGCCTGAGCGCGCTTGTCGCCGCGGGCTATCGGGCCGAGCGCTTGAGCGTGGATCTCAACGTCGGCGCCCAACGGCACCCCGCCGCTGAGGCCACACAGTCCGCCGAGGCCATCGGCGGCGCGGCCTTGCTCTTGGCGGGCGGCGCCTCCTTCGCCGTGAGCCAAAGCGTGGGGGTCGCCGCCGAGGCCAACCTCCAGCGGGCCTTGGGTGAGGGGGTCGTGCGCCCAGGCGAGGCCCTGCTCAGCGCCCGGGGCCTGCTCGGCACGGGCCTCACCTGGACAGCCGGCGCCGGGGTTGGGCTCGGCGAGGCCGTCGGCGCGCCCCAGTGGCGTCTGTTCGGCGGCGTCGGCTACGCCCGGGTGGTAGACCCGGCCTCCGACCGCGATCTTGACGGCGTCGTAGACGACCTCGACGCCTGCGTGCGTAAGGCCGAGGTCAAGAACGGCTACAACGACGCCGATGGCTGCCCGGATGCCTTGGCCGAGCTGGACTTGACTGTGCTGAATGATCAGGGGGAGCCCGTGGTGGGGGCGAGCCTCAGCGTAGACGGCGTGACGCTGACGACGGACGCCCAGGGGCGCCTGCGTGTGCCCCCCCGGGCGCCCGACGCCGCGCTCACCACGTCGTTGACCGCCGAGGGCTACAGCCCCCTGCCGATTGAACGCGCGACGCTCTCCGAGGGCCCCCAGGCCGAGACGCTCACCTTACCTTGGCTTCCGGGCACGGTGCGCCTCATCGTGAAGGACGCCGCCGGGCAGCCGGTGCCCGCCGTCGTCACCTTGACGGGGCCGACGCCCCAGACCCGCCAGCTCGGCGCCGAGGGCCGCGAGCAGCTCGTCCTGGGCGCGGGGGACTGGCAGCTCCTCGTCTCCGCCCCGGGCAAAGGCGCCGAGGTGCGGCAGATCAAGCTCGACGGCGTGAGCACCGCGCTCACCGTCGTGGAGCTGACCCTCACACCCCCGGTCGTCGAGCTTCAGGCCAAGGAGGTGGTCATCACCCAGGCCATCCTGTTTGACCTCGACGCGGCCACGCTGCGCCCCGACGCCGAGCCCATCCTGCGCCAGGTCGCCGGGCTGCTCATCCAGCACCCCGAGCTGACCCGGGTCGAGATTCAGGGCCACACCGACGACCAAGGCGACGCGGAGTACAACCTCAAGCTCTCCCAGGAGCGAGTGGAGACCGTGCGCGCCTGGCTGATCGCCAGCGGCGTAGACCCCGAGCGCCTCGTGGCCCAAGGGTACGGCGAGAGCAAGCCGATTCAGCCAAACACCACCGAGGCCGGTCAAGCGGCGAATCGTCGGGTTCAGTTCGTGATCTTGGCGCAGCAGCCGCCGGAGAAGAAGCGCTGAGGATCCCCGGAGGTCGCGGCGAGGGGTGATCTTGGCGGCGTCCTCCGCTATGCTGAGGCCACCCCCTGCCCTCCAAAGAAGGAGCCTCCTCATGCGCCTCTCCCCCGTCCTGCTCGCCTTGGCCGCCCTCGGCTGTCGCTCTGAAGACAAAGATCCCATCGACACCGTGCTCGACACCGCCCCCGTCTCCGTAGACGAAGACGGCGACGGCTTCACCGGTGACGAGGACTGCGACGACAACGACGCCGCGGTGAACCCCGACGCTGAAGAGCTCTGCGACGGCCTAGACAACAACTGTGACGAGGTCATCGACACCGACGCCACGGACCTCTCCACCTACTACGCCGACGCCGACGGTGACGGCTTCGGCGTGGCGGCCTACACCGTTTTGGCCTGCGAGGCGCCCGAGGGCTACACCACCCAGACTGAAGACTGTGACGACGGCGAGGCGGCGATCTACCCCGGCGCCCCTGAAGACGACTGCCTCGACCCCACGGACTACAACTGTGATGGATCCAGCGGCCTCACCGACGCCGACGGCGACGGCTTCGCGGCCTGCGAGGAGTGTGACGACACCTCCCGCTCGGTGAACCCCGCGGCCACGGAGATCTGCGACGACATTGACAACGACTGTGACGGAGAGGCCGACGTCGGCGCCATCGACGCCGAGACCTGGTACCAAGACCAAGACGCCGACGCCTACGGTGACGCCGACTTCTCCCAAGAGTCCTGCGACGCGCCCGAGGGCTACGCCGCGGTCTCCGGCGACTGTGACGACCTAGAGGCGGCGATGAACCCCGGCGCGTCCGAGGTCTGCGACGGCTTAGACAACGACTGCGACAGCGTCGTAGACGACAACGCCAGCGACGCGACCACCTGGTACAGCGACCGCGACAGCGACGGCTACGGCGACGGCGCCACGGCCAAGGCGAGCTGTGAGCAGCCCGCGGGCACGGTGGACAACGACGGCGACTGTGACGATCGCGAGCCTTTGGCCTGGACCGACGCTGAAGAGGTGTGCGACGAGGTAGACAACAACTGTGATGGATCCGTAGACGAGGGCGTCACCACGACCTACTACGCCGACAACGACGAGGACGGCTACGGCAACCCCAGCCGCTCCACCCAGGCCTGTGAGGCCCCCGACGGCTACATCACCGCCAGCGGCGACTGTGACGACAAAGAGCCCTTGGCCTGGACCGGCGCGGTGGAGGTCTGTGACGAGGTAGACAACGACTGTGACGGCGACACCGATGAGGGCGTGACGAGCGAGTGGACCCTTGACCGCGACAACGACGGCTATGGCGACGACGCCACGGCGGTGAGCGCCTGCTCGGCGCCGACGGCGGCGTATGTCGGCGCGAGCGGCGACTGTGATGATCGGGACAGCGACTACAACCCCGGCGCCGCTGAAGGCTGCGACGGCAACGACTACGACTGTGATGGAGACGTCGACAACGACCTCGACGGCGACACCTACGCCGACATCACCTGCGGCGGCGACGACTGTGACGACGCCGACGTCTCTGTAAAGCCCGAGAACTCCGGCGCCTGCGCCTTGGGCACGTCGTGCCTCGACATCTTGAACAAGGGCTACTCCACCGGCGACGGCCAATACAGCGTCGATTACGACGGTTACCTCACCGGCGACTCCCCAGAGACCGTGTGGTGTGAGATGGACGCGTACGGCGGCGGCTGGACCTTACTCGCCACCAACGGCGGCTCGGGCTGGAGCGACACGGTGTTCTTGGCGACGACGACCATCGGCTCGGCGTCTCTCACCTCCAACTACAAGGGCAACGCCTGGTTCGTGATGCCGTTTACCGACCTGATGTTCACCGACAGCACGATGCACGCGGTCTATGAGGGCGTAGACTCCGGCAGCCAGAGCTTCTACGACTGGCAGCTCAGCATCCCGCGCTACAACTGCGGCTCCACGATGGTTACTCCTGGCCGATGACCGATGGCGACTTCGCCAGCAGCGACCTCTGCGAGACCGACCTCTACATGCACCCCATCGACGAGGACGGCGGCGTGAACGGCATCTGCGACGCGGCCTTCGTCAACGCGGGCAACGCCACGGGCCCCACCTGGTCCTCAGGCAACAACAACGGCTGCCCCCTGGACGACCCGAACGGCACCGGCTGGATCAACGATGGCAGCCTCACGGCCTGGGGCACGGTGCTGAACCTCTACGGTCGCTGATCGTCGGCCTCGTAGAGCGCGCCCTCCGACGGCGAGAGCGCGTAACCCCCGGCGAGCTCCCGCCTAATCATCGGGAGCATGCCCAGGGCCCGGAAGGAGCTGTGCTCCGGCGGGGCGAAGACGACGTGGTCAAAGAGCTGGGTGCCGAGCATCTCCGCGGCCGCGTGCACACGCATCGTGCACTCGTAGTCTCTCATGGAGGGGCTCGGGTCGCCGCAGGGGTGGTTGTGGGCGAGGATCACCGCGCTCGCGCCGAGCTGCACCGCCGGGCGCAGCACCCACTTGGGATCCATGAGCACGTTGCTCCCGTCGCCCATCGCCAAGCGGCGTATGGCGAGCACCCGCCCGTGGCCGTTGAGGTAGAGGCCGTGCAGCTCCTCGTGGTTGAGGGGCATGAAGATCGGCGTGAACAGCGCCACGACGTCGTTCACGCCGCGCACGATCGGCCGACGCGGCGGGCGGCAACGCTCGGCGAGGCGTAAGGCGGCGTGAAGGCGTGTGGCCTGGGCGATCCCGATGCCGGGCACGCTGAGCAGGGCCTCCACCGGGGCCCGAAGCACGGCGTCGACGCCGCCCAGCGAGCACAACAACAGCGCCGCGACCTGCCGCGCCGTGCGCCGGGACGAGCCCGTGCCGATGACCAGCGCCAGCAGCTCCTCGTCCTCAAACCGGCCCTCACCCTCGATCACATACCGCTCACGAAGGTCGGGACTCTGCACGCTGTTCATGCCGCACCTCTGAAGAGGGCCGCTTTTCGCAAGAACTGTGCCAGATTCTAAACCCCCGCCGCGCCGACCGTGGGGCGGATCGGCCGCGGAGGGGGCTGACAGGGGCTAGGCTCGGTTTCAGGCCCGCGGCTCAACGCCGGAGGAGCGCCATGATGACGGTGCCGGGGTTCGCGCCGCGGGTGAGCAGCACGGCGACGCGCTGGGCGCCGAAGGGGAAGGGGAAGATGAAGTCAAAGCTCACCACGGGCAGGCCTTGGCCGCTCGCCAGGGCACGAAAACGCCCCTCAAACTCCTTCACCCGGGTGCAGGGCGCGACCTCGGTGAAGAAGTTGCGGCCCAGCACGGCCTCGATGGGCAGCCGGGCCATGCGGGACTCGGTGTCGTTGTACGAGAGGATGCGGCCGCTCTCGTCGAGCAAGATCGCGCCGTAGGGCAGGCTGTCGAGGTCTCGGGCGGAGATCTTGGCCAGGCGATCGGCCTCATCCACCAGGGGGCTGCCCTCGACGTTGGACCGGGCGACGGGCTGGGGCGAAGAGGGCGAAGGGGCCGCGGCGGCTGGGGCGCTCGTGGCGGCGGGGCGCCCACGGGAGGCGTCGCTCAGGGCCTTCGCCAGCTTGATGCGGCGGTTTGAGGCCTCACGCTCGGCGGTGGCGGCCTCGATCAAGCTCTCGACGGCGGTGAGCGGGTCGTCGGTGGCGGTGGGGAGCAGGCCGGTCATGGCCATGAGCTCCTCGATGGTTGGGATCGGGTCCCCAGCGAGGGCCGCCTCACGCACGCGGCGGAGCAGCTTGAGGGACTGGTTGAGCTGGTCCCGGCGGAGCGTCTCTTCGCGGGCCCGGCTGGCGTAGTCGCTCGCGGGTTGTGGGTTGGGGTTCATCTTGAAGCTCCAGGCTCAGGGGGGCGAAGGAAGGGATCAGGACGCCGCGGCCATCGGCGGCGTCAGCCAGCGCACCGTGGCGCTCAGGTCGTCCAAGGCGCGGGGCGAAGGGGGCGCGGAGAAGCGGGCGAAGGTGACGGTCTGCCCGTCCTCCATGACCCGGGCGGCGAGGCAGAGATCGTCCTCACCGCGCCAGAGCAGGGTGAACCCGGCGGCGAACCCGTCGCGCTGCACCCGCCTGAACGCGGTGAGCACCTCGGGCACGAGGGGCGCGCAGGCCCCGGCGAAGGGGGAGTCGGTGCTCGCCGGGTCACCCTCGCCGAAGATCGCCGCGGCCAAGGCGCCACGCCGGGCGGCCCAGGCGCCGAGGCGGTCGGAGCGGTCGGGGTCGAGCGCCAGCTCTGGCGTGTCGTCGGGCGGCGGGGTGGTGAGCGTCGGCACGCCGATGAGCTGCAGGCGGGCGAGGCGCAGGCCCAAGGCCGGGCACTCCCGGCTCGACGTGACCCCCAGCCACAGCTCAGGGCCCGGCAGGTGGATGAGGTGGCGGCCATAGACGCCGAACAGCTCACTCACGAGCTGCACCGGGCGACCCAAGGCCTCGGTGGCGGGGTGACGCGCGGCCTGGGCGGCGGTGGCGACGAGGCGCTCGACGATCAAGGCGTTGCCGAAGCGCGCCCAGCTCACCCCCCGGCGGTCACAGATCACCGCGGCGGCGGCCTGGGCGTTTGTATACACCTCACGAAGGGCGGACTCTGTGCCCTCACGGCGCTCGGCGGAGAAGAGCTGGTCGTCCCGCGGGGTGAGCGGCAGGCCCACAGCGCGTAAGGCGGCGCGGGTGGTGGTGACGCGGCGTTGGCTGTCCTCCAAGGCGCCGACCCTCGCCCGCAGCTCGTCCCGCTCGGCCAAGACGCTCGCATCGTGGGTCTCGGACTCTCGGCGGGCCAGCTCCGCCTCGGCGTCTTGGGCGCGGCGGGCCCAGACGTCGAGGCGGCGCTGCAGCTCTTCAGCGCGCTGGTCGAGCTCTTGCATCCGCACAAAGATGGCGCGAGAGGCGCCGCCTTCACGGTCGAGGCGCAGGCGGGAGAGCTCACGCTCGGCGTGGTCCAGACGACCCTGGGTGGTCTGGAGGGCCTGGGCCTGCTCGATGACCGTGGCCTCAGCGTCTTGGGCGCGGGTGGTGAGCGTCGTGAGCTCGGCCTCGGCCCGGGCCAAAGCCACGGTGATCGCGCCGACCCGTTGGGCTTGGTTGTTCAGGGTGAGCAGCCGGGCCTCAGCGTCTTGGTGCCGCAGGTTGAGCGCGGAGAGGTTGTCTCGGGCGCGCTGCAGCTCAAGGAGCAGGGCCTCGGACTCTTGACGGCGCGTGGCCTCGGCCTTGGATTGGGCTTGGGCGTGGGCCTCGGCCTGGGCGTTGAGCTGGGCGGCGAGCGCGCCCTGCTGGGCCTCGGCCCGGCTCGCCCGGCTCCAGCACCACCCGGCGACGGCGACGGCGGCCACGGCGAGGGCCGCAAAAACCGCGGGGGCGATCACGACCGCACCGAGGCGTTGTGGGCCTTGATCGAGGCCCGCACGTCGGAGATCACCAGGCCCGGCGCCGCGCCGCGGTGGGCGACCACGGCCACGACGGAGTCATCGTTCACCGGCTCGACCACCACGAAGCCCTCGTCGCCCTCGACCACCACCGAGGTCAACATCCCCCGGCCAAGCTCGGTGACCGCGCGCCCGGCGACGACGGCGAGCATCGAGCCCAAGGCCGCGAGCCCGGCGTCCTCTTGCCCGCGGTGAGAGAGCACCGTGCCGTCGGTCTTGACCAAGGAGGCCGCCAAGATGTCGGGGTTGATGAAGAAGAGCTCGTTGAGCAGCGCGCTCTGGCTTGAGTTCATGGGGGCTCCCGGTCTTGGGGGCTGAAGGTTGATTGAGGGGGTGATGAGTTTGTGATTGGTTTGTTCATAGATTGGCCATAGTGTGCGCAATGATTGCGGGTTGATCCCAAGGAACAAAAAACCCCCCGACCGCACGAGGCGATCGGGGGGGAGATTGCGGCTTGGGGAGGGCTCAGCCCTTGACGTTTGGCCGAAGATCTTCAGCGCAGCGCGCTCGTGGCCGGCCAGCCGCCCAAAGGCTGGGTGAGCGAGGCCTGGGGCGAGGCGCCCTGGGCGGCGTCGGGGTCGTACCACACGCTCACCGAGCGGATGTCGGTGAGGCCCATGTCGTCCCGGGTCAACACGACGAAGAGGTTGCGGCCCTCCTTGAGCGTGGCGTCCACCGTCCACGGCAGGCTGCGCAGGCTCGTGCCGCCGCCTTGGTAAAACAGCTTCTCTTCGCCGTCTTCCCAGGCTTGGTAGATGATCACGTCGCGCAGGCCCACGTCGTCTTCAGCGAGGCCCGAGAGCACCACCTCGGCGTCGCCCACATAGAGCGGCGGGCTGTTGGTCACCGAGAGCGTCGGCGGCGCCAAGGTCGTCGCCCGAAGGGGCTGGGAGATGGGGAGCTTGAGGTCGATGGTCTGGGTGGCGTAGTCGTAGAAGCCGCCCAGCCACACCGCGGCGTGGTCGTAGCGGTCTTGGTCGCCGACGGTGAGCTCAAGCTCGAGCATCGGCGCCGCGCCCTTCACCTCAAAGAGCAGCTCCGCGGTGCGTTTTTCGCCGGGCGGGATCACGCCCAGCTCAGCGAGGCCCACCTTGAGGTCAATCGCCGTGCCCGCGCGGTTTTTTACCCGGGCGAAGGCCTCATCCGTGGGGCCGGGGCCGTTGTTGGTGACGTCGATGCGCAGGGCGATCGTCTCGCCGGGCTCGATGACGCCGTCGCCGTCGCCTTTGGTGCCCTTCACCGCCGGGGCGTCCGTCGCGCTCCAGGCGTAGCTCAGCCGGGGCAAGAGCTGGCCCACGGTGCGCACGAGCTCGTCCTCTTCGCCAAGCACCCGGCGCTGGCCGTCTTGGAGCTTGAAGGTGACCTGCTCCACGGAGTCGCGGTATCCCTCGGGGAGCTGCACCCGCTTGGGCCACACCTTGGTCTGGCCGGGGTCGATGCGCCCAAAGAAGAACTCGCCGCCGTCGAGCCACGAGGCCGTCGAGTCGGCGATGGCCATCACCTGAAACACCGGCGCGGGCCCGTTGTTGGTGACCTTCACATAGATGAGCTCCTCCTGCGCCTCCCCGGCGAGCAGCACCGCGTCGGGCCCCAGGTCGAGGCTCACGGTGAGCTGGGGCTGGGCGGGCTGATCCCCGCCGTCCAGTCGATGCCGAAGCTCTGGAAGGCCGCCTTGATCTCGTCGCTCTGGGCGCGCTGGGTGGTGGTGACCACCTTGCCCGCGGCGGCGAGGAGCTCGGCGCGGTTGGCCTTGGGCGGGGCGGCGAGGATGAGCTCGCGGCAGAGCTGCACCTCGTTGTCTTTGGAGAGATCCCGGCGGTCGCGGCGGGTGTTCTCTTCGACGTCGAGGTGGTTCAGCGTGCGCACGGCGTAGACCGGCGCGTCGGCGGGGGGCAGCGCGTCGCCGAGGTGGTGGTCAAGATCGGCCTCGCGGGTGAGGCGCTCCCGCCAGAACAGCGTGACGACGGGGTCGGTCTTGTTGGTCTCTTTGTCGGTGTGGGTCTCGACGATGGACTGCTCCAAGAGCACGTCCGGGGGCACACCGACGCTCTGGATGCTCTGGTCGCCGGGGGTGAGGTAGCGGGCGACGGTGAGCTTGAGCTGGGAGTCGTCCTCGTTGTTGGGGTAGAGGTTCTGGACCGAGCCCTTGCCGAAGGTGCGCTCACCGACCACGGCGGCGCGGCCGTTGTTGCGCAGGGCCCCGGCGACGATCTCCGAGGCCGAGGCGCTGTTCGTGTTGACCAGCACCACCATCGGGTAGTTGGCCTCAGTGCCCGCCGAGGTGGCGGACTTGGAGTCGACCCGGCGGTTAAAACGCTCCACCGTGGAGACGATCGTGCCCGAGGACAAGAACATGTCCGAGACCTCGATCGCCTGGTGCAGGTACCCGCCGGGGTTGCCCCGCAGGTCGAGCACGAGGCCCCGCAGCTCTTGGTTGTTGTTCTTCACCCGGAGCTGATCGAGGAGCGTCGCGAGGTCCGCCGAGACGACGGCGTGGAAGTTGTTGATGCGCACATACCCCACACCCCCGGCGAGCAGCTCGCCGATGACGGGGTTCATCTTGATCTTGTCGCGGATGATCACGAAGTCTTTGGGCTCTTTCCAGCCGTCGCGCTCGATGGTGACCGTGACCGGATCGCCCACCTTCCCGCGCAGGCGGCTCACGGCCTCGTTGATGTCCATGTTGAGCGTGGACTCGCCGTTGATGCGCACGATGCGGTCGTCGGGCTGAACCCCGGCCTTCCAAGCCGGGGTCTCCTCAAGGGGGTACTCGACGGTGAGCCGCCCCTCACGCATGACGATGGTGATGCCCAAGCCGCCGAACTCGCCGGAGTTCTCGACCTCCATCTCCCGGCTGTCTTCAGGCTCCAGCAGGATGGAGTGGGGGTCCAGCGTAGAGAGCGCGCCGTTGATCAGCGCGTACTCCACCTCGGGGAAGGGCACCTCGTCGGAGAGGTGGGTCTGCAAGAGCGCGGCGACCCGGGCCGTCTCTTGCATAAACTGGCCCTTGGTCTTGATCTCGCCGACGCCGACGGAGGTGACGAAGCTGCCGATGGTGACGTGAAGAACGCTGCCTTTGGGCTCACGGCGGAAGAGCGCCTCGGGCACTCGACGCTCAACCTGATTGAGCGCCGCGTCGTACATGTCGTCCCAAGACACGCGAGAAGGATCGACATAGCTCTCGTCCACACGATCCATGGCGCGCTTGAGCAAGAACAGCCGCGTCAGGCTGTAGGGCTGGGAGCCGACGGCGGCGCCGAGGGTCTCTCGAAGGGTGGGCGGGACGAGGCCCTCACCGGCGCCCCCCGCCGCCACACCGGAGGCGAGGTGGTACAGCAAGAGGGAAGAGGGGCCCGCGAGGCTCAAGACAGCGACCCCACGCGCGAGACCAGACCGAGAGAACCGACTCATGAATCGCTCCAGGCGGCGACTCGCCGCAGTACCCATTACGCAGTTTACTCACAAGTCTTGCAGTGGTCAGGACTGTCAACGTGAACGACCCAGTCTTGACGTAGTGTGGCGACCTAGGCTATACCCGCCCAGACCGCCTTGAAGCGGCAACTCACCCGCGGTTATTCGCCGCTCCAGGCGCAGCAGGCCCGATGGCGCTGAAGATCACCTGCCCGAACTGCAAGCGTCCACACCGCTTGGAGAACCCGTACCCGCCCCCGGGCAGCGAGCTGCAATGCTCTTGTGGTCGGCTGTTGGCGCTGACGTACTCGCCCCAGGCGATCACCAAGATCCGCAACGAAGGGGGCGGATTTTTGGGTGAGGCGCGCCGAATCGTCGCTCCGCCCGTGGCGCCGCCGTCGCTGGCGCCGCCGCCGCCCTTCACCCGGCCTGAAGAGTTCAGCTTCCCCCAGGTCAACTCCTCGTACCCGGCAGAAGACAACTCCTTCCCCGACGCTGAAGAGCGCCGCACCGTGGTCGAGCGCGAAGACATGGACGAGGAGGCGCCGACGGTGATGGACGGCGGCGAAGACGAAGACGCCTATGGTGAGGCGAGCTGGCAGACACGCTCGGCCCCCGCGCCCCTGCCGCCGCCGGTGCAGCCCCAGCCGCCCCGGGCCGCCGCGCCGCCGCAGTTCGCGCCGCAGTACCCGCCTCAGCAGCAATACCCGCCTCAGCAGCAATATCCCCAGCAGCCGCAGTACCCGGCGCAGCAGTACCCGCAGCAGCCTCAATACGCGCAGCAGCCCCCTCGGACGCACACCCCGCCTGGGGCCACGACGCCGCCGCCAGGGGCGTCTGCGCCTCCCTCCCGCGCGCCCGCTCCCCAGTGGGCCTCACGCCCCTTCAACGAGGGCCACGCCATGCACGGCCAGCCCCCTCCGCCGCCGCCCCAAGGGCCCCCGGCGCGTCGCTCCAAGCTCCGCTGGCTCGCCTGGGCCTTCTTGCTGCTCTCGCTCTTGGGCGCGGCGGCGGTGGCTGGGGTGTACTGGTTCTTCTCCCAAGACCTCGCGTCGTTGGAGTCGCTCCAAGATTACCGTCCCCCGACGGTCACCTTGGTGTACGACCGCAACGGGGAGGTGCTCGGCGAGATCTACAACGAACGAAGATATGTCGTCCCCTTTGAGGCGTTCCCGCAACACCTCAAGGACGCGTTCTTAGCCTCGGAGGACGCGAACTTCTACAACCACCGGGGCGTAGACCCGATGGGCATCGTCCGGGCCATGCTGCGAAATCTCTCCGAAGGGGAGATGGCCCAAGGCGCCTCGACGATCACGCAGCAGGTCGCGCGTAACTTCTTGCTGAGCAACGAGAAGAAGCTCGCGCGTAAGGTGCGCGAGATGATCCTCGCGGGCCGCATCGAAGAGACCTTCGACAAAGACCGCATCCTCTGGCTGTACCTCAACCAGATCTACCTCGGCTCCCGGGCGTATGGGGTCGAGGCGGCGGCGCGGATCTACTTCGACAAACACGTCGAGGAGCTCACCATCGCCGAGTCGGCGCTCCTGGCGGGCTTGCCCCAGCGGCCCTCGGACTACTCGCCGCACAAGGCCTGGGACAAGGCCCGCGCCCGGCAAGAGTACGTGCTCGGCCAGATGCTCGACAAGGGCTTCATCGACGAGGCCACCCACCAGGCCGCCCTTGATGAGCAGGTCAAGATCGTCAAGACCGAGAACCCCACCCGGGTGCTCGCGCCGACCTTCACTGAAGAGGTCCGCCGCCACCTCGTCGAGACGTATGGCGAGGAGCGCGTTTACAACGAGGGCCTCATCGTCCACACCACCTGCGACCTCAAGCTCCAGCAGCTCGCCCAGGAGTCGGTCACCAAAGGTGTGCAGTACATGGACGAGCAGGTCGGCTGGCGTGGGCCCGTCGAGAAGCTGCTCGACGACGCGGCGATCAAGGCCCGGCTCAAGCAGCAAGAAGTGGCGATGCGCGACTTAGACCAGCACCTCGCCGACAACGCCCGGCGCGGGCCGCTCCCAGAGCGCTCGTCGCTGCGGGTGGGCGATCGGTTTGAGGCGGTGGTGTTGGAGGTCGAGGCCAAACACGCCAAGATCGGCATCGGCGCGCACGAGGCGCTCATCCCGCTCTCGTGGACGACCTGGGGCTACGAGCCCAACCCCGAGCGCTCCTGGCGCAGCCGCACCCAAGACAACCTCACCCGCATCCTCAGCCGGGGCGACGTGGTGATGGTCACCGTCGAGTCGCTCAAGGCCGCCGACGCCAAGCCCTTCGAGGGTTACCCGCCCGCCGCAGACGCCGCGCTGGCCGCCGCCCGGCTGTACCAAGCCCCAGAGCTTGAGGGCGCGCTTCTGTCGTTTGACCTCAACACCGGCGAGATCCGGGCGATGGTCGGCGGCGTAGACATCGAGAAGAGCGAGTACAACCGCGCGATTCAGGCCCAGCGTCAGGTGGGCTCAACGTTTAAGCCCATCGTCTACGCCGCGGCGATCGAGAGCCGGCGCTACACCGCGGGCTCCATCGTGCTCGACGCGCCGCTGTCGATCAACACCCTCGACGACAAGCTGTGGAAGCCGGGCAACTACAGCGAAGATTATCTGGGCAACATCACCCTGCGCCGGGCCTTGGCCTTGTCCAAGAACACCGTCACCGTGCGGGTGATCGGCGACATCGGCGTCGATCCGGTGATCAACATGGCCAAGAAGCTGGGCGTCACCTCCCCTCTGCAAGAGGACCAGTCCATCGCCTTGGGCTCGGGCTCGCTCACGGTCTTGGAGCTGTCTCGGGCGTACTCGGCCTTCGCCACCTACGGCGACAAGGTCGAGCCCTACTTCATCGAGCGGGTCGAAGATCGGGACGGCAAGGTGCTTGAGAAGCACGAGGGCTCCGCGCGGGAGCGTGTGCTCGACCCCACCGTGGCGGGCATCGTGACCTGGCTCCTGCAAGAGGTCACCAGCGCGGGCACGGCGGCGGAGACGAACAAGCTCGGCCTGCACGTCGCGGGCAAGACCGGCACCACGAACGACTTCATGGACGCCTGGTTCGTCGGCTACAACCCCGACGTGATGACCGCGGTGTGGGTGGGCTACGACAAGCCCAAGAGCCTCGGCGTGTCGTCTACGGGCGGCAAGGTGGCGCTGCCGATCTGGATGTCCTACATGAAGGAGGCTGTGCCAAAGTCCGCCAACCGACCCTTCCCCCCGATCCCTGGGGCGCAGAGCGCGCCCATCGACGAGTCTACGGGCCGGGTCGCCAGCGGGGGCCGGTCGATGCCGTTCCTCGCGGGCACGGTGCCCGAGTCGAGCGGCGGCGAGATCGGCCAGGCCACCAGCGAAGACATGCTCACCCGGGACTTCTGACCTTGCTCCTCCTCTTGATCACGCTCCTGACGTCCTGCACGCTCACCGACAGCACCGCGGTGGTCGACTCCGCCAACGTCTGCGAGCTGGCGTTGACCCAGGTGGCGCCCGAGGCGGCGGCGCCTGGCGAGACGATTCAGCTCGTGCTCAGCCCGCTCACCACGGCGGACGACACCCTGGTGACCATCGGCGGCGCCCGGGCCCAGCTCGTCAGCTTTGAGCGCGCGGGCTGTGAGGCCTGCGACGCCTGCCGCGAGACCTACCTCTGCGCCCCCTGTTTTGAGGACTGCGACGTCTGCGATCTCGGCTGTGACGCCGAGTGTGTGGAGCGGGTCGAGGTGCTCGTGCCCAGCCTGCCGCCGGGCCCGGCGCTCATCGAGGTGTTCAACGGTGAAGGCGCCTCGGGTCGGCTCACCTTGACCGTGCTCGCGCCCCCAGAGGACACCGGCGGCGCCGACGACACGGGCGGCGCGGATGACACGGGCGCCGACGACACCGGAGACACCTCTCCGCCCGACACCGGCGACACGTCAACGCCCGACACCGGCGACACGTCAACGCCCGACACGGGCGGCGCGGAGGACACCGCCGCGCCAGACACCGGCGACGCCCAAGGCCAGTCCGCCGCCCCGATTGACGCCACTCTCGCCGAATGCCCGGTCTGATCTTGCTCCTCTGCCTCCACTGACGCTATAACGTCCGAACGTCCCCACCTCCCTGCTCGTGGGCTCCCGGAGATCCTGATGCGCGCTGTGAACGTCCCCCTCGCTTGCTCCCTGATCCTCGGGGCGCTCTCTGCATCAGACGCCGTCGCAGGCGGTATCGGGGTGATCACCACGGCGGGTGTCCATCAGGAGACGATCTACGCCTACGACGAGGAGCTGTCCCAGTACTCCGTCTCTCAGCTTCGCCCCAACCTCGGCGCGGGCGTGCAGGGCCTCTTGGGCGATCGTGACGATCGTATCTTGGGCTATGTGAAGATGTACTACATGATGGACAGCCCCCAGGTCGACAACGACATCCCGGGCAAGGTGAAGGCCCAGAACGAAGGGGTCGAGGGCGCCTTGGAGTACGCCGTGCGCGAAGACGCCCGCAGCGTCGGCGTCGCGACGGTCGGTGTGCAGTGGGGCCTGCTCCCCAACGCTGACGCCCTTCAGCTCACCGCCATCAGCGGCATCGGCGCCGGGGCGCTCACCCTCGACAGCTCCGAGTTCATCCTCGTTGAGCTGGGCGCTGGCGCGCAGTACGCGCTGACCGATCAGCTCTACCTGCACGGCGAGCTGGCGTACCAGGGCCGCTACCGGAAGTCTTTCGCTCACGGCGGCGGCGTGAACGTCGGCGTCCGCTTCATGTTCGATTAAGCCTTTGGGCCGCCTCGCCCCCGCGCTTCTGCCCCTGGCCATGGGGCTCTCAGCGTTGGTGGCCTGCGAGTTTCGCCCGACAGGCACGGACTGGCTGAGTCAGGCGAGCCCCGCGGGGCCCTGCTACGCGGTGAACCTCCTCGACGGGCTCTCGGAGGAGAGCGCCCAGGAGGTCAACGACACCTACGCCTGCCTCAACCGAGAGGGGGCGATCACGCCGTTTGGCCGGGTGGTGGCGTCGTTGGAGACGCCCACACGCTCGGGCGACGTGGCGGCGGTGGAGCTCGCGCGCTCGGTCAACGCCTTGCTTGGCGCTGAGATCGACGTGTTCGGCGCCTTCGGCCTCGTCGTAGACGGCTTAGAGGCCGAGGGTGACCCGCTCCGCGCCCTCGTCGACCGCAGCGTCGAGCTGCTCTATGGCCGGGGCATGTCCCGAGTGCAGAACGGTGAGGTGTCGCTCATGGCGGCCTCGTCTCTGGATCAGGGCCTGCTGCGCCCGCTTCTGCCCGCCGTCCGCCTGAGCGCGAAGGCGATCCTCGATGACGGTGTGCTCGACGGGGAGATCATCGGCCCCGCCCTGCGGTCGGACACCACCCGAGAGGCCGTACACACCCTCGCCGCGCTCAGCGCCTCAGAGGATCCCGCCCTCTCCGCGCTCATGGCCGATCTGGGGCCCCACGTCGGCGACGCCTTGGAGCGCGCCCGGGATGGCGAGAACGACCGCTGGTCCGAGGCCTCCGGCGACGCCCTGCGGGATCTCGCCGACAAGCTGCTCATTCAGTACGGCAACGATGGCCGCATGGCCCTGGAGCACCTCGCCGACCCTGGCCGGGGCATCCTCTCCGACAGCCAGCTCCGCGATCGCCTGCTCGCCGTGGTCGATCGCCTAGAGCGTGAGGGCCGCCTGGAGGCGCTCCCGGCGCAGCTCGTCTACCTCACCGAGGTCGACCGCGACGGCGGCGCGCTCAGCGCCGGCGAAGACTCGGCCCTGGTCACGCTCCTGCGCCTGATTCACGACGCCGACGGGCCGATGCGCTGCTCCCTAGACCTCTGGGTCACGAGCCTCGACGTCGAGATCGACAACCTCTCGGTGAGCCTTCTGGAGACCCTCGCCCAACAAGACCCGGGCACCGTCGAGGGCGGGGTCGATCTGTTGGGCACGGTGATCGGCTGGGGCGTCTCCGAGACCGTGCTCTACGCCGTGGCCGACAGCGGCGTGTGCGACATCTTGGACCGGCCCTTGGTGGACGATCTCCAGGCCCTCGACCGCTTCAACGACGCCCAGACCTCGGACCTGCTCATCTCCATCGTGATCTTGCTCGAGGGCTTTGAGTCGGGCTCACCCTCACGGATGCCTGAGCTCGTGGACGTGCTGAGCACGGTCTACGCCTTCGGCGCCGCGGAGCCCATCGAGGAGCTCCTGCGGGATGTCGGCACGAGCCCGCTGATCTACGACGTGCTGGAGCTGCTGCCGATCTTACGCAACCCCGGCGGCACCTTAGACCGCGACCCGGCCATGCCCGCAGAGCTGGGCTGGTTTGACCTCACGGCGCTGTGGGGTGTGCTGGATGTGGCCTTCGCCCAAGACGAGACCGGCGAGAGCGTCGTCGAGCGTCTGGCCCCGGCCCTTCGTGTTGCGGTGCAGCAAGACGGCACCTGGCAGGTGGTGGAGAACCTCGGCGTGCTGATGGCCGACCCCACCGCCGCGCCGCCGCTCTCGCTCTTGCCGCCGCTCCTCGCCTTAGACCCCGAGCTGACCACCCTGGGCACCTTGGCCACCGTCGCCGAGACCCGCGAGGTCACCGAGCCTCTGCTGCGGGTGATCGAGACGCCGGAGGTGATGACGGCGATCGGCGAGGCCGAGCTGACCGCCGAGGGCCCGATGCCGTTCTACGCCCGGCTGGTGACCGGCGGCACTCTGGACGCCCTGCTCGCCTGGGTGGACTGGAGCCTGAGCCTCCTGCGGGGCTGATCTCTCCGCGGGTTGGATCTTCGCACGATCGCCACGCACAACGGCCTAGCGCCCGGCGTGGTCTTGGGTTAATCGGCCCCGCGCGAGCGCCGATCTCGGCCTCCCCCGCGTGCGCCACCTCCACTCCCCGGGCAGCTCATGCACCACGACGCTCAGTATCGCGCGCTCCACAAGCCGATGGACGAGGCGCCGCACCACTACGGCCCGAACGTCCACCTCTTGTCGTTCCCGTACCCCATGTCTCTGCTCGCTGAGCTCTGCGCCGAGACCACCCGCCAGCCCCGGTTCAACCAGATCGTCGCCCAGCTCTACGACTGGATGTTGGGCGAGGTCGCCAGCCGCGAGCTGACGATGACCGAGATCTTTGTGCCCACACGGATGCGGGTTCACAACCTCGAGGGCTTCTACGCCGGCCAGGTGCTCGACCGCTCGCAGAAGGTGGTCGTCGCGGCCTTGGCCCGGGCGGGCATCCTCCCCGGCCAGCGCCTCTTCGACAGCCTGAACTACCTCCTGGAGCCCGAGAGCGTGCGCCAGGACCACGTCTTTATGGGCCGCAAGACCGACGCTGATGGCCGGGTGATCGGCGTTGACGTGTCGGGCTCAAAGCTCGGCGGCACGGTGGAGGGCGCCACGGTGCTCATCCCCGACCCCATGGGCGCCACGGGCGGCAGCTTGTGTGAGGTGCTGCGGATGTACCGCGAGGACGTGCCCGGCCCGGCCCGGCGCCTCGTCGCCATGCACCTCATCGTCACCCCCGAGCACATCGCCCGGGTGACCCGCGAGGCCCCCGACGTGCAGATCTACGCCGTGCGTGTCGACCGTGGGCTCTCGGCGCCGGACGTGCTCGACACCGTGCCCGGCGAACGCCACGCTGAAGAGCGCGGGCTCAACGACCACCAGTACATCGTGCCCGGCGCTGGCGGCTTGGGCGAGCTGATGAACAACTCCTGGGTGTGACCATGAACCCGACCCCGCGTGACCCCATGCGAATCCTCATCGACGAGCAGGCCATCCAGCGCCGCGTGCGTGAGCTGGGCCAAGAGATCCGCGCCACCTACGGCGACGAGCCCGTGACCGCCATCGGCGTGCTCAAGGGCAGCTTCATGTTTATGGCCGACCTCGTGCGCGCCATCGACGGGGAGGTGCGCTGCGACTTCTTGGGCGTGTCCAGCTACCAAGGCGGCACCCGCTCCACGGGCGTCGTGCGCATCACCCAAGACCTCAAGCACCCCATCGAGGGCCAACACTGCCTGGTCATCGAGGACATCATCGACACCGGGCTGACCATTGAGTACCTGCTCAAGATGTTGGAGGTGCGCCAGCCGCGCTCGCTGCGGGTCGCGGCCCTGCTCGACAAGCCCTCAAACCGCGAGACGAAGGTGACGGCGGACTTTGTCGGCTTCACCATCCCCGATGAGTTTGTCGTCGGCTACGGCTTGGACCTCGGCGAGCTGTACCGAAACCTGCCCCACATCGCCGTCTACACGCCCTGAGCCCCACGGAGCGCCCCATGCAGATCATCTCCAGCGACAAGGCCCCCAAGGCGATCGGGCCGTACAGCCAGGCCATCGCCCACGGCGGCTTGGTGTGGTGCTCGGGCCAGATCGCCCTGGATCCGGCGACGGGCGGCATGGTCGGCGCCGGGGACGTGCGGGCCGAGGCCACCCAAGCCCTCAAGAACCTCGCCGCCGTGCTCAATGAGGCCGGGACGGGCTTTGACCGCGTGGTCAAGGTCACCATCTTCTTGATGGACATGGCGGACTTCGCTGTGGTGAACGAGGTCTACGCCGCGGCGATCGGCGACGCGCGCCCGGCGCGGGCCACGGTGCAGGTCGCCGGGCTGCCCAAGGGCGCCCGGGTCGAGATCGACTGCGTCGCGGCGGTCTGAGCCGTTACTCAGCGCCGCCGCTGGCCTCGGCGCCGCTGGCCTCACCGCCCTTGGGGCCGCGCCGCCGACGGCGTTTGCGCCGCCCGCTGGCCTCGCCGCCGCCGCCTGCCGCCGCGCTCCCCGCCCGGGGCGCGGGCTCAAGGCTGGCCTCAAACACCCGCACCAGCTCCAGAAGCTCAGGGCCGTAGAGCTTGATCTGCCACTCGCGCAGGTCTTCGACCTGAAAGAGCTCTTCAGTGGTGTGGGGGCGCCAGCCGGCCAAGGCCTTGAGCTGGTTGTTCGACGCCACCATGATCATCGGGACCTTGGTGCGCTTCTTGACCGCCGCCCGCCAGTCCTTCAGGCGCAGCATGAGGCGCTCGGTCTCACGCATCCCGTAGCGGGTGGGCGGGCCGGCCTTGCGGGGCTTGTTGCTGCGGGGCTCGGGCAGAGAGGACTCGTCGTTGAGGCCGTCTTGCACGGCGGCGAGCATGTCTTCGCCGTGGCGGCGCATGAGCGGCGAGCGCGGCTTCACCAGGCTGGCGACGGTGTCGAAGTCGGTGGGCTGAAGCTCGGCGAGGCGCAGGAGGATCTGGTCGGGGAAGACCTTGTAGGGGGGGCGATCCATCTCTTTGGCGCGCATGTCGCGGAGGTTACACAGCGCGCGCAGCACCCGCTGGCCCGAGGCGTTGAGGCGGTTGGCGCCCTTCACGCGGGTCCAAGACTCGGTGTCGGCGGCGCGGCTGCGCCACTCGCGCTCGGCGAGGATGCGGCACTCCTCTTCGACCATCTTCAGGCGGCCCTTGCGGTCGAGCTTGGCGCGCATGAGCTCGTGGAGCGCGATCAAGAAGTGGGTGTCGCCCCGGGCGTACTCCAGGTGCTCGCCCAGAAGCGGGCGGCTGGCCCAGTCGTGGGTCTGGAACTTCTTGTCCATGAACACGCCGAAGGTGTCCCGCACGAGGTCGGCGAGGCCAAACTTCACGAAGCCCAAAAACTGGGCGGCGATCATCGTGTCGAAGAGGTTGCGGAAGGTGAAGCCGTAGTCACGCTTGAGGGAGACGATGTCGTAATCGGCCCCGTGCAGCACCTTCAAGACCTTGGGATCGTTGATGATCTCGCCCAAGGGGGACAGGTCTTTCACCGAGAGGGGATCGACGATGTAGTCGGTGTCTACATCGGAGATCTGGATGAGGCAGACCTTCTCTTGGAAGTGGTGCATCGAGTCGGACTCGGTGTCCACGCCGATGACCGAGCGGGCCTTGAGGCGCTCACACATCTTGGCGAGCGCGTCAGCGTCCTCGACCATCACCAGGGGGCTGTCTTCCATCGCCATTTTCGGTCCGCCTTCAGCGTCGTGCGCGCGCCTGCTTCAGTCGCGCAAAGCTAACGCCGGAAAGCCCCGTCATCAAAGCCCGAAGGCGCGATGACCGCAGTCTCTACGAATCGGCGCGCGGGTGCGGATCCCAGCGGCGTTGGATAGAGGGGCGACCTGTCCCCGGGCCCGGCCCTGGGGCCTCGGAGGTCGTGATGCCTGTCCTGAATCAACTCGAGATTGAGCAGATGCGCCGGGTCGGCAAGCTCGCCGCAGACACCCTGCTCTACATCGGGAAGAAGCTGCGGCCGGGCATGACCACCGACGACATCAACACCCTCGTCCACGAGTTCACCATCACCGCCGGGGCCCGCCCGGGGCCGCTCGGTTACCACGGCTTCCCCAAGAGCGTGTGTACGTCGGTGAACGAGGTCGTCTGCCACGGCATCCCCACCAAACGGAAGCTGCAGGACGGCGACATCGTGAACGTCGATGTCACCCCGGTTCTGCCCGCGAAGGGCGGCTGGTTCGGCGACACGAGCGCGACGTTTTATGTGGGCACCCCCTCGGACGACGCGAAGAAGGTGGTGGAGGTGGCCCGGCGGGCCCTAGAGCTGGGCATCGCCACGGTGCGCCCCGGCGCGCGGCTGGGCGACATCGGCGGGGCGATCTCCGCCTGGGCGAAGTCTCAGGGCTGCTCTGTGGTGCGGGACTACGCCGGGCACGGCATCGGCCGCATCTTCCACGACGAGCCCACGGTGTCCCACTGGGGCCGGGCGGGCACGGGCCCGGTGATGCGCAAGGGCATGTGTTTCACCATCGAGCCGATGATCAACCTCGGCCACCACGACATCGACCACCTCGACGACGGCTGGACGGTGATCACCAAAGACGGCAGCCTCTCGGCGCAGTTTGAGCACACCGTCGTGGTCACTGAAGACGGCTGCGAGGTGCTCACCCGGCGCGGCGCGGTGCTGATGGGCTCTGAAGACAAACCTTGGGCCGATCTGGGGCCCTTGTCCTGCTTCATCCCGCCCCAAGAGGCCGAGGCCGCGTCGCTTCTCATCAATCCCTAATGCGCGTCATGGGGTGGCTCAGACGGTGCCTATAAGAGAGGAGCGTACCCAACAAGGACACTCCAATGACCGACGCTCACCTGCATCTGCTCGTCAACCACCTGCCCATCGTGGGCGCGGCGCTCTCGACGCTCCTCTGGGGCCTCGCCCTGGTGACCGGCGGCGATCGTGGCGCGCTGCGGGCGGCGGCCTTGGCGGCGGTGTTCACCGGCGCGGGCGCGGCGGCGGCGCAGCTCACCGGAGAGCCCGCTGAAGAGGCCGTGGAGCGCCTGCCCTGGGCTGATGAGGCGCTGATGCACGAGCACGAGGAGCGCGCCGAGGCCGCCACCGTCGTCGCGGTGATCAGCGGGGTGCTCGGCCTCGCGGCCTGGGCCGTCGCCGAGAAGAAGGACAAGGGCCACATCGCCCTCACTGGCGCGGCCTTGGTCGGCGCCATCGGCACCGCCGGGCTCATGGGCTGGACCGGCCAGGCCGGCGGTCAGATTCGCCACGACGAGATCCGCGACGGCGCGCCCGCGGGCGCGACGGGCGCCGCCGGGGCGGGTGAGGCCGGAGAAGAAGAGGACGACGACTAGTCTCCCCTGTCTACGTTCGCCTCGCGAGGGCGCCGCCCGGCTGGCGCTCTCGCAGAGCCCGTTGCAGTTCTGTTACAATAGTGAGGTCCCATCACCTCGGTCCACCCTTGGAAGAGCAGCTCCTTCGAGACACCGCAGCGACCCTGCAGAAGACCTTCGGCCCGCCCCCCTCCACCGCCATCGTGCTCGGCAGCGGCCTGGGCCTCGTGAGCAGCCTCGCCGCCAACGCCAAGGCGGTGCCCTACGGCGAGCTTGGCCTGCCCACCACGGGCATCGTCGGCCACGCCGGGGCGCTCATCGTCGGTGAGCACGCCGGTCGCCGCGTGGCGTTCCTCTCCGGTCGGGTTCACCACTACGAGGGCCGCGCGCCAGAAGAGCTCGTTCGCGCCGTGCGCGCCGTGGCCTTGTGGGGCGCAAAGCGCTTTGTGCTCACCAACGCCGTGGGCGGCATTCACGCCGACCTGCACATCGGCGAGCTGGTCTTGGTCGAGGACCACATCAACCTCACCGGGGCCAACCCCCTGCGCGGCCCCAACCTCAACACCGACGGCGCCCGGCCCCGCTTCCCCGATCTGAACAACCTCTACGACGCCCAGCTCCGCGCTGAGGCCGCCGAGGCCTCCGTGGTCCTGGGCCTGCGCCTGCACAGCGGGGTCTACGCGGCGATGGCCGGCCCGTCGTATGAGACCCCGGCGGAGATCCGCATGCTGCAGGTGATGGGCGCGAAGGTCGTGGGCATGTCTTTGGTTCACGAGGCCATCGCCCTGCGCCACCTCGGCGTGCCGCTCATCGCCGTGTCCATGGTGTCGAACCTCGCCGCCGGGCTCACCGAAGATCCACCGAACCACGACGACGTCACCCGGGCCGTGGCCTTGGCGGCGGGCGATCTCCGCGCGCTCTTGGGCGCCTGCGTCGGGCGGTGGTCATGAGCCACGACGCCCAAGACGAGGCGCTCCTCGCCGCCGCCCGCGCCGCCCGCCAGCGGGCCTTCGCCCCCTACTCCGGCTTCTTCGTCGGCGCCGCCGTGCGCGCCGCCGATGGCCGCGTGTTCACCGGCTGCAACGTCGAGGTGGCCTCCTACTCCTTGACCTGCTGCGCCGAGCGGGTCGCCGTCTTCAAGGCCGTCTCCGAGGGCGCGACGGAGCTCGTCGCTTGTGCCGTCGTCGCCGACATGAGCCCCCCGGCGAGCCCCTGCGGCGCGTGTCGGCAGGTGCTCTATGACTTCGGCGCGGAGATGAGCCTGCTGCTGGAGAACGTGCAGGGCGAGCTGCGGCGGCTGCCGCTCAAGGTGCTCTTGCCCGACGCGTTTGAGCCGGCGCAGGTGCTCCAGGCGGTGAAGGCGCATCATGGGGCTTGAGGGGCGATCAGCGGCCTCCTCCACCCCCCGCGCCCGCCGCGCCACCAGCCACACCGACACCCCGATCGTCCGTCGGCCGGGTCTGCGCAGCACGCTGCATGGCCCCAAAGGTCTCGTCAGCGCTCGCCCCCGCGCCCGGCGCGCCAACAGGCTCGCCGCCCCGCCGCGCAGGGCCGTCCGCCACGCTGCACCGGCCCTGGCGCATCGCGCCCGGAGCCCCGGCGCACCTCGACGGCGAGCAGGGTCGTCGCCCACAGGAGGCCGATGGTCGAGTAGCCAGGGGCGAAGGGGCTCTGCAGCGAGGCGAGGGTCAACAGCGCTAACCAGCGGATGGCCTGATCTCGACGGTCACCTGAGCGCCGGGCGGCGATGATGGCCAAGAGCACGAGCCCGACGGTGTAGACCCGGGCCACGACCCGGCCAACCTGCCACGGATCGCCGGTCTCCACGCCCAAGACCCGCAGCTTAAACGGGACGCCGAAGGGCGACATGTTCGTGGCGATGCCGCTCGGCGTGTCCATGAACGGGAAGGCCTCGCCTGAGCTGAGGCGCGGCAGCGCGAAGGTCACGAAATGCCAGGCCGGGTCTGTGCCAAAGAAGAACAAGGCCAGGGCGAGGAGCAAGGCGCCGAAGCCCGCGGCGAGGGCGGCCTCTCGAAAGCGGCGTTGCACCAACAAGACGACGCCGAGGAGGCCAGGCGCGATCTTGGAGAGGATGGCCATGGCGAGCAGGGCGCCCCCCGTCGCGGCGCGGCCCCTCTCTAGGGCCACCATGGCGAGGAGCGAGAGCACGGTGGCCGCGAGGTGGAAGTTGCCGATCTGGAGCGTCACGAGGATCGGGACGCTGCCAAACACGAGCGGCGCCAGGAGCAGCGCCCGGTGCGCGGCCGGACCGCCGATCCAGCGGGCGACCGCCCACAGCCCAAACGCCCCAAAGAGCCCGTTGAACCCAAACCACAAGGCCCGCTGCGCGAGAAAATCGCCGTCCAGCGCGGCCAGAGGCCACAGGAGCAGCAGAAACGTGGGCGGATAGCTGAGGTTGTCGAGGTGGAAAGGACGGTAGGGGTTCTCAACGCCCTCAGGGAGGGGCGGCAGCCCGTGCGACCCCCACCACCAGACGTCCGCGTAGAGGTTGTCGACGCCCTGCCGCGCCAGCCCAGACGCCCGCACATACGCGGTGAGGCAGCTATGAACCTCGGTGAACGGCTCGCCGGGGAGCGTCTGGTAACCAACGGCGGTGGGGTCGCCGATGAAGACGCTCAGCCGCGCGGTCATCAAGAGTCCCACGAAGGCGACGAGCGTATAGAGGGTGGCCAAGCCCCAATGGCGGCGGGCGAGGCCATCGAAGGCCGGAGGGAGGCGTGGGGGCAGCGTCTCAAAGAGCCAGCCCGTCGTCATGGCGACGGCCCCGAGCGCCCCGAGCCCCGCGAGACCCAACGACTGGCCCCACGACAAGACGACGGCGGCCAGCCCGGCGAGGCTCAGCCGCAGCCCGAGGGCCCAGTCACCGCGGAACCATCGCCCGAGGGCGTTGAGCGAGGCGATCGTCAGCGCCGCCCAGGTGAGCTGAAGCGCGTCTCCACCAGACCCAAAGCCGTGCGCCAGCGGCAGCCAGAGCCCGTGGGCGATCACCGGGGCCAACAGGCCCGCCACCAACAGCGTGAAGCCCAGACGTTCGGCGCTGATCTGTGTGGGGTGGCTCATCGTCTCAGTCGCTGATGGGCTGAGCTTGTTCTGTGTGTCACGCGCGTCTCCGGGCCGCCCCTGGGTGTCTCAGGAGCGATCCTTGGTGACGAGCGTAGCACGGCTGGGCCCAATACCATGGCCCGCAGATGAACACCTCCTGTCCGATTCTTGGCCAGGGAGGGGGCTCTTCGCGCCTGGGGAGTCCGCGCGACTGTTTTGAATGGTTCGGACGAGACGCACAATCGACACGATCCCGCGGAGATCCCGCCGCGGGGCCGCTCAGCGTGTGACGAGCGCCACCCACTCCCCATGCGGCGTCTGGGGGAGCTGATCGACCAAGGTGAGCGACCGCACCCGCCAGCCCGCCGGGGCCAAGGTGCCCAGATCGGTGATGAAGGACTCGGCGGCGCAGGAGACGTAGAGCAGCGCGCCGGGGCCGTCTTTGGCGTCGGCGAGGCGCTGGGCGAAGCGGCCGAGGCCCGAGCGCGGCGGGTCGACGAGCAGGGCCTCGGCGCCGCGGATGGCGTCGGCGGCGCGGGGGCTCTCCCAGCTCGCGGCGATGGGGTCGATGCGGTCGATGAGCCCGGCCTCCTCTGCGGCTTGGCGTAAGCCCGCCACGGCGCGCACCTCAAGCTCCAGGGCCTTCACGGCGGCCCCGGTCGCGGCGAGGGGCAAGGTGAAGTTGCCCGCCCCGGCCCCGAGCTCCAGCCAGTCTTGGGCGGAGACCTGGGCGGCGGCTTGTCGCACGGTGCGCACCAGGGCGCGGTTCCCGGCGTCGCCGGGCTGGGAGAAGTCGCCGACGGCGCCGTAGAGGGCCTGGGGCCGCTCGTCGTCGCCCAGAAACGTGCGGGTCCAGGGCGCGAGGTGGGGCTGGCGGTGCAGATGCAGGGCGCCGAGGCGGTCCTCCAGGGGTTTGCGGCGCTGCCCCAGCTCCACCTGGGCCTGGGCCATGAGCCCCCGCAGCCAGCGGCCATCGACCATCAACGCATGAATCTGCTCGTTGGGCAGGTCGAGCCACACCCCACGATCCCCCGTGGGCGAGACCCGCAGCCGGGCGCCGCCCCGGGCCAAGGCCGGGAGGTTCTGGCGGAAGTCTTTGAGCCAGGCCTCCAGCGCCGGGCTCATCATCGGGCAGGCCGCCATGTCGATCAACGTGTCGCTGTCGTTGAAGGCCCGCAGGCCGAGGATCGGCGCGCCGTCACGCTCACCCAAGCTGAGATCCGCCCGATCCCGCAGGCCGCCGGGGCCCAGGTCGACGACGAGTAGCTCCTCCGGGAGCGTCACCCCAGCGGCCGCGGCGGCGTCCCGAAGGCCCTGGAGCTTCTTCTGGCGTTGGTCGGGGAGGGGATCAGCGATCCACGGGCAGCCGCCGCAGCGGCCAGAGAGCGAGCAGGGGAGAGACGACATTCTTCGCGGCTAACTCGCTGGGGGCGGGGAGGCTCATGCTGGGCGGAGTCAGGGGATCAGGGGCGCAGATGGCCAAACGCGAAACCCCTCCGCGCTCGCGGCGCGCGCCAAGCGGAGGTCAAAGGTCAAGAACACCCACTCGTGTTCCGGCTCGACGAGCCGAAGTACAACAGCGCTGGCGAGGTGAATCGCATCGAGGGTCTTGAGCCCATACCGAAAGGCAAGCTCCCCTGCATCGCGAACGAGCTGCTCGTCAGGGCTTATGAACGTCATCACCTCGATGTGACTAGCCGACTGAGCCTCCACGATCGGTAGTTGTTGTCGGCTTACGCGGCCTTCGCGCAGGAGCCGGCCAAGGGTAGCCCTTTGTTCGGCCTGAGCGATGAGCGAAGAGGCCACCTCAACGGCATCCTCAAAGGCGATGCGTACCGCCTCAGCTCCGTCCTCATCGATCCAGAGCTTCACCAACGCGCTGGTGTCCACATACAGCCTCACCCGCGATCCTCAATGACGATGTCGGAGGCTGAGGGGCCTTCGCCTTGGAGCTTGATGGACACACCTCGCTCGGGCTTCCGGCCTGAGCCGAGGAGTAAGGTCACGGTCCGCTGGACGTCGGGCAAGTTTGGGCTGGGGCGCGTGTCCGTGGTGATGGTCATCACCCGGCGTGTGCTCTTTTTCCCTTGAGTAGCGTGCATCGTTGCGGCCTCCGGCGTTGGGTGTGTTCACTATAAACTCTGCATCAGGATCCGCCAACTCATGTTCTTGATCAAAGCCCTCTACCAACCCCCCAACCTTGCCCCAGGTCACGATTTGACAAGTTCCTAGTGACTCCGTTTAGAGTCACGGGTATCCTGGCGCCATGAAGCGCCCCTTCTGCCTACCTCCGGCCCTGCTCCTCCCCCTCGCGCTGGCCCTCGCCTGTGAGCGTGGGCGCAAAGACGACGACCCCACGACGGAGGCCGAGGTCTGCGAGGCGCCGTCAGCGCCGCCGCGGCAGCTCCGGCTGCTCACCCGGCGCGAGTACAACCGCACCGTCGAGGATCTCTTCGGCGGAGGCTCCGGCGCGTCCTGTGACGATGACGCCGACTGCGACATCACCACGGAGTCTTGCTCCGGCGGCGCCTGCTTGGCCGACCCTTGCACCCTGCACACCTTCGTGTTTGACCCGAACGGCGCCAGCGTGGGCCGGGTGCACGTCGCGGGCACCTTCAACGGCTGGCCGGGCACTGAGGCCGCGGGCGGCTGGCCGATGGAGTACATCGCCTCGCTAGATCTGTGGGTCACCAAACGGGCCTTGGACGAGGGCCAGCACCAGTACAAGTTTGTCGTGGATGAGTCCACCTGGATGCACGACACGGCGAACGGCGTCACCGTCGATGACGGGTATGGCGGCTACAACTCCGTGCTCAACCTGGAGTGTGGTGAGGCCGAGCAGGTCGCCGCCGACTTCCCCTCGGAGACGCGCCCCAAAGGGTTTGGCTACGACAACCACGCGGCCTCGGCCATCGTCAGCTCCACCCACGTCGAGATGTACCTGCGCGCCGCCGAGGAGCTCTCGGAGCGTGCCCTGCGGGATCTCCCCTCTGTGTTGCCCTGCGATCCAGACGAGCTCGGCGAGGAGGCCTGCCTCAGCGCGCTCATCGAAGAGTTTGGCCGCCGCGCCTGGCGCCGCCCGCTCACCGCCGCCCAGGCCGAGCGCCTGCTCACCCGGGCCTTGGCCGAGGACAGCTTCGACGACGGCGTGGCGGTGGTGATCCAGGCGCTCCTCACCAGCCCCTATTTTCTGTATCGTTCAGAGCTCGGCCAAGGTGTCGGGGCGGGGGCGTATGTGCTGACCGACCACGAGCTCGCCGCCGCCTTGTCGTACACGCTGTGGGGCACCACCCCCGATGAGGCCCTGCTCGACGCCGCCGACGCCGGGGAGCTGCACACCGCGGATGAGCGTGAGGCCGCCGCCCGCCGCCTGCTCGCCGACCCTCGCGCCCGCGCGCACCTCCAAGACTTCGCCGTGATGTGGTTAGAGATACAGTCCAATGAGACGGCGAGCAAAGCGAGCTGGGTCGAGGACGACTTCCCCGCCTTGCGTGAGGACATGGAGGCCGAGGTGCGCGCGTTCTTTGAGCACGTCGTGTTTGACGGCGCGGGCACCGTAGACTCCTTGCTCACCAGCCGCACCACCTATGTCGACGCCGATCTCGCCGAGCTCTACGGCCTCACCGGGGTCACCGGGCAGAGCTTGGAGGAGGTCACCCTGCCTGAGGGCCAGCGCGGCGGGGTGCTGGGCTTGGGCGCGGTGCTCGCGGCGACGTCTCACTCCGACAGCAGCTCGCCGATCTTACGCGGCCTGTTTGTGCGAGAGCGCCTCCTCTGTCAGCCCTTGGGCACGCCCCCGGCGGACGTGCCCGCCATCCCCGAGATCGCATCGGACGCCACCACCCGCGAGCGGTTTGAGCAGCACACCGCAGACCCGGTCTGCGCGTCTTGCCACCAGTACATCGACCCCGTCGGCTTCGGGTTTGAGGCCTATGACGCCGTGGGCCGCTATCGAGAGCAGGAGGGCGGAAAACCCGTAGACGCCTCGGGCGACATGGTCGACGTCGAGCTGATGGGCGCGGGCACACACGCCCCGTTCTTCACCTTGGGTGAGCTGGGTGAGATCCTCGCCGAGAGCGACGCCGCCGAGCTGTGTTTTAGCCGCAACGTGTGGCGGTTCACCATGGGGTTTGAGGAGGAGTCCGGCGATCTGTGCGCCATTGAGGCCCTCACCGCCCAAGGGGATGATGTGCAAGACCTGCTCATTGAGCTCGTCACCAGCCCTGAGTTTGTGCAGCGGGAGCAACGATGACAAGCCCCTTCGTCAAACATCTCCACAGCCTGCGTCGCCACGGTCTCCGCCGGTCGCGGGGCCTCACCCGCCGAGCGCTGCTCCAAGGCGCGGCGGCCTCGGCCTTGGCCATCCCGGCGTTTGGCCTGCTGCGCCCTGAAGCCCGCGCCGCCTCGGGCCTCGCCGAGCGCATCATCTTCTTTTATTTCCCCGACGGCGTGCCCGGCCCCAGCCAAGACGGCGAGGCGAGCCTGTGGCACGCCTCAGGCTCCGAGAGCTCGTTCACCCTGGGCGAGGCGCTCAAAGGGTTAGAGCCCTGGAGAGATCGTTGTCTGTTCTTCAACGGCCTCTCTCTGGGCGCCACCGACACCGGCTCCCACCCCGGCGGCGCCAAGAAGCTCCTCACCGCGACGGACTACGGCAACAACGAGTCCATCGACCAGCACCTCTCCCGCACCGTCGGCGCGGACGCCTGGTGGCGGCATCTCAGCCTGGGCGTGATGGCCAAGGCCGACAACGCCTCGGGCGACAAGCTCATCTCCTATGTGGGCCCGGGCTCGCCGCTCTCCCCTGAAGACAACCCCTCCACGGCCTTTGGCCTGCTCTTCGGCGACGGCGGATCCAGCACAGACGACGGCGGAGAGCCCGACGCCACCGCCCTGCGCCGGGCGAGCGTGTTAGACGCCAACCTAGAGGATCTGGAGGAGCTTCGCGCGCAGCTCGACGGCGCCGAGCGCGCCAAGCTCGACCTGCACGTCGAGGCCGTGCGTGAGGTCGAGCAGCGGGTGCTGGGCACCAGCGGCGGCGGCGGCGGCACCGGGAGCTGCGAGGTGCCCGCGCTCTCCGACTCCTTCACCTCAGAGGAGCTCTACGACCCCGCCCGTTTCCCCGACCTGCTCAAGACCCAGATCGACCTCATGGTGCTGAGCATGGCCTGCGGCCTCACCCGGGTGGGCACGCTTCAGTGCAGCCACCACACGAGCGAGCTGCTGATGAGCCGCTTCCCGGGCACGGAGATGTACGATCCGTCCTACGACATGCGCAGCCATCAGGCCTCGCATTATGGGTCCAAACACGACTGGGACAAGCGTGAGTTTAAGGCGTTTGTGCAGCAGCGCCAGTATTGGGTAGACCAGTTCGCCTATCTTCTGGAGCGCCTGGACGCCATGCCTGAAGGGGACGGCACGATGTTGGACAACAGCCTCGTGGTGCTGTGTACCGAGGTCTGCGACGGCAACACCCACCTGCACGACAACATGCCGTTTGTGGTGGCCGGCGGCGGCGGCGGCGCGATCAACAACGGTCGCCTGCTGCAGTACGGCTATGAGCGCCACGGCAAGCTCTTCGTGAGCCTCGCCCGCGCCATGGGTGAAGATCTGTGGAGCTTCGGCGACTCGGCTTCAGGAGATCTGTACGGGGTGCTGCGCTAGGCCCAGACGCACGATAGACTGCGGGGATGCTTCACCCTCGCCGCTCAAGCCTCTGGGCCCTCCCGCTGATCCTCGCCTGTGACCCCGGGCCGGGGCCCACACCTGTGGCGCCCGAGGAGGAGCCGCCGCGGGTGGTGGAGCAGGTGCCCGGCGGTCTCTTCGTGGCCGAGCCCTGCGCCGATCTCTACGATCCCGACGTGGTGCCGGTCTTTGAGCTCGACATCCAGCCTGAAGACTGGGCGGCCATCGAGGCCGACTACGCCGCCGGTCGCAAAGATTACCACCCCGCGGTGTTCCGCTATGGCGACGAGGTGGTCGAGGACGCCCAGGTGCGGCTCAAGGGCAACCCCAGCTTCTCGTGGTTCACCGAGAAGATGCAGTTTGTGATCGCCTTTAACGAGGTGAACCCCGACGGTCGGTTTCATGGCCAACGAAAGCTCGCCTTGGACGCGAGCTGGTACGAGCCGACGTTTCTGCGCGACCGTGTGGCGTGGTCGATCATTCGCCGCCAAGACGTGGTGCCCGGCGCCTGCGCCAACTCCGCCCAGCTCGTGATCAACGGCGAGCTGTATGGCCTGTACACAAACATCGAGTTTCTCGACCGTGAGTGGTTGGAGCGTGTGTTTGGAGATCACCACGCCACGGGCACCCTGTGGAAGTACGGTTACGACGCCGTCTCCAACGCTGAGGCCGCCTTGGGGCTCAACGATGATTTTCTTGGCGCGTACAGCCCCGATGAGCTGGCTGCCTTGGGTGAGGTGGAGGAGTGGCTGGCGGCGTGGGCCCTGGAGATCGTCGTGGGCAGCGATGATGGCTATTGGTGCTGCAACCACAACTTTTACCTCTACGAGCACCCGGCCCGGGGCCTGTTGTTTGTGCCCTGGGATCTCGACGGCTCGTTTGATCTGCAAGGCTACACCACGGACCCCATCGAGGGTTACCCCAACAACCTCGGCCTGTTTGAGCAGCGCCAGTTCTTGAGGCTGGTGGAGGATCCCGTGTGGGGCCCCAAGTTCCTCGACGCCTTGGAGGACGCCAACACGCTCTTGGACCCGGAGATCGTGCTCGGTGAGATCGACGCCTGGCAGGCCCAGCTTCTGCCGCTGATCGAGGCCGATCCAACCCGCTCCACGGGCGTGAAGGAGCATTTAGAGACGGTTGAGCGCATGCGCGCCTGGGTGCCCGCCCGGCATGAGTTCCTCAAGAGCTGGATCGCCTGCGCTCGGGGAGAAGACACAGACGCTGATGGCGACGGCGCGACGGTGTGTGTGGACCCCCACGACGGCGACCCGGCCATTCACCCCGCCGCCGCCGAGGTCTGTGACGGCGTAGACAACGACGCCGATGGCTGGGTAGACGACCACCCCGACTGTGAGGACTGCCAGACCCACGAGCTCGACGGCGAGGTGTTTCTGTTCTGCCGCTGGCCCCGGGACAACGACGCCGCCCAAGACAACTGCGCCGAGTCTGGCGGGGCGCTCTCGGGCCCCCAAGGCGCGGAGGCGACGCTGTACTTCTTCTACACCTGGCCCGTGCAGGAGCACTGGTGGATCAGCGGCGGCAGCGGCGGGCGCTGCGGCACCTGGAACGAGCGCAGCTTCACCACGAGCAGCGACGACTGCGCCGTTGAGCACCCCAGCGTGTGCCGCCTCTGAAGCCGCGCGCCTTGCCGAGGGGAGGTCATTTCGTTAAACGACGAAACAACCCTCTCCCCCGGAGCCGAACATGGCGAGCTGGCATGATGGCGCCCCTCCACCCCTCGTCGTCCCGCCCCTGCCCGAGCAGCCTCGCTCAACGCACCCGCCGCGGATCCTGTTCCTCTACGGATCCTTACGAGAGCGCTCGTTCAGCCGCCTGCTCGCTGAAGAGGCCGCCCGGGTGATGGCGGGTTTGGGCGCCGAGGTGCGTTTTTCCACCCGCATGAGCTGCCGATGAAGGGCCCGGCCCACGAAGATCACCCCAAGGTGCTGGAGCTACGCGAGCTCTCGACCTGGAGCGAGGGGCAGGTGTGGTCGAGCCCCGAGCTTCACGGGAACCTCAGCGGCGTGATGAAGAACCAGCTCGACTGGATCCCGCTGAACGTCGGCGCCGTGCGCCCCACCCAAGGCCGCACGCTGGCGGTCATGCAGGTGAGCGGCGGCAGCCAGTCGTTCAACGCCGTGAACAGCCTGCGTGTGCTGGGCCGGTGGATGCGCATGATCACCATCCCCAACCAGTCGAGCGTGCCCAAGGCCTGGCAAGAGTTCCACGACGACGGCCGCATGAAGGACTCCGAGCTTCGTGACCGCGTGGTGGACGTGATGGAGGAGCTCTACCGCTTCACGCTGCTCACCCGGGACTACGCGGACGTGCTCGTCGACCGCTACAGCGAGCGCCGCGAGGCGGCGGCCAAGGCCGCGATCCAGGCCGCCCGAGACGAGGGGCGCCCTCAAGATCGCCTGGGCAAAGCGGGCCTCTAAGCCTCCTTCGGCGTGCCCGAGGCGATGCGCTCCTTCGCCTCCGCCACCCGATCCTTCAGCTCCGGCACGGCCTCGATCACCTTGAGCACGGCCTCGTAGCTGCCAAACGGCGGGTAGATGTAGGCGCCTTTCACGCGGGGGTGGGCGTAGGCCTCGGCGAGGGACTCCCGGGCGATCTGCACGCCGACGCGGCGCTGGTCTTGGCGGGTGTCGGCGGCGCGTAGGCGGTTGAGCACACGCTCGGGCACCTGCATGCCGGGGACCTCGTTGTGTAAAAACTCGGCGTTCTTCACCGAGGCCAGGGGCAAGATGCCCACAAAGAACGGGCGCTTGGGGAACTTGTCGGTGAGCTCAAAGAAGCGGTTGAGCACGTCGGGATCGTAGATCGGCTGGGAGAAGAAGAACTCGGCCCCGGCGGCGATCTTCTCGCCGTACCGCGCCACCTCCCGCTCCAGCTCCACATGGGCGGGGTTGCAGCCCGCGCCGATGAAGAAGTGGGTCTGCCCCTCCATGGGCCGCCCGGAGAAGTCGAGGCCCCGGTTGAGCAGGCGCAGAGAGTTGATGAGCCCGATGCTGTCGATGTCGAAGACGGCGGTGGCGTTGGGGTAGGTGCCCATCTTCGGGGGGTCGCCGGTGACGGCCAGGACGTTGTGCATGCCCAAGGCGTGGGCGCCGAGCAGGTCCATCTGCATGCCCAAGAGGTTGCGGTCGCGGCAGCAGTAGTGGATGACCGACTCGATGCCGCAGCGCTGGCGGGCGAGCTGGGCCATGGCCATGGGGCCCATGCGGGCCACGGCGCGGGGGCCATCGGCGATGTTGATCACGTCGATGCCGTGATCGTAGAGGAAGGCCGCGCCGTCTAGGGACTTCGCGGGGTCGAGGCCACGGGGGGGGTCAAGCTCCACCGAGACGCAGAAGCGGCCCTCGCTCACCTTCTTGGCGAAGGCGCTGCGCTGGGCGACGGGCACCGGGGCCAGGCCGGGCTCGGCGGCGGGGGCGGCGTCGGCGGAGGTGACCAGGGGCTCGACGCTGGGGGTGTCCTCGGCGGTGACGGCGCGCTGAACGGGCATGATCGAGCGGACGTAGCTGCGCATCTCGCGGATCATCGACGGCGTCGTGCCGCAGCAGCCGCCGACGATGAGCGCGCCTTTTTGCACCATCCGCCGGGCGTACTCGGCCATGTACTCCGGCGCGGCGAGGTACAGCGTGCGGCCCTCGACCACCTGGGGCAGCCCGGCGTTGGGGCTGGCGATGAGCGGCACGCTCGTCTCTTTGGCCATCTTCTCGATGACGTCGAGCACCACGCGGGGGCCGTTCGAGCAGTTGACGCCCAAGGCGTCAACACCCCACTCGGACATGATGCGCGCGGCGTGGGCCGGGTCTTCGCCCTCGACGAGCTCGCCGCGGGTGTCGTAGTTGAACGAGAGGCAGGTGACGATCGGCGTGTGTTTGGCCACGGTGCGCACGGCGCGAACGGCCTGCCACAGCTCGGCCAAGGTGGTGAAGGTCTCCAACAAGAAGAGGTCTACGCCCTCCTCGTCGAGCACCCGGGCCTGCTCCCGGAAGGCGACGTAGGCCTCCCCCGGCGCGAGGCGACCCACCGGCGTGAGCCGGGCGCCCGTGGGGCCGATGCTCCCGGCGACCATCGCTTTTGAGCCCGCGCACTCCCGGGCGAGGCGCACCCCGGCGCGGTTGATGTCGATCATGCGGGCGTCGAGGCCGAAGGGCTGGAGCCGCACCCGGTTCGCGCCGAAGGTGTTTGTGGTGATGAGGTCGGCGCCGGCGGCGACATAGTCGCGGTGCACGGCGCGCACGAGCTCGGGGGAGGTGAGGTTTAGCTCGTCGTAGCAGCGGTTGATGAACACGCCGCGGCTGTAAAACTCTGTGCCGAGCGCCCCGTCGAGGAGCAGCACCCGCTTGCCGAGCCGTGTCCTGAAGTCCACTGGAGTCTCCGTCGCCGTCCTGGGGATGGGTATCGTAGACCAGAGGGCGCCCTAGGTCCAATCGGGGTCAGAGAACGAGCCGCGCTTCGCCCACGGGGGCGCCCAGCACGCTGCGCACGACGGTGTACCGCTCGAAGCCCTCGGGGCGAGCCCAGGCGCCGGGGGCGAAGCGCGCGAGGGCGGCCTCAACCGCCAGGGGCAAGGCCGCCTCGACGCCCGAGTGAATCTTCACGGTGAGGCCGAGGCCGCGGTTGGGCAGGGCGACGTTGTACAGCGCGGCGGCGCCGATCTTGACGAGCATGGGCTCCTGGGCGCCGCGCATCATGTCCAGGTCGATGCGGTCGTCGCCGCTGAACATCCAGGGGTTCGCCGCCATCGCCCGGCCGATGCGGCCCAGGCGGGGGTCGCCGTCGTCGTGCATCGCCCGGGCCAAGGCCGACCACGCCCGCCCGAAGGCCGAGATCGGCATCAAGAACGTGGGCACCGAGCAGCCGTCTACGCCCAGGCGCGGGGCCTCGCCGCACCAGGCGGTCAAGGTCTCCTGAACACGGCGCTGGAGCGGGTGGTCGGCGCGTCGGTAGTCGCCCGTCCAGCCTTGGGCGTCGCAGGCCGCGAGCATGAAGGTGTGTTTGCCGGAGCAGTTGTTGTGAATCGGGCCGAAGGGCTCCCCGGCGCGGAGCATGGCCTCGGCGGCGCTCACGTTCAGGGGCAGGTGCCCGCCGCAGCTCAGGCGCGACTCCTCCACACCAAAACGCTGGAGCAAGGCGCGCACCTGGGCGACGTGGCCGGGCTGACCGGCGTGGGAGGCCGCGCCGATGGCCAGCTCAGCGGGGGAGAGCGCCGGGTCACCCAAGGCCTCCAGGGCGCACCAGAGCTGGAACGGCTTGGCGGCGCTGCGCCAGGCGGCGTGCACGTCGTCGCCCCAGGTCTGGGTGAGCTGACCGTCGTGCACCACGACGGCGGAGAAGGGGTGGGAAGACTCGACGACCTCACCGCGCGTGAGCTGAACCTGGGGCATCGGGGCCTCGACGAGAAGGGGCGAGCTGGGGAGGGATCGGGGGCGACGGCGAAACCCTAACCCGCTCCCCGCGTCAATCGAAGCAGGCGCCGCCTCCCAGCCCGGGTTAAGGGGGCCTCTCGTCGCGACCCTCTTCGCCGCGCCGTGGCATACAAGCTGAGTCTAGTCCAGGAGCCCTGATGGAACCTGAGATCTCCGTCGATACCCTCCCGACCCCAAACCCCGACGCCTTGATGTTTAAGGTCGGTGAGCCCTTCGTGGCCCGCGGCACCTTCGAGTTCACGTCGCCGGAGTCCGCCGCCGACTCGGCCCTGCCCCGCCGCCTGTTCTCCCTCGCCGGTGTGCGTCAGGTGCTCGTCACCTCTCGTTTTGTCACCGTGAACAAGGTGTCCGAGACGTCTTGGCCCGAGCTGGTCCCGTCGATCAAGGCGCTCATCCGCGAGCACCTCGCCTCGGGTGAGCCCGCGGTGAGCCTCGTCGAGTCCGTCGAGTCCCTCGACACGTCCTCGCCCCTCGCCGCGCAGATCTCCCGGCTCATCGACGAGGAGATCCGCCCCGCCGTGGCCCAAGACGGCGGCGACGTGCAGTTCGTCGGCCTCACCCCCGAGAGCGTCGTGCAGATCCGCCTCATCGGCTCCTGCTCGTCGTGCCCGTCGTCTACGGCCACCTTGGCCTTCGGCATCGAGCGAATGATCACTGAAGAGTTCCCTGATGTGAGCGGGGTCATTCAGGTGTGAGGTGGGTCAACACCTCGATCGGGCTCCTCACCTTGGCGGTCGCGCTCGGCGCGGGCTGCTTGACGCCGCTGCCGTACACCCTCGACACCTCTCTGCCCTGGGAGCCTCAGCTTGAGGTGTCCCCGGCGGCCTTAGATTTTGGCGAGCCCCTGGAGGGCGCCCGGCTTGAGGCGCCCCTCACCCTACGAAACGCGGGGCAGCTCGACCTCGAGATTCACCTCAGCCTCGCCGTGGCTGAGCAGTACACCGCCGGGCCGCCAGTCTTCTCGGTGGGCGCGGACGACCAGCGCGTGATCTCCGTGTTCTTGAACGCCACCACGGCGGGCCCGGCGCTGGACACGCTGATGCTGGCGACGAACGACCCAGACCGGCCCCTGGTCGAGATCCCGCTTCAGGCCACGGTGCTGCCCGCCGAGTGACGGTCTGAGGGCCCGGCGCTCTGCGCTGCGGTTTCATTGGAGCGGGCTGTCCAGACGGTGAGGCGCCAAGCGTCCTCTCGGCGCTCCTCTCATCAAGGAGGGAGCCGCCGGGCGGCGCTCGCTCAGCCTCGTCGTGTGAATCGTATAAAATGTACGATAGTGAGTAGATTTTGTACGAGAAGTACGTTCTATTTAAGACTGGACTCCGACCTCAGCCCAAGGAGTCCACCGTGGATGATCAAATGGCCAATCAGTTCTTCAAGTCCCGCGCCCGCCTCAGCCGCCTGCTCGGGCGCTCTTTCCCTGACGCCAGCGATCAGGAGGTCGAAGACGCCCTCTCCGACGCCCTCGTGGTGGTGTACAGCCGCCCCCGGCCCGCCTTGGGCTCGCTGTGCGGCCTGCTCTACACCATCGCCTGGCGGCGGCTTCGGGGCGTGTTTCGTGGCCACGCGCGGCGGTTCAACCAGTCCCTGGCCTTGGTCGAGGAGCGCTCGCTGCAGCAGGCGGCCTCCCAAGACGTCGTGGTCTCGGCGTCCCGCTGGCTGAGCCACTTTGAGGGCGCCATCGCCGAGCACGGCAAGTCCCAGGCCGACGCGCTGCGCCGCGCGCTGCTGAACAAGATGGAGACCGGCGACCCCGACGGGGTGGTCGCCGCCCGCCACGGCCTCACCCGAGCCCGGCTCAACCGCGCCTGGAACCTGTTCTTGGACCGGCTGCTGGAGGGCTGATCGCCTGGGGGGCTCACGAGGCCTCCCAGGCGGTGAGCACGGCGGCGTGCTCCTCGACGACGGCGCGGAGGTGATCCCGCAGGGCGTCGAGCTGGAGCGAGCGGGTGAGGCCGACCAGGCGCGCGGGGACGAAGCTCTCGGCGAGCTTGGGCTTCCGGAGGAGCACGCCGCCCAGGGCCACGAAGAGCTGGGGGTCGTCTTGTTCGGGGTGCACGAGCTTGTCGCCGCGGGCGTCGAGGCGCCCGGCGAGGGGGGCGAGCTCGACGACGAGGCGCTCGCCGAGCAGGGTGTCCAGAGCCTCTGGGCTGTGGACCTGCTCGGCGCGCGCCCGCTGCAGCGACCACAGCAGGTAGCGGCGAAGGCGGCGCTCGGGGAGGCGGGCGAGGGAGTCGCCTTGCTCCATGCGGTCGAACGC
>JADKFE010000024.1 GCA_016717595.1 Deltaproteobacteria bacterium | reverse complement strand
CCCACTCACCGATCGGTCAGGGGCTCAAGGTCGTGCGTCCCGACCCACTCACCGATCGGTCAGGGGCTCAAGGTCGTGCGTCCCGACCCGCTCACCGATCGGTCAGGGGCTCAAGGAGCACGACGAGGCCAGCGGTGACGACGCCAGCGAGGTCGCGAGCGACGCGGACAGCGACGTGAGCCAGAGCGGCGGCGGGGACAGCGGCGGGGCCTGAGCCCTCACCGCTCCTCCTCCAACAGCGTCTTCCCACCCCGGCGCACCGTCACCCGCGTGGCGTCGGTTGCCATGGCGTCCACCCCCACCCACCGCGTGAGCCCCCGCTCCCGCAGCTCCAGCCGCGTGAGCTGCCCCGGCGTCGGGCTCAACACCAGCTCATCCCCGACCTCCGCCCGGGCGAGCACCCGCGCGCCGCGCCGCGTGAAGCCGGGCAGGCCGAGCCCCGCCACCAGCGCGCTCGGCGGCGTGAGGTCAGGCCCCAGGCCCAAAGCCGGGGCGACAAACCCTTCAGGGCCAAGCACCGTGAACGGCAGCGGCGCCACCTCACACACCAGCTCATTCACGGTCACCCGCAGGGGCCCCAACGTGCCTCTCCCCGGCGCCAACGGGCGCAGCTCGTAGCTCAGCGTCACGCGGGTGAGGTCGCCCTCGGTCTCCACCTCCTCCAGGGCCCGGCCCAGGTGAAAGAGGCCCGCGGACTCTCCGAGCTCGGCCACGTCCAAGGCGCCGCCGCGCTCGAAGGCCGCGTGGACGGTCAGGGTGAGGGGCGCGCCGACAAACACGGGCTCGGGGGGAAGCTCCGCGGCGCAGCGCACCGTGGGGCGTGGGGCGCGGTCCGCCGTGCGGGGGTCGTCGCGCAGGGCCTGGAGATCGGGATCCCGCGCGGCGTGCTGGGGGGAGACGGCGCCCGTGGCCAAGGCGGCGTCGAGGTCGATCAGCGCGTTCTCGACCTCACCCAGCCGGGCCCGGTAGCAGGCGCGGTTGTACAGCGCGACGCCGTCGCCTGAACGTTTGCGTAAGGCCGCGCTGGTGGCGTCGATGGCGCCGGGCAGGTCGCCTGAAGGCCGCCAGGGCTCTGCCCCGCCACAGCTCCAGATCGGCGCTGGTGGGGTCTAGGGTGATCGCCTGGGCGAAGGCCGCCGCCGCGCCGGGGGCGTCTCCGGCGTCCAAGAGCGCTCGGCCCCGATCGTGCTCGGCCAGGGCCTGGGCCAGACCCCCAAACCGCGGCTCCTCGCAGGCCGCGCACAACAAGGCCAACGCCAGGGGGAAAAACCTCATACGCGCCGCTCCCGCAGGCCGATCACCGCGGCCAGGCGCCCGGTGGCCTCGCCCTCGCGGCGATGGGAGAAGTGATCGGGGGAGCAGCGGGTGCAGGGGCCGACCTGCTCAACCTCCCGCACCCCGGCGGCGCGCAGCAGCGCCTCGTTCACCGCGCGGAGGTCCGCGTGGGGGCGCCGGGGCCCGGGGCGCAGGGCGACGTGCGCCGGGGCCACGGCCAAGAGCGCCTGCGCCACCTCGTCGCCCACCTCGTAGCAGCAGGGGCCGATCGCCGGGCCGATCGCCGCCACCACTTCAGCGGGCGACACCCCCGCCCGGGCGGTGAGCACCTCCAGGGCTTGGGTGACGATCCCCGCCGCCGTCCCGCGCCAGCCCGCGTGGACCGCGGCCACGGCCCCCGGCGCGCGCAGGAGGATCGGCACGCAGTCCGCCACACGCACGGCGATGAGCGCCCCGGGCTTGGTGAGCACGATGGCGTCGCCTTCGCCGAGATCTACGCGGCCCGAGCCCGTGGTGGCGTCGCCGTCGAGCACCGTGACCCCGTGGGTCTGGGATCCAAGGCCCACGGGCGCGCCGGGCATCCCAAGGGCGGCGGCCACCCTCGCCCAGTTCTCGGCCAGGGCGGCCTCGGACTCTCCGGGGCGTTGGGCCAGGTTCAGGCTCGTGAGGGGCCCCGTGGAGACGCCGCCGTGGCGGGTGGTGAAGCCGTGCACAACCGCGGGATCACGGCTCAAGAGCGCGCTGCGTTGGAGCATCATCCACCTCGGGGGCTTCGCCCAAGCCGACGGGCGGCTTGACAGCGCGGCGTGGGTTGTCCTAATGTGTGCTTTATGTCCCCCGCCCGAGCCTGCCAAGCATGACCAGCGCGCTGCTCCTCGCCCTCGCGGCGTGTGGATCCCGAGGGGTCGAGTATGAGCTCAAGCTCGTGCCGATCGTGCCCGCCAACCAGTCGCCCTTCTCGGGCCTCACCCGCTTGGAGCTGGTGATTGAGCCTGAAGCGGGGGCGCCGACGGTGATTGAGGTCGATCAGCTCACCGGCAGCCCGCTCATCGACGGCCTCGGCGAGCTGGACAACGTGCGCATCGCCGTGCGTGGCTACACCGGGGACGCGCTCACCGCCTTCGGTCGCTCGGCGCCGCTGAGCGCCGCGGATGGCGACTCGCTCACGGTCAACGTGCTCGTCTCCGAGACGACGGGCTTTGGCTGGACGCCGGGCCTCACCACGCAGCGCGCCTACGCCGCCGCCGCCCCCGACGGCCAAGGCAGCTTCTACATCTTCGGCGGCGTCGAGAAGTTCAACAACACCCCCGACATGCTCGACACCATCGAGCGCCTGGACATCGGCGCCCCCAACACCACGCTCACCACGGCCACCCTCGGCGTGACGCTGCCCGAGGCCCTCGGCGGCGAGGACGGCGCGCCGTACACCACCCGCGCGGGCTTGTCGGCCACGCTGTTGGGGGGCACCGCCGCCGACGCCGGAAAGATCCTGCTCTTCGGCGGGATCGGGCAGTACGGCGACGCGGCCACCATCACCTCCGCCGTCTCCTTGTTCGACCCCGCCACCGAGACGTTTGAGTCCTTAGAGAGCGCGCTCATCCCCCAGTCTGAGCACCGCGTCGTTCAGAACCAGGTCGGAGACGTGCTGTTCTTCGGCGGCTGGACCTCCGCGGCGAGCGACCTCATCGAGCCGACCACCCGTGTTCAGCGCTATGAGCGCGCCACCCGCCTGGTCTCCCGCATCACCGGCGACCTCCCCGGCGTGGGCCTGTACGGCGCGGCCACGAGCCTCGGCGCCGACGGCGTCTTGTACTGCGGCGGCGCCACCTGGGACAGCGAGGCCAACTGGTCGCCCCGCGACGAGTGTGTGCTCATCACGAACGCAGGGGAGCTGGTCGAGGTGGCGCCGATGCCCGAGGGCCGCGCCCATCACGCCATGGTCACCGTGGGCGAGGGCCTCGCCCTGGTCACCGGCGGCCTCAACCCCGCCGAGCGTGAGTACATCTTCGGCCCTGAGTCGCGCGGCACCGACACGGCCTGGCTCTATGACGCCAGCACCGACTCCTGGACGGACGTGGGCGAGCTGTCCACCGCCCGGGCGTGGCACGTCGCCGCGCCCTTGGCCAGCGGCGGCGCCGTCATCGCGGGTGGCTACAACCAGGCGGGCCTCATCTGGCAGGTGAGCGCGGGCAAGGCCATCCCCTGCGCCGAGCTCTACACCGTCGAAGGTGGCCTCCAGCCCGTGCCCGGAGACGAGGACTGCGCCGCGGGTGACGAGGTCGGCGCCTTGCCCGACGCCGTCGGTTACCCCGCCGTGGCCGTAGACCCGAACTACGGCGTCTTGCTCGTGGGCGGCGTAGACACCGCTGAAGCCGTCTCTACGGGCATCGCGCTCTTGGCCTCGGGCGACGCCCAATAAGCGCCGCTACAAGAGGCCCAAGAAGGCGTCGAGGCCCGAGGTGAGATCCTCGATGAGCAGGTCGGGGCCGCAGGCTTGAAGCTCCTCGCGGCTTGACCAGCCCGTACACACGGCCACGGCCACGGCCCCGCCCGCCCGGGCGCAGGCGACGTCGTGGGGGGTGTCGCCGATGACGATCACCCGCCCCGGGGTGACGCCGAGGCTCTGCGCGCGGCGGCGGGCGATGGGCACGAGCGCGTTGCGGTCGGCGGCGTCGTCCGCGAAGGCCCCAAACCGAAACTGCTCCCACAGGCCCACGGCGCCGAGCTTGGCCTCAGCCCCGGCGCGCCAGTTGCCGGTGAGCAGGGCGTTCACCGCCCGGGGCGCGGTCTGGGCGAGGGCCTGGGGCAAGCCGGGGAGGAGCTTTGCGCGGCCCGGTCGCGCGGCCAAGATCCGCCGGAGGTGGCCGACGTAGCGGTCGTGCAGGCGCGGCGCGGCGTCGTCCGGCATGGAGAGCCCCGCGCGCTCGAAGGCCTCACCGACCAGGCCCAGATCCGTGCGCCCGCCGAAGGACACGGCGACGAAGGCCTGGGGCACCCCGAACAGCTCCTCAAAGGCCAGGTCCAGGGCCTCACGACCGGCGCCGCCGGTGCTCAACAGCGTGCCGTCGATGTCCCAAAGGATCACGCTGCGGGGCTCGTTCACGGGCTCACTCACGGGGTCACTCCGCCGCGCTGGGCGGCCAACACCCGGCGCACGGCGGCGGGCACGAGGTGGTCAACGGGCTGGCCCGCGGCGAGGCGCGCCCGGATCTCCGTCGAGGACACGGCGGGGAAGCTCACCGCGCCCTTGATCTCTGGGTAGCCCACCCGACCCACAAAGATCGGCGAGAAACGCGCGGCCAGCTCATCCCAGCGGCGCCAGAGGTGCAGGGTCGAGAGGTTGTCGGCGCCCAGCACAAGCTGGAGCTGGTGCTGTGGGTGCCGCGCCGCCAGGGCCTCCAGGGTGTTCACGGTGTAGCTCGGCGCGGGCAGCTCGGCCTCGATCGTGCACACCTTCACCTTGGGGCCAAGCTCCGCGGCCAGGGCCTCACACAGGGCCACCCGATCCTCAAAGGGCGTGAGGGCCTTGTCGAAGGCATGCGCGAAGGCCGGCAAGAGCCACACCTCCTCCACACGCTCCGTCCACAGGAGCCACGCGGCGACCATGCTGTGCCCGACGTGGGGCGGGTTGAAGCTGCCGCCATAGACGCCGATCTTCATGCTTCTGCGACGCCGCCATGACGAGAGGGAGGACGCCGCAGGTTATCACGGAAGGGGCACGCCGCCCCGGAGGTGAGAGGCGAGATGAACACGCTCCCCATTGGAGTGTTTGACTCAGGCATCGGGGGGCTGACCGTGCTCGCGGCGCTCTCCCGGGCGCTCCCCCACGAAGATCTGCTGTATCTGGGTGACACCGCGCGGGTTCCTTACGGCACACGCTCGCCGGAGACGGTCACGCGCTACTCCGCCCGGGTGGCCAGCCACCTCTACCGACGCGGCGTGAAGGCCCTGGTGATCGCCTGCAACACCGCCACCACCCACGCGCTGCCTACGTTGACCGCCGCCGGCGCCGCCGTGGGCGTGCCGGTGATCGGCGTGGTGAAGCCCGGCGTTGACGAGGCCGACCGCGTAAGCCGCGGGCGCCACGTCGCGATCCTCGGCACTGAAGGCACCGTGCGCGCCGGGCGATACCAGGCCGCCTTAGAGGCCCGGGGCCTACGCGCCGAGGGGGTGGCCTGCCCGCTCTTCGTGTCGTTGGCTGAAGAGGGCTGGATCGAGGGCGACGTGCCCCGCCTCGTCGCCGAGCGTTACCTCGGCGGCCTGCGCGGCGGCCCCGACACGGTGATCTTGGGCTGCACCCACTTTCCGCTGCTGCGCCCGATCATCCAGGCCGTGCTCCCCGGGGTGATGTTGATCGACTCCGCTGAGGCCACCGCCGTCGCCACGGCCAAGGCGCTCGGCGAGGCCGGGCTCTTACGCGGCGACGAAGGCCCCGGACGACGTGACTTTTTGGTCACCGACAACCTCGAGCGTTTCATCACCGTGGGCCGCACCTTTCTGGGTCAGCCGCCAGAGCCCGCGATGCTGGTAGACTTGGACGAGGCCGTCGGCCCCTTCCACGAGCCCCCCGCGCGATGATCCGCCTCTACCACGTCAGCAAATCCTACGGCTCGGCCCAGGTGCTGCATGACGTCACCTTCCGGCTCTCCAAAGGAGAGTTCGCCTACCTGACCGGCGCGTCGGGCGCGGGCAAGTCCACCTTGCTCAAGCTCCTGTACGGCGCCGAGGCGCCCACCTCTGGGAAGCTCCTCGTGGGCGGTGTCGACGCCTCCAAGCTCGGCCCGGCGCGCCTGCCGCTGTTGCGCCGCAACTTAGGCGTGATCTTCCAAGACTTTAAGCTCATCCCCAACCGCACCGTCTTCGACAACGTGGGCCTGGCCTTGGAGGTCATCGGCGCCGAGCGCCGGGAGATCAGCCGCCGGGTGAACGCCGTGCTCAACGTCGTGGGCTTGGGCGGCAAAGGGGAGCGCCGCCCCTTGGACTTAAGCGGCGGCGAGCAGCAGCGTGTGGCCATCGCCCGGGCCATCGTGAACGACCCCGCCGTGCTCCTGGCGGACGAGCCCACGGGCAACCTCGACGGCGCGATGGCCGTGGAGGTCATGGAGATCCTGCTCTCGATCAACCTGCGGGGCACCACCGTCTTGATCGCCACCCACGACATCGGCCTGATGGAGCGTTTCCCCCATCGGCGCCTGCGGCTCAACGCCGGGCGAATGTCCGAATGAGCGCCACCCTGGGCCACATCCTGCGCCGCGCCGCGCGATCGTTGTGGGAGAACCTCTCGCTCAACGCCGTGGCCGCGGGGGTGATCGCCGCGGCGCTGCTGTTGGGCGGGGCGTTCTGGGGGGCGATGTCGACGCTCAACGACGCCGTGGAGGTCTGGGAGCGTGACGTTCACCTCTCGGCCTACTTCGCCTCGGGCGTGGACGAGGCGCGCCAGCGCGCGGTGCTCGCCGAGGTGCAGGCCATGCCTGAGGTCGAGGCCGTCACCTGGGTGACCGCCACCGACGCCAGGGCCTACCTGGAGGAGCGGGTGCCCGACATCCAGCCGATCTTGGTGGAGCTGGGCGAAGACGCCGTGCCCGCGTCGTTGGAGATCACCCTGCGCGCCCGGTACATCGGCGACGAGACGCTCTCCGACTTCGTCACCCGCCTGCAGCGCGCCGAGTTTGAGGAGCTCGACTACGGCAAGGAGTGGGTGGAGCGGCTCACGGCGTTTCTGGGCTTGCTCAAGGCCCTGGGCGCGGCGCTCGGCACCTTGTTGGTGATGGCGGCGGTGTTTTTGGTGGGCAACACCATGCACCTCGTCACCTACGCCCGTCGAGCGGAGCTAGAGACGATGAAGCTCGTCGGCGCCACCCTACAGTTCATCGCCGCGCCGTTTCTGATCGAGGGCGCGGTGCAGGGCCTCATCGGGGCGCTGCTGGCCATCGGCGCGCTCTCGGGGCTCAAGGCCGTGCTGCTCGGCCGGATTCAAGAGCTGGTGCCGCTCGGCCAGGCGCCCCTCGCCGATGGCTCCCTGGGCCTCAGCACCGTGCTCGGCCTGCTCACCGTGGGCGTGCTCTTGGGTGTGGTCGGCTGCGGCAGCGCCGTGCTGCGTTTCTGGCGGCAGGCGCCATGATTCACCTCGCCCTGCTCCTGGGCCTCGCTGGGCCAAGCCTCGCCCAAGAAGACCCCGGCGGAGGGGATCCCAAACGCCAGCTCGCCCGGGCCCAACAAGAAGAGCAAGGGGTGCTGGCCCAGCTCAAAGAGATCGACCAGCGCATCGCCTGGAACCAGCTCCGCATCTTCGCCTTGGGCAAAGACCTCGAGGCCTTGGCCATCGTCGCCGCCGAGCACGAGGAGCGCCTCCGCGCCGCGGAGACCGCCCTCACCCACCAGACCGACCGCGCCCGCGCCGTGATGCGCCACTACTACCGCCTGCGCCGCCGGGGCCTCGCCCGGGTGCTGTTCTCCGCCGAGAGCCCCGTCGATCTCCGCCGCCGCATGACCTACCTCCTGCGCATCCTGCGGGCGTCCCACACCGTGAACCTCCAGTTTCGTGAGGCCCTCGCCCAGCGCGCCGCGGCCTTGGCGGAGGTCGAGGCCGACCGCGCGGTGATCCTCAAGAGCCGGGACGAGCTCGCCGCAGAGGAGGCCACCATGGCCGCCGAGCGCGCCCGCCGCGTCGCGCTCTTGGACGAGGTGCGCGGCCGCAAAGACCTCGCCTTGGCCCTGCTCAACGAGAAAGAGCAGGCGATTCAGAACCTCGGCATGAAGCTCTCCGGGCTCTCCCCCGACACCTCCGACGCCCCCCAGCCGTTCACCGCGCTCTACGGGCAGCTCCGCTGGCCGGTGGCGAGCGGGCGCATCACGCGGCCCTTCGGCGAGTCCCGCGACACGCTCACCGGGGCGATGGTCAAGAACCCCGGCGTCGACATCACCGCGTCGCTGTACAGCCCCGTGCGCGCCGTGGCCGACGGCGCGGTGATCCTCGCCGACAACGTGCCCGGCTACGGCCTCACCGTCGTGCTCAGCCACGGCGACTACTCCACCGTCTACGGGAGCTGCGGCAGCCTCTCCGTGCGCCGGGGGCAGACCGTGCGTGAGGGCGAGAAGATCGGAACCGTCGGCGAGACCGGGGTGACCGACGACGGCGGGCCTCGGGTTCACTTTGAGGTCCGTTACCACAACTCGCCCCAAGACCCCACGAGCTGGCTCCGTGGGTCACCCTGAGGGACCATGAAGATCACCCCCGTGCGCGCCTTCTTGATGACCCTCGGCGCGATCGTCATCGGCTTCATGCTCGGGCGCCAGATCACTGAAGCGGCCTGGGCGGCGGGGCGTGATCCCTACCTACACTTGGAGACCTTCGCCCGCGTCCAGGCCCAGATCCGCGCGGCGTATGTTGAGCCCAAGTCCGACGAGGAGCTGATCTACGCGGCGATCCGGGGCATGACCACCCGCTTAGACGAGCAGTCGGCCTTCTTAGACGCCAGCCACCGAAGCTGGATCGAGGCGGATCAGGAGGGCCAAGACGCGAGCGTCGGCGCCGTGGTCACCGCGCATCCCGACGGCGGCCTCAAGGTAGACGAGGTGCTCGAAGGGGGCCCCGGCGCCCTGGCGGGCCTCAAGCTCAACGACCACATCGTGCAGATCGACGGCCGCGTGCTCAAAGACTTGAACCTCCTCGACCGCCTCAACCTGCTCAACGGCCCCCGCGGCACCACGGTCACCCTGACCATCACCCGCGAAGGCGAGGCCGCGCCCCTGGTGCTGCCCGTGGTGCGGGACGAGGTGCGCCGCCCCACGGTGAGCGCCGAGCTATTGCCCAACGGCATCGGCTACCTGCGCCTGGAGCAGTTCCGCCGCAACGCCGCCGACGACGTCTCCACCCGGCTCGCCGCCTTAGAGACCGAGAACAAGGGCCCCCTGCGCGGCCTGCTCCTCGACATGCGCGACAACCCCGGCGGCCTGCTCGATGACGCCGTGGCCATCGCCGATCTGTTCCTCTCTGAAGGCATCATCGTCTCCACCCGCGGGCGCCTCGGCCAAGCCACCGACGAGGACCGCTCCGCCACCCGCCAAGACTCCGACCGCGACGTGCCCATCGTCATCTTGCTCAACGGCCGCTCGGCGAGCGCCGCGGAGCTCGTCGCGGGTGCTCTGCAAGACCACAAGCGGGCGCTCATCGTCGGCGAGCCCAGCTACGGCAAAGGCTCCGTGCAGACCTGGTACGAGTACCCCGACGGCAGCGCGCTCAAGCTCACCATCGCCCGCTACGCCTTGCCGTCAGGCCGCGTGCTCACCATGGGCGAGGGTGTCGTGCCCGACGAGCTCGTGGCCACCCCCCGCACCGGCACCACCCCCGCCGAGGTGCTGCGGGGCATGGTCAACGCCTCCGACCACAGCGACGAGGCCAAAGCCGCGCTCCTCGCGCGCCTGGACGAGCTGCCGCCCGACCCGCCGCCCCCCTCGCCGAGCTTCATCGGCCCGGTCAAGAGCCGCCTAGACGCCGACCCTCAGCTCAAGCGTGGCTTGGAGCGCCTGAACGAGCGCGCCAAGCCTTGATCACAGCCGCTTGAGCTCACGGTAGAGCCGACCCAGCTCCCAGAACGCCCGGGCGATCACCTTGGGGTTCGCCCCGGTAGAGGTGCCCGCCGTGCGTGGGTAGTGGCTCACGGGCACCTGGGTGATCGTGAAGCCTTCAGCCTGGGCGCGCAGCAGGATCTCCGTGTTCACGAACGCGCCCACAGACGAGATCGGCACCTGCTCGAAGACCTCGCGGTGAAACACCTTAAACGCGCAGTCCACGTCACGAACATCCAGGCCAAACAGCAGCTTCACCAGCCGCCCCCAGGCCCAGGCGTTGATCAGGCGGTGTTTTGGGTCGCTGCGCCGGGCGCGGTACCCGGCGATGATGTCGGCCTCCCGCGCGCGGGCGAGGAGCAGGCGCAGCTCGTTGAGGTCAAACTGCAGATCCGCGTCGGTGAAGAAGATCAGCTCTCCCCGCGCGCTGAGGATGCCCGACTTGAGCGCCGCGCCATAGCCCCGGTTGCGCGGGTGATGCACGGCCCGAACGCGGGGATCCTCCCGCTGGGCGGCCTGGGCCAAGGTGCCCGTGTCGTCGTGAGATCCATCATCAACGACGATGATCTCAAAGCTGATGTTGAGCCGCTCCAAGGCGTCCACCGCGGCGGTGATCGCCCGAGGGATGTTCTCAGCCTCGTTGAACGCGGGGAGCACCACGCTCAGCCGAACCGTCGGCGCGGCGTGGTCAAAGGTCATGCCTCGACGATCTCTCCGACGAGGTCATACGCTGAGGCCTGGGTGATGCGGCAGGGCAAGATCTGCCCCGCGCGCACGCCGACCGGCGCTGAAGAGATGTAGACCTGGCCGTCGACGTCCGGCGCCTGGGAGGGCAGCCGCCCCACCAGCAAAAGCTCCGACTCTTTGGACTTGCCGTCCAACATCACCGGGAGCACCTGCCCGACGAGCTTCTTGTGCATCTTGAGCGAGATGTCGGACTGCAGCGCCATCAGCCGCTTCTGCCGATCGAGCTTCACCTCGTCGTCTACCTGGTTCGGCAGCTCCGCCGCTGGGGTGCCGTCCTCTTGGTAGTAGGTGAACACGCCGAGCCGGGTGAAGCGCTGGACCCGCACAAAGTCCATCAGCTCCTCAAAGTCGGCCTCGGTCTCGCCGGGGAAACCCACGATGAAGGTGCTGCGAATGGCGATGTCGGGCACCGCCTTACGCAGGCGCTCCAAGATGCGCTCTTGGCCCTCGCGGGTGACGCCGCGCTTCATGGCGCGCAGCATGTCGCCCGAGGCGTGCTGCAGCGGCATGTCGAGGTACGGCAGCACCTTGGGCTCTTGCGCGATGGTCTCTAAGAGGTCGTCGGGCAGGCCGATGGGGTAGGCGTAGTGCAGGCGCAGCCAGTCGAGGCCGTCGATGCGGGCCAAGGCGCGCAGAAGCTCGGCGAGCTTGGGCTGGCCGTAGAGGTCGCGGCCATAGGCCGTGGAGTCCTGGGAGATGATGTTCAGCTCACGCACGCCTTGGGAGACGAGGCGCAGGCCCTCCGTGGCCAAGGACTCGATGGTGCGGGAGCGCAGCTTGCCCCGAAGCTGCGGGATGATGCAGAAGGTGCAGCGGTGGTTGCAGCCCTCGCTGATCTTGAGGTAGGCCGAGTGCCGCGCCCAAGAGTTCACCCGCGGCGCCATCTCATCGTGGATGTAGAGCGGCGCGTCGATGAAGCTCTTGGGGGCCTCACCGGCGCGGGCCGCGAGCACGTCGTCGATGCGGTGGTAGTCGCCCGTGCCCAGGAAATGATCGACCTCGGGCAGCTCATCCACCAAGGAGGCGCCGTACCGCTGCACCATGCAGCCGGTGACGACGAGGCGGGAGCAGCTCCCGGCCTCCTTAAACTTCGCCATCTCCAGGACCGTCTCGATGGACTCTTCAGTGGCCGGCTGGATGAACGAGCAGGTGTTGACGATGATCACATCGGCTTGATCGGGCTCGTCCACCAAGAGGAAGTCACGGGCGAGGAGCTTCCCGACCATGACCTCTGAGTCGACACGATTCTTCGAGCACCCCAACGACACGAGGTGGACACGCTGCACTGGACGATGCCCCTAAGACGGACTTCAGAGACCGTCAGCGTTGATGACCGCGACCCCAGCCGGCGCCGCGAAGGCGAACTCGGAGTCGGGGATGGACTGGTTCAGCCGGACCTGGGAGAAGGAGATCTCGGTCTGACCGCCGAAGTTATCGACGAGGACGATCTGCTCGACGTCGTAGCGGCGCTTGGCCACACGCAGGCGGATCTCTTTGTACTCGCCCGCCTTCTTGGGCTTGAGCAGCACGTCGAAGCTCTTTTTGCCCGGATCATTGGTGCCGGACTGGATGTTGACGTCGAAGTGCTCGTCAAGCTGGCCGAGGCCGCTGAGCAGGTCGAACATCCCGCCGCCCGCTGAAGTGCCCAGGTCGTTGTAGACGATGACCTGCTTATCGACGGGGTTGTACAGCCACATCTTCTGGCCGTTGGTGACGAAGAGCATGCCCCCTTGGCCCGTAGAGTCCCACTTCATCATGCGGGGACGCTTGAGGGAGACCTTGCCCTTCTGGCGCTGCTCTCCCATGGCGGCCGAGCGCGTGACCTGGGTGAAGTCAGCGCGGAAGGTGGACACGTTGGAGTACGTGCCCTCGACGGCCTTCACCAGCTCTTCGACCGTCGCTGGGTCGGGCTGCTCTTGGGCGGTCGCAGAAGTGGACAACCCCGCGAAGGCGAGGCTGACGGTGAGGAGGGCGGCGGACAGGACGCGGTAGACAGGGCGCACGATCGTCTCCGAGGTGACGGGGACAAGGCACTCGGGATCACACAGGTAGCGCGACCAGCGAAGGCTCGCAACCTTGGGCTCTCCACGAGAACGGTTCGTGAGAGCCTACGCCACCCCCCGACCACCATTCGACCGGGAGACAAGCGGTGACCAACCATGACCTGGCGCGGCGGCGCCTCAGCCCGCGTGGCTGCCCACGAGCACCTCGCGGGGGCGCGCGCCATCCGCCGGGCCCACGAGGCCCTCCCGCTCCATCATCTCGATGATGCGGGCGGCGCGGTTGTAGCCGATCTTGAGCCGGCGCTGAATCATCGACGTAGACGCCTTCCCGGCCTCGCAGACGATCTGCACGGCCATGTCATAGACCTCGTCGTACTCATCATCGGCGATGGGGGCCTCGCCGTCCTCGTCGTCTACGCGGATGTCGGCGTCGTACTGGGGCTCGCCCTGGGCGCGCAGGTAGTCGCCCACACGCTGGACCTCCTCATCGGCGACGAAGGGCCCGTGGATACGCATCAAGGCGCTCACGCCCGGCGGCAAGAAGAGCATGTCGCCTTTGCCCAACAGGGTCTCGGCGCCGTTCTGGTCGAGGATCGTGCGGCCGTCGATCTTCGAGCGCACCTGGAAGGCCACACGCGCGGGCATGTTCGCCTTGATGAGGCCGGTGATGACGTCCACCGAGGGGCGCTGGGTGGCGACGATGAGGTGAATGCCGCAGGCGCGGGCCTTCTGGGCCAGGCGCACGATGCTCTCCTCGACGTCTTTGGCGGCGACCATCATCAAGTCGGCGAGCTCATCGATGACGATGACGATGTAGGGGATCTTCTTGGGCAGAGGCAGCGGATCGCCTTCTGTCCAGCCGCGGGGGGCGTAGCGGCGGGCCTTCTCTTCAGTCCAGTCGAGCATCTCCTGCTCGACCTTCTTGTTGTACGACGCGAGGTTACGCGTGCCCCAGCGGGCCAAGATGCGGTAGCGGTCGTCCATCTCGTTGCAGGCCCACTTGAGCGCCGCCGAGGCCAGCTTGGGCTCGGTGACGACGGGGTGCAAGAGGTGGGGGATGTCTTGGTAGAGCTCAAACTCCAGCATCTTGGGGTCGATGAGGATGAGGCGCAGCTCTTCAGGCGTGCGGTGGAAGAGCATGGTGACGATCATGCTGTTCACGCCGACAGACTTGCCTGAGCCCGTGGTGCCGCCGACGAGCAGGTGGGGCATCTTCGCGAGGTCGGAGATGTAGGGCAGGCCCTCGGTGGTCTTGCCCATGGCCATCGGCAAGATCCAGTCGCCCTGCTGGTACTCGGGGGAGCACAAGATGTCGCGGTACCACACCACCTGGCGCTCGGCGTTGGGCAGCTCGATGCCGACCACACCTTTGCCGGGGATCGGCGCGACGATACGCACACGCACGGCGCGCATGGCCATGGCGATGTCGTCGGTCAACGACGCGATGCGGGAGACCTTGACGCCTGGGGCGGGCAGGTACTCGTAGATCGTGATGACCGGGCCGGGGCGGATCGCGACGACCTCACCGCGGATGTTGAAGTTCGCGAGCTTCTCGACGAGCACCGCGGCCTGCTCTTTGAGCGCCTCCTCGTCGAGCACGCCGACGCTGCGGTCGTGGGCGTCGAGCAGCGCGAGCGTCGGCAGGATGAAGGGCTCGGTGCGGGGCGGGCGGCGCACGGGGCCGGTCTCCCCTCCCCCGCCGCCGGAGGTGAGGTTGCCGGGCTTGATCGGCGCGCGCACCAACGAGGCCGCCGCGCGGGCGGGGTTCGCGGGCTCCGGGGCGCGGCGGGCGGGCGAAGGCGCGCGGGAGGCCGGGGCGTCCTCGTCTTCGTCGCCGTACTCCTCGTCTTCTTCTTCGTCGTCGTCCGCGGCGTCCTCGTCGGGGACGGGGTGACGGGCGCTCAGGACGGAGTCGTCCTCGGCCTCAGCCTCATCCTCAAGGGGCTCCTCTTCGCTCAGCGGCTCCTCGTCGAGCTCCTCCTCCTCCAGCGCCTCGGGCCGGGTCTCGAAGGTGATCGCCGGGCGCGGGGCGACGAGCGCCGGGGGCACGCCGTCGTCTTCGTCCCAGTCGGGGTTGCCCCAGTCATCCGCGAGCTCTTCAGCGAGGCGCTCCTGCAGGGTGTCTGTGGCCTTGGCGGCGGGCGCGGGCTCGGCGGGGCGGTGGATCACCGGGCCCTTGGGCGCGGCGGGGGTGGCGATGACCGGCGCGGCGGCGGCGACGATCGGCGTCACGATGGCGGGGGCAGCGGCCACGATCGGCGTCACGATGGCCGGCGCGGCGGCCACGACCGGGGCCACGATCGCGGGGGCAGCGACCACGACCGGCGGAGCAGGAGGCGTCACCACGACCGGCGCGGCGGCGGCCACGGCGGGCGTCACGACCGGCGCCACCACAGGGGCGGCCTTGCCCGGCTTCTTCGGCGTCGGCTCTCCGTCGGGCCAGCGCATCGCGCCCCAGCCGTCCTCCAGCGGCGCGGCGCGGCTGGCGCGGGCGGGCGGGGCGACGGTCGCGGTGACCTCCACCTCCACCAGCTCCCGAACGGCGTACTCGGTGCGCTCGACGGGCTCTTGCTCGGGGAGCGCGGGCTCGGCGCTGGGCAAGGTCACCGGGGCCGAGCCAAACGCCAGGGTCAAGCGCGGCTCAGCGAGGTTCATCCGCGGCTCTGGCGCGTTGGGGCGCGCGGCGGGCGCAGAGCGCTCGACCTCTTCGCTCGTCTCGTCGTCGGTCAGCTCAGTCGGCCAGCCGACCTCGTTGGGCGTCGGGCCCTCGCCGCGGCGGAACGAGAAGGAGCCCAGAGCGCGCTGCCCGAAGGCCACACCGCCGCCCACCGCCGCGCCCGCTGCGCCAGCGGCGGCGCCAGCGGCGCGGGCGAGGCCACCACGGACCACGGGCGCCTTGGACTCCACGGCGCTCACGCCGCGACCGGCCAAGGTCTCCCAGTCAATGCCCAGCATCACCGTGAGCCCCGCCGCGATCGTCGAGAGCACGGCGACGTAGGATCCAACGGTGCCGAGGTGCAGCAGCAGCCACTCCGCGCTCGCCGCGCCCAAGGCCCCGCCGATGGGGAAACCCGGGCGAACGTGGGGCCAGGTCACCAAGGCGAGGAGCGCCGCCGTCCACCAGCTCGCGAGACCGCCCGCCAAGAGCTTGGTGAAGGTGGCCGAGGGGTGCCGGGCAAAGCGCAGGCCCAGCCACACCGCCACGAGCAAGACCGCCCACGACGAGTACCCGAAGAGCTGGTAGAGCACGTCGGCCAACGCGGCGCCGGAGCGCCCACACCAGTTCGCGATCTCCTCCACCGAGGAGCGGCGGGAGAAGGCCGGGTCTGTGGGCGAGTACGAGGCCAGGGCCAAGGTGGTGAACCCGCAGGCCGCCAAGCCGCCAAGATACAGGAGGAAACGGCGGTTCTCAGGGGTGAAGCCCGCGCGGCTCACCGGGCTGACCTCGGCGCTCTGCGGCGACTCCCCCTTCGGGGCGCGTGTCCGAGGCTTCTTCTCTCCGGCGCTGGACTTGCGACCGCTGGAGGTCTTCTCCACGGCGTTTGCGGTGCGGGCCACTCTCAGCTCCTGTCCAGGGGACGGTCAACCACCAAGCTCTTGACGCGTCATCCGACAATCTAAGGTATCACATCATACACGCAAGAGGGTGGTCCGTTCGCTTGACACAGGGCTCTACACAAGCGACGGACTTGGGCGAGCGCGCCCGGCGTGAAGGAGAGAAGAATGGCGAAGCGAGTGCTGGTGGTCGGTGGCGCTGGCTACATCGGATCCCACTGCTGTCGGCTCTTGGAGGATCGTGGGGACGAGGTCGTCGTCTTTGATGATCTCTCCACGGGGCATCGTGGCGCGGTCCGCTCGGAGCTTGTCCTCGGCGACATCCGCGATCCCGCGGCGCTCCGTCGGGCGCTCCAAGGCCGGGGCTTCGACGCCGTGATGCACTTCGCCGCCCGGGCGATGGTCGGCGAGTCCATGGTCCGCCCCAGCCTCTACTTCGCGCTCAACGTGGGCGGCACGGCGAACCTCCTCGACGCCATGCGCGGCGCCGACGTACAAACCATCGTCTTCTCCTCTACCTGCGCGATCTACGGCGCCCCCCAGACCCAGCCCGTCGATGAGACCCATCCCAAGGGCCCGCTGAGCCCCTACGGCCTCTCAAAGCTCCAGGTTGAGCAGATGTTGGAGACCTGCCGAGACCTGGAGGGGCTGCGCGCCAGCTCGCTGCGCTACTTCAACGCCGCCGGCGCCCACCCCGACGGCAGCCTCGGTGAGTCCCACGATCCCGAGACCCACCTCATCCCCCTGGCCTTGGCCGCCGCCATGGGCACCCGCCCTCCCCTGGAGGTCTTCGGCGACGACTACGACACCCCCGACGGCACCTGCGTCCGGGACTACGTTCACGTCATGGACCTCGCCGCCGCCCACGCCCTGGCGATGGACAACATGCTCGCGGGCAGCCCCGGCGGGGCGTGGAACCTCGGCTCCGAGCGTGGGCACAGCGTCTTGCAGGTATTGGAGAGCGTGGCCCGGGTCACCGGTCGCGCCGTCCCCCACCACATCGCGCCGCGCCGCGCCGGAGATCCTCCCGCGCTCTACGCGAGCTCCGCCCTCATCCGCGATGAGCTCGGCTGGACCCCGCAGCGCCGTGACCTCGACGGCATCATTGAGACCGCCTGGCGCTGGGCCCAACACCCTCGCTATTGAGCGCCGAGGGCGCTGGACAAGCGCTCAGTAGGAGAACGTGAACATCACGTTCACCGGGACGTTGTCGTACTCACGCTGCGCGTCCTCGTTGCCGTTGGGGCAGAGGTTGTCGGGGCAGCTCACGCGGCGGTTCCAGCCGGAGTCTACGGACACGGCGACCCAGTTCTGGAGGCTGTAGGTGCCGCCGACCATGATCGTCATCACCTGATCATCTCGGGTGATGTGGCCGCGGTACTTCTCCATCCGGTAGCCGAAGTTGCCGTTCACCGTGAGGCGGCGGCTCAGCTTGCCTTCGTAGCGCAAGAAGCCGTAGTGGTAGCTGACGTAGTTGGTGAACCAGGAGTCCTGGTAATCCTTGACGTAGCCCAAGGAGAAGGTCTGGTTCTTGCGTGGGGCCCACGCGAGCTTGCTCGTGACGAGCAGGCCCTCGCCGAAGCTCGTGAGCGAGGCGTCCCAGCCTTGGGACGCGCCGTCAAGGGCGCCGAGGCCCTGCACCCCGGCGGCGGCCTTCGCGGCGGCCTCTTCTTCAACCGACGCGGTGTCGTAGCGGAGCTGACCGTAGCCGACCGTGGTGTTGAGCACGATCTTCTTGGTGAACCGCCCAGAGAGCCCAGCGTTCACCCGGAAGCCGAGGCCGTCAGGCATCGCCAGCCAGTCGTCAGAGAACTCTAAGGCTGTGCCGCCGGTGGTCTGGATGAGGTTGTTCTCCCAGCTAAACCGCTCAAACTCCGCGCTGGCGAGGAGCGAGGTCTTGGGGAAGAACGCCCACTTGACGTTGAGCTGGGGGCCGTACCGCCAGCGGTTGTTCAGCTCGGCGCCGAGCAGCCCGGAGTTGTTGTCGTCGGCCGGGGAGGGCGTTGAGTTCGGGTTGGTCGTGAAGTCATCGACGTCGAAGAAGCCGCCAACGTCGATGTTCAACGCGCCGCCGGGGTGAACGGCGAGCCAAGCGTCGGAGCCAGAGTGAATCTGCGTGATGAACGGGCGCCCGGTGTTGTCCTCAAGACCGGCGAACTTGGCCTCGGACGGGCGGTTGTCGATGTAGAAGTCTTCGCCGAGCTTGAGGCCGACCACAGCGTCGGGGAGCAGCTCGAGGTTCGCGAGCGTCGTGGAGTCTGTGGCGCGGCTGAGGTTGCGGGCGGACTTGTTGATGAACTGCCGCGCGGCGAGGCTCGCGGTGAGGTCAAAGAGGAGGAGGTCGTTGTTGACCTCCAGCTTGATCTGAGGCCGGGCGAGGAGGTTGAGCCCCCGCACGACCTGGCGATCCGCTGAGGTGCCGCCGCCGTCCAGCATGAACGGGTTGGACTGGAACTGCATGCCGACGTCAAGCGTAGGCGTGAGCAGGCCGTGGTCTGCGAAGCGGACGCCGCTGCCCGGCCCACCCGCCGTAGCCGGCGCGGCGAGGAGCAAGGTCACGAACAGCGCACCGAACGATCGAGCCGCTCGCGCGACCCGTTCATTCCCCCGAAGGTTCTTTGTCATCGCTTCTTGCCTCAACGTCTGGCCTGCCTCAGCGAGCGGCGGGGCCGCGAGAAGTCTTTCGCGCGACCCGGTCGGGCGGCGCGTCCTCGGATTGTAGAACGCGCTCATTCAAAGGGCGAGACGCCAGGGGGGTCGATGCCGATCCCAGCGTTTCCATCGGCGATGGTCTCGCTGAGCTCAGCGCCCTCGTACTGGGCGCTCTCTTGGGTCTCGGCCTTGCCCTCTTCACCGACGCAGGCGTCGGCCTCACCACGGAACTGGACCGCCTTGTTCTTGGCGACCCCGATCTTGCGGAACTCGTAGTCGGCGCGAGCGTCATCGCCGACCGCGAGGGCCTCCTGCATGCTCGCCAAGGCGGACTCGCTGACCTGAACCAGCGCGCGCACGGCGGAGAGCTTCTTGTTGAGGCACTGAATCTTGACCGCGTCCTGCTCGGGCTGCGCGGCGACGAGGAGCCCGTTGACGTAGTCAGCGGTCTCTTTCATGTCGGTGATCGCGTCGCGGCCGAACTGGATCTTCTGCGAAGACGAGGTGGAGGTGTTGCCGACAATCTCCCCACCGGTCAGCGGATCTTGAGCGAGCGCCGTCGGCGAGATGAACCCGAGCGCCGTGATGAGCACGAAGAGGTTCCGAATAGACATGACTCACTCCTAAGGACAGCAGGACGTTACCGTTGAACGGGCGGGGCTGTCAACCGTAGGCCGCCTCTCATCTTCTTCAGACACCGCGCTGATCTCTCCAGATCACCAGATCTTTAAGAAAGATCAAGGGCGCCTCCTGCATGTCTGGGGGATCGGGAGGCGAGCAACTCCACGAAGTACCTCAGAGAATTCACGATGAGCGCCGCCGGTTTTTCCTCGCGCGTGGCGAGCCGAGCGCCCTGTAGTGTCTTCGTCAAACTCTCGTCGGATCTCCCGCGGGCGCGAGCTGCGGCGCCTGAGGTCAATCACGACCGGCCTCGGAGCGGGTGCTCTGCGCGGGGGTGAGCGAGAACGGGTAGGTGAACTCGCCGCTGACGTCCGCAGGGAAGCGCCACGTCATCACTTTGGTGGCGACACACTGAGCCAAAACGTCGTCTCCGGTGGTGTTAGCCGCCACCCAACCCTTGGTGACCTGCCCCGCCTCCACGACGAAGGTGAGCTCCATTCGGCCCGCCAAGCTCGGGTTGTGCTTGAGCTGGGACTCATAGCAGTACCGCACCTGGCCCGACTGCTTCTTCACGACCTTCTTGACGGCCTCGGGGGGTGACGCAGACGACGCGTCCGCGGACGCTGCAGGCGCCGAGCTCGGCGTCGTGGCGCACGCGAAGACGAACAGCAGCACGCTCATCCCATCCCCCGGACAGAGCACGGGCCGGACGTTACGCACGCCCGGCCCGAGCGGTGACGATCAGCTCGAAGGTGTGAGCGAGAACGGGTAGGTGAACTCGCCGACGACGTCTTCGCCGAAGCGCCAGCTCTTCACCTTGCCGACGATGCACTGGGCCAAGGCGTCGCTGCCGGTGCTGTTGGAGGCGGCCTTGGCGCTGGTGACGCGGCCCGCCTTCACCAAGAAGGTGATCTCAACACGACCGGCGAGGGTCGGGTTGGCCTTGAGCTGGGACTCGTAGCAGTACTTCACCTGGCCGGACTGCTTCTTCACGACCTTCTTGACGGCCGCGGCGTCGCCGGACTCCAGATAGGCGTCCTCTTGCTCGACGCCGATGTTGCCGCTGACCTGAACCGCAGGGCCAGAGCCGACGCCGACGGCGCCGACCTTACCGCCCTGAAGATCGCCGATGTCCGCGTCACGACGGCCACCCGCGGTGCCGGTGCGGGCCTCCATCGAGGTGGACGAGGCGACCTCAGCGCCGGAGACGTTGGCCAGGGCGGCGTCGAGATCTTGGCCCGCGAAGTCACCTTCGCCGAGGAGGTCCTCGACGCGGCTGCCGGAGGCGGTCTCGCCGCGGGTGCCGATGATCGCCATCAGCAGCCGAGACTGCTGCATCACCTGCTCACGGGCTTGTTCGCGGCGGGCGGCGGCGTCCTTCTCAGGCTTCTTGGCGACCTTCTCCGAGGACTCGGCCTCTTCTTTCTTGACGACCTGCTCGCCCTCGTCGGACTCGATGGGCTCGGGCGGCGGCGGCGTGTCCTCCGCCGGAGGCGTGCTGATGATCTGGGTGAACCGATCGGGCAGCTCATCCACCGAGGGTGTCCGCGGCGGCGCGTTCACGGTGATGATGCCGAAGACGATGCCCAGGGCCCAGAACACGCTGAGGAAGCCGTAATAGACGGGATCATCATCGTCGATGAACCGCGGACGGAAGTCCATCGACGCGCCGAGGGGCTCGGGCGGCGGGGGCACAAACTGGAAGAGGATCGTCAGGCCATCGACGATGATCTTGCCGCGGTTGCTGTCGTTGAGCGGCAAGTGGAAGCCGTCGGACTTCTTGACGACCTCGCTGGCGGTCTTGAGCTGGTCAAAGCCCAGCACGTCGTCCTTGTACGACACACGGCCGGTCATGCCGTCGGTGAAGACAAGGTTGTACGTGCCGCCTTTTTGGGGCTCAAAGAGCTGGAATCGCTTGCCCAAGGTGGGCGCGGCGAGCTGGAAGGTGTTCTTCTCGGAGTCCCCGATGGTGACGGGATCGCCGGATTTGATCAGCTCTTCCTTGACGATCTTGCCGTCTTGGACGATGCCGATGCGAAGAACCTTGATCTGAACCTGCGTCTGTCGCTGAGGCTGCGCCATGGATCAATTCCCTGTAGACCTTGGTTCCCGAGCTTCCTGGAGAACTGCACACCCCGAAGAGGCCCAGGCGACCCGCCTGTCTGCCCGAAGACCGGACAATGAATCGGAGTTGAAGTTCTTGGGAGATCTCAAGCGGGTGTTACCACAGGATGAAGTGTATCAGAGTCGAGGGTCTGAACGAAGAATCTTGACGCCCAGGCCCCCTGCCCGCACGAGCGGGGGCACGATCGCAGAATAAACGAAGGGTGCCCACCGGCGCAAGCGACGCGAGTGAACACCCTTCAACTTCTGCGCCCTGGTGGGGCTCAGATCAGCTCGTGGACGAGTAGACGACGAACCGGAAGTTCGAGAACTGCGCCTGGCCCGCGGTGTACATGACCTCGCGGATCACGGAGAACGGGAGCTCCTTGTCGCACTGCATGAGGATCTCGCCCTTGAAGGCGTGCTCCTCGGAGGCCGTGGCCTCGGCGATGCGTTTGGCCTGCTCCGCCTTCTCCAGAAGACGATCGTAGAGGCGCGTGATCATCTGGCCCTTCTTCTCTTCATCGGGCACAGCGATCCACTCTTTGCCGGTCTCGTCAGGCTTCTTCGTGAGCGCCATGACGGCCGAGCCGTCTACGGTGATGCTCGACTTGGAGACGACGACGTTCACGGCGAGCTTGGGCTTGACCATGGTGGTCGAGACCGGCAGCTCAAGATCTCCAGACGCCGCCACCGAGATGTCCTCGGTGGAGTACGACTTGAGCAGGAAGACCAGGATGATGGTGAACATGTCCATCATCGAGGTGATGTTCAGCTCATCGGTGACTGTGCCGCGACGGGGCTTTTTCATGACCGCTCTCTGAAGGCCCAGACAGACTGGGCAAGAGTGGAGAGAAGGAGGAGGGAGATCCGATCAGCCTGCGCCGCCGGCGATGACCACGTTGGGGAAGAGCAACCGGGACTTGCCCTTGTCGTCCTTCTTGTTGACGTCCTCACGGGTGGCGTCCATGAGCAGGACGAGCACCTCGTAGGGGATCCGAGACTCGGGCACCAAGATGACGGTCTCGTCATCGGGGTACTCGTCCTTGATCTGGTTCAGGAGGTCGGTCAGGGCCTTGTAGTCGTAAGACTGGGGCGTCTGACAGGGGCGCTCCTGGCAAGGAACCGTCGGGCCAGCGTCCGCGGAGGGCGGCGCGCCTTGGGGGTTGAGCACCGCGTCGGCGCCCATCACCGTGAAGCCTTCGTTGGTGACGGCCACGGAGAGCATGAGCGGGGGCTTGTCTGGAGGGGTCTCAACCTCTTGGGGCGGCCCGATCGCGGGGAGCGTCGAGTCGATGACCGCGAGGGTCACGAACTGCGCCGCCATCAACAGGAAGGGGATGAGGATCGAGACCAGGTTCATAATCGGAACCAGGTTTAGAGGCTCTTCCTGGATATGAGCACGTTTGCCAGCCATTCCAGCGCTCCAGAGGAGTAGAGGTCAGAGGTGGGGGCGAGCGTCGGGAGATTTCTCGACGCTCACCCCTCAAACCTCAGCGGAGGATCAGGCCGAGGCCTCAGCCCCGCCTTCCTTGTCGAGGGTGCCACGGCGGCGGGCGGTGAGCAGGTTCACCGTCTTCGTGCCGTACTGGTCCACGTCGTCCTGGATCTTGGTGATGCGGCCCTGGATGATCGAAGAGACGACCAGAACGGGGATGGCGACGACCAGACCCGCGAGGGTGGTGAACATGGCGACGGAGATACCAGAGGCCAGCAGCGTCTGCTTGGTCTCGGCGGAGGCGTGGGCCACGGCCTCGAAGGCGGCGATGAGGCCCTGGATGGTGCCGAGGAGGCCGGTCAGCGTGGAGACGTTGGCCAACATCGACAGGTAGGGCATACGCTTGGAGAGGGTCGGGTAGACCTCAAGCACGGACTCATCGACGGCGGCCTGAATCTCGGGCTCGGTGCGGTTGGCGCGGGAGAGGCCGGCCTTGAGCACGCGGGCGAGGGCGCGGTTGGGCTCGGCGGTGCAGAGCTTGATGGCGCGGTCGATGTTGTTCGCCATGATCAGCTTCTGGATCTGGGCGAAGAACGCGGTGCCGTTGATGTCGGCGCGGAAGAAGATGTAGTAGATGCGCTCAGCGCTGATCGCGGCGCCGAAGATGGCGCAGCCCAGAATGGGCCACATGAAGGGCCCGCCCTTCTGCATCGCGTCGATAAAGAAGCCCATGTTGGTCTCCAGGTGAAGTTGATGAGGACGAGGGTGAGGGGCCTAGGCCCGCTGGCCTACCGCGAGGATCACCTCGGTTGAGGCTCTCCAAGACCGGAGGAATCTACATCAAGCGAGAGAACATTTCACGACTGAACTTTGTGAAGTCGCTGTCAGACTCATTGAGCAGTTGGGTTTTGACCCGCTGATTCGTTGAGATCTTAGTGCGATGCGCAGCGCAGCCGCTGTTTTGGGGGACATTGGCGCTTTTTGCAGGTTCGTGAGGGAACCGTCAAGAGCCCAGAGGATCAGAAGGGGCGCTGATCCACCGACTCGATGATCTTGGGCAAGAAGCTCTCGCGCAGGACGAGATCGTAGCCTTGATCGAGGTTGGAGCGCAGGATGATCATCGGCACGTCGGGGCGTTGGATCTCGCCGATGATCTTGTCGTCTTCGGTGATCGTGATCCGGCGGCCTTGGGCCATCGCCAGCGGCGCGAGCGCGGCCAAGGCGAGGAGCGCACACAGGGTGAGCAGAGCGGAGCGCATGGTTCAGCCTCCCCAGGGGTTGTCGGTGGGCGGGGTCGTCGGAGGGGTGGTGCCGCCCTCGGGGGCTGGCGCGGGCGCAGGTGCTGGCGGAGCTGTACCACCATCGGGCGCGGGTGTGGGCGGCGCGGTGCCATCGGGTGGCGGGACGGTGCCATCGGGCGGCGGAACCCCACCACCAAACGCGGCGGCCGCGGCGGCGGCGGCCTCAGCGGCGGCGGCCTCACGGGCCTTCTTCTCTTCTTCAGCCTTGGCGGCCTCGCGGCGCTTGGTGTCCTCTTCAGCGCGCTTCCGGCGCTCCTCCATCTTCTTGACCTTCTCCTGCTCTTTGCGGGTGTTCTCGATGTACACCTGCACCGCGGAGGACTGGGAGCCGCCCATCTTGATGTAGAGCTCGTACTCGGCGATGGCCGCGTCGTAGCTCTTCATGTAGTCGCCGTAGAGGATGCCCAGGTTGAGGTGGGGATCGGGATCTTCAGGCTTGAGCTTGATGACCTGCTCGTACGCCGCCCGGGCCTCGTCGTACCGGGCGGTGCCGCGGTAGGCGACGCCGAGGTTCATGTAGATGTTGGCGTTGCCGGGATCGAGGTCGCGGGCGCGCTCCATGAGCGGCACGGTGTCCACGAAGTTGCGGTTCGCGAGGTTGTACTCGGTCAAGTACATCAAGGCGGGGACGAGGTTGGGATCACGCTCAAGGGCCTTGGTGAGCGCGAGCTTGGCGTCGCCGGACTTGCCCTGGAGCTGGTAGATGCGGCCCAGGTTGCAGTGGATGTTGGCGCTGGAGTCCGCGCCGGGCACGGTGGTGAGGGCCTTCTGGTAGATGAAGTTCGCCAGGTCGAGCTGGCCGCGCTCGATGTAGACGAGGCCCAGGTTGTTGTAGACGTTGAGCGCGTTTGAGTTGATCTGCAGCGCCTTCTTCGCCTCGGCCTCGGCCTCGGCCAGCTTGCCTTGTTTCTGAAGCGCGGAGATGAGGCCGACCCAAAGATCCATGTTGTTGGGATCGTTGGTGATGCCCAGCCGGTAACGGCTCGCGGCGCGATCGTACTGCCCGCCGCGCATGTCCATCGCCGCGAGGTTTAGGTACGCCGGGCCGAAGTCTTTCTGGATACGCACGGCCTCGAGGTAGGCGTCGCGGGCGCTGGTCTGATCCCCCATCACCTCATAGGCCACGCCGAGGTTGAAGTGGATGTAGGGGTTCTCAGGCTCTGCCGCGAGCAGCGCCTTGAGGCGATCCACCGCGGCGCGCGCGTCCTCGGGCTTCTTGGTGGTGAGCAGGGCCGTGGCCTGGCCGATCTGCGCGCGGGTGTCGGAGCCTTTGGGGGCCTCGGGCGTGGGGGTAGGCGTCGTCGCGCCGGTCTGCCCTTGGGCGGCGGCGTCGATGGCGGCTTGGATCTCGGCCTCAGCCGCGGCGTCTCCGCCAGCGGCGGGGTCAACGGGCTTTACGCATCCGAGGGAGAGCAAGAGGAGCGGGATCAGGCTCATCGGGTAGCCTCCGTGTGGAGCACAGGGCAGGCGGCGGGGCGGATCATGGGGTGCCCGGCGCGGGCGTCGTGGGAGCAGGCGCGGGCGTCGCAGGCGTCACGACAGGCTCGGGGACGGGCATGTCGAGGGGGCCAGCGGTGGGCAGCACCGAGGCCGTGCTCTGCCCGCGGACCTCGGCCTTCTCCAGGGGGTAGTTCAAGGGGTCGCGGTCGTTGAGCATCGCGATGGTCTTGTCGATCCAGATCGAGGCGCGCTTCTCGTCCTTGGACTTCTGGAGGTTCGCCTGTAGGCGGGAGATGCCCTTGTCTTCTGCCGGGCGGCCGAGCTTGTCGAGCTCCTCACGGTAGGCGGCGAGGAGGTCCTCATCGGCGGCGATCTCCGGCGGGGCCGGGGCCTTGTAGAACATGTCGGCCCAGGCGATGAACGTCGCGCCGGAGATGTAGAGCGCCGCGGAGCTGTACTCAAAGTCTTGGTAGGTCGTGATCAGCGCCAGCTCCATCTGGGTGATGGCGGCGAACTCTTTGGGCTTGTCCTCCAAGAGGTACTTGATGAGGTCCTCGTCCTTCTTGGGGTAGCTGACCTTGATGAAGTTGTTGTAGGCGACCTGCATGTCGCGGAAGGCGGCCTCGGCGCCGATGTTGCGCGCCTTGGGCCCGAGCGTGCCCTTGGCGGCGAGGCGCGCGTAGTTCGTCGTGATGTCTTTCCAAGCTTGCTCGGCGGCGCGTTTGTCGCCGGTGCGCTCGTAGTACTTCGCGATGAAGTGGTAGGCCTCCATGACGTGATCGGGGCTGGAGTCGGGGAACCGCTGGAGGTAGCGGCGGTAGAAGCTCAGCGCCTCTTTGTCGCCGACGAGCTGCCACTGCTGGCCCGCGAGCCAGTACACGGCCTCGGAGTCGGGCTGGGCTGGCAGCTTCTCCACGTACGTCATGAAGTTCTGCGCCGCGCCTTTGTGATCGCCCAAGCCGGTGCGCAAGAAGCCCGCCATGTACAGCGCCGCCGGGGCGTCGGGGGACGTGGGGAAGTTCTTGTACAGGCGCTCGTAGTACTCAACGGACTTGTTCAGCTCCAAGACCGAGGCGTAGTTGGTGGCGATGCGGAAGTAGAGCGGCGGGGAGAGCTCGTCTTTGGGGTACTTGTTGATGAACCGCTCAAAGAGCTCGTTGGCCGTGTCGGCCTTGCCGCCGATCTCGTACTGGTTCGCGGCGTTGTACAGCGCGGACTTGAGGTTGACGTCCGGGGCCTTGGGATACTGGACGAGGTAGTCCTCAAACGCCTTGGCGGCCTTGAGGGGATCGACCTCTTTGAGCTTCATCGCGAGCTTAAACTGGGCGTCGGCCTCGATGTTGCCGAAGGTCTCGGCCAGCTCCGCCGCGCCGGTGCGCTCATCGGCGCCGAGGTCGGTCATCATGCGGTAGTACGCCGAGTACTTGGCGACGTTCTCCAGGTCACCCTCAGCGATGTAGCTGGTGACGATGTAGTTCGCGGCGTAGGAGGCCTCGATGGTGCGCCGGTAGAGGGCGATCACCTCCTCCATCCGTTTGCGGCCCTCTTCGTGGTGGCCGTGAACGATGTAGATCTGCGCCGGGAGGTAGTAGTAGACCGAGAGGTTCTCTTTTCGAGCGGTCTCCCAGGTCTCGTTCTTGAACGAGGCGGTCTTCATCGCGTCGGCGGACTTGATGAACTCCTTGTGCAGATCGGAGAGCATGTAGATGTTGCGCTGCTCGCCGGACTTCGTCTCCTCAGTGCGCTCGACGACGGCGTCGGGCGGGAGCTTCTGGAGATCGCCGTAGCGCTGGTTGAGCAGGTTGAACCAGCTCACGAAGATGCGGACCTGGGCGGCTTCAGTCCACTCTTCGCCGGGCACCTTGAGGAGCGCGTCGTACTCGACGATGGCCTCTTCAAACCGTTGGAGGAGAAGAGCGCCTCGGCCAGGTAGAACTGCGTCTGGTAGTACTGGTTCGCGAAGGGGAACTTGTTGAGGTACTCGCGGTAGCGGTCGGCCGCCATGGAGTAGTCGGCGACGCTGCCCGTCTGCTGGGCGCGGGCGTGGAGGCCCGTGGCCACGGAGTAGAGGGACTGCTCTTGGTAGGCCTGGGCCTTGGCCAAGGCGTCGGGGTTGTTGCGGTTGGCCGCGGCCCAGGCGCTGTCGTCGTTGTACATCTCGCCGAGCTTGGCCAAGGCCGCGTCGGCGGCGGCGTCGTCACGAACCGCGACGCCGGAGATGTAGAGCTGGGAGATGCGGTACTGGAAGTCGGGGTTCTCGGGGTCGGTCGGCCACTTCTGCTGGATGTACTCGTAGGTGGCGATGGCGTCTTCAGCGTATGACGCCTCCTCGAGCTTCGCGGCCAAGGTCTTGATGACCTCAACCTCGTACTCGCGGCGACCGACCTTGTTGAACCACAGGTCAAAGACCTGAATTGGCCCGGCGGGGTTGAGGCCATAGCCCGTCGCGGCGAGGAGCTGGCCGGAGGACATCAGCGGATCGGTGGAGTATTTGCGCCAGTTGGGATCGGAGAACGACTCCGAGTTCTTGGCGACGTCGATCATGGAGATCGCGAGGTACTCCAAGGCGTCGGGCTTCATGTTGGAGTCTTTGCCGGACTCCTTGTAGTACTCCAACGAGAAGTCGAGCAGGCGCGTGAACGTGTCGAAGGCGCCCTCGTAGTCGGAGAGGCGGTACTGCGACCACGCGAGCATGTACATGCCACGGTCGTAGAGCGCGTGCTCTTTGTCGGCGCGCTCGGTGACCTTGCGGAAATGCTCAAGCGCCAACTTCACGTTGTAGTTGTCGAAGTGGTACATCCCGAGCGCGAAGTTGCCGTCGATGGCGAGGCGCGACTCGGGGAAACGGGTGACGAGCTGCTCGTAGTAGCTCTTGGAGAGCTCCTCGGCGTCCATCTCGATGTCGGTGCTCGTCTCGCCGTAGCAGTAGCCGAGCATGTACAGCGTGCCGTCGGTGTACTCAAAGTTCGGGTACTCGGCGAGGATTCGACGATAGAGCGCGATGGACCGGCTCAAGTCCTTGGCGGGCGGCGGCGGCAGCTCAAAACGCTGCTCCATCGTGAGGCGGTCTTCTAAGGCCGTGCGCTCGTCCATCTCGCGGAGGTAGTCTTCGCCCGCGACGTCGAAGTAGAGGTCGGCGAGGCGGAACATGACCGTCGCCGAGTACTCGGTGCTCGGGTATCGAACGAGGAAGGCCTCAAAACGGCGGATGGACTCGTCGCGAAGGCGGCGCTGCTCAACCTCAAGCTCGGTGAGCAAGGGGCCGTAGGCGAAGTCGAGCTCGGCGCGCTCTTCACGCTCGATCTGATCGACGATGGCGCGGGCGTCGCCGGAGAACTCGGTGGAGCGCTCGCGGAAGCGGGCGAGGGCGGCCTCGTACGCGGCCATCTCTTCAGCGGTGACCCCAGCCACACGCTCGGCGTTTCGCCCGGCCGGGGGCGGGTTGATGAGGGGGACGTCCTGGGCGCTCGCCACGGCGGGCAAGCCCAGGGCGAGGGTCAGGGTGAGACGGCGGGTGAGGCGGTGAAGCGGGCTCATCTCAGTCCTCCGTCCCTTCGACGGCCGTTGGCGTTGGCTCGGGCGGGAGGCCCTGACGGATGACGCTGAACTGGGCCTCAAGGTTGGCGACCATGGCGCTGCGGTCGGTCTTCACCGCCTTGAGCTCATCGGTCACGCGCACCTTCTCGACCCAGTAGACATCAACGATGCCGCGATCAGCCTTGAGGATAGACAACGAGAATTGTTCCTCAAGCTCGCGGAAACCTTCTTGGGTGACCTGGCCCGCCAAGGCGCCGGCCTCGACCAGGGTGGCGTCTACGGCGACCTTGGACGCGGCGACGGCGGCCTTCTCTTGGTCGAGGCGGCGCTGAATCGTGGCCAGCTCGCCGCTCTGAACCCCGCCGAGGCGGCCTTGGAGATCGGCGACCTTCTTGTCGAGGCCACCCAGCGTCGCCCAATGTTTGTCGATCTCGGCGAGCTGGCCCTGGGCGATGGGGTCGGAGACGCCGCCCCGAAGGCCCTTGAGCTCGGCGCGAAGCTTGACGTACTCGGCGGAGAGCGCGGGGTTGGCGCTGAGCTCACCGCCCGCGCGCGCGACGGTCAGCTCGGTGCGGAGCTGCTCACGACGAGAGGTGATGGCGACGACCTGCTCACGCAGCGAGGCGTCACCGACCTCTTGGAGCAAGGACTCCTCGGCGGCGAGCAGCTCACCTTGGGCGCGCTGCAAGGAGAGGCTCACGCTGGTGAGCTCTTGTTCGCTCTGCTGGGCGGCGCCGCCCGCGCCCGCGGCCAGAGCGGCCTCGATCTCGGTGATGAGGGTCTCTGAGGCGGCGATGTCGGCGCGCTGGCGCTCGGCCTCGCGGTAGATGCGCAGCGCCTTGGCCATGCCAGGGTCGGTGACGAGCATCTCGACGGCGTAGAGGGGCAGCTCTTCGTTGAAGTAGGCGGCGGGATCTGGCGAGGCGGCGAGGCGGCTGAACCAGTCGTTCGCGCTCAGGCTGTCATCGGCGATCTTGGAGACGCGGTCGTACAGCGGCGTGTACTCGGCCACGACGCGCTCGTAGCTCACGAGCGCCTGCTTGTACTGCTTCTCCTTCATGTGCAGGCTGCCCTGGATGACCTTGAGCTGGGCGGTGTAGCGGTGCTCGGGGAAGGCCAACAGGAAGATCTCGGCGCTGGCCAGGGCGGAGTCGTAGTCTTCGATCTTGATCGCCGTCCAGACCCGCTCGTAGAGGGCGTCTGGGAAATACCGCGACACGTTCGTGATGAGGGCGTAGGTGGCGAGCGCCTCGTCGTGGCGGCCAAGCTCGTCGTAGAGCCGGGCGATGGCGAGGTTCGCCAAGTCAACGACCTCGATGTCTTCAGGGGAGGTCTGGGGGACGGCGGCGACGACCTTAAACTCGTCGATGGCGGCGCTGAACGCGGAGGCCCGAAGCTCGGCGACGGAGGCGTCTTGGCCCTCGGCGCGTTTGTAGGCCGCGCTCAGCTCGCCCTGCTGGAGCAAGATGACGCCGATGGAGTAGCGGGCGCGGGCGTAGAAGTTGCCCCCAGCGCCCACCTGGGTGAGCTGGGACTTGGCCCGGGCGAAGGCCTGCTCCGCCTGATCTCGCATCGCCTCGGCGCCGTAGACTTGGCCCTGCCAGCGCAGGTTGTTCGCCTGGACGTAGAGCGCCGCGCCTTGGCGCCGGAACGACTTGGCGAGGGTGTACTTCACCTCGTCCGTGGCGGAGACCTTGTTGGAGACGATGTAGGCGTTGTAGAGGTTGTAGAACGCCTTGGCGTCGCCGGTGATGCCGTAGAGCTCCAAGAGGCGGCGCACGGACGACGCGAAGTGGGGGTGGCGGTCGCCGGAGCGTAGGATGACGCTGTAGCCCTCTTCAGCGAGGGTGTAGCTGCCGAGCTCAAAGAGGCACTCCGCGAAGAGCCACTGGGAGTCGGCGTGGCGCACGTCGTCGCCCAAGGCGCCGGACTCGATGAGCGTGAAGAACTCTTTCGCCGCCCCATCGAAGTCGCCCATCAGGTAGCGGAAGAGCGCGTCTTCGTAGCGGACGATCGCCTCAAACTGGCCGATGAGCCCTCGGCGGCTGGTGAGGTTGGCGCCGATCTCGCCGATCCGCTTCTCGGCGGTGGCGAGGTCCTCCCCTACCCCAGCGAGAGCGGCCTGAACGTCCTCAGCGGCCGCTTCCCCAGGCGCGGCGAGAAGCCCGACGATCAGCGCGAGGCGCGAGAGCACGCCCAAACCGCCCAATCGTACACCCACGACGCGCATACATCCCCCGACAACGGAGTCCTGTGTGAACTTGGGGTTCATCCGAATCCCCTCTCGCTTCACTCGTCCGCCGAGTCAAGCTGGATGGTCTGGAGCTGGAAGTCGAGCTTGGGCTTCTCGACATAAGAGCCGCGCGCGCTCTCGTTCACGACCACCCGCAGGTTGGAGGCTTGACCCTCCTGCGCGGTGAACGGGAAGGTGGCCTCACGATCGAGGCGGTAGTCTTCCATGTAGTTGAAGACACCGAAACCCCGCCCACGCAGCACCACGGTGACCATGAGCTGATGTTGGCCCGGGGGGATCGCGCCGTCCCAGACCATGATCTCTTTGCTGTCGTTCAGCGAGCCCGAGGGGTCGTACTTGGCGAAGATCGACTGCCCATCGAGGTAGTACGCCACGGACTCGATGGAGTACGTGCGACCGAGATCGTTGACGTGAACCACGGAGCTGCGGGCGCCGCCGGAGGAGCCCTGGAGCATGATCTCTTTGAGGAGCTGCAGCGTGGCCTTGGAGCGGAACACCTGCTCCTTGAGGCCGTTGACGCGCTCTTCCATGGTGCCGAGCTGGGGATCGTAGCGCGCGGTGTCCGCGGCCCCCACAGGCGGCGCGGCAGGAGCCGGAGTGGTCTCGGCGGCGGGCGCCGGGGTGGCGCCCCCGTCGTCTTGGGCGCGACCAATCGGCACAAGGGTCACGAAGCAGCCCACAGCGAGGGCCAGGCTAAACAACCGCTTCATCCGTTCTGCTCCAGGCACACCTTGGGAGGGCGAGGGTGCGCACCGCTCGGCCAGCTCCACACGAGTCCTGGCCGCGCGCACAACCCCTTGTATACCGGGCACCCCCTCTTCATGTCAACGCTTGGGCTCCGGACAGCGCCGCGCGGCTCAGGGCGCCTGCTCGGCGAGCACATCGCCTCCGGCGGTGAACAGCGCCGAGACGAGCTGATCTTGCACCTTGCGGGCGCGCGAGATGCTGTACGGCAAGTCGTTGACGAAGAAGGTGAAGGCATAGAGGCGTCCGTCCTGTCCCAACGCATAGCCCGAGAGACAGTGCACGCCGTCGAGGGTTCCCGTCTTGGCGCGAACACGATCCACCTCGTCGGAGTCGCGGAACCGGGACCACAAGGTGCCGTCGCGCCCGCCGATGGCGAGGGACGAGCGGAACTCATGGGTGACATCCTCGTTCATGGCCATGTCCACGAGGGCGGCGTTGAGCTGGGCCGCGGTGAACTTCGTGCCCCGGGAGAGCCCCGAGCCGTTCACGGCCGTGTACTCACCCGGCGCCACGCCGAGCTCTTTGAGGTAGTCGGCGATGACCTCGAGGCCCTTGGCGGTGCTGCCCGGCGCGCCCTTCACTTCAGCGCCGACGGTCTTGAGCACCTGCTCTGCAAAGAAGTTGTTGGAGTTCTTGTTGACGTCCATGAGGATCACCGAGAGCGGCGCGGAGCGGAGGCTCGCCAGCTCACGCACCTTGTCGGGGGTCTCGGCCTCACGCCATTGGCCCTTCACCTTGATGCCGTGGGCCTTGAGCAGCTCCGCGAAGCAGGCGACGAAGTAGGCCGTGGGATCGGGCACCACACGGTAAAAACGCTCGACGTCACCGCCCAGGGGCACGGTGCCGGTGAGCGTGAGCTTCATCGTGCGGCCCTCGACCTCACGCTCCATGCGGATGTTGCGCCGTGAGCCTTTGGTCGTGGTGGTGAGCTTGTTCTCGACCTCGACGATGGCCGCGGAGGGCACCTCGAGCTGGGCGCGGGCGGCGCCGCCGACCTCGGGGCCAGGGCCGACCACGAGCGCGGCGGCGTTGTAGTTGAGCGAGAGCGCGCCCAAGGTGGAGAAGTAGGTGGGGCCGTCCTCGATGTCGGCCTTCTTGTCCCAGCCGGGGATGAGGCGCTCTTTGTCCATGTAGGTGTCGTCAAAGACGACGTCGCCGCTGACCTCGGTGACGCCCTCCATCTTGAGGTCGTAGACGAGCTTCCACAGCTTCTCGATGACCAATGTAGGGTCGCCGGAGCCCTTGATGTAGAGGTTGCCGCCGAGCACACCTTTGTTGTCGAGCTCAGCCTTGGCGTCGGTCAAGAGCGCCGTCTTGTAGCGGAACGCCGGCCCGAGCTCACGCAGGGCGACGGACGAGGTGAGCACCTTCATCGTCGAGGCCGGCATGAGCTTGTCATCGGCCTTCCACGAGAAGACCTCTTGGCCCGAGGCGACATCGACCACCTGCACGCCGACGGCGGCGTCGGTGAACAGGCGATCTTCGGTGATCGGCTTGAGGATCGCCTCTAAGGAGGGCGGCGGCGGGGCCACCGGGGCGGCGGCGTTCGCCTGGTCTTGGGCGACGGCGCCTTGGCCCAAGGAGAGCCCGACGCCTAAAGCGAGGCCCAACGCGCCGAAGGGCAGCGCCCAACGGAACGAGCGGAGCAGGGAAGAATTGGTGGTGATCGTGAGGGGCGCGTGGGACATTGCAGCGTCCTCCCCGGCCAGGTTGGGGCCGTCGGAAGGTGGAGATTCAGCGGGCGCGCGAGAGCGTGCTGGCGTGTCGCCGTGAGAGCGGTCCAGCATCAACACCATACCATGAAGTTTAGATTTGTTCATCAGGACAGCACTTTGGATCGTTGATCCTCGACTTTACCGAGCCGTAAGTCTTGCAGTTCCAAGGCTCTCCTCACTTTGTTCTCCCTCACTTTGCGACCCTCTCCGCAGTGTGGCATGAAGAAGCGGAGCCTGTCGTGTGGCGGGCGCACGGGAGTGTCCATGCTGAGCGTGCTCTTCTTCGGGTTGACCCCCCTCGTCTTCGCCCAGGAGGGTCGTTTGCAGGCCCCGGGCGGCGCGGTGTCCGCTGAGGACGGCGCGGCGGCGCTCTGGGTCAACCCGGCGAACCTTGGTTTTGATCCCGACGCGGCGATCGGCTTCTGGGCCCGCCAGCAGCTCACCACCTTGGACTCCTCCGTCGCCTTGGCCACGACCGCCGGCGGCACGGGCTTGGGCCTCACCTTTCACGCCGACGAGGCAGGCACCCCTTGGTGGGGCCTGAACTCGGCGTTCTCGGTGCGTTTGCCGCAGAACTTGCGCCTCGGCGCGAACCTCGCCTGGCACCTGCCGAGCAGCGGCGGCAACTTCACGGCCTGGGACCTGGGCCTCGGCTGGCGGCCGCTCTCGTGGCTCGGCTTCGGCGCCGTGGCGCGGAACATCGGCTCCCCGGCGCCCACCCGCGGCATCACCGCCGGATACGCCGCGAGCGCCACCTTACGCCCCTTCGACGAGAAGCTTGAGCTCTCGATCGACTACGGCCTCACCGAGCAGGCCGATCTCACGAAGGCGCCGGACCAGACCTTCTCGGCGATCCTTCGCTCAAGCCCGGTGAACGGCCTCGTGCTGCGCGCCCGGGCTGACACCGATCCCGAGTTCTCGTACTACGCCTTCTCCGGCGGTTTAGAGGTGTACTTCGGCGGCTTGGGCGGCGGCGCCTGGGTCTCGGACAACGCCCAGGCCGTCACCGGCTATGTCGTCTCGGGGCCGCTCGACGCCAACCTCTTCGGCGCCGGGGAGTCCGTGCCGCTGATCCGGCTCAACCAGGCCTTCGCGTACCAGTCCCAAGCGGGGCTCTTCGGGCCGAGCCAAGAGAGCTACCTCGGCCTCTTGGAGCGCCTGCGGGTGGCCGCGACCGACCCGGCGGTGGAGGGCCTCGTCATCACCGTAGACTCGGTGCCGTTCTCCTTCGCCCAGATTCAGGAGCTTCAAGCGGCCATCGCCGCGATCCGCGCCCAAGGCAAGCCCGTGGTGGCCTACATCGACGGCGCCGCGAGCAACAGCGGCTACGCCTTGGCCGCCGCCTGCGACAAGGTCTACCTGCACCCCGCCGGAGAGGTAGACCTCATCGGCCTGAGCGCCGAGATGAACTACCTCCAGGGCTCGTTGGACCTGGTGGGCGTCGAGGCCCAGTACGCCAAACGCGCTGAGTTTAAGTCCGCGCCTGAGCAGTGGACCAACACTGAAGCCAGCGAGCCCGCGCGCACCCAGATGAACGCCTTGATGGACGACCTCTTCGCCGCCCTGGTGGACAGCGTCGTGAAGGGCCGCGGCATGACCGAGGCCCACGTGAAGGAGCTCATCGACGGCGGGCCCTACACCGCCGCTGAGGCCCTCAAGCTCGGGCTCGTGGACGGCCTGCTCTACCCCGATGAGGTCGAGGAGGAGCTTGAGGGTGTGCTGCCCAAAAACTACGAGCTTGATGATGAGTACCGCTCGTTGACCGACACCTCGGGCTGGGTGGCGGCCAAAGAGGTGGCGATCATCTACATCGACGGGCCGATCACCAGCGGCGAGAGCGCGGCGCCGGGGCTCTTGGGCGGCGGCGGCAACGCCGGCTCGGCCACCATCGTGCGCGCCTTGATTCACGCCGCCGAGTCCAGCTCCGTGAAGGCCGTCGTGCTGCGCGTGGACTCTCCCGGCGGCTCGGCCTTCGCCAGCGACGAGATCTGGCGCGCGGTGGAGATGGTGCAAGAGGAGGGCAAACCCGTCATCGCGTCGTTCGGCGGCGTGGCGGCCTCGGGCGGGTACTACGTCGCCGCCGGGGCGGACGCGATCTACGCCGAGCCGGCCACGATCACCGGCTCCATCGGCGTGTACGGCGGCAAGTTCTCCTTCGGCGAGCTCATGGGCAAGGTGGGCATCGGCAGCGAGGTCTACCAGCGCGGCCGCAACGCCGGGATGTACTCGCTCTCTCGCCCGATGGACCCGATCGAGTACGCCGCCATGGACCGGCTCATCGAGGAGACCTACCGCCAGTTCAAGTCCCGGGTGTCTGAAGGCCGGGGCATGACGATGGAGGAGGTGGACGCCGTGGCCCGGGGCCGGGTGTGGTCGGGGACTGACGCGAAGGAGGTCGGCCTGGTGGATGAGCTGGGCGGCCTGCAAGACGCGATCACCCGGGCCAAGCTAGAGGCGGGCCTAGACGCCGATGATGACGTCACCTTGGTGACGCTGAAGGGCCGCGAGGGCGCCTGGGGTGAGCCGGTGATGGAGGGTGTGCGCGCCTGGGCGATGGGCCCGATGCCGCCCTTGCCCGAGCCGCTCCTCGCCTGGGCCCCCTACGCGCCTCTGGCCGGGGAGCACATCTTCGCGCTGATGCCGTACCAGATCGAGGTCAAGTGAGGCAATGACCACGACCACGCCTACGCCCCGCATCTTGGTGGTGGACGACGACCGCGCGGTGCGCACGGCGATTCGGGTCAACCTCTCTAAGCAGGGCTGGGACGTGAGCGTCGCTGAGGACGCTGAAGGCGCGCTCAAGCTCATCGCCGAGCGCCCCGTGGACCTCGTGCTCACCGACGTGGCGATGCCTGGGCGCTCGGGCATGGACCTGCTCGCGGCGCTGCGCGCGGGCTTCCCCGAGGTGCGGGTCATCGTGATGACCGGCTACGGATCCGTGCAGGACGCGGTCTTCGCCATGAAGTCCGGCGCGGATGACTACATCATCAAGCCCGTCTCTAAGGACGAGCTGGTGCTGATCGTCGAGCGCGCGCTCAAAGAGAAGGCGCTCTTCGCCGAGCTGATTCAGCTTCGCCAAGAGGTGCAAGAGAAGTACGGCTTCGAGAACATCATCGGCACGACCTCGTCGATGTTGGAGGTCTACGAGCTCATCGAGACCGTCGCCGACACCACGGCCCTGGTGCTCATCCAGGGGCCGACGGGCACGGGCAAGGAGCTCATCGCCCACGCGCTGCACTACCGCTCGGGGCGCCGAAACGGCTCGTTTGTGCGGGTGAACTGCGCGGCCTTGCCCGAGAACCTCCTGGAGAGTGAGCTCTTCGGCCACGAGAAGGGCTCGTTCACCGGGGCCGTGCGCCAGCACCGGGGCAAGTTTGAGCAGGCCGATGGCGGCACGCTCTTTCTCGACGAGATCGGCGAGATCACGCCCACCACCCAGGTGAAGCTCCTGCGGGCCCTGGAGTCCGGGGAGATCGTGCGGGTGGGCGGCAGCGAGACGGTGAACGTCAGCGTGCGGGTGCTCGCCGCGACCAACCGTGATCTGCGCGCTGAGGTGGCCGCGGGGCGGTTCCGCGAGGATCTCTACTACCGGCTGAACGTGTTCACCATCTCCGTGCCGCCGCTTCAAGAGCGCCGCGACGACATCCCCCTCTTGGTGGACCACTTCGTGCGGCGGTTCTGCAAAGACAACAACCGCCCCTTGCTGCAGGTCTCCGTCGCCGTGATGCAGCGGCTCATCAACTACCACTGGCCGGGCAACGTGCGTGAGCTCAAGCACGTCTTGGAGCGCGCGGTGATCTTGAGCCGGGGCGACACCCTCACGGGGGTGAAGCTGCCTGAAGCCCCTCAAGGCAAAGAGCCCAAGGCGGAGATCTTGCCTGAAGGCATGACGCTGCAGGCCGCGCTCATGGAGTACGAGCGCCGGGTGCTCATCGAGGCGCTCAAGGCCGCGAAGGGGGTGCAGGCCCAGGCCGCCCGGGCCGTGGGCATCTCCCGATCGAACCTCAACTACCGGATCGCCCGGCTGGGGATCGAGATGAAGGACGTGGTGTACGAGTGACGTTGACAGCCGGAGAGGCCCGGGCTACATGACCGGCGCCCCTCCGAGCAGACGCTCACGCGGATGGCGGTCTTGAGGTTCGGCGTCAGCCACCTCATTCAGATTGCCAGCTCAAGCAGACCTTGTTAAGAGAGGCGCAGAGAGGAAATTCGAGATCAAGGCCAGGTAGCTCAGTCGGTAGAGCAGTGGACTGAAAATCCACGAGTCGGCGGTTCAACTCCGTCTCTGGCCACCTCTTTCCTTCTCTTCATTTCGCTGGTGTTGAGCCAGGGCTGCTCCGATGCCTGTGAGCAAGCCTGCGCGTCCACCACGGCACGCCTCGCGGAGTGCCTCGACGACTGGTCCGCCTCTTGGGAGGACCTCGGCGCGTCGTCACGCCAAGACTTCCGGCAGAACTGCCAGAACGACTGGAGCCTCAGCTCGCCGTCTCTGGAGAGCCGCGAGCAGCAGGCCGCCTTGGCCGCCTGCCAAGAGCTTGAGGATGAGCTCGGCGCGGTGAGCTGTGATGAGCTGGAGGCGATCTACCTGCCCTAAGTCGCAGAGTCTCGGCGCAGAATCCCGGCCCAGAATGGTGTAGAGTCGGCGCTTCAACGCTCCCTTCGCCTCCCCTCCCCTCGTCCTTTAGAGGCCCCGAATGTCCACCTCGAACCCCTTGGTGCTCGCGATCGATCAGGGCACCACCGGCAGCACGGCGCTGTTGCTCGACCCCAGCCTGCGGGTGCTCGCCACCCACAACGTCGAGTTCCCCAACCACTACCCCCAGCCTGGGCACGTCGAGCACGACCCGGAGGAGATCTGGGCCTCGGTGGGGCAAGCGGTGGAGGGGGCGGTGCAGCGCGCCGGGGTTGACGCGGGGCAGATCGCGGCGATCGGCATCACCAACCAGCGCGAGACGAGCCTGTTCTGGGACCGCAAGACGGGTCAAGCGCTGCATCGGGCGCTGGTGTGGCAAGACCGGCGCACGGCGGATCGATGCCAGGCGCTCAAAGACGCGGGCAAAGAGAGCTTCGTGAAGCGGCGCACGGGCCTGGTGCTCGACCCCTACTTCTCGGGCACCAAGGCCGCGTGGCTTCTGGACAACGTGCCCGGCGCCCGGGACGCCGCCAACCGCGGCGACGCGCTGTTTGGCACCATCGACACCTACCTCACCTGGCGGCTCTGCGGGGCGCACGTCACCGACCCCTCCAACGCCAGCCGCACCTTGTTCATGGACCTCGACACCTTGGACTGGAACGATGAGCTGCTGGAGCTGCTCAACGTCCCCCGGGCCTGCCTGCCGCGTGTGGGGCAGTCGTCGGAGATCTACGGCCACACCCAAGGCGTCGGGTTTTTGCCCGACGGCATCCCGGTCTGCGGGCTCATCGGCGACCAACAGGGCGCGCTCTTCGGTCAGGCCTGCTTCACCCAGGGCATGGCGAAGTGCACCTACGGCACGGGCGCCTTCGTGCTGTTGAACACCGGCGCGGAGAAGGTCTACAGCGACAACGGCATGTTGACGACGGTGGCCTGGAAGCTCGGCGGCCAGCACAGCTACGCCTTGGAGGGCTCGGCGTTTATCGCGGGGGCGGCGGTGCAGTGGCTGCGTGACGGCCTGGGCATCATCAAGAGCGCGAGCGAGATCGAGGCCTTGGCCGCGAGCGTGCCGCACAGCGACGGCGTGACCTTCGTGCCCGCCCTCGCGGGGCTCGGCGCGCCGCATTGGCGCCCGGGCGCGAGAGGTCTGCTCTCGGGCATCACCGGGGGCACCACCCGCGCCCACATCGCCCGGGCCGTGCTCGACGGCGTGGCCTTGCAGATCGGCGACATCCTCCAGGCGATGTCGATGGACCTCGGCGGCCCGCTCACCGAGCTTCGTGTAGACGGCGGCGCGGCGAAGAACAACCTGCTCATGCAGCTCCAGGCCGACGTGTTGGGCGTGCGCTGCGTGCGCCCGGCCCAGCTTGAGACGACGGCCTTGGGCTCGGCGTTCTTGGCGGGCATCGCCGCGGGCATCTGGTCCTCAGCGGAGGAGGTCAGCGCCGCCTGGCGTGAGGACCGCACCTTCACCTCCCAGGTCAACAAGGACGAGCTGCACGCCCTGCGCGCCCGCTGGAAGGCCGCCGTGGAGCGCGCGTGAGCCCCGCGCTGTTTCTCTGGGCCGCGGGCCTCACCTTCGCTCAAGACTGCCCCGCGACGATCCCCGAGACGATCACGGTGCTTGAGGCCGAGGCCAGCCGCCTCGCCTATGAGTGCCTCGCCAAAGACGACGCGGCCGGCGCGGCGCTCATCGCGCGGCTTGGGGATCCGGCGGTCACCCAGCCCGGTCGGGTGAGCCGGGCCCTGGCGATCTGGCGCCTGCACCGGCTTGACGCGGAGATCCCCGCTGAAGAGTCCCGGGCGTATCTCGCCGACGAGCGCCGCCTGGTCGCCGACGGGATCCGCGCCCATCGCGGGCGCCTGTCACCGTCGCCCGACCACACCAAGGTCTTTGAGCAGCTTCCTTGGTACAAGCCGAACCCGGGCTACACCGACGGGCGACTTGGCGAGCTGGACAAGAAGAACATTGAGATCGTGAACAACCCGCCGAAGCCCAGCGCCCCAGAGGAGGCGCCCAGCGCCGCCGATGAGATGGCCGAGGCGCCCACGGCGCCGCCGCCCAAACGCTCGAGCGGATGTGGCTCTTGCGCCACCGTCGAGACCGTCCCCAGGGCGGGCTTGATGAGCTTCGCCCTCAGCCTCGGGCTGCTGATCCAACGGCGCCGACGCTGACCGCGGGCCGGGCCTCGATGAGCCCCAACACCCAATGGATGAAGAGGTAGGGCTGCTGGCCCTCCTCCGGGGTGAAGCGCGCCTCAAAGCGGCGCTCGACGTACTTGAAGCGGTTGGGCTGGGACTGGCAGAGCGACTTGAGCTTGGACTCTAGCTCGGCCGGAGGCTCGACAAAGTCCATCGTGGCGCGCACCTGGAGCACGGCGAGCCGCGCGATGCCGAGCTTGCGGCAGCGGCAGCGGATCTCTAAGGTGCGGCTGAGCTGCAGCACCTCCAGAGGCGCCTCGCCGTGCTCGGACTCGGCGTCGTCCACGACGCGGCGGATGGCCTCGGCGGTGCGCGCTGAGGAGAGGCGGCGGTAGAGCGCGAGGCGCTCGTCGGTGTCGCGCACCCAAAGCTCGGGGATGAGGCCGGTGACGCGCAGATCGACCTCGGGGTCGAGGCGCTCTCGCTCGGCCTGGCCCCGGGCCTCGGCCATGGCGTCCTCCAAGAGCGAGACGTAGGTCTCAAAGCCGACGGCGCGGATCTGGCCGTGCTGGCGCTCGCCGAGGAGGTTCCCGGCGCCGCGCAGCTCCAGGTCGGCGGCGGCGATGGCGAAGCCCGAGCCCAAGGCCGTGTGCTCTTGCAGCACGGAGAGGCGCTGGGTGGCCTCGCGGGTGAGCTTACGTTCGGGTTGGGTCATCAGCGTACAATACCCGCGCCGATGGGAGCGCCCGACGCGGCCGCGGAGCTGGTAGAGCTGGCTGAGGCCGTACCGCTCGGCGTCGTGAACCAGGATGGTGTTCACGTTGGGCATGTCGAGGCCCGACTCGACGATTGTGGTGCACACGAGCACGTCCACCTTTCGCTCGACAAACCGCACGAGGCGCTCCTCCAGCGCGTCGTCCTCAAGCTGGCCGTGGGCGATCTCCACCCGGGCCTCGGGCACCAGCAAACGGATGGAGGACGCGAGGTGCTCAATGTCTTCGACACGGTGGTGGATGTAGAGCGCCTGACCGCCGCGCTGCAGCTCCCGGAGCAGATCTTCCCGCACCCGCTCGTCGCTGCGGGTGACGAGGGCGGTGTGAATCGAGAGGCGATCTTGGGGCGGGGTGTTGATCACCGAGATCGCGCGTAGGCCTGAGAGCGCCATGCTGAGGCTTCGGGGGATCGGCGTGGCGCTCATCGCGAGGTAATGCACCTCCTCCCGCATTCGTTTGAGCTGCTCTTTCTGCTTCACCCCGAAGCGGTGCTCCTCGTCTACGATCACGAGCCCCAGGCGCTTACAACGTAAGCTTCGGCCCAGAAGCCGGGTGGTGCCGACGACCACGGACAGGCTGCCTTCAGCGAGCTGGCGGTGTACGGCGCGGCTCTCGGGGCCGGAGTCAAACCGTGAGAGCAGCGCGACGCTGTGTCCAAAGGGCTTAAACCGCTCCCGCAGCGTCGCGGCGTGCTGGTACGCGAGCACCGTCGTGGGGCACAGAAGCACGACCTGGTGGCCCTCCTCGACCACACGGAAGGCGGCGCGAATGGCCACCTCGGTCTTGCCGAAGCCCACGTCGCCGACGATGAGGCGGTCCATGGCCTCGGGCAGCGCGAGGTCGTCGAGCACGGCGTCGATGGCCGCGGCCTGATCCGGCGTCTCGGTGAAGGGAAAGCCCTCCTCAAACTGGGAGAAGCGCGGGGGGCGACCGACGTAGGCGTGACCGGGGCTCACCTGGCGCCGGGCTTGGAGCTCGATCAGCTCATGCGCGAGCTTGAGCACCTCATCTTTGACCTTGGACTTGCGCAGGGCCCAGGTGTCGCCGCCGAGGCGATCGAGGCGGGGCTGGGCCTCGGTCGCGCCGCCCACGGCGGAGTAGCGTGAGATCTGATCGAGGCGGTAGGCCGGGAGGTAGAGCAGATCCCGATCGCGGTACTCGATCTGCACCATGTCTTCAGGGCCGTGGCCGAGATCCACCCGGCGCAGGCCCCGGTAGGCGCCCACACCGTGCCGGGTGTGAACGACAAGATCGCCCTCTTTGAGCTGGGCGAAGCTCGTGACCGCGGCGTCTTTGAGGGCCTTCTCCCCCGCCGCGCCCCGGCGCACACGCACCTTCTCGCCCAGAAGCTCGTCACCGGCGATCACCGCGAGGCGGGCCTGGGGATCGTGAAAGCCGCGGGGGAGATCGCCCTGGATCAAGACGAGCACACCCGGCGGCCAGCGCGTCGGATCGTGGTTGGCGCGGCCCTCTTCAGCGCGCAGCTCCTTGGGCCGGAGCTCATGGGGGCGCAGAAGCTCCTTCACCCGCTCGGCGCGGCCGCTGCCATACACCACCAAGCCCACCCGCCAGCCCTTCTTGAGCCAGTCTTTGAGCCGGGCGACCGTCTTGTCTAAGGCGCCGTCCTCGGGGCGCAGGCTGTGGTTGTCCTTGGCGCCGAGGTCCAACGCGCCGTTCATCACCAACGGCAGCACGGGGAGCGCGGCGTGAAGCTCGGCGAGCAAGGCGGCGGCGGGGGCGCAGCGGAGGCTCGGCGGCACAAGCGGGCGGTCGTTCGGCGCCAGGGCCTCAAACCGGGAGCGCCGCAGCTCCAAAGCGCGCTCGACGGCCACAACGCAGGCCTCGGGATCGAGGATGATCTTTCGGGCGCCTTGCCCCGCGGAGAGCGGCGCGCGCAGCTCGGCCAAGGCGGGCAGGTAATCATCAACGCCCGAGAAGCGGATGCCGGCCTTGAGATCCTCCAGCACCTCACGCCGCCGGGCCGCGCCTTCAGGGCGATCACCGACGAGCTCCCGCAAGACCCGCGCGGCGCGATCCACCGCCGCTTGACCGAGCACCTCCTCACGCGCCGGGAGCACCCTCAGGCTGGTGATCGCCGTCTTCTGGCGATCCCCCAGGCGCCTCAACGACTCGATCTCGTCGTCGAACAGCTCGATCCGCAGGGGATCTTCCATGCCGACGGGCCAGAGGTCCACGACGTCGCCACGGGCGGCGAAGGTGCCTGGGTCCTCCACCTTACTCACGGCGAGGTAGCCGAGCTCCGCGAGCTTGACGGTGAGCGCCTTGGGGCTCAGGCGTTGCCCCGCGGCGAGCTCGGGGCCAGAACGAATCACCTCGGCGGGCAGCACGAGGCCGATGAGCGCCGCGGCCGGGGCCACGACGACCACCCGCTGGCCTTGATCGAGGGCATAGAGCGCCCCAATTCTTGCCCGAGGGAGCTCGGGGTGGGGCGAGAGGCCGTCGTAGGGCCGCACGTCGTCGGCGGGGAACAGGCGCACCCGCCGCGCGCCGAGGTAAAAGCCCAGCTCTGCGTGAAGGCGCTCGGCCTCCTCAGCGCTGGGCACGATGAGCCAGGTGGACCGATCGGCGATCCGCGACACAGCGAAGGCCAAGGCGCCGCCGGGCAGGCCCGCGAGCGCTGAGGCGCCGCCGAGGTGGCGCGGAAGATCCTCCACGAAGGGAGCGGCGGCGGAGGCGCTCTTCAGGAGATCGTCTCCGGCTCGCTGGCCGGGGTCACGCCTTGGGCGGCCTCTTTGGCCTGCTGACGCTCCAAGGCCGCGCGGGCCTCGTTGATGCGCTCCTCGTACAGCGCGAACATCACCATCTCCATCGCCATCAACAGCAGCACGTCCACCACACCAAAGGCGAACACCGCGGACGCGCCGTACCCTTCGGCCTTAAAGCCGAAGTAGAAGTAGTACGCCGGATACCACACCGCGTAGGGCAACCACGCCCGCGCGATGCGAGAGCGCCGACCTTGGGTGAGCTTCTGAGAGCGGGCCAGGGGGGCCTTTGCGTTGTCGTCGGTGGCCGCGATGGCGTCCACGAAGGCGTACTGGAGCGCGTAGAGCACGCCGGGGATCACCACCTGCATGCCGATGGCGATGGCCAGATACGAGTACATGTGGGGCTTAAACATGCGCGCGTAGCGCACGATGCCCCAGTTGGTCGCCGCGTAGAGCGACGGGGAGCGGCCCTTGTCGGACTCGCGCCACACATAGATGGTGATCGCGTCCACCAGGGGCACGAGCAGCACACCCAAGAGCAAGCTCACGACGAGCTTGATGATCTCCGACGCGATGAACTGCGTCGTGGACTCTTGGGCGAACCGGGGCGCGAGGTTGAGCGCCGCCAGGTACATCACGACGTGGCCGACGCCGCCCAACAGCATCGCCCAAGGGAGCAAGACGCCGAGGTTAGAGAAGGTGCGACCGAGGGCACGGCCGAGGAGGGTGAGGAGCGAGGCGCGCGGAGACGACATGGCGAGCCCCCTAACACCGCGGGGGCGCGTCGTCGTCAAAAGCCGCGCGGGCCAGCGCCGAGATACGATGGCGTCTCCCGACCTGCCCAGGCGCCGCATGGCCTCCGACATCCTGAAGGTTGACACGTCCTTCGCCGCCAACTTCGCCCCCAGCTCGCTCACGCTGCACGATTTAGAGGCCGTGCGCCTCATCTTGCAGGGGCAGTCCGTCGTGGACTGGCACAAGCTGAACCTCAGCACCGTGGAGGAGGTGGACGCGCATCTGCGGCTCCAGCACTTGGACCCTGATGATCCCGCGGACGTTGAGCGCCTGCGCTTCTTGTTCAACCAGGCGATCAACTACCTGGAGGAGCACCACGACATCCGCTTCCCCAAGGAGCTGCGCGACCCCAAAGACGTGCGCGACGTGTTCATCGCCGCGTCCACCTGGACAGGCCGCTTCCGCCGCACGCAGTCCTTGGCCTGCATGCTCCTCAAGATCATGCACACCATCAACCACATGGACGCCTCGGACCTCAAGCACCGCCTGGCGATCTCCGAGGCCGAGCTCTTCGACCGCGCCGAGCGGGTGATCATCCAGTACGCCGACCGGATGCGCGCTGAGGGTTTCCCGCTCCTGGCGTTTTACGGCTCCCGCAAGACGCGCACCTCGGTGATCTCCAAGCTGCTCACCAAACGGGACACCTTGGCGGCGACGATCTTCGACAAGCTGCGTTTCCGGGTGGTCGTGGGCCAACAAGACGAGGTGCTGCCCGTGCTGGCGCACCTCACCCATACTTTGTTCCCCTTCAACTACGTTATTCCCGAGGCCAGCCACAACAACCTCTTGGTGATGCGCCGCTTGATCCGCGAGGATCCCCACTACGCCCGCCTCGCGCCGCGCATGCAGCGCCTCGCCGCGCGCACCGCCGAGCCCACGGGCGCGAACCCCTTCTCGGGCCAGTCCTACCGGATGATCAACTTCATCGTGGACTTCCCGGTGCGGGTGGACGACGTGGTGGCGAAGATGTCCCCAGAGACCCACCTGATGTTGGGCTCGGTGGTCTACGTCATGGTCGAGTTCCAGGTGATCGACAAGGCCACGGCGGAGGCCAACGAGGAGGGCGAGAACGCCCACCACATCTACAAGAACCGCCAGCGGCGCATCGTCGAGTCGCGGCTGTTGCGCGGCTCAACCCCGACGTCTAGCCCCCGTCAGTCGAAGACGAGCTGAACCGGGCGCTTTGGCCCCGCGCGCTCCTCTGGGGCGACGTCGGTGCGGCCCAGGCGCCGCTTGTCGGGGCGAAGCTCGGCGCAAGGGCGCTCACCGCCCCAAGGCGCGTAGATCAAGGCCCGCGCGTCCTCGTAGACCGGCGGCCCCAGCAGTGACTCCAGCCTGCGCAGGAGGCCCTGGGCGGCACGATCCGGCACGGCCTCGCGGCGCAGCACGACGTAGCGGTAACCAAGCGCGCCGAGCTGGGCCTTGTCTTCAGGCCGAACCTTCGCCTCACGCGCTCCTCGGCTGGGCGGGCCGGGGCGGGTGGCCGCCTCCAGGGCGCTCCAGAGGCCGTTCTCCTCACGAAGCTGGGTGAGCTCGGCGGGGGTGAAGCGGGCGTTGCCCTCCAACATGCCGCCGAAGATGGGGCGGCCATGGACGGTCTGGTAGTAGAGGTGCGCGGCGCTCCAGCGCTCGGGGAGGTCGATCACCGCGCCGGGCGGGCCTTGGGCGAGGCATTGGTAGGCCGCGGGCGGCCGGGCGTCCCAGCTCGGCAAGGGCGCGAGGCCCCCAGCCCGAAGCTCGATCCCCCACACCAACACCACGGCCAAGGCGACCCCAGCGCGCAGCTTCGGCGCCTCAAGCCGCGCCCACAGCGCCCCCACGGCGAGGGCCTGGGCCAAGGCGAGCAGAAACAGCGCCCGCTCGGGGAACCACAGGCGGCGCAGGGGCGGCAGGGCCATCACGAGGGCGTTGTACAGCGGGTTCGGCAGGCCACGCTCGCCGATCAGGAGCACCGGGCCCACGCTCACCAGCAGGCTCGGCACGGCCAGGGCCAGGAGCACGCCGCGGAGGCCGGGTTTGGCCAGGGCGACAAGAAGCGCGAGCAGGCCGATGGCCGTCAGCGGGCTGGTCTGGGCGGAGGCGACGAGGCCCGACTCGCCCGGGAAACAGAAACGCCGAGCCCCACCGCAAGGGCTGGAAGGTGAACAGCCCCACCGGCATGCCCTCCACGGTGAACAGGCTCGCGCGCAGGAGGCTCCAGCTCTGCACGTCCAGAAGCCCGGGCACGCCGCCGGCCTGCGCCCGACGCGCCATCAACCACAACACCGGGCTCACCAGCACCAAGGCGAGCCCCGCCGCGACGAGGCCCCGGGCCAGAAGCGCGCGGCGCTCCGCCGGGCTCATCTTGATGGCGCGGGCCACGGCGATCCCCAAGAGCGCGAACCCCAAGAAGATGGCGTTAAACCAGTAGATGAGCCCGCTCACCGCCCAGGCGAGGCCCAACCGAAGGGGCGCGCGGCGATCCTCCAAGGGCGCCAAGGCCTCGTAGATCACCCACAAGGCCGGGGCCAACATCACCTGCGTGGGCCTGCCCTCGGTCAGCTCCAAGAGCGCCCAGGGCGAGACGCTCATCAAGGCCCCGGCGAGGGCGCCCGCGAGGCGATCCCCGGTGAGCCGCGCGCCTATGGCCGCCGTGGCGAGGCCGTTTGTGGCCATCAACAGCACGACGAAGAGGTTGTAGCCCCAGGTGGGCCCCAGAAGCGCCCGCAGCGGCCAGGCGATCACGGCGTCGAGCACGCTGAGCCCGGTGTGGCCCAGCACGTCTTTGCCCCAGGGGTAAAAGAAGAGCGTCGCGGGCTCGCCGCGTAGCCCCTCCACGAGCAGGCGCGGCGCGAAGTGGTAAAACCACTGGGTGCCGTAGCCGTCGATGTACTCAAGGCCCACAAAACGATGCCCCCAGCCGGGCAGGCTCGGGCCGAGCACGACGAGCCAGAGGATCACGACGGCGATCCAGGGGATCCACGAGGGGCTCGGAGAGATTGGGCGCACCGCGGAAGGATACAGCCTCGTGGCCCTTCTGCCGAGACCCGCGCTTGCCAGGGGGGCGCCGTCGCGCTACTTCTGCCCGGCTTGGCGATCTGCCGCGCACATCTCACACTCTCCCGTAAGAAGACGCGCTCACTCGCGCCTTCCAATGCGAGGTCACTATGAACACGAATCCTGGCATCCTCGGCCGTAAGGTCGGCATGACCCAGATCTTCGACGGCGACACCATCGTCCCCGTCACCATCGTTGAGGCCGGCCCCTGCGTCGTCCTCCAGGTCAAGCGCGCGAGCGGCAAGGACGGCTACGAGGCCATCCAGCTCGGCTTCTTGGAGCAGAAGGCCCACCGCATCAACAAGCCCGAGACCGGCCACTTCAAGAAGGCCGAGACCACCCCCAAGAAGCACGTCCAAGAGCTGCGCGTGGCCGACGCCAGCAAGTACACCGTGGGCCAGGTGCTCACCGCGGGTGAGGTCTTCCAGGCTGGCGCTCGCCTCGACGTCACCGGCGTCTCCAAGGGCAAGGGCTTCCAGGGCGTGATGAAGAAGCACAACTTCAAGGGCTTCATCTCCAGCCACGGTACCCACGAGTTCTTCCGTCATGGTGGCTCGATCGGCACGCGCCTCACCCCCGGTCACGTCGCCAAGGGCCGCAAGATGCCCGGTCAGATGGGCAACGCCCAGGTGACCGCGCAGAACCTTCGCCTCGCGAAGGTCGACGCCGAGGCCAACCTGCTCTACATCCGCGGCGCGATCCCCGGCGCCACGAACGGCTACCTCACCGTCCGTGCTACGCTCAAGAAGTGGTGATCCGCTGAGGATCACCCCGGGCTGAGCCTCCTCGGAGGCTCGGCCACACAAACGAGGAGGTCCAGGTGAACAAGGTCTACGCCTCCGCCGCCGAGGCGGTCGCGGACATCCCCAACGGCGCCACGCTCATGGCGGGCGGCTTCGGGCTCTGCGGGATCCCTGAGAACCTCATCGCCGCCCTCGTCGCGCAGGGCACGTCGGGCCTCACCGTCGTGTCCAACAACGCCGGAGTCGATGACTTCGGCCTGGGCTTGCTCCTGCGGACACGCCAGATCCGCAAGATGATCAGCTCCTATGTGGGCGAGAACAAGACCTTTGAGCGCCAGTTCCTCGACGGCAGCTTAGAGGTTGAGCTCTGCCCCCAAGGCACCCTCGCCGAGCGTGTGCGCGCCGGCGGCGCGGGCATCCCGGCGTTCTTCACGCCCACGGGCGTCGGCACCTTGGTCGCTGAAGGCAAAGAGGTGCGGGAGATCGACGGGCGCCTCTATGTGATGGAGCGCGCGCTCACCGCCGATTTCTCCTTGGTGAAGGCCTGGAAGGGCGACCGCCACGGGAACCTCATCTACCGGGCCACGGCGCGGAACTTCAACCCCGTGATGGCCACCGCTGGGCGGGTCACCATCGCTGAGGTTGAGGAGCTCGTCGAGCCCGGCGAGCTTGACCCCGACCTCGTTCACACCCCCGGCGTGTATGTGCAGCGGGTGGTGGTCGGCCAGAGCTACGTCAAGCGCATCGAGCGCCGCGTCACCCGGGAGGCTTAGATGGCGACGGATCGAGACGGCCTGGTGCGCCGCGCGGCCCAAGAGCTCCGCGACGGCTTCACGGTCAACCTGGGCATCGGCATCCCCACCTTGGTGGCCAACCAGATCCCCGCCGGGGTGGAGATCGTGCTCCACTCCGAGAACGGGCTCCTGGGCATGGGCCCCTACCCCACCGAGGCCGAGGTCGACGCCGACCTCATCAACGCCGGCAAAGAGACGGTCACCACCCTGCCCGGCGCGAGCTTCTTCTCCTCCGCCGACTCCTTCGGCATGGTGCGCGGCGGCCACATCGACCTCACCATCCTCGGCGCCATGCAGGTGAGCCAGTTTGGTGATCTCGCCAACTGGATGATCCCCGGCAAGATGGTCAAAGGCATGGGCGGGGCGATGGACCTCGTCGCCGGCGCCCGGCGTGTGGTCGTCACCATGGAGCACACCGCGAAGGGCCAGGCGAAGATCCTCCGCAACTGTGACCTGCCGCTCACCGGCGTCGGCGTGGTGAACCTGATCATCACCGAGCGCGCCGTGTTTGAGGTGAGCCGCGAGACGGGCCTCACGCTGATCGACCTCGCCGTGGGCGAGACGGTGGAGAGCGTCGCCGCGGTGACCGAGGCCCCCTTCGCCGTGCGTGAGCCTCTGGGCCAGTTCGGCTAATCGCCTACTCCCGGCGGTAGTTCGGGCTCTCTTCAGTGATGATCACGTCGTGGACGTGGCTCTCTTTGAGCCCCGCGGCGGTCATGCGCACGAAGCGGGCGTTCTGCTGCATCTCCTTCACCGTGCCGCAGCCGGTGTAGCCCATGGACGCGCGCAGCCCGCCGACGAGCTGGTAGAGCACATCCCCGATGGGGCCCTTGTACGGCACACGGCCGACGATGCCCTCGGGGACGAGCTTGCGGGTCTCGGCCTCGGGATCGCCCTCTTCAGCCTGGAAGTACCGATCGGCGGAGCCCGCGCGCATCGCCTCGATGGAGCCCATGCCGCGGTAGCTCTTGTAGCGGCGCCCGCCGAGGAGGATCACGTCGCCGGGGGCCTCGTCCGTGCCCGCCAGCAGCGAGCCGACCATCACCACGTCGGCGCCCGCGGCCACGGCCTTGGCGACGTCGCCAGAGAACTTCACGCCGCCATCGGCGATGAGCGACACCCCGGCGCGGCGCGCGACCCGGGCGACCTCAGCGATGGCGGTGATCTGCGGCACACCGACACCAGCGACGACGCGGGTGGTGCAGATCGAGCCCGGCCCGATGCCCACCTTGAGCGCGCTGGCGCCGGCCTTGATGCAGGCCTCGGCGGCCTCAGCCGTGGCGATGTTGCCCACGACGAGGCGGATGTTTGGCCAGTTGGCGCGGGCCTCTTCAGCGGCGCGCAGAACCCCGCTGGAGTGGCCGTGGGCGGTGTCGATGACGATCACGTCGGCGCCAGCGTCCAAGAGGGCCTGGATGCGGTCGGGCTGGCCCGGGCCTACGGCGGCGGCGACACGCAGGCGGCCGCGCTCGTCGGTGATCGAGAGCGGGTACTTGGTGGAGTTCTCGATGTCTTTGATCGTGATGAGCCCGGCGAGATCGCCCTGGTTGTCGACCACCAGGAGCTTCTCGATCTTGTGCTCCTGCATCAAGTCTTTGCAGCGCTCCAACGGCGTGCCCGGGCGAACGGTGACGAGACCGTCGGTGGTCATGATCTCGTGGATCTTGCGGTCGGCGCGGCGCTCAAAGCGCAGGTCGCGGTTGGTGAGGATGCCCACCGCTTTGCCGTCGAGGGTGACGGGCACGCCGGAGATGGCGTGGCGGCGCATGAGCTCACGCGCCTCGCCGACGCGCTGCTCGGGGTGCATGGTGATGGGGTCGAAGATCACGCCGGTCACGGCGCGTTTGACGCGGTTGACCTCGGCGGCCTGGCGCTCGACGCTGAGGTTCTTGTGGATGACGCCCATGCCGCCGTGCCGGGCCATGGCCGTGGCGGCGTGGGCCTCGGTCACCGTGTCCATGGCGCTCGACATCACGGGGATGTTCAGGCGCAGATCCGGGGTCAGCCAGGTTGAGACGTCCACCTGCCGAGGGAGCAGATCGCTCGCGGCGGGCAAGAGGAGCACGTCGTCAAAGGTCAGCGCCAGCGGCGGGGTGTCCTCAAGCACATGCACCTCCTGAGAGGGCCCCCTGTTAGCCCCCACCCGCCCCGCCCGCAAGTGACGAATCGGAGGCAGGATCCCCAGCCCCGAGGGCTTGCCCGGCCCACAAAACCGGCGCATCTTGGAGACGTTCCGTTGAGGTTCGCCGTGCAAAGAGCCCTCTCATCCTTGAGCCTCGTGGCGCTCCTTGGCGCGCTTTGCCTCGACGCCGAGGCGACGGGGCCTGCGCCCGAAGCGCTCTCGCTCCGGCTCGCCACCGTCGCGCCCCTGGGCACCCCTTGGAGCGAGCAGATCTACGAGGCCCACATCCGCGCCTCCGCGGTCGGGGCGACCCTCACGCCGATCTTTCACCCCGCCGGCTGCAGCGAGTGGGACCTCCTCGCCGAGATGGGGCTGGGCGAGCCCGGCAAGATCGGCAAACGTGAGGCCTGCACCCTCGAGGCGCCCCTGGACGGCGCGCTCTTGCCGCTGCCGCTGCTCGCGGAGGCCTTCGGGCTGCCGAGCCTGCGGCTGCTTGAGCTGCCGATGCTGCTCTCCGCGCCGCCGACCCGGGCCAACAACCGGAACGAGGACCCAAGCGCGGCCTCAGCGGCCCTGGCCGACCGGGCCTTAGAGGCCGTGATGATGGAGGAGGTGGCACAGCAGCTTGAGACCAAAGGCCTCGTGGTCATCGGCTGGTCGGAGATCGGCTTTCGCCACCTGTTCACCGCCGGGGCCGCCCAGACCGCAGAGGAGCGGGCCAAGCTCGTGGTCCGCGCCCCCAATGATCCCCTGTCGGTAGGAATGCTGACGCCGTTTGGCTGGCGCGGAATCCAGCAGATCGCCGCGTCCAACCTCGGCCCGTGGCTCAAGAGTGAGCTGCTGGATGGCTTCGACGGCACGCCGCTGTTCGCGGGCAACCTCTTGGCGATCAGCGACGCCGAGGGCCGCGTGAACAGCATCACCCTCACCCACCACAGCTACGAGGCCGCGGTCATCGTGCTCCGAAAGGACCGGTGGGACGACATGGAGCCCGCGCAGCAGCTCGCGATCCGCGGGGATTTGGAGGCGAGGGGCGCCCAGGCCCGCCAAGCCGTGCGCTCGTTACAGCTCGACCTGCTCAAGGCGCTGAGCTCCCAAGGGCGCGAGGTGAGGCGCCTGAGCGCTGAAGAGCACGAGCGGGTGGTGCGCGCCGCCGAGACCGAGCGCGGACGCTTCACCTTGGGGCCCCAAGAGGCCGCCGTCTACGCCCGACTCCGCGAGGCGCTGGCTGACACGTTATAGCGGGGCCAGAGGTGACCCGAACCATGACCTCCCTCCACACGCCTCTCCGCGCGCTGGCCGCCGCCCTCGCCAGCTTGGGGCTCGTCGCCGCCGCCTTCGCCCCCGAGACCCGCGACGCCCTCGACGAGCAGTCCCGCGCCTGGCGTGAGGCCACCAAGGAGCTCCGGCTCTACGATCGCCTGGAGACGCGGCTCATCCTGCGCGCGACCTTACACACCGACGAATACGTTCGCGCCCAAGACGCGCTGCTCGGCCTGCTCCAGAGCACCTCACCTTGGGAACCGCGGGGAGACTCCCCCGAGTGGCAGGTGGTGTTCGCGGCGTATGTCCCGCCGCCGAGCCGCGCCGATGACTTCGACTTTGAGCCCGGCGCCACCTGGACCTTCCAGCTCCTCGCCGACGGCCAGCCCCTCGGGCCGATCTCCCTCGCTTCGTACCGGGAGCGCAGCGACCTGCAGATCCTGCTTTACCCGCAGCTCAACCGCTGGAGCCGCGTCTACGACGCCCGCTTCGACCGGTTTGGCGAGCCCTCGACGCTCACGATGGTCGTGAGCGGGGCGCTCGGCCAAGGTGAGCTGCGCTGGGAGATGAGATGAGCCAAGCCCCTCTGCCCCTTCCCGCCGAGGTCTTCGCCGCCCGCCGTGTGGCCCTCGCCCAACGAATGGGCCGCCCGGTCTTGCTCTTGGGCAACGGCCTGCGCGCCCGCAACCTGCCCAAGTACAGCGTCGAGTTCCGCCAAGACTCCAACTTCTTGTACTTCACAGGCTGCGCTCTGCCCAACGCGGCGGCGCTCATCGACGCCTCTGGGCGCTGCACCCTCTTCGCGCCCCTGCCCGCTGAAGATGACGCCTTGTGGCACGGCGTCGTCGATGGCCCCGAGGCCCTGCGCGCCCGCTTCGCCGTAGACGCCCTGCGCGACGTGGCCGAGCTCGAGTCCGCCGTCGCGGGCCTCGGCCTGCCCACCTTGGCGATCCCCGATGAGGAGGTGAACCGCCTCGGCGCTCGGCTCACCGGGCTGGCGCTGCGTTTTGGCGTCGATCACGGCGACGACGCCTTGGTGAGCACGGTCATCGACCTGCGCTCCCGCAAGTCCGAGGCCGAGCTCGTCGAGCTGCGCCGGGTCGCGGGCCTCACCGCCCAGGCCTTCCGTGTGGCGATGGCCGCCACCCGCCCCGGCGGCCACGAGGCCCACATCGCCGCGCTGTTCCACGGCGCCTTGGCCGCGCACGGCCTCACCACGGGCTACCACTCGATCATCACCGTGCGCGGCGAGATCCTCCACAACCCCGACTACGTCAACACCATGCGCGCCGGGCAGCTCCTGCTCCTCGACGGCGGCGGCGAGGGCGCGGCGGGCTACACCGTAGACATCACGCGCACTTGGCCCGTAGATGGCCAATTCTCGGGCCGCCAGCGCGCGGCGTATGAGGCGGTGCTCGCCGCGCAGCTCGCCTCGATCGAGCTCGTGCGCCCCGGCGTCCGTTACCGCGACGTACACATGCGCTCCGCCGAGGTGCTCGCTCAGTTCTTGTGTGACGAGGGGCTCTTGCGCGGCGGGGTGGAGGCGGCCCTGGCCACCCACGCCCACGCCTTGTTTTTCCCCCACGGCGTCGGGCACCTCTTGGGCCTCGACGTTCACGATCTGGAGACCTACGGCGACCGCCCGGCCTACGCCCCCGGTCGTGTGCGCTCCACGGAGTTCGGCACGGCGTATCTGCGCTTGGACCTCGATCTTCTGCCCGGCCACCTCGTCACCATCGAGCCCGGCTTCTACGTCGTCCCGGCGATCCTCCACGATCCCGTCCTGCGCGCCCGGTTTAAGGACCAGGTGGACTGGGATCGGGCGGAGTCTTGGATCGGCTTCGGCGGCATTCGGATCGAGGACGACGTGGTGTGCACCGAGGGCGATCCCGAGGTGATCACCCGGGAGAGCCCCAAAGACATCACCACCTTAGAGTCGCTCATCGGCCAAGGGCCCAGCGCCTTGGAGCGCCTCAGCCTCTAAGTCCCTACCACCACACGCAAACGCGCCCAGGAGCCAAGATGTCGGAGCAGCCTGATCTCACCGAGGTCACCCAGATCCTCTCCAAGCAATACGCCAAGCGGCAGCATGAGCACGTCTCCTTGGGCGGCGGTCTGCGGCTGGTGATCTTCTTCGGGATCTTCGGTCTGTTCTGTGGGCTCGGGCTCATCGTCGGCGGGCCGCTGGCGCTGCCGCTCATCGCCACCCTCGGCTTCATCGTCGCGCTGTGGGCCAGCCGGATCCTCCGCGTCGCCGCGCAGTGGGAGCGCGGGGTCGTGCTGCGCTTGGGCAAACTTCACAAGATCGACGGCCCGGGGGTGATGTACATCTTCCCGGTGATGGACAACGTGCGGTTCGTAGACACCCGCACGCTCACCCTCGACATCCCGCACCAGCAGGTGATCACCAAGGACAACGTGCCCGTGAACGTCGACGGCGTGCTGTTCTTCCGCGTGGATGACCCGGAGAAGGCCGTCACCACGGTGCAAGACTACCGCTTCGCCATCTCGCAGTACGCCCAGGCCAGCCTCCGCGACGTGATCGGCGGCATGTCTCTGGACGAGCTGCTCTCGGAGCGGGACCAGATCCAGGCGAGCATTGAGCAGATGGTCGAGGCGCACTCGACCTCGTGGGGCATTCACATCGACTCGATCCGGCTTCTGGACATCAACATGCCTGAAGACCTCAAGCGCATGATGTCCCGCCAAGCGAGCGCCGAGCGTGAGAAGCGCGCGACGATCACCAAAGCCGAGGGGGACCGCGACGCCGCGCTGAACCTCGCCGCCGCCGCGACGACCATGGCCACGAGCCCCGGCGCCATGCAGCTCCGCACGCTCCAGACCCTCGACGGCCTGGGCTCCTCCCCCTCCAACACCGTGATCCTCGCCGTGCCGGTGGAGGTCATGGAGGCGATCAACGCCCTCAAAGGAGACAAGAAGTGAGCCGCGCGGAGCTCGTCGAGCGGGTCAGCCAGCTCTTCCACCGGGAGGGCCTGCCCGCCCCGGCGCGGGTGATCCCCTTAGACGGCGAGGCGCCCTTGGCGGGGGGGGTTGACGTGGCCCCGGCCCTGGCCCAGAACGATCACGGCGTCTACTTCGTCATCGCCCGCAGCGCTGAAGACGGCGTCGTCTACCCCTTGGGCCGCAACCCCACCCTGCGCTACGAGCAGCGCCTGTTTGGGGATCGCATCACCGTCGATGGCCGCACTTATGGGGTGCCTCTGCGAGAGAGCGGAGAGGTTCGTCGCGCGTTGGCCTTGGGTCGTCTGGCCCTGGGCGTGCCCCACGATCGCCGCGCACCGGACCTCGACGGGCGCTTCATCCAGCTTGAGTCCGACGATCCCCTCGCCCGCTGGCTCACCGGCGCGCTTGGGCCCGAGGAGTCTCTGCTCGCGGTGATGGAGACCGGCGACGAGCAGGCCGTCGAGTCCACGATCTCCGCCGCGGCGAAGGCCCCGGTGCGGTTTGTGCTCACCGCCACCCGCGCGCTGCTGGTGGCGATCGGCCCTGTGGGGGACGTGTGGCAGGTCACCTTGCCCAACGAGCCCATGAGCCACCACGCCGCCTTGGCCCGGGCCGACCGCCTGAGCGTCGGCGGGCACCAGCTCAGCGTGACCTCTGCCACGGCCAAACGGTATGACGAGCTCGCGCCGCTGACCGGCTTGCCGCCTGAAGAGCGGGCGCTGGAGATCGCCCGGCTGAACCTCGCCGCCCACCCCAGCGCGGCGATCCGCCTGCTCACCACCCTTGAGGGCCGCGGAAACGCCCTTCACCGCCTGCTCGCCGCCTTGGCCCGGGGCGAGACCCACCCCAGCCTCACCCTGGCCGTGCGCCGAACGGGCCTGGGCGCCGAGGCCTTCGCGCTCTTGCTCGACCGCTGGGCCATCCCCGTGGATCGTCTGCTGCGCCTCATCGCCGGGGCGGTCGAGGCCGAGCCCACCGAGGCCGAGTGGCTCTTGCCCACCCACCGCCTCGCCTGGCGCCTGCGCGTAGAGCAAGACACCAGCCCCGGCGCCCAGGCCCGGGCGGACATCGAGCTCGCCGAGCACCTGCTCCTGGCCGGGCAGCGCGAGAGCGCGAGGGCGCTGATCAGCACGTCATTGCAGCGCCTCCCTGATGAGGGCCTCCTCGACCTCTTGCCCCCTGAGGGCGCCGACCTCACCACCGGCGAGGCCGGGCAGCGGCACCGGGCGCGGCTGTTGGAGCTGCTCGCCTTGGCCGAGGCCGACGACCCCACCCGGGCCTTGGCCACCCTCATCCAGCTCGCGCGGCTGCAACCCCTGGTGCCCCAGCGCCTCGATGAGCTGCTGCAGCTCCCCGACGCGCCCATCGCCGAGCGCGCCCGGGCCGCACGATCGGCCTTAGAGAGCTTCACCCACGCCGTCGCGCCGCCGTCCCCTCCGCTGCACAGCATGCCCGACGCCTTGATTCAGTCCACGGTGCAGCATCCCCTCGCCCGCCAAGGAGGCGCCTTGGGCTGGCTTCAGGGCTGGCTGGCGAAGCAGGCGGCGCCGGATCAGGCCGCGCTCCGCAAATACTGCGAGCGGCCGTCGCCCAAACGCCACGGCGCGCTCATCGACGCCTTGGCCGACGTGGCGATGGCCTTGGGCATGCCCGGGTTGGAGATTTACCTCTCCCACGGGGAGCTCGGCGAGGGAGTTCACGCCTTTGAGGCCGCCCAGCCCTTTGTGCTCGTGGGCGGGCAGCACCTCAATGAGGAGTCCGATGTCTACTTAAGCCCGGCGGAGCTGCGTTTTGCCCTGGGCGCGGAGCTGGCGCACCTACGCTTCAAACACACCCGGGTGACGAGCGCTGAGGTCTGGGATGGCGCCTTGGACAAGCTGCGCACGGCGCTGTCCACCACGGCGAGCGCGTTCACCTTGGGCGGCGCCGGGGTTGGCAAACTCCTGGGCGACCCGCGGGTGCTCAAGGCCACAAGCTCGATGTTCTCCGTCGAGACCCTCAAACGAATCGACCCTTTGAGCAAAAACGCCGTCGTCATCTCCCAGCTCGTCACCGACGCGAGCCGCTGGCTGAGCCCCACCGTCTCCCCGGCGATCACCGCCGAGCCCGGCGCGCTCTCCATCGGCCGCGGCGGCAGCGTCTCTGTGCGCCGCTCGGAGCTCGTCGCCGCCCACCGCGTCATGCAGCTCACCGCGGATCGCGCCGGGCTCATCGTCTGCGGCGATCTCCACGCGGCGCTGCGCGCCATGCTGCTCACCGACCCCGAGATCAAAGCCGAGCTGTCGATCGTCGAGCGTCACGGCATCGGCCGCGCCTTGTCCCGGCGAGGCCCCGGCGGCGTCGTGGTGCACCAGGATCTCGCCGTTCGGGTCGCCGCGTTGGTGAGCTTCTGGCTAAGCGAAGAGTACGCCCAGGCCCGCGGCGCTGTGGCGCCGACTCCAGGCTGATCAAAGCCCCTTCCCAGCGCCCGATGAACGGGGCAGATTACACCCCGCCTCGGAGGACCCCCCATGGGTAAGCTTGTCGCCAACGGCTCACGCCTGCAGATCTCCCTCAAGCCCCAGCACAGCGTCGGCCGGGGGCCCGAGGCGGATCTTCGCCTGCTTTATCAAGAGGTCTCGTCGAACCACGCGCTGATCCAGTTCCACGAGGGCCACTGGTTCGTGATGGATCTTCAGAGCTCAAACGGCACGGTCGTCAACAAACGAGCCGTGCCGCCGCAGACCTGGGTGGCCCTCAAAGAAGGGGATCAGCTCTCGTTTGGCCACGTCGAGATCAGCTATCAGCTCATCGACGCCGGGCCGCCCGAGGCCTGATCCGCCGCGCCTCAGCGCGTCGGCGCGGTGCTGTTCGTCTCTTTGGACGTCGAGCTCACGGGCTTGGGCGCGAAGTCCGGGTTGTGATCCTGGCTGTCACCGGCGAGCTTGGGCCCGTCGAGGGGCTTCAGGGTCGAGTCAAGGTCGAGGACAGGCGGGGTCGAGGGCATAAACACTCCGTTGGTTGGACACCCTCTCAATAGCGCGAGTCCAACGATCTGTGCATCAGACGGCGATCAGACACGGCCCGGAGGCCGGTAGGATCGGGCGAGGCGGAACCCGATGGAGTCGGCGATCGCCCCCAGGCGGATCGTGCTGCGCGCCGCCGAGCGGGTGTTGCGCTCGGTGGCCATCCAGGAGCCGCCGCGGGTGACGGCGAAGACGCCCTCGGGGGTAAGCGCCGGGATGTTCGGGATCACCACACGCTCGTCGATCACGGGATCTTGGAGCGGTTGCCCCTCGGCGCTCACCAGATCGAGGCACCAGTCGCGCATGTTGCCCGCGAGGCCACGCACCCCGTAGGGGCTCTCGTCCAGGGGGAAGTCGCTCACCGAGGCCGGCAAGGGGCGGCCCAGGTGGCTGCGCGACATGCAGCAGAAGCTGGGATCGAGGTGATCCCCCCAAGGGAAAAACCGGCCATCGACACCACGCGCGGCCTTCTCCCACTCAAGCTCCGTGGGCAGGCGCCAAGGCAGCGCCTCACGCTGGGCGCGCCAGGCGGCGTAACGCGCGCCTGGGTCCAGGTGACCATACAGACCGGCCACTCCAGATGCCAGATGTCGCCGTCTTTGTCGGGCTTGAGGCGATAGCGGCCGTCGGCGCCGCGGCCGTAGATGGGCTCGCCGGGGCTGCCGCGCTCCCGGGGCACGGCGCGCTCGGCCTCGTCGATGAGACCGTCGAGCACGAGCTCGTTGAGGTAGTCGAGGTACTCGCGGTTGGTGATGGGATCACGCTTGATCACGAAGCCGTCGGCCCACAGGCGGCGCGAGGGCAAGGCGCTTGGGGAGTCGGGGTCTCCGCCGCTCAGAAACCAGCCTGAGGAGACGAAGACGTCGTCGTCCGCGAGCACCCCCGCCGGAGGCAGGCGCAGGGGCAAGGCGTCCACCGCCCACGGGGGCACGCCGTCCCAACGCTCAAGGCGGCGGAGGGCGACGGGCACCCGCACGGAGCAACGATCGGGGGCGCTCAGAGTGAAGAGGTAGCTGCCCAGGGGCAGCTCCAGCTCACGCACGGGGCTCGGGCCGACGTCGCGGGGATCTTCAGCGATGAGGCGGCGATCTCGCTCGACGTAACGCCGGAGGATCACCTCCACCCCGGGGGGATCGGTGCGCAGATGCACCACGCCGTGGCCCTGGAGCCATGCGCGATGTTGGCCCCGATCGTGGCGGCGCAGGCGCAGCTCCCAGAGGTTCGCGCTCACCCGATCTCGGCGGGCCTCGGCCTCGGCGTGGCGGGCGCGGTAGTGCTCCGCCAGGAGATCGTGGGCCTCGGGCAGCTCTGGGGCCTCGCTCAAGGCGGCGTACGCGAGGTGGATCAGCTCCACCTCCAAGGCGTCGGCCTCTCGGGCCAGGCGCGCGGCCTCATCTTCGCGGTCCCAGAGGGGGCGTTTGTCCTCGGGCCCGGCGCTGGGCGGGATGTGCTCTCGCAGGGACTCGGCCTCAACGGTCAGCTCCGCCGCGCGGGATCGGCGCTCCTCGATGGCGGGCCAGCAGTCCTGGGCTTCAGCGATGAGCTGCAGCGCGCGCTCCCGTTTGCGAGCGCCGTCAAGCCACGCGAGCACCTGCTCGGCGAGCTCTCCGGCGTGCTGGTAGCGGTCCTGGGCGTGGCGGGCCAAGGCGCGCTCGGCGATGGTGGCCAGCTCTTGGGGCACGGCGGCGTCATGAAGGCGGGAGAGGTCTGGCGGCCCCGCGCGCACGGCGCGGATGAGCTTGCGGCCATCGTCGCCTTTGAAGGGGGGCTCTCCGGTGAGGATCTGGTGGAGGATGGCGCCTAAGGAGTAGACGTCCGTGGCGGGGGAGATCAGGTGCAGCCAGCCCTGGGCCTGCTCCAGGGGCATGTAGCTGGGGGTGCCGATCACCGCGCCAAACTGGGTGCCTGGGCGGTCGTCGTCGTCTTCAGCGAAGCCCACGGGCGCCTCATCGGGGCCCGCGGCCTCATCGTCTACGCCAAAGCTGAGGTCGACGTGGGCGCCGTGGGGCTCATCCGGCTCACCGGAGACCGGGCTCACCACCTTGGCGAGGCCCCAGTCCATCACGAGCACCTGGCCGAAGCCCCCGATCATGATGTTGTCGGGCTTGAGATCCCGGTGGACCACACCGCGGGAGTGGGCGTAGGCCACGGTCTCGCAGACGGCGTGGAACATGTCGATGAGGCGGCGTAGGCTCAGCTCGGCCTTTCGACCGTCTTGACCGACGAGCGCGCGGTACTCCCGCAGCACATGGCTCAAGGTGCGGCCTCGAACCTCGGGCATCGTGAAGTAGGGGCGGCCATCGGGCAGCCAGCCGAGCTCGTGCACGGGCACGACGCCGGGGTGCTGGAGCTGGGCGACGACCTGGGCCTCGTCGGTGAAGCGCCGCAACAAGGTGGGGTTCTGCATCAGCTCGCCGCGCATCGCCTTGATCGCGACGCGGCGGTTGAGGGCGCGGTCAAGCGCCCGACGCACCTCCCCCATGCCGCCTTGGCCGATGAGCCCTTGGTCTTCGTAGCGCTCCGGGGCCTCCTTGCGGCGGTGGGCGACGGCGGTCTCGGTCTCCTCAACCGCGGTGTGAACCCAGGACTGCGTGCTGTCCGCGCCCTCACGAACCCCCACGCCGCCCTCGGGCCGACGGATGGGGTCACCCTCGCCGGAGTCGGAGGCCGTCTCCTCAGACACCAAGATGGACCCGACGAGGCCGATCGTCTCCCCCTGAAGACTCAAGAAGAGCTCAATCAGCGCGTCTTGGGCCTCTGAGGAGAGGCCATGCTGCGCGGCGATCTGGCCGAGGGGACCAAGGAGGCGGTCGATCATCTCAGCCCCGATCCTCGATCTCATCACCCTGCTGCAAGAACAGCTCGATGTGGCCGTGGCCGTCGGCGCGCACAAGATCCGGGCGAAGCTCGGGCAGGCGAAGTTTGCCCCGAAGGGTGCCCAGGGCCCGATCCCAGCTCTGCCTCAGCGTGTGCCGGTCGTCTCCGTCCCAGATCTCCCCGGCGACGATCTCCCAGTTCACCGGGCCCCGCACCGCCGCCAGCTCACAGAGGATCCGCCCGGCGTGGCCGGAGATGGAGCACAGCTCGCGGCCCTCGATCTCGATGCGCGCGATGTCGAAGTTCGTGATGATGCGCACCGGGGCGAAGAAGCGCCCCGAGAACAAGGTGGGGTTCACCGCGGCGGCCGCCAGGGGGATGCCGCTCACGGTGAGGGTGTGGGGGCCCAAGGTGAAGGTGCCCACCTGGAGCGGCGAGGGCTCCCCCGCGGCGGCGCGCACCATCCAGCCTTCAGACGTAGACCAGAGATGTGCGCTGGCGTCGGGCTCGTAGCGGCCCACCAAGGCGCCGTCGTGGAGCAAAGAGTAGACGGGGCTTGAGAGCTCTTGGGGCGCCTGGCCGGGCAGCGCCACGGCGAGCAGCGACTCTGGCAGCGCGATGGCCTGGACGGTGAGCGCGAGGTCGGGCGCCAAGCGCACCACCTGCCCCACGGCGAGGGCGACCTCTGTGGTGGGCGCCTTGCCGACCTGGAGCAGCCCACGCAGCGCGAGCAGCCGAAAGCCGCGGCCTCGTAGGCTCAACAGCGCGTGGGCCTCGGAGACGCGAGGGTCGTCCAGGCGTAAGGTCGCCGAGGGCATCCGGCCCAAGATGCCGCCTGGAGGCACGTCCACGGCGCGACCGTCCGGCAGAACGAAGCGGACATGGGGGGTGAGGGCCGGGGGGTTGGGTTCGCCGCGTGTCGCGGCGGGCTCAGGCGAGCTCGGCATCCCCAGAGCATATCCCAAAGCGCGCCTCCCCTCGGCGAGCGCGCGGAATCTCGGCCTCGGCCCCTCAGTCTTCGTCGCCTTCGCCGGGCTCGACGAAGCACCAGCGCACCGAGGGCTGGCGGGCACGAATCCGAGTCTCCAAGGCGTTGATCGTCGCCGCGACGGCCGCCGCGCTCAGCTCCGCCGAGAAGCGCAGCTTCATCGCCACGAGCACCTCACCCGGCCCCTGCTGCACGGTGAGCACGCTGCCGACGCCGACCACGCCGCTCTCCTCCTTGAGCAAGGCCCGAATGTCGGCCTCAATCAGTGGATCCGCGCTCTCTCCGACGAGCAGCGACTTGACCTCAACGGCCAAGAACACCGCCACGCCGACGAGCACCAGGCCCACGGCCAAGGAGCCCGCGCCGTCCCAGTGGGGGTCACCCGTCACCTCGGCCAGCCCCAGGGCGATGAGCGCCAAGGCCAAACCCAAGGTGGCGGCGGCGTTCTCGCCGAAGACCACGATGAGGTCGGAGTCTTTGGTCTGCCGGAGGTACTGCACAAAGGGCACCGCGCCCCGGCGTTGGTTCAGCGTCTTGATGTTGGAGTAGGTCGCCCAGCCCTCAATCACCAAGGCGAAGCCCAAGGTGCCCACGCCGATGAGCACGTTCTCGACGGGCTCGGGGTGGGTCATCTTGTGGACACCTTCGTAGATCGAGAACACTCCGCCGCCGGTGAACAGCAGCATCGCCACCATAAACGACCAGAAGTACAAGGATCGCCCGTAGCCCAAGGGGTGCGTGGCGTCTGGTGGCTGGGCGGCGCGGTTGACGCCGAGCAGCAGCAAGAGCTGGTTTGCGCAGTCGGCGGCGCTGTGAATCGTCTCGGCGAGCATCGCCCCCGAGCCGGTGAAGAACGCCGCGACGCCTTTTGAGACCGCGATGAGCAGGTTGGCGCGAAGGGACTGAATGATGTGGGAGGTGTCTGAGGCCATGGTGCGCGGAGGATATCACCCCACGAGCCCCACACGCGCCGGGTTATGGTGCGGTATGCGCTTCACCTGGATGATCCTGCCGCTCCTCTCCGCCTGCGCGCCATCGCCCCAGACGCGCCCAGGCCCCGATCCCGACGGCTTCGCCCAGTCCATCGACGTGCGGATCACCAACCCTGAAGACGGCGCCGTGGTCACGAGCCCCTTCGCGATGACCGTGGAGGCCGGAGACGACGTCATCTCGCTGCAGCTCCTCCTCGACGGCGAGGCCTCGGGCCGCCGCCTGTCACCGGACGATCGCCGGGTGCTCGTCACCGCCGACCCAGGCCGCCGCCGCGTCACGCTCCAAGCCCTCGACAAGAACGGCGACGTGCTCAGCGAGGACACCCTGCGGGTCACCGTCTTGGCCGACGCCAGCGACGAGTACGTCGCCTTCGCCACGCCGTACGACGACGCCGCCGTGGTGAGCCCGGTGCAGCTCATCCCCACCGCCAGCGACGGCGTCGCCCAGATCGAGCTTCGCGCGGGGGGCGAACCTGTGGCCGTGGTGTCCCCGGGTGAGGTTTACACCCTTCGCACCGGCCATCTCGGCGCGCTGACGCTGAGCGCCCGGGGCCTCGACGCCGACGGCGCCCTGCTCACCGAGACGAGCCTAGACGTCACCCTGCGCGCCCCCAGCCCCGTCGCCGAGTCGGGCTTCAATGAGCGGATCCTTCAGCTCATCGACACCTACCCCGACGACGGCACCTACACCTACTACTGGCCCAGCGGCACGAGCTGGTCGGGGTCTACCCGAGACATCTACTACCAAGGCGCCCTCGTCGCCGACGACGGCGGCTTCTCGTCTTGTTACTGCTCGGGCATCACCTGGGAGCTCTATCTGGAGACCTGGCGCGGCGTCGCCGCAGAGATGGGCCTCAGCTTTGATGATCTCAACGGCCTGAGCGACACCGACCTCAAGACGATGCGCACGGACTGGTATGTGCGTGAGCTCGACGGCCCCGGCCCCGACGTGGCCTTGTCCGCCCGAGGCCTCGGCGCGCGGGTGGAGTCCTTAGATGACTTGCGCCCAGGCGACCTCGTGCAGTTCTGGCGCACGAGCGGCAGCGGCCACACCGTCGTGTTTGTGGGCTTTGAGGAGGACGACGCGGGCAACCTCACCGGCATCACCTATGTGAGCTGCCAAGGCGCCTCGTTCGGGTTCGGCGAGAACACCGAGTATTTCGGCGCGTTCTCCGGCGCGATCGACCCGCTGCTCCTGTTCGCGGGCCGCCCCACGATGCCGTCGAGCTGGCGCTGAGCCTTGGCGCTGCCGCCCTTCTGCGCCACGGGCGTCGGCAGCCTGCCCGATCAGCGCATGGCGCTGGCCTTGGCCCGGGTGGCGCGGGGCTGCCCTCACCTGCCCTTCGCGCCGCAGCTCCCCCAGGCCGGGCGAGGGGGCGGGATGATCGCCGAGGCGCTCTCTGGCGCTGAGGTGCCTGAAGGGCTCAGCGCGCTCCTCTCCGCTGTCCAGAGCGGCGCGTTCCCCCAGGCCCAGGCCGTCAAGTCCCAGCTCACCGGGCCGATCACCCTCGCCCGCTGCGCGCCCAGCGCCGGGAGCCTCCTCTCCTTGGCGGACGCCGTCGCCGCCCGCGCCGTGGCCCAGGCCCAGGCCATCACCCAAGCCGGCCAGCGCCCGGTGATCCTGCTCGATGAGCCCTGTCTGGGTCTGCCTGAGCTGCCGCCCCGCGGCGCGGTGATTCAGGCCCTACGCCGCCCGATCTTGGCCGCCCAGGCCCACGGCGCCCGGGTCGGGCTTCATTGTTGCTCGGCGATGGACCTGGGCCTGCTCGACGAGCTCCCGCTGACGATCTACTCCTTCGACGCCGATCATGGCTTAGAGACGGCGATCGTTCACCCCGCCGTCCGCCGCCTGCTGCGCCGGGGCGGCGTCCTCGCCCTGGGCCTCGCCCCGACGGATCGTGCGCCGTCGGTGGACGACATGGAGTCTCGGCTACGCGCGGCGATCTTCACCTCGGGCTGGGCCCTCGCCACCCTCGGCCCCCAGCTCTGGCTCACGGCGAGCTGTGGCCTTGGGCTGTGCAGCCCCCCGCTCGCAGAGCGCATCATGGAGGCGACCGCGCGCCTCGGCCGACGGCTCGTCTCTTGATGTCACCCGGCGTCGTTTGTGGTAAGCCCCTAAAACCTCGTCGAATGACCCCTCCGGAGGCCCCGTCGCCCGGGCACCTCGTCGAAAACGGAGTCGCCATGTTGCTCGCCCTGCTCCCTGCCCTCGCCTTCGCGGGGGAGATCTCGGTCATCCTCAACGCCCCGGGCGCCGTGCTCATCGACGGGCAGCGCGTAGAGGCCAGCGGCGAAGGGGTCGTGAAGAAGTCGAACCTCGCCGGGGGGGTTCACCTCGTCGAGATCTGGAGCGGCCGCAGCCGCCTCGGGCAGCTTGAGCTGGACGTGCCGGTCACCCACGAGGCGCGGCTGATCTACGACGCCGGTGAGCTTCGCCTGCTCGGCGCTGGGCCCCTCGCCAACGCGCCCGCCAGCGCCCCCAAGGATGACCGCGTGGTGGTCATCGGCAGCGGCGCGGCGCAGCCCGCTGAGGCGCTGACGGGCAGCCTGGCGATCAAGGGGGTGCCCCAAGAGTCCAAGGTCTCGATGAACAAGCAGAAGGCGAGCTGGTCGCGCTCGGAGCTTGACTTCGTGAGCACCGGGCTCAAGCCGGGCCTCGTGGACCTCGTCGTGGAGGGCCCCGGCGCGGTCGGCTTCGCCATTCAGGTCGATGTGCGCCCCGGGGTTCACACCCAATGTGAGCTTCAGAACCTCGACCTGCGCTGCTTCTGGGACGGCCCCGCCCGGGACGACCGCTCAAGCCCCGCCCTGGTCATCGTGCGCGCGCCGACCTCGATGAACCCCGGCGTCGTGCCGCCGGTGCTCAACCCCACGCCGCCGCCCGTGGGCCCCGCGCCGGTCGTCCCCGTCCCCGTTGTGCCGCTGCCGCCCGTGGGCCCTCAGCCCCTCGACGATCAGGCGTTTGGCAGCTTGCTCAAGGCCGTTGACGACGCGCCGTTCTCCGACGACCAGCTCGGCCTCCTGAAGATCGCGGCCTCGGGCTACTTCACCTGCGCCCAGGTCGGCGCGCTCATCGACCAGATCTCGTTCTCCGCGGACAAGGTCGAGGCCGTGCAGATCCTCCGGCCCCACATCGTCGATCCTGAGAACGCCTACACCTTGAACGAGCACCTCTCGTTCTCCGATGACCGCCGCAAGGTCATGGCGATGTTCCAGCCCTGAGGCCGAACAATCTCGGTGTAGACTCGCTGCGCGTGGAGGTTCTCAACATGCGGGACGAGCTGCCGATCACCGCCGTGACGGTTCACCCTGACGGGGCCTGGGTGACCCGAGCCGGCCCTCTGGACGTGGTAGGAGGCCGGGCGACGGCGCGTAGGCTGCCGTTCCAGCTCGACGAGAGCGCCGTGGAGGCCAGCGTAGACGGCGCGGTGGTGAGCGCGCTGCAGCTCAGCCTCGACACCTTGGGCCGAGATCGGGGCGACGAGCCCAACGAGCAGCGCGCGCTCCTCGACGCCAAACGTGCCGTGGAGCGCATCGATCACGAGGTCAACGGCCTTCAGAGCCTTCGCGCCACCTTCGCTGAGCTGACGCCCGGCGGACGGCGCAACAACGATCGCCGCGGGCCTCCGACGGCGGCGGGCGTCGCGTCTTGGCTCACCGTCGAGGCCGCCGTGGACGAGCGCCTCGTGGCGATTGACGCGCGCCTCGCCGCGTTGGAGCTCGCCCGTCGTGACGCGGCGCGGCTCGTCTCCACCCGGGAGCAGGCCGTGCGGGAGGCCTCAAGCGAGGCCTGGTGGCGGCGTTGGCGGCCCTCCCGGGCCCTGATGCTGAACCTCAGCGGCGTCAGCGACGGTGTGGTGCAGGTCACCCTTCGTTACCGCGTGCGGGCCGCGCGCTGGACCGCCGCCTACACCCTGAACCTCGACGGGGCGCTCTCCCGGGGTCGCCTCGTGCTGCGGGCCCTGGTCGCCCAGACCAGCGGTGAGGACTGGCGCGGCGTGCGCCTCACGGTGTGCACCGCGCCCTCAGGCCGAAACGCCGCGTTGCCCGAGCTTCCCGCGCTGCGTCTGGGCTCGGTGAGCCCCAAATCCTCGACCGGCTGGCGGCCGCTGCCGGCCGACCTGGAGTCGTTGTTCCCCGACGATCCCGTCCTGCGCGCCGCCGCGCCCCCAGCGCCTCGGCCCGCGCCGCCGATGCCGACGCCGCCGCCCGCGCCGCCGGAGGCGAGTGACTACGACGAAGACGATGAAGTGGACGCCTTCGTTGAGGAGGCCCCGGCGCGCGCCGAGCCGATGGCCAAGAAGTCGATGAACATCTTCCGCGGTGGGCCGCCGCCGCCACCGTTGGGCGCGTCGATGCCCGCCCCGGGCGCCCCGCCGTCGATGGCCGCGGCGCCCTCCCGCAGCCGCAGCAGCGCCGCGTATGAAGGCGCCGCGTTCGGCGGTGGCGGCGGCCCCAGGCCCCAGGCGCCTAAGCCGATGCCCCAAGAGCTCACCTACGATCCTGGCCTACAAGGCATGGATTATGGCCGGATGCGCCTGCAGGCCCTCGACGCGCCCATCGGCGCCCGGGGGCGCTTCACCCCGCGGTCCATCGAGGATGAGCTTCACGAGCGCGGCGGCGACGCCGGCGCCTCCGCCCGCCTGCACGCCGCCTTGGCCGAACAAGCCCAGGCGCAGACGAGCCTACTTCACCTGAGCTTGCCCCAGCACCACGCCGTCCCCGACGGCGTCGAGGGGGTGTACGCCTCGTTCACGGCGGAGGCGCCTCTGGACGTGCCCAGCGCCGCGCGGTTCAACGCCGTGGCCCTGCGTGAGGTCCCCCTCGATCTCGCCGTGAGCTACCGCGCCGTGCCACGGGAAGATCCCCGGGCGTTCCGCGTCGCCACCGCCCGGCTCAAGGAGCGCCTCGCGCTCACCCCCGGCCCCATGGACGTGTTCGTGGCGGGCTCGCTCCTGCTCACCTTGCCCTGGCAAGGCGCCGCCGGGGGCGCTGAGGTGCGCGTAGACCTCGGCCCCGACGACGCCCTGAAGCTCTCCCGCAACGTGCGGTATCGCGAAGAGACGGCGGGGCTGCTGCGTGGCGACCGCCGCCTGTTCACCCGGGTGGAGGTGCGCATCTCCTCCAGCCTGCCCCGCCCGGTGATGGTCGAGCTCCTGGAGCGGCTGCCCGTGAGCCGTGATGAGGGCGTGAAGGTGGAGCTCGTCGAGGCGCTGCCGACCCTTGAGGTCTACGAAGGAGAGCCCCGAGGCGCGCGGCTCGACGGAGGCCGTCGCCAGCGGGTGCAGGTGCCCGCCTCGGGCGAAGGGATGGCGGCCCTGGAGTACGCCGTCACCTTGTCCAACAAGCAGGAGCTGATGGGAGGCGACCGCCGTGGCTGAGATCTTCACCCCCTCTACCCTCGTGCTGGTCGAGCTCTTTGAGGACCGCGCCGCGATCACCCGCCGCGTGGTCTTGCCTGAGGCGCCTGGGCGCTACGAGCTCGTGATCGACGGCCTCTCACCGCTCTTGCGGGAGGCGGGCCTGTCATTCCCCGACGCGGACGCGCCGGTCACCGTGGAGTCTGTCGCCGTCACCCGCTGGCTGGAGCAGGAGCACGTCGGCGCTGAAGAGGAGGCCACGCTGCGGGCTGAAGAGCGCGCGCTCCAGGTCGCCCTCGTCGCCCAGGCCACCACACGCCGCCGGGCCCAAGAGCGGGCGGACCGGGCCGAGGCGCGGGTGAAGGCGAGTGGATCCTGGCTCCACGAGGCCCTGCACGACGGCGCCAGCGTCGATATTCTCCTTCAATCGGTTCAAGAGAACGCGGCGGCCTGGGAGACCTTACGCCTCCAGGCCCAAGCCGAGGCCCACAAAGAAGAAGACACGCTGAGCGCCTTGGCCGAGGCCCAGCGCCGCATCAAGGCCGCGTTTAGCGGTCGCAGCCGCCTTCGGGCGAGCCTTCGCCTGGGTGTGCTCAGCCGGGGCCCGGGTCAGCTCACGATCCGCTACGTCGTGCCGTGCGCGCTGTGGCGCCCGGCCCACCGCGCGACGCTCTTGGGAGATCAGGTGGTGTGGGAGATCGGCGCCTACGCCTGGAACACCACGGGCGAGGACTGGATCGCCGCGCCGCTGCGGCTCTCCACCGCCCGGCCCGGAGAGCGCGCCACGCCGCCGAGCCTCAGCGACGACCTGCTCACCGCCAAGCCGCGCGGCGCCGTCGTCGTCGAGGCCCGGGACGAGACGGTTCAGCTCGCCCGCCAAGGAGACGCCGTCAAACGCTCTGAAGGCCTCGGCGTAGACGACGGCGGCGAGGTGCGGGTGTACGACGCGCCAGAGCCCACGGATCTGCGCTCCGATGGCCGCCCGGTCACCTTGGCCTTGGAGTCGTTCACCACCTCCACCCAGCGCCGCTGGGTGGCGCTGCCCGAGCGTAGCCCTCAGCTCTATCTGCGCACCCGCCAACAGAACCTCAGCCGCCGCCCCCTGCTCGCCGGGCCCGTGCGCCTCATCCGCGACGGCGCCGCCGTGGGCCAGGTGCCCCTGGCCTTGGTGCCCGCGGGCGAGCCCTTCGACCTCGGCTGGGGCGGCCACGACGCCGTGCGGGTCACCCGGGACGTACATCGTGAGGCCGAGACCTCCCGCTTCACCGGCGCCCAGACCGTGAAGTTTAAGGTCACCCTACGCCTGAGCCACTTCGGCGCCGAGGCCGTGAGCCTCGACGTGAAGGAGCGTGTGCCCGTGAGTGAGCTCAAGGAGGTCAAGGTCAGCGGCGTGACCGGCGCGCCCGCCCTCGATGAGCTCGACCGCGACGGCTTCGCCCGCTTCAGCCTCACGCTCCAGCCCGGCGAGCTGCGCACCCTGACGTTGAGCTACACCGTCGAGGCCCCGGGCAGCGTCACCTTGCCCTGGTGACGCGCGCCGGCGCCGCTACTTGTCGCCTTTGCGGCGGTCGGGCGTCCAGTCGGCGATGCGCTCATAGTCTTTGTTGGCGAACTCGCCGTTGAGCAGGCGGCTGAGGTAGTTCACCGACATGTCCATCGGGTAGCCGTTGGAGCCGTTCTGGGGGTCGCGGTTGTTGGCGTCGGGGAAGCCCGCGTGGAGCTGACCGTCGCCCTTCTTGAGATCGACGCCGAAGATCGTCTCGGGCATGATGAAGTTGGCCAAGGCCGCGTGGAAGGCGGCGTTTCCATCAGCGGTGTGGATGTACTTCGCCGGGTCGTCGTGGTTCATAAACGACGCGACCTGCACACCCTGGTCTTGTTCGTTGGCCCGGATGGTGCCCGCCCACACGCCGTCCCCGCCCTGGCGGTCGGCGCCGCCCATGGGCGCGATGGCGTCTACGAAGTCGAGGCCTTGGGTGCCGCCGTACTGGTTGGCGTAGTCGAGCACCGCCGCGCCGGACTGGCTGTAGCCTGAAGCCATCGTCGTGGTGCGCTCGTCGAGCTGGCCCAGGTACCGCGAGAGGTGGTCCGTGCCGTCCACGGGGGCGCCCTCGTTGCGCACGATGTTCTCGGCGGTGTTCGCGTAGGGCACGACCAGGCCGTAGGTCTCTTTGCCTTGGTCGCGCAGCATCTGGCTCGCCCGCACCGAGCCCTCACGCTGCATCGAGGTGACGGCGCCGGCGCGGAAGTCGTTGGGGGCGTCTTCGCCGGTGAGCTCCAAGATCGAGGGCTTGATGTCGAGCTCGGTGGGCAGCACGTCCAAGAAGAACGCGGCCTTCTCGGGGTCGGCGTTGGCCATGGCCATGTAGCTGTCGAGGATGCCCTCTTGGAAGGTGGTCCAGGTCTTTGGATCCATCGCCGCGAAGAAGTCTTGGGTGGCCCCGGCGCCGTCTACGGTGCGCACGAGCTCAGCGAGGGCCTCGGGCTCCATCGACGAGAAGTCTTGCTGGGCGTCTTCAGCGCTGATGTCGCCGGACTGAACCAGCTTGTCGAGCACCCCGGCGTCGCTGAGCGTGCCCATGAGCGTGGTGTCGTGCAGGCGCTTGAGCTTGCCGCCGTCGATGGCGTTCTGCCGGGCCCAGGCCTCATCGGTGAGCGGGATGCCCAAGCCGCTGAACTGCTGGGTGAACTTGGTCGTGTTCTGGGGGATCTGCGTGGCGTCGGCGTACTTGTTGTCGGTGGTGTTCAGGGGCGCGGAGCTGTAGTAGCGCTCGTCGGAGTCCTCGGTGACCTTCTCAGCGCTGCCGTTTTGGATCCAGTTGTCGATCCAGCCCAGGCCGATGCCCGCGTCGAGGGTGTTGATGAAGCCCGCCGCCGCGTTGCCGACGGTGCTCGTGAGCGCGCCCCAGCCCTCATCCAGAGTGTTGAGCACGCCCTCTTTGAGGCTGCCCCCGGCGTTCTTGAGGCCGTCCCAGGCCGCGCCCGCCGCGTCGGTGACCCCGCCGACCAAGGCCCCGCCCGCGCCCTTGACGCCGCCCCACAGTGAGCTGCCCGCGCCTTGCACGCCGCCCCAGAGGGACTCGCCCATCGCCCCCCAGTCGCCGAAGTTTTTGGCCGCGCCGGTGATGCCGCCCCAGATCGAGCCGCCCGCGTCACCCAAGCCGCCGAGGAGCTCTTTGCCCGCGTCCAAGGCCCCGGAGCCCAGAGACGCGACGGCGTTCCACGCGCCGCCGAGCAGGTCACCGCCGACGTTGAGCAGGCCCTTGCCCGCCGCCGCCGCGGTGTCGACGACGCCGTTCACCGCGGCTTTGCCGGTGTTCCACAGCCCCGTGGCCGCCGCCGAGCCGACATCCACGACCTTGTTCACCGCGGCTTTGCCAAGATCCAAGGCGCCGTTGCCGACGTCTTTGGCGCCCTCCCAGACCTTGTTCCCGAGGTTCTTGGCGCCGTCCCAGAGATCGCCCAGGCCCCAGCGGTTGACCTCGGCCCCCGCCGCCTCTTGCACATCGACGGGCTGCCCAGCGGCGGCCCGTTTGGCGCCGTCGTGGGCCTCGGCCTCGGACGGATCGGCCTTGCCGGAGTCCACGGCCTTGTTGCCGCCGCCGTTCTTCTGGCCCTGCTCGTAATGAATGGCCTCGTGGGCGACGTCTTCGTCCGTGGCGTCGCCCCGCAGAAGGATGACGTCGCCTTTGAGGGCCGAGCGGGCGTTGAGCCCGGTGAGCGCGGCCTCGGCCTCGGGCCCCCGCACCACCTTGAGCCCCGAGAGGTCGTCCCCCAGCGCGCTCTCCAGCTTGGACTGGTTGGGCAGGGCCTCTTTTTTGCCCCCGGCGGCCTGGTCAAAGAGCGCGGCGGGGTTGGCGCCGGACTCCTCACGCATCAGCGCGGCGAGGGCCTCGTTGCCGACGACGCCTTGCAGGCGAAGGGCCATGAGCGGGTCGAGGCCCGCGCCCAGCTCACCGCCGCTGACTCCCCCTTGGGAGCGGGTGTCGAGGCCCTGCTGGGGGGTGAGCGCGGCGGACTGGGAGGTGCTGCGGGCCTGGGCCATCGCGGACATGGGGTGCTCGGTGCGGAGAGGTCTCTGCCATCCTGGCGGAGTGACCATCTTGGGGGTCTGCTCAGGATACACGCACCCCACCATTTTGATCAAAAAAAGCCGCTTTGAGCGTCAAAAGGCGCATAACCCATCAAGATGATTTAGAAATCTCCCAGCGTCTCTGCGCCGCGGCGAGCACCCCGCCGACCAGCTCGTCATAGCTCATCCGATCCCGGGTCATGAGCACGAGGTCGCTCCACCCGGGCTTGATGCCGGGGATGGGGTTGCACTCCATGAACACCGGGAGGCCCTCGGCGTTGAGGCGAAGGTCAAATCGGGCGACGTCCCGGCACCCGAGCAGGCGCCACGCCGCCCGCGCGGCGGCCTCAAACGCCTGAAGCTGGGCAAGGGGGAGCTTTGGCGGGGTGCGGATCTGCAGATACTCGCCGAAGTTGGGGTCGGTCTTGAGCTCGTGGGTGTAGACGAAGGGGCCCGGCTGCAGGGGCACCATCTCCGCCATGCCCAGAAGCTCCACGGCGTCGCCGTTGCCCCGAAGCCCGACGGTGACCTCGACGCCGGGGATCATCTCCTCGACGAGCACGGGGCAGCCATAGGTCTCGATGAGCCAACACACCTTCTCCCAGGCGGAGCCCTCGTCCATGGCCACCGGGGTGCCGCGGATGCCTTTGCTGCTGCCCTCGTCGTTGGGCTTGACGATGACGGGGTAGACGAGGCCCAACGCGGCGAGCTGCTCCCGGCTGCGCACCACGCCGCCCCGGGCGACGAGCACCTCGCTCGCGACGAGGCGCCGGGCGACGTCTTTGTCTAAACAGACCGCCAGGGTGAGGGGGTCGGAGTGGGTGTAGGGCAGGCCGAGCAGCTCACAGACCGCGGCGGGCACGGCCTCACGGCAGCGGCGGCCCTCACCCTCGGCGATGTTGAACGCGGCGTCGAAGCCGCCCTCGTCGAGACGCCAGGGCAGGCGGCGATCGGCGATGACCGGCACGGCGACGTGGCCCAGGCGCTCCAAGGCCCCGCAGACGCCCTGAATCGTCTCGTCGCCGTCGTGCTCCGCGTACTTGTCGATGGGATCGCCGGGCAACAAGGCGCCCGGGGGGCTGTACAGAACGGCGAGCTTCACTCGGGGTCTCCGTCGTGATCGCGGCGGGTCTGGGCGAGCTGGGCGCGGCGGGCGTAGTGCGGGTGGTCCGCCGGGCGAATGCGCTGGGCGAGGCCCGAGGCGAGGTCTGACACCGAGGCCGAGGGCCGGTCGTTCACCTCGACGTGGGTGCCGCCGTCGGGGTAGCTGAACATCGCCCCCTCAAAGTTGCGCAGCACGACGCGGCCCGGCCCGGCGCTGACGATGTAGTTCGGCGAGATGGGGATCTTGCCGCCGCCGCCGGGGGCGTCCACGACGTAGGTGGGCACGGCGAGGCCCGTGGTGTGCCCACGCAGGCCCTCCATCAGCTCCATGCCCTTCCACACCGAGGTGCGCAGGTGGGCCGCGCCGATAACGGGGTCTGCCTGATACAGATAATAAGGCCGCACCCGGATCTTGAGGAGCCCCTGAAACAGGCGCTTCAAGGTGCCCAGCTCATCGTTGATGCCCCGCAGCAGCACCGTCTGGTTGCCCAGGGGGACGCCGATGCGGGCCAGGCGCTCGCAGGCGGCGGCGGCCTCTTCAGTGATCTCGCGGGGGTGGTTGAAGTGGGTGTTGATCCAGATCGGGCCGTGGCGATCGAGCACACGCAAGAGCTCATCGCCGATGCGCATCGGCAGCATCACCGGCTCACGGGAGCCGATGCGCACAAACTCGACGTGGGGCACGCTCCTGACCTGGGCCAAGATGTAGTCGAGCTGCTCCGGCGGCAGGGTGAGCGGGTCGCCGCCGGAGATGAGCACGTCGCGCACCTCCTCGTGGGCGCGCAGGTAGGCGATGGCCTGATCGATCTCCTCCCGAGAGCCCGCGGCGTCGCTGTGTTTCCAGTTGCGTTTGCGGATGCAGAAGCGGCAGTAGCTGGAGCAGAACGAGGTGACGACGAAGAGCACCCGGTCGGGGTACCGGTGGGTGAGCCCGGGGGCGACCTGGTCCTCCTTCTCGGAGAGCGGGTCGGCGAGGCCCTCCTCGACGTCTTCATTCGACGACGGCACGATCAGCCGCCGGATGGGGTCGTGGGGGTCCGAGGGGTCAATGAGGGAGAAGTAGTAGGGCGAGATCGCCCAGCGAAACTGCTTTCCCAGACCCAAGACCGCGTCTTGTTCACCTTGGGGCAAGCTGAGCAGCTCCCCCAGGCGCGCCGGGGTGCGGATCAGGTTCTTGAGCTGCCAGCGGACGTCGTTCCAGTCCGAGGCGGGGACGTCGCGCCAGGGGCTCTGGGCGCGCCCCCACCGACTAGACGGAGGTTCATCCTTGGAGACCGGGGCGTTCATCAGCGACTCCTCCGCGGCTGCGCGGGGCACCCATTGAAGACGTGGTCCTGGCGCTCGGGTGCGCGGGGGTTCCAGGGCCGACAGAATGGGCGGCCCCGTCTCCGGGGGTCGCTCGGATGAGCAGATGCGCCCTTATACACCAATCAGAGGTGTTTGGGCGACCTCAACCAGCGCAGTTCATGGGCTCAGAGGACCGGCTCATCGTCGTAGCTGTGCACGACGAACAGCACCCCCGGCGCGACGTAGCCCTTGGCGATCATCTCGTCGAGATCCCGCGGGTGGATGTGCTCGCAGCCGTGGGAGTAACGAAGCGTCGCCAACGCCGCCGCGGGCGAGGTGAGCGCCCGGGTGTCCTCCCAATACTTGGCGTTCTGCTCAAGCTCGGGGATGGGGTGGACCATGTGGGTCTGGAGACGGCCCGTGGCGAGGTCGCGCAGGTAGACGCGCAGGTGCCCGAAGTCGTTGCCGGTGTAGGTGCGGGGCAGGCTGCCGTCGGGGCTGAGGTAGCCCGCGCGGGTCATCGGCGGGGGATCTCGGCGGACAAACTCTGAGCGGGGCCCCGTCGCGAAGCGCCAGACGCCGTCCCCGGCGCGGTACTGCACCTCGTCGTCCATGAGCCGCAGCTCAGCGCCATAGGGCACATACGAGCGCGGCCAGGAGCCCGAGGCGTGGGGGGAGATCTCCACGACGCTGTACCGGCCCGCCGGGGTCTCCGAGTATTGAACGTGGGGGTTTGAGGCGCTCGGGCGATTGGCGCCCTCCTCCCCAGCGACCATGCCGTACACGTCGAGCACCCGGCCCGCCTTGAGCACGTAGACCTTGAGCTGGTGGCGGCCCGGATAAAAGTGCAGCTCGACGCGGCCATCATGGCCGCCCCCCGAGCTGGGGGCGCGCTCGTCGAGGGGGTTGAGGCCCAGCTTCTTGAGGAGCGGGTTCAGCGCCAGGGCGAGGCTCGTGTCAAAGATGCCCGTGGGGGGCAGGTAGACGAGGTCTTGGGCGAGGCGAACCACCTCTTCAGTCTTCGCGCCGAAGAGCCCATCCTCGGCGAGCGTGAGCCAGCCGAGCGCAAACCCTCCAGAGAGCGCGTTCAGGGCGGTCTGCAGCGCCTTCACCCGCGAACGTTCGCCCGCGCCTTTGACGGCGATGACCACGTCGGGGCGAATTCGGGCGCGGGGGTTGAGGTCGAGCGGCGGGCGGCCGGCGAGGCCCAAGGCGCGGTTCATGCGGCCTACGGTTCGGCTGTCGAGAAGCCCAGACGGCGGAAGGCCGAGGCCCTGCTGCACCTGCTTGAGCGCCGCGGTGGTGGCCGGGCCAAAGTCGCCGTCGATGGTGCAGGCCACGCCCAGCCAGCCGATGCGCTCTTGCAGGGCGACGACGTCCGCCCGGGGGGTGTAGAGCTCCTTGTCACGACCCCGAGGCGCGGCGGCGAGCAAGGTGCGGTTGACGAGCTGGGGCGCCTTCCCCGCGACGAGATCCTCCAGGTATGCCCTCGCTTGTGGGTCGATCTGGGCGCGGTAACGGTCGATGGCCGCGCGCAGGTCCATGGCCTCCGACGCGCTGATGCGACCGTCCTCCAGGGCGATCTGCGCGGCGTGGTCGACATCCTCAATGTCGAGATCTCCATCGAGTGCGAAGAAGCGAAGGGACGCGGTGAGGCTCTCTTGCGTTGGCATGGTGGGCGCTCGGCGGCAGATGAGGCTGGGATTATCGCATAAGCGAGCGCACTTTGGGTTGAACTAGGCTGGAGAATCCCCTACTCTATGGGCCCTCTGGAGGTGCGAATGGAGACCGTGATTGAGTTGATGAGCCCCCAGCCGATCTGCGTGACCTTCGACACGCCGCTGCACGCCTGCGCGGTGAAGATGCGGCGCCACCACCTCCGGCACCTGCCGATGACCAACGGGGACGGCCGAGTGATCGGCGTCGTGCGTGACCTCGACGTGTTCCGTCGGGGGGTGCTCGCCGGGTCGAGCGGCGAGCTGTGGATGCCCTTCCACGACGCCGACATCGACCTGGAGGCGGGCGACGTCGCCGAGCAGCCCCGGGTGGTGGTGCGCCCAGAGGACGATCTCGCGGGCACGCTGCGCGCCAAGCTCAGCACCTCCCAAGACTACGCGGTCGTCGTAGACGAAGATGGGCACCCGATGGGCATGCTCACCGAGCACGACGCCTTACGGATGGCGCAGGCCCTCGACGGCCCGGCGGCGCCTTGGCTCAGCGAAGATCCCGAAGGAATCTCCGCCGATGAGCAGGTCGCAGACGCCTGGGAGCGCATGATCGTGCAGGGCCGCCGCCACCTGCTCATCTTGGACAAAGGGCGCCTCGCCGGTGTGATCTCGCTGCGGGACCTCTCCGTAGGCATGGGCGCGTTTGGTCGTGAGGCCCCGGTGGGCCAGATCTGGCGTGGTGAGCGTGTGCACACCCTTCGCCCGGGGCAGACCTGCGGCGAGGCCGCGGCGATCATGGTCGCCGAGCGAGTGGGCTGCCTGCCGCTCACCGACGAAGCGGGCTTCCCGACGGCGATCCTCACCCGCACAGACCTCATCCGGGCCTTGGTGGAGCACCTCGACCGCAACGACGGGGTGTTGTGAGCGAGGGGTGCTCAGCTCGACCGCTCCAGGAGAGATTCCAGGCTGGGGGCGCCGAGATGCGCCCGAACGACTCGCCGAAGCTCATCGTTGTCGGCGCCTTGGAGGTGCTCAAACGCCCAGCTCGGCAGCGGGCCGAAACGATCGGTGAGTAGCTCAACGACCTGGGCGACCCGGCCGTTGTGTTCACCACGGCGCGGCGCTCGCCGATCTCAACACCACGGCGCTCGCCGATCTCGATGCCTTGCTGAATGAGCTGCTCGGCGTAACCCATGAAGACCTCTTGGTTTGGTGGAGATAAGCTCGCCTGAATCGCCGCGCGGAGCGCCTGGGGCGGCGCTCAGCTCGACCGCTCCAGGAGCGACGCTAGGCTGGGGGCGCCGAGATGCTCCCGAAGGACTCGCCGAAGCTCATCGTTGTCGGCGCCTTGGAGGTGCTCAAACGCCCAGCTCGGCAGCGGGCCGAAACGATCGGTGAGAAGCTCAACCGCGATCGCGACCCGGCCGTTGTGTTCACCGCGGCGCTCGCCGATCTCGACCCCCCAACACTCTTGCCGACATGCCTGAAGCTGGTCGGCGTAACCCATGAAGACCTCTTGGTTTGGTGGAGACAAGCTCGCCTGAATCGCCGCGCGGAGCGCCTGGGGCGGCGCGCTGTCGCTGCGCCTCCAAAGGTATTGTAGCAGGCCCATGGCGTCATGTTCACCATGCTCAGCCAAGAGGGACCGCCACAAGGGCATATGTGCGCCGAGCAGATCCCAGAGCTTGCCCTCGTGTGCGTGGCGCAGGAGGAGCAGCGCCAAGCGGCCACCCCCTTGGCCGGGGAGCTCGGCGTCATCCAGGGCGGCGAGGTCGAGCACGCAGAGCTTGAGCTCGGGCAGCATGGGGCCCATCGCCTCCAAGGCCGCTGAGGGCGCGTCGTAGAGCTCGCTCAGGCGACGGGGGACCGACCACGGGCGCGGCCCGTGGTGAATCACCACGGTGAACACCACCGGGAGGCGCTGGCGTTCGGCCCGGGTGAGGTGCCACACGCGGAGGGTGTATTCCAGGGCCCGCAGAGGAAGCTCGGCGTCGGGGCTCGACTGGTGCTCAAACAGGAGCATGAGCTGGGCATAGCCGCCGTCGAGCCAAGGCGCGGTGAACAACAGGTCGGACAGGCTCACACGTAAGGCGTCGTCGATCGACTCGGCGGACAGGGGCGCCAAGGCGTCGAGGCGGAGGAGCTCCACCGCCTCGGGCGGCATGACCCCCCGGGCCAAGGCGGCGGCCTCGGCGGGGTGGGAGAAGACGAGCTTGAACAGGTGGTCGTGGTCGGAAGACATGCCACCCCCAGAACCCGGCGGCGGCGCTGGGGGAGCAGAGGCCCTCAAGAACGTGGGGAAAAAATGCGATCCTGCTGCTCTTGCGCCAACTGCCCTCGGCGACAAGGATCGACTACGGCCGCCCACACCGCCAGGTGTCCGCGCCAGGTCGCCCAGGCCAGCGGCCATACACCCCGACGCCGTCGTAGAGCGCGGCCAGAGACGCGGCGAGGGCGCGCTCGTTGGGGTCTACCACCGGGGTCAGACAACGCTCAGGGCGCGCGGGGAACACGATCGGCACCGGCCGCAGCATCAGGGCCGCCGCGCAGGTCTCGACCGCGCCCGGGCAGCAGCCTCCGTGGACCCGCTCGACGTGCAGATCGGGGCGCAGGGCCATGAGCGGCCAGAGGAGCTCCCCCTCTCGACCGTCTCGCAGGCGCAAGACCGCCAAGCTGCCCCCCAAAGGCAAGGTCTCGGCGAGCTCGGCCGCCATCGCGCCGAGCTCATCCGCGCCGCAGAGGCCGTAGTCGACAAACCGCGCCTCGGCCTGGGTGTCGGGCCAGGGCACGAAGCGCGCGGGCGCACGGCCCTCCTCTGCGGCACGAACGGCGCCGAGCTGGCTGAGCGCCGCCGCCGCGAGGCCGAGGCTGAGGCCATGAACCCAAACGAGGCGCCCCGAGAGCGCCACCAACGCCAAGACCGGCGCCACGAGGTACCGCGCCCGGAGCTGGTCCCCCAAGAGCAGGCTCACCCCGGCCAGGGAGGCCAACGCCACGAGGCAGGTGATGACGCGACGGCGGCGATCGTCGCCCGGCCAGCACACGCCGAGCACGGCCAAGGTGAGCGTGGGCCAAACAAAGGTCCAGCCGGGCAGCCCAACGAGGGCGTTGACCCCTTGGGAGAGCAGCTCGCCGAGCTGATCGGGCCGGGGCGGCGCGCCGCCGCTCGATCGCCACCACGATCCCAGCAGCCCACCGCCGGGCCTCGGCGTCACGAGCGGGCGCAGCGCCTCGGCGAAGGGCGCCGCCCCCAAGGCCAACCCCACCACCCCCGGGAGCCCTCCGGCCACCGCGACCACCGGCCACAACGCCAGGGCCGTCGGCTTTACGCCGAGGCTGAGCCCCGCCAAGAGCCCACCGACCAGTCGCCGCCCGCCGAGGGTCACCGCCCAGCCCACCGCCGCCAACGCCAAGGCCGGGGCGTCCCCGCCGGAGAGCGCGCCGATCTCGACGAGCAGGGGCGCGCAGGCCACGGCGAGGCCCACCCCCAAGGCCGATCCACCCAGCCGTGGCGCCGCGAAGGCCATCGCCGCCGCCATCACCGCGCCAGAGACCACCGAGAGCCGCCCCGCCCCGCCGAGAACACCGATCAGCAGCGGGTGCAAGGGGTACGGATGCCCGCCGAGGGTCACCGCCGCCAGGGCCCCCGGCGCGTCAGGCCCCAGCCCTTCGCCGCCAACGACGAGCAGGCCCCAGGCACGAATGAGCCCCGCGAGCAGGCCGACCCCCACCACGACGCCGACGTGTTTTGCGCCCGGGCTCACGGCCTCACCCAGCCCATCACCCGAGGGCCACCGGGCAGGCGCAGCACCCCAAACGGCTCCACGTCGTACAACACGCGCATCCGCAGCGCCCGGTCGTGCAGGCCCCGGCTCGTCCAGGCCCAATGCGCCGCCTCCTCCCCCCAGCACAGGCTCGCCTGCACCCCGTCGGCCTGGGGCCAGTCCCCGTGACCCCACCACGCGCCCCGGTGATTCCAGTGGCTTCGGGGGTCGAGGGGGTCGTCCAGCACCTCGACGCAGGGCAAGGGCGAGGTGATCGTCGTAAGCTCCGCGGGCAAAGCTTCGCTGTAGATCTGCGCTGTGGCGTAGAACCGCTGGGACAAGGTGCTGAGCCCCCAGAGGTTGAGCCCCAGGAGCGCGGCGAGGCCGATCCGCCACACCCCCTCGGCGCGGGCGGCGGCGACCACCAGGCAGAACGCCGGGAACAGCAGGTGCCGGTCGCCGAGATCATCAAAACTCGCCATCGTGACGAAGCCCAAGACCCCAGCGGCGAGGGGTCTCCAGGCGGAGCGCGGGGCGGCGAAGGCCACGGCGGCGAGGCCCGGCAGGGTGCCGATGGGCCCGGCCAAGGCCATGAGCTGAAGGTTCGCGGGGATCACGACGCCCAGCGGTCGTAAGGCGGGGCCGCCGCCGTGCAAGAGCGTCGGCGCGGCGATCAAGGCCCCCAACGCGCCGAGGGCCAGACGCCAGCCGCCCAAGAGCGCCACCGCCGGGGCGAACAGCGCCAGCTCCACCCGGCATCCGCAGGCCAAGGCGTAGAGCGGCGCGCCCCGCAGGCCGCCCAAGGCGAGGGCCCCCATCAACAAGGTCTGGGGCAAGATCACGTTGTAGGCCGAGGCCGACCACGCCACATGCGCCGGGGCCGTCGCCAACAAGGCCCCCGCGAAGATCCCGGCGATGGGGCGCGCTCCCCGGGCCGCGGCGAGCCCGCCCAAGGCCACGCAGACCACACCGAGACCAAGATGCAGGTGCAAGAGAGTCTCAGGATCTTGGCTGAGGCGCCCGAGCAGCGCCAAGATCGTGGCGGGCAGCGGCATGAGCTTGGCGCTCGTCGGGAGCTCCTCCCCCAAGAACGCCCGCAGGTAGAGCGCCTCGTGCCCATCAAAGACGTGGCGCTCCAGGGGCAACGCCACCCACCGCGCCAGCGCCGCGACGATCAGCACGCCCAGCGCCGCGCCCACCAAGGGCCCAACCCCAAGCTCCACACCCTTCGCCGCGCCGCGCCGTGGTCTCATGGGACGTATGAGACCACACCTCCTGGCTTTGGCCGCCTTGTTCGCCCCGGTGGGGCTGCTCTGGGCGCTGTTGCGAGGGCCGATCTCCGCGGTCGCGGTGAGCCCTTGGGGCCCTGAAGACCCTTGGCGCAACGGTGACCTCATCGGCGGCTGGTGGCTGTGGTGGGCGTTCGCGGAGGAGCGCGCCGGGCGAGCTGCGATGGGGGGCCTGGCCTATCCCGACGGCGTAGAGGCCTTGCTGGGCGTGGTGCCAAACCCTCTGGACGTCTGGTTGCTCTCTGGGTTGGGCCCGCCGACCGCCCTTCTGTGGAACCTCAACCAGCTCGGCCAGACGAGCCTGAACCTCGTCGCCGCCGGGATCCTCGCCCGCGCCGCCGGGGCGAGCCCCCTGGCCGCCGCCGCCGCCTGCGCCTTGCTCGCCGCCTCGCCCACGATGTTGCATGAGCTCGCCGGGGGCCGCCCCGCCACCTTGATCGTCTGGCCGGGCCTGTTGAGCTTGGCCTTGCTGCTGCGCGGTGGCCTTCGCGCCGGGGCCCTCGCCGGGCTCTTCGCCGCGCTTCAGGGCGTCGCGTACGCCTGGCACGGCCTCGCCTTGTGCCTCATCGGCCTGCCCCTCGCGCGGGATCGCCGCGCCTTGGCTTTGGGGGTGCTCGTCGGCGCCTTGGCGATCACGCCCTACGCCGTCACCCTCGCCGAGCACCTGCGCGCGCTGCCCATCGACCGGCCGGCCGCCGGGTACACCTCGGCGCCGATCGCCGGGCTCTTTGGCCTTGGCGACGTGCCGCCGAGGGTGAGGCTGCACCCCTTGCTGCTGGTGGGCGCGATCGTCAGCGCCTCCGCAGGCGCTTGGCGCTTCGCCCTCGCCGCCACGATCGCGCTGCTCATCGCCTTAGGCCCCGGCCTCACCTGGGCCTATGGGGAGCCAGTGATGTCCGGCCCCTTCGCCTGGCTGACCTACTGGGTGGAGCCCCTGCGCCGGATGCACCACCCCGCGCGCCTGTTGAGCTTCGCCGGCCCGCTCCTCGCGGTCTGCCTCGCCCTGGGCCTCGACCGCTTGGGGCGCCTCAAGCCGCTCGCGCTCGCCCTCACCGTGCTCGCCGCCGGGCTCAACCACCAGGCGATGCGTGAGGTGGTGGCCTGGGGCGCCTCCCCCACCCCACCCTACGCCGATCGTGCGCTGCCCGAGGGCCCCGCCGTAGACGTCCACGGCATGACCCACCGCGTGGCCTTGTCCCTTCAGCCGTTTCACCGCCGCCCGCTCATGGAGCCGCTGTGGTTTCGGCGGCCCACCGAGGACAAGGTGGCCCAAGAGGTGGACCGCCTCGCCCGGGGTGAGCGCCCGGCGCCGTGGCTGTGGGACGCCTTACGCGCCCGAGGCCTAAAGACCGTGATCGTCTGGCCCCGCTTTGGCGAGCCCGACGACGCGGCGCGCCTCGTCGAGGAGGCCTTGGGGCCGCCGGTTCAGGACGGCGTCTGGGCGCTGTGAGATCATGGCGGCATGCTCCTGCTCCTCGTCGCCTGCTCCCGCCTCAACACGCCCACCCTGCCCGAGTCGAGCCCCGGCGCCGACCGCCTGGTCGTGCTCGTTCACGGCGGCGGGGACGGCCCTGAAGACTGGCCCACGACGATGGCCGAGGCGATCTCGGCGAACCTGATCGAGCCCGAGCGCTGGGACGTCTGGACGGTTGACTGGTTCGACGACGCCCAGGGCAGCGTGAACGTCACCAAGCGGGGCGAAGACCACGGGCGCTGGCTCGGCGCGCGCCTCGCCGAGCGGGACTACGAGCACCTGCACCTGATCGGCCACAGCGCCGGGGCCGCCGTGCTCTATGGCGTCAGCGACACCTTGGCCGAGGAGGCCGGGCTCACGCTGCACGAGACGTATCTGGACCCCTTCGGCGGCCAGGGCCTCTTGCGCTGGGAGTACGGCGAGCGGCGCTACGGCGAGGGCGCGGACTTCGCCGACGCCGTGCTCAACACCCTCGACGGCGTGCCGTCTACGGACGAGCCCTTCCACAACACCTTGAGCTTTGACGTGAGCGCTCTGGCTGAAGACGACATGAGCGCCGTTGAGGGCCATCGCCTGCCGATCCTCGTGTACGAAGAGAGCGTGTGGAGCCCGATCTCAGGCTTCGGCTGGGCCTTCTCCGCGGAGCTCACCGGAGAGATCCCCAGCTTTGAGTCGCTGGGGGTGGCGCGGGGGGAGGTCGTCACCCTGGACTGAGCCCGTCCCGATCAGTCGTCGTCCTCCTCCTCCCCTTCGCCGCTGCCGCCGAAACGTTGGCGCAGCCAGGCGATGAGGTCGGCGAGGTCTTGTTCGCTGAGGTTCGGGAAGGGGGGCATATCGTCCTCGCCCTCACGGATCGTCTCCACGAGCTCCTCATCGCCCGCCTCGGCGACCTCTTCGGCGAGGCTCGGGCCGCCCGCCCCGCCGAGGCCGCTCGCGCCGTGGCAGGCGGCGCAGCTTGAGGCGTAGATCGTCGCCCCGCGCTGGGCGTCGCCGACGACGACGCCGGTCCAGCCCGTGTGATCACCCTCATCGACGGACTCGTCTACGTCGTCATCGTCATCGTCGTCTTCAGAGAGGCCGCAGGCGCACTCCCCCCAGCCCTCACCGTCTTCAGCGCAGGTCTGGGCCGAGGCCACGGCCCCCGGGCAGACGCAGAGCTGGGTGGTCAGCGGCTCGCACACCGGGCGACCGCAGGCGGCCAGCAGCGACAACAGGAGGATCACGGGGCGCATGGGGCTCTCCATCGTTGATGATAATGATAGTCAATTTCAACAAATCGTCAACGACGGGCCTTCAGCGCTTGACGGGATCGGATCCGTCCCTGTATTGATAATGAAAGTCAATATCAGGAACAAGCCCCCGTGCCCCTCCCCGCTCCCCTGCTCCTCGGCCTGCTCGTCGCCGCTGGTTCCGCCCACGCGGGGCCTGGTGACGACGAGCCCGGCGCTGAGCTCGTCGTCACCGCCACACGCACGGCCACCCCCCGCGGCGACGCCCCCGTGGCCGTTGAGCTCATCACCCGAGAAGACATCGCCGCCTCTGGGGCCGAGAACCTCGCCGATCTGTTGGAGGGCCAGCCTGGCCTCGACGTCGAGCGCAGCTACCTGGGCGCCGCCCTACGAATGCAGGGCATGAACCCCGATCAGGTCTTGATCTTGGTGGACGGTGAGCGGGTGCTCGGCGCCAAAGACGGCGTGATCGACCTTGGCCGCTTCCCCGTCGAGAACATTCAGCAGGTCGAGATCGTGAAGGGCCCGGGCTCCGCGCTCTACGGCGCCGACGCCATGGGCGGCGTGGTGAACCTCATCACCCGCACCCCGGACGAGCCGGTGCGCGCCGAGGTCCACCTGCGCGGCGGCGAGCGCGGCACCGCCGACGCCAGCGCCAGCGTCGAGGCCAAAGGGGATCGGCTCAGCGGCCAGCTCGTCGCCGGGCTTCACCAAAACGACGGCTACGACCTCAGCCCCCAAGACGAGGCCACCACGGCGAGCGCCTTCCAGCAGTGGGACGTCTCGGGCCAAGGCCGCGCCGCCATAAGCCCCAACTTCAGCCTCGGCGCCCGGGGCTCGGTGATGCGCCGGAACCTTCAAGGGGTGGAGGTGAGCGGCGGCGGCGCCGTGCTCGATCGCCTGAGCGCCATCGAGGAGGTGCAGCTCGGGCTCACGCCGCGCCTGCTCCTCGGCGCGCGGTCGATGTTGACCTTGGGCGCGTCAGGCAGCGTCTACCGGGAGCAGCAGCTCGTCGATCAGCGCGGCGCGACGGCGCTGGACACCTATGAGGATCACCAAGAGCGTCTGGGCGAGCTCTCGGCCCAGCTCGACCGCGCCACGGGGGACAGTCACCTGCTCACCGTCGGCGCCGAGGCGATGGGCGTCACCATGGAGAGCCCCCGCTTGGACGGCGGGACCGGCGCCCGCGCCCGAGGGGCCCTGTTTGTGCAGGATGTCTGGCGGGTGCCCGGCGTGAGCGGCCTCAGCGTGGTGCCCGGCGCGCGTCTTGAGCTCGACTCTTGGTACGGGCTCGTGCCTACGCCCAAGCTGGCGATCCGCTGGCAGGCCGCGCCCAGCCTCACCTTGCGGGTGAGCGCCGGGGCGGGCTACCGCGCGCCGAGCTTTAAAGAGCTGCTGTTGCGGTTTGAGAACCCCGGCGCGGGCTACGTCGTCCAGGGCAGCCCCACCTTACGCCCCGAGACCTCACGCAGCCTGCAGCTCGGCGCGGAGTGGGCGCCAAACGACGCCTGGTGGCTCTCGGCGAACGTCTTCCACAACGATCTCAACGATCTCATCACGATCACCACGCTCAAGGCCGCCAGCGCTGGGGAGCCCGCGCAGTACGGCTACACAAACGTCGCCTCGGCCTGGACCGCCGGGCTAGAGCTCGCCGCGCAGTCCCAGCCCACGCGGTGGCTCGACCTCAAGCTCACCTACACCCTCACCGAGAGCCGTGATGAGACGCTGCACCAGCCCTTGGAGGGCCGCGCGCGGCACCGGGGCACCGCCCAGGCGGGGATCGATCTAGATCAGCTCGGCCTCTCCGCCCAGGCGCGGGCGGCCTTGGTCGGCGCGCGGCCCCTCACCGGAGACACAGACGCCGACGGTGTGCCCGACCCCATCGAGGCCCCACCGTACGCCGCCTTGGACCTTCGCCTACAGAAGCGCCTCTTGGGCCGCGGGGCCGTGGCCCTAGGCGTCGACAACCTGCTCAACGCGGGCGATCCGACGCTGCTCACCATGCCGCCGCGCCTCGTCTATCTCTCGCTTGATCTCACCCACCCCCGCCGTGACGGAGCTTGACCGTGCGTCATCTGCCCTCGCTCGCCCCCCTCTGCCTGTGCCTCGGCTGCGCGCCTGACCTGCGTGAGGACCGCCCCGCCGACAGCCTCCCCCAAGACACCGACACCGGGGGCCTGATCACTGACGGTGAGACGCGGACGCTGACGGTGAACGCCACGGCGGTGGATGTGTGGGTGTACCTGAGCCTCAGCGACGGCGCCCTGGTGAGCCCCGCCGACCCGCTCCAGGACGACTCCTGGCACCTCGCCTTGCAGCGCTACAACCTCGCGGTGAACGGCGGGGTGAGCGGCGCGCGGGAGGTGGAGGTGGCCCCGGTGGAGGGCCACGATCTGGACGGCCTCACCGCCGCCCCCGCGGATGGATGGCGCACAGACCTCGCCGACGCCGACGGCGACGGCGTGCCCGAGTACGCCCTGGGCGACTGGTACGAGTACGACGCCACCACCCATGTATTGACCCCTGCGGACCGGATCTACGCCCTGTGTGACGGCGCAGGAGCCTGCTTTAAGCTCTCGATCGAGGGCTATTACGACGAGGTGGGCACCCCGGCCATGGTCGGCCTGCGCTGGGCGCCTCTGCCGCCTCGCTGACACCTCTGCAAAAACCCTGACGCTCTCGGAGCAACGATGACACGCGCACTCTCTCTGTTGGTCCTGCCCTTCGCCCTCCTCGCTTGTGGTGAGAAGGATGAGCATGACCACGACTCAGATCAAGACGAAGAGACCGGCGAGGTCGAGGCCGACGCCGACGCCGACGCTGACGCCGATTCGGACGCCGATTCGGACGCGGACTCGGACTCGGACGCCGACACCGACTCCGACAGCGACGCCGACCCCGAGGTCAACACGGTGAGCGTAGACGCCACCAGCCGCGAGGCCTGGGTGTATTGGGATCTGGAGCTTGGCGCGACGGTCACCGCTGAGGACGCCTGGGATCTCAGCTTTCAGCGCTCGACGGTGAAGGTGAACGGCGGGGTGAGCGGCGGAGGCGGGGTCGAGGTCGCCGCGCTCCCCGGGCAATACGCGGCGTTTGAGACGACCACCACGGCCCCCGCCGAGGGGTACGTCACCGACGCCGACACAAACGCCGACGGCGCCGTCGAGTACGCCCTGGGCGCCTGGTACAGCTACGACGCCGCCACCCACGCGCTCTCCCCGGCGGACATCCTCTATGTCGTCCGCAGCACAGACGGCGAACACTACCGCCTACGTTTTCTGAGCTACTACGACGACGCGGGCACCTCCGGCGTGATCAGCGTCGAGCTTGGCCCCGTGGCGGCGCCATGATCATCCCCCTCTTGTGGCTCAGCTTAGGCTGCGCGCCACGTCCCGAGGCGCCCCCCACGCCCGCCCTACGCATCGTCAGCTTGGGCGGCCCGGTGACGGAGCTGGTCTACGCCCTGGGCCGCGGGGACACCCTCGTGGGCCGCGACACCTCCAGCATGTTCCCCGAGGAGGCGCTCCGCTTGCCTGACGTGGGCTATCACCGCCAGCTCAGCGCTGAAGGGGTGCTCTCTCTGGCGCCCACCTTGGTGCTCGCCACCGCCCACGCCGGGCCGCCCGAGGCCGTGGACCAGCTCCGCGCCGCCGGGGTGACCGTGCTGCTGCTGCCTGAAGAGGCCACCGCCGAGGGCTCCCGGGCCCGCACCCTCGCCGCGGGGGAGGCCCTGGACCGTAAACAGGCCGCCCAGGCCCTCGTGGAGCAGCTCGACGCCGGGCTTCTGGGGCTGAGCCCGCTGACGAAGGCCCCCAAGGTGATGTTTGTCTACGCCCGGGGCGGCGTGGCCTTGGAGGTCGCGGGCCAAGAGACCGCCGCGGACGAGATGATCCGCCTCGTCGGCGCCCAGAACGCCATCTCGGGCTACACCGGATACAAACCGCTCACCCCCGAGGCCGCCATCGCCGCCGCGCCGGACGTGCTCTTGATGACCGCTCGGGGGCTGGAGTCCGCCGGGGGTGAGGCCACGATCTGGGAGAACCCCGCGCTGATGGCCACGCCCGCCGGGCAGAGCCGGCGCTTGATCGTGATGGATGACCTGCTGCTGCTCGGCTTCGGACCCCGGCTGCCCGAGGCCGCGCGCCAGCTCACGAGCGCCCTGGCCGAGACACAGACGAGCCCATGATCCGCCTCACCGCCCTCTCCCCACCCGGCCGCGCCCAGCTCTTTGGCCTCGTCGCGCTCTGTGTCGTTTTGACCCTCGCGGTGAGCCTGGGCGCGGTCTCGATCTCTCCGGGGCAGCTCCTCTTCGCACCCCTCTCGCGCCTGGGCCTCACCGAGCTGAGCGCGCTCACCCCGGCCCAAGAGGCCGTCCTGTGGGCGATTCGTCTGCCTCGGGCGCTTCTGGCCGTGGGGGTGGGCGGCGCCCTGGGGCTGGCCGGGGCGCTGATGCAGGGCCTCACCCGCAACCCCCTGGCCGACCCGGGCCTGCTCGGCGTCTCCAGCGGCGCGGCCTTGGGCGGGGCGGCGGCGACCGTGCTGGGTGGGGCGTGGAGCCAGATCGGCCTGCCCGTCGCCGCGATCTTCGGCGGGCTCATCGTCTGGGCGGTGGTGATGGCCGCGGCCCGGCGAGACGGGGCGGCGCCGATCTCGACGCTGTTGCTCTGCGGCGTCGCCGTGAGCGCCTTGGCCTCGTCGGGCACGGGCCTGCTGCTGTTCATCGCCAGCGACGAGCAGCTCCGCTCCTTGACCTTCTGGACCTTGGGCAGCCTCTCGGGGGCGAGCTGGAGCCGGGCGTGCTTGGTCTTGGGCGCCTTGGCCGTGGGCCTCGGGCTCACCGCCCGCGCCGCGCGCTCGCTCAACGCCTTGTTGTTGGGGGAGGCCGAGGCCGCCCAGCTCGGCGTGCCGGTGGAGGCCCTCAAGCTCGGCCTCACGGTGTTGGTCGCGGTGTTGGTGGGCCTGAGCGTGGCGTTCTCGGGCTTCATCGGGTTTATCGGCCTGGTGGTGCCGCCCCTCGCCCGGCTCTTCGTCGGCGCCGATCAACGCCGGGTCTTGCCCATGAGCGTGGTCTTGGGCGCCGGCCTGCTCACCGTGGCCGATCTTGTCGCCCGCACCTGCGTGGCCCCGGCGGAGCTGCCCGTGGGGGTGCTCACCGCCCTGCTCGGCGGGCCGTTCTTTCTGTACCGCCTGCGCGCGGCGAGCCCGGAGGTTTAGATGTTGACCGTCACCAACCTCGGCGTCTCTGTGCGGGGTCGCGCCCTGGTGCGAGGCGTGTCCTTCGGCCTCGCGCCGGGGGAGCTGCTCGCGGTGTGCGGGCCCAACGGCGCGGGCAAATCAACGCTGCTCAAGCTGATCTCTGGGGAGCGACGGCCCACCACCGGGGAGATCGTGCTGTTTGACCGGGCGCTCACGGCCTGGCGGCCTCGGGAGCTGGCCCAGCGCCGCGCCGTCGTGCCCCAGACCTCGCCCTGTGACTTCCCGTTCTGCGCCTGGGAGGTCGTGATGTTGGGCCGCACACCCCACCCAAGCTCGGCGCGAGACCGCGACATCGCCTTAGACGCGTTAGACGCCGTGGGCGCGTCGCACCTCGCCGAGCGCCTGCTCCCCCAGCTCTCCGGCGGTGAGCGCCAGCGGGTGGCCTTGGCCCGGGCCTTCGCCCAGCTTCACGGCGTGCAGGGCCCCGGCCTGTTGTTGTTGGACGAGCCCACCGCGGCCTTAGATCTCCAGCACCAAGAGTCCGTGCTGAGCCTGCTGCGCCGCCGCTGTGATGAGCGCGGGGACGCCGTGCTGATCATCCTGCACGATCTCAACCTCGCCGGGGCCTGGGCCGACCGTGTGCTGTTGATGATGGAGGGGCAGACCCTCGCCGACGCCCCGCCTGAGGAGGCCTTCACCCCGGCGCTCATCCACCGCGCCTATGGCGTCACCGTGCGCACCCTACGCCACCCCGACACGGGCCGCGCCCTTGCTCGTGCCCGCCCGCGCGGACACCCGAACCCAAACTCTGACACCTCCCGCCCAACCCTGACACCTCCCCCAAAACCCTGACACCTTCGGAGCGCCCCATGGAGCTACACCAGCAGGTCGAGTCCCTCCTCGCACAGTCCCCACGCACCCGCCCCCGCGACGCCGCCCGCCAGCTCGGCGTGAGCGAGGCCGCCTTGGTGGCCAGCGCCGTGGGCCGCACCGCCACCCGCCTGCGCCCGGCCTGGACCGAGCTGTTTCGGGGGTTTGAGACCTTGGGTGAGGTGATGGCCCTCACCCGCAACGAGGCCGCCGTTCACGAGCGCCGGGGCCGGTATGAGCGGGTTCAGCTCCCTGAAGGTGCCCCCGTCGGCGGGGCCTTCGGGGAAGAGATCGATCTGCGGCTCTTCCCCCGGCGATGGCACACGGTCTTCGCCACCGAGCGCGCGGGCCACCGGGCGATTCAGCTCTTCGATCACCAAGGGGAGGCCGTTCATAAGGTGCACCTCGGCGAGACCAGCGACCTCGGGGCGTTTGAGGCCCTCGTCAATTCCCTGCGTGATCCCGATCAGACCCCGTTCTGGACGCCTGGGCTGGAGACCTTCCCCGCCGACCCCGACGACGGCGAGCTCGACGCCGCCACCTTCTGCGACGCCTGGGCCGCCATGGGCGACCCCCACCACCTTCACGGCCTCCTGCGCGCGCACCGCGTGAGCCGCCGCCGCGCCTTGCAGCTCATCGAGGGTGTTCACGCCCATCGACTGCCCACAAACGTCAGCGGGCCCTTGCTGCAGGCCGCCGCCGAGGCCCAGACGCCGATCATGGTGTTTGTCGGCAACCCCGGCTGCGTCCAGATTCACATCGGCACGGTGAGCCGCATCAAGGCCGTCGGCGAGTGGATGAACGTGCTCGACCCCCGCTTTAACCTGCACTTACGCGAGGACCTCGTCGCCGAGGCGTGGCGGGTGCGGAAACCCTCGGCCGAGGGCTGGGTTCACAGCGTGGAGCTTCTGGACCACAAGGGTGAGGTGATCGTGCTCTTCTTCGGCAAACGCAAGCCGGGGATCCTGGAGCGCTCGGACTGGCGGGATCTCCTCGCCCGCTTGCCCCAGCGCTAGCTCACTCCTCGAGGTAGCCGAGCGCCTTCAGGGCGTCGCGCATGGTCCCCTCGGGGGTCTCTTGGGCGCGGCCTCTGGGGGCGCGGCCGTCCCAGCCGTTGAGCATGCCGGTGAGGCCCAAGGCGGCGCTGTTGTCCTCAAACACCACCACGCCGTCTGCGCCGATTCTCACCAGCGTCGGCCCCTCCGTGGGCAACCACGGGGTGCGCATCATCATCACGTCTTGCCAGATCACCCCCCGCTCGGCCTGGAGGTTGTCCCATGTGCCGTCTCGGGGCAGGCTCGGCACCCGCGTGGCCTCCAGAAACAGGGCCCGGGGCGCCAGGGGCTCGCCGCGGGCGCTGGGGAGCAGGTCGCGACCGTCGCCCAGAGCCTCGGGGTGACCGGCGAGGCTGAGCAAGGTCGGCCCCAGATCCGAGAGCGCCACGGGCTCGTTGACGTCTCGCGGGGCGGGCGCGCCGGGGCCCTCGCGGGTGATGACGAGGGGGACGTGGGTGACGGGCGGGTCGATGTCGGGGCCGTGGCCCATGGGGCGGTCGGTCACCTCGTAAAACATCTCGCCGTGGTCGGCGGCGACCACGATCCAGGCGTCGTTGAGCAGGCCCCGGGCGCGTAAGCCGTCCAAGAGCGCGCCCATCCCGGCGTCGGCGACGTGCACCTCACCGTGGTACAGTCCGCGCCAGTACGCCATCTCCTCCGCGCTGGCCTGGCCCTGGCGCACACGCTCGCCGAAGCCGAGGTTGTGATCGTCGCCCTCCATCGGCGCGGTGGGCTTCACGTTCGGCGGCACAAAGCGCTGGGCCACCTCGGGCGGCGGCGCGTAGGGGCTGTGGGCGTCAAAATAATGCACCCAGAGGAACAGCGGTTTACCGCCCTCTCGATCGTCCACGAGCCTCAAGGCGCGGGCGGTGACCTTCGGCGCGGTGTCCTCAAAGCGGCGGCCTTGATCGACGCTCAGGGAGTCATCCACCGCGGTGAAGCCCTGCAACACCCCGGTGCTGCGGTCTACGGCGGAGCTGCCCAGCACCGCGAGGGTCTCAAAGCCGTGATGAACGAGGCGCTCGGCCACGGTGGTGTGGGACTCAAACAGCGGCACGCCGTTTCGTGGGACGGCGTGGCCGTGGGGGTCGAGGCCGGTGAACATCGAGGCGTGAGACGACAAGGTCGTCGGCGCGTGGGAGAAGGCCCACACAAACCGCGCGCCTCGGGCGGCCAGGGCGTCGAGGGTGGGCGTGATCCCCGCGGGCCCGCCCCAGGCCCCCACGGCGTCGGCGCGGGTGGTGTCGAGGGTGATGAGCACGATCGTCGGCCCTGTCACCTTGGGCGGGGCGTCCTTGGCGCAGGACGGCCCGAGGAGCGCCACGAGGGCGGCGATGGGGAAGATCCGAGCGATGGGGCGCATACCGAACGAGGTAACCCGGGCCGCGGGCCTCACCAGGGGTTGAGGCCCTCCTCGGCCCAGAGCTGGCAGAGATCCGCCTTGGGGTGGGCGCCGAGGGCGCTCCCGTCGCGATCCCACAGCGCCCAGCCCGTCCCAAGCGGGCTCCAGGGCCCGGCCTCGCCCACGGCGGCGTCCCCGGTGAGCAGCGTGGCCCAGGCGTCTTGCATGTCTTGGGCCAGCGCGGCGTCTTTGGGGCTGGTGTCCACAAACCCCGTGCCGAAGACATACGCGAGCTCCAAGCCATGAAAGGCCCCGAAGGTGCCCGCGGCGGCGGGCGCGGCGGAGAAGTGGTACCCCCGCACGGTGTGGTCGGGCGCCAAGGCCTCGGCCATAAACACCGTCGGGCAGACAAACACCGCGTCGCCGTAGAGCGCGGCGAAGGCCGCCTCGGGGGAGTCGCCGTAGTCAGCGCTGGGGTAGGCCGCGAGGATCTTGTCGGCGTCGATCCCGAACGGTCGCACAAGCGCCCGCACCGTCGCCTCATAGATCGCCTCGGTGGTCACGCCCAGACCCAACACAAACACCGTGCCCTCGTCTTGGTTGGCGCCTAAGGTGACGGGCACGCTGAGGCCGTCCTTGAGGCTCAAGGCGCCGTCTACGGGCAGGCGCACGCCGTCGAGCACCGGGGCGTACCGTTTGCCCTCGCCGATGAGCACCGTCGCCTGGCCGTAGGTGACGATGTCCTCGATGGGCGCGCTCTGCATACAGGCCACGGCGTCGTCTCCGTCACAGCCCAAGGCCTCGGCGAAGGTCTCGCCCCAGCGCTCACCCTGGTCGGCGGCGCCGCCGCGCAGAGGCTCGTTCAGGCCCAGACACGGCGCGCTGTGCACCACCGCCCCGGAGAACAGCCCCGCGGCGTCGGGCGACATCAACAAGGCGCAGGTGGTGAGGCCCCCGGCGCTCTCGCCGAAGATGAGCACCTGGGCGGGATCACCGCCCAAGGCCTCGGCGTTCTCAGACACCCACTCAAGGGCCATCACCGTGTCCAAGAGCCCCATGTTGCCCGAGACCCCCTCGGCCTGGGCCGCGGAGAGCGCCGGGTGGGCCAAGAACCCCAGGGGCCCCAGGCGGTAGTTGTGGGTGATGACGATGGCCTGATCGGGCAGGTTGGGATCGTTGAGGTAGGTGCTCTGGCTGCCTGAGCCCGTGGCGTAGCCGCCGCCGTGGGTGAAGAACAGGATCGGCAAGGGGCCCGCGGCGCCCGCGGGGCGCAGGATGTTCAGGGTGAGGCAGTCCTCGTCGCCTTCGCCCTTCTTGTTGTCCGTGAGCGAGCTATCGACGTGCTGCACGCAGATCGGGCCCGAGGACGTGGCCGCCAGAGGCGTCTCCCAAGGAGTCACCGGCGTGGGCGGCAAGAACCGCAGGGCGCCCAGGGGCGGGGCGGCGTAGGGCACCCCCAAGAAGCGCTCTTGGCCCTCGGTGACGAGGCCGGTGACGCAGCCCGTTGAGGTGGAGATCGCCGGTTCGCTGAGCCCGTCGGGGCAGGGGGTGACCTCGGCGGCGGTGTCGGTCGCCGTGTCGGTCGCCGTGTCGGTCGGCGTGTCGTCGGCGGGCGCGCTGTCGTCGGCGGGGCCGTCGTCTTTTCCGCAGGCGAAGAGCAGGGTGAGCAGCGGGGTGAGGCGCAGGGCGTTCATAGGATCGTCTCCAGGGTGTCGCCATTCTGAACCGGCGGGGGCCTCGGCGTGAAGCCAACGAGGCCGAAGGTGTGTAAAGGACTGTGAAGATCCGGCGCCTCCGCGCCCCGCCAGTCCCCCCTCTCAACTTTTTGGGCATCCCGCGATCACAGCTTGGAGAGCTTAGGCCATAGAGTGTCGTGAGCGTTCAACCCCAGGAGCACCCCTATGTGGCCATTCATCTCGAGCCGTCCGACCTTTCAGATTGATGGCGGCACCATGAACATCTTCGCGCGGAACCTGGCAGAGGCCGGAGACGACCTCATCATCGAGGCCGCCGAGCCCGCGATGACCAACGAAGGCGCCCGCCCCAGCTTCGGCGCCGCGCGCACGGGCCGCCCCCTCGGCGCGAGCCTTCGTGTAGGCTTCGCGGCCTGTTTCCGTACCCCGATCGAGGCCAGTTCACCGAGCACTGGGTGCTCTTCCCCAGCTTCCGCTCCCCTCGCGTCGCCGTCGAGGGCGCCCTCAAGCGCCCGGTGAACACCCTGATCTTGGAGTCGGCGGAGCCCAAGGACGTGCTCCCCGGCGGCTGGGAGGACGAGCTGGAGTTCTTGCAGAAGGTCCGTGAGTTCATGGAGACCGAGCCAGAGGCCCGCTACATCCACCACGTCCGCACCGACAGCGTCGGTTTTGTGCCCTGAGGCGCCTCCCGGTGTAGACTCGGGCCATGTCCCCCGTCTCCGTCGCCCTGCTCCTCGGCTTCGTGCTCGCGCTGCGGGCCTTGCCCACGGCGCGGGGCGAAGAGGACGCTTGGCGCTGGTCGATTGACCTGCCGCTATTGATCGGGGCGGGCCTCGTCTCGGGCGCTCTGCAGAGCACCTGGCTCGCGGGCTTCGCCTCCGCCGGGGGCCAGCTCGCCACCTCGGACTTCGGCGACTGGTGCGCGGCCGTGGCCACCGTCGCCGAGGGGGACGCCGCCCGTTACCCCGCCCACCGCGCCCGGCTCACCGCCGAGCTGCTCGCGCCCTTGGCCCGGCGTGTGGGCGTGGCGGACGCCATCCTCTGGGGCGCGACGATCTCCGGCGGGGCCTTGGCCTCAGCGCTCTACCTCTGGGGCCGGGCTCTGCACGGGCGGGTGGCGGGCTTGGCGGCCTCGGCGTTCATCGGCGCGGTGCCCCCGGTGCTGTTGCTCAGCCGCACGGTCTCGTTTTACCCCGAGGCCACGGCCCTCTTCGCCTGGGGCATGGCCTTGGCGACGGCGGCGGCGCGCTGGCCCAAGGCCCGCACCCTGTTGGGCGCGGGGATCGGCCTCGGCCTGTGCCTGCTCGTTGAGCTTCGTGGCCTGATCTGGGCCTTGCCGGGCCTAGGCGTCGCCGGCCTGGGCCTGCTCCTTGGGCCGTGGCGCCCGGCCTGGTCCGCGCCCCTGCGCCTCGCCGCCCTGCTCGCGCCCCTGGCCTTGGCCTGGAGCTTGGGCCCCTGGGCCTACCACGAGCGCACGGGCTCCTTGGAGGAGCAGGCCGACGTGCGCCAGCGTTTGCATGAGCTGGGCCACGATGACCCCCGCTTCGCCCCGCCCTGGCAGTACAGCTCCCGCTACATCTGGGGCCGCACGTCCCTCACCGATGTGCCCAACACCCTCCTTCACTTCAAGGCCCAGAGCGCGCTGATCCCGCCGATCGAGACCTTGGGCCCCACCTCCGCCGTCGCCGCCGAGCGCGCCCGGACCTGGGCGCCCCTGGCCTTGGGCGCCTTGGGCCTGGGGGTGTGGAGCCTGTGGCGGCGCTGGCCGATGATCGTGGCCTTGGCGCTCACCAGCGCGCCGTTCTTGGTGGCCCTGCAGGGCGCGCTCACGATTCAGCAGGGCAGCGACCGCTTTATGGGGCAGGTGGGCGTGGTGCTGCCGTTGTGGCTGGGCCTGGGGCTGGCGGCTTTGGGGCAAGGGGCGGCTCCGGCGGTGGTGCCTGTGGTGCCCGACCGGCGTGGGCTCCTCGCGGTGCTCGGCGCGTGGGCCTTGGCCTGGGCGCTCACCTTGGGGGCGCTGCCCTCGGCGCTGTCGCCTGTGGCGTCGTGGCGACCTCCGCCGAACCCGCTGCCGGATGGGGCGCGGGCCCTGCGTTGTTACCTCAGCACCGCCGCCGGGGAGCCCGGGGGCGTGTGAGGGTGGGGAGCAGGCGCGGGACGTCGTGTGTCTCCAGGCGCTGCGGCGGGGGATGGCGGAGGGGAGAGATGCGCGGATTCGGCGGGGGGTGGCGGCGCAGAGCCCGTCAGCGCCATAATCATCCCGTGTCACCTAAGGTCAACCCCTTCCCCGGTCGAGGTCGTGATGGTCAACGCTCTGTTCGTACGGGTGGGTTGGATGCTGCCGATGTCCCTGGTCTTCGCCTGCGCCGGAAAAGACGCCGTGGTGGACTCCGCCACCCCCGAGGTAGATCTGGTGCCGCCAATCGCCGCGGGGCCGGCGGCGCTCGATGGCTACCTCCAGCTCACCCACCGGGCCGAGCTGACCATCGACGCTGGCGTGAGCGCCGAGGTCCCTGAGATCCCGTTCTACGCGGGGGCCTCGTTCTACACGACGCCGTATTTTCCCGTAGATCAGTACTTGGGCTCGGCGACGGCCTGCTACACAATCCCCACGGCCGACCTCGTCCCTTGGCCCACAAACGTCGATGTTGGGCAGACGGTCTACGCGAACATTGGGGACGCCACCATTGACCTCGCCCGCCTGAAGTTTGATGAAGAGACGATTCTCTACGAATGGGACGCAGAGAAGCAGGTTGACGCGCCCGCCGCGCTGGGTGTGCCTGGCACGTCATTTGGATGGGCGGACCATCCCGAGACCGTGACCCTCGTGGAGCCATTTGAGGACGTCTCGGCGATCATGCACGCGCTCCAGAACATCGCGCTGACCGGGCGCGGTGAGATCCCGTTGAACACCCCCACCTTGGCCAGTCGCCTCGTCTTCTCGGTTCAGCAGCGGTTTGACGAGGGGCACATCTTCACGACCTGCATCACCCCCGACGACGGGCAGCTCAACGTCGACCTCAGCGCGCTTGGCCTCTCGGATCTCCCATCGATCTACCGCGTCAGCGTAGATCGGGAGACGTTCACTCTCATCGAAGACGACACCTTAGGGAGGGTCGCGCTCACGGCCTCGGAGTCTGTCGCCTTCATGGACTACGACATCCCCTAAGCCCCCTCACCACCCGCTCACCACCTCCACCACCACCCGCCCCTCCCGCACCACCATCGCCGCGCGGTGGCCGCCCATGTGCTGCACCAAGGTCTCGGCCCGCGCTGGCGCCCCGACCGGCGGCCGCATCAGGCAGAGGTCACCCGGCCCGCCCACCGTCAGCCACCCAAGCTCTGGCCGACCGAGCGCCAGGCCCGCGTGGCGGGTGACGCCCAAGAGCGCCTCCTCCACGGTGAGCCCCATGAGCAGGCAGGACAAGGTAGCGGCGGTCCACAGATCGGGGCAGGGCGCGCTGCCGGGGTTGTAGTCTGTGGCCACGGCGAGGCGCACGCCGGCCTCGATCATCTGGCGCGCGGGCGGGGCGGTGTCTCTCATGTAGAGCATGGCTGTGGGCAACATGCCGCCGATGGTGCCGGCCTTGGCCATGGCGGCGATGCCCGCGGCGTCGATGCGCTCCAGGTGGTCCGCCGAGGCGCAGCCCAAGGACGCGGCCAAGGCGGCGGCGCCGGTGTAATCGACCTGCTCGGCGTGAACCCTGCCCACGAGGCCCCGGGACATGCCGGCCTCTAAGACGCGGCGGGTCTCCTCCAGGGTGAAGGCGCCGCGGTCGCAGTACACATCGACGGCCTCAGCGAGCTCGGCGGCCTGGGGCAGCACACGCTGGAGCATGAGCTGGACGTAGGCCTCGCGGTCTTGGCGAAACTCAGCGGGGATGGCGTGGGCGCCCAAGTACGTGGGCACGACGCGCTGGGGCCAGGGGCCCTCACGGAGCAGGCGCAGGCAGCGCAGCTCGTGCTCCTCGTCCAAGGCGTAGCCGGTCTTGACCTCCACCGTGGTGACCCCTTGGCGCAGCATGGCGCTGAGCCGGGCGTGCAGGCGCTCGGCGAGGGTCTCGTCGCTGGCGGCGCGGGTGGCGCGAACGGTGGAGAGGATGCCGCCGCCGGACTCTAAGATCGACGTGTAGGGCTCGCCGTTGAGGCGGCGGCGGAACTCGGCGGCGCGATCTCCGGCGTAGAGGCTGTGGGTGTGGCAGTCGATGAGGCCGGGCAGGCCGATGGTGCCCGGGGCGCTGACGCGGCGGGCGGCCTCAGGCGCCGTGGCCGCGGGGCCGAGGTAGCTCACCCGACCGCCGGTGAAGCCCACGGCGGCGTCCAGGATGCGGCCCGTGGGGCCCTCACCCCGGGCGGGGTCCATCGTGTGCAGCTCCTCCATGCCGACGATGAGCAGCTCGACCTGCGGTGATGTCACCCGAGACTCCTTTGACGGGGCGGCGGTTGCGGACCCGCCACCGGAGATGGTACATGGCTGCGCTTTGCCGCAGAAGCCCCCTCAGGCCCCGCGGCGACCAGGAGTCCTATGTCACCCACCCGCCCTCTCCTCGTGCTCACCCTGATCCTCGGCGCCTGCACCGGCTCGATCAACCAAGGCAAAGATCTCTACGGCGCCGACGACGACAGCGCGACGGACACCGGCGCCCCCACCGACTCCGGCGGCGGCGACGACTCCTCCGGCGACGACTCCTCTGGCGGCGACGACTCCACCGCCGATGACTCCACGGTGATCGACGACAGCGGCGGCGACGACACTGAAGACAGCGAGGCTGAAGGCTGGCCCGGCTCCTGCGGCAACTTCTGGGACCCGGTGGACATCTTCGGCTGGAGCCGCAGCTACGACATCGTCTACAACGGGCAGACCGGCACCGAGTTCCAGACCGGCGAGGGCGAGATCGCCGCTTCAGGCCTGTTCCGGTTCACCACGGACATGGTGCTCGCCGATGGCTCGGGCTGGGCGGGCTACCAAGACGTCGGCTGCGACGTCGGCGGCCAGGAGGGCCTCTTCGTCGATTATTGGGAGGTGGCGTACCTGGGCGCCGGCGGCAGCGCCACGGGCACCTTCGCCGGGACCCACAGCGTGCAGCGCATGTACCTGCCCGATGAGGCCTTCATCGGCGGCGTGGGCTCGTGGTCGTATGACTACACGCTCACCATCACCATGAAGGGTGACCCGGCGAGAGCGGCGGCACCGACATCCCCTTCGAGATGAACAGCAAGGGCACCTACGTCGAGCTCAACGAGGTCACCGTGGTGCTCGACGGGGTGGAGGTGCCCGGCTACCGCCTCACGAACACCTACACCATCACCTACGCCGGGTTCTTGGGCACCGGGGCCTTCGTGCGTGAGGGCTACATCGATCAGGTCTACGTCGCGGGGATCGGCCTCGTCACCGAGTCGCACACCGCGACCTTTGACAACGGAAACACCTACGACCTTAGCAAGACGCTCACCAGCTACACTGGTCTCGCACGGGTGGAGCCCTGATCCCTCCCGCCGGAGCCCCGCATGTCCCGCGTCCCCCTCGCCCTGCTCGCCGTCCTCACGCTGGGCCTCGCCGCCCCCGCCGCTCACGCTGAAGAGCGCGGGGGCTTCGGCCCCTACGCCCCCAACCCCACGCTCACCAAAGGCCGCCTAGAGGGCTTTCGGGAGGTGTACATCGCCGCGGAGGCCGTCGATGGGGTGAGCCCCGCGCGCGCCTTGCCCGCTGAAGGTGACGCGCCGCCGCCTGCGGGCCCGGGCGATCTCAAGCTCGTCAACTCCACAAACGCCTTCACCGACGTCGAGATCGCCGGGGTGAAGCTGGGGCGTGTGGGTCCGCTGACGACGGCGGTGATCCACGATCTGCCCGCGGGGGTCTATGATGTTCGCTTCACCGCGCCGAACGGCTTGAGCGTCGTCCGGTCGGTGGAGGTGCGGCCCTTGGTCATCAAGCGCCACGCCGAGATCACCCCTGAGCCCTTGTTGACTGGGCCCCCGCCGCCGATCCCGACGCCGCCGAGCCCGCCTGAGCCGCCAACACCTTAGGAGCCCCGATGCCGATCTGGGGGGAGCCGACCGGACAGCAAGTTCTTCGTAAAACCGCCGCCTTGGTCCTGCTGATGGGGATCGCCTTGGGGTGGCTCACCGGCACGTTCACAGGCTCGGGCCTCAACGACCTGCTCACGGCGAGCCCCGGCGACACCACCTGCTCCACGGCGGCGGCGACGGGCTGCTGGTGGGAGTGGTTTCGTGGCCCCGACTACGCGGGCATCGCGCGGGTGCTGCGCACGGCGGGCTTCGTGGCGATCACCCTGTTCATCGGCCAGGCCGCCGTGTCCCGGCGCGATCGGGCCTTGCTCCAGGCGGCGATCGCGCTCTCGTTGGTGGGCGACATCTTTTTGGTGTTGGTGCCGATGATCGTAGGTGTGCCCGAGGCGCCCGTGGGCGGCGTGCCCCCCGAGCCCGGCTTCTTGCAGAAGAACAGCTTCCTCATCGGCCTCGCGGTGTTCTTGGTGGTGCACATCATCCTGATTGTGCGCCACCTCAAGGGCCTGCGGGCCTCTCTGGGCGGCGACGACGCGGCGCGGGTGCGCAAGTGGCTGATCGGCCTCGGCGTGCTGTGGGCGGCCGTGGCCACGGGGGTGGTGGCGATCTGGTGGAGCCTGCTCGCCCAGCAGCCCACCGCCATGCAGATCGTGTTCATCGTGTA
>JADKFE010000023.1 GCA_016717595.1 Deltaproteobacteria bacterium | reverse complement strand
CATCGTTCTCATCGGTCACTCCGGGGCGACAGGGTGGATGCGCGTGATGGCCAAGGCCCCGCCGCTCACGCCGCGACAGTGTACACCACGCGGTCTTGAGCGCGCAAGGGCGCGGGGCGTCCCCGTCGACTGGCGCGGCGCGTCGCCCAAGTTTGGCGCCGACGTTTTATGTTGAGCGCGAAGGCGATCCCCGCTTGTGCGGTCTCGCCGTGATGTTGTAGCCTCCTCTCAACCCCCGCCTCCTGGGCCCCCAAGACCGGGGCGACGCCACCGAGCCCCGCCATGCCCCGCCTGCTTGTCTCCGCGCTGCTGCTCAGCTCCTGTGCCGCCGAGGTGGCCCCCCGCGCTGAGCCGGGCGATCCCCGCGTGATGCCCGTGGGCGCCACCGCCGCCTTAGACGGCAGCTTCTCTGAAGGCGACGGCCTCGCTTACGCCTGGAGCGTGGAGCCCAACGACGGCGCCACCCTCACCGACGCCGCCAGCCCCTTCGCCAGCTTCACCGCCGACGCGCCGGGCCTCTACACCTTGAGTCTGGAGGTCTGCGACGCCCAGGGCCGCTGTGATGTGGCCGAGACCTGGGCCCGGGTGGACGGCGCGCCGGGAGACACGAGCCGGATCAGCGATTGGAGCCCGGAGGAGTTCGCCGGGGCCGAGAGCGGGGCGGGGCGCCGTGCTGAGCCACTTTGAGGGCAGCAAGGAGTGGTGCGCAAAGTGTTTCCGAAACGCGAGCGTCACCTCCTCAGAGTGGGATGAGTTCTGCCGAAAAGGCCTGCCCAAAGCCTCTGATCCCGAGGACTACATCTCCTGTACGCAGTACCGCTTCTCAGACTCCGATGAGCGCAAGAACTGGTGCCGCAACTTCGGTTGCCGAGGCTGACCCATGCTCACCGCCACGCTCGCCCACACAGTCCCGATGTTGCCCGGCGCTTGGATTGGCGGCGCGGAGCTGTTCAGCGATGGCCGTGCGCTCGCGCTGTGCCGTATGGGCGAGGACCAAACTTGCTATTGCTGGATCACCCCCGCGGGCTGGCAAGCGCCGATCCGCTGGGGCCGCGATCTATGTGGGCGACGTGTGCGCCGTCAATGAGGCGCTCGGCGTCATGGTGCTCGGCCTTGATGGTGACGCCCAGGTCTTTGACCTCAAGACGGGCGCCTACCGCCTCACCCTCAACGCCCACCAAAGACCCGTACCTCGCCCGTGCGCTCCCCCGTGGGCGGCTGCTCACTGAGGGCGCAGACGGCTTCCGACGCGTCTGGGACATGGCCACCTGGACCTTACTCGCCGAGGCCCATATGCGTCCTTATCGCCGCTGGTCGGCTCCTGCGGGGATCTTGCCCGGCGACCCGGTGCTCGTCACACGCAGCTATGTCCGCTCTGGGCGGTGGGGCACCGCGTTGGTGAACATGCACACGGGCAAAGATGCCCGGCGGGTGAGCCTGCCCTGTGAGGGGGTGCCCGCGTTTCATGCCGTGACGCCGCGTCCTGGCACCTTGGAGTGGGCGGGGGTGTTCTGCCCAGGGAAGGACGGCGATTGGGGGTCGTCGCGGGTTGTCCACTTCGCGGCGGACGGTCCACGTCTCATCGACACAGAGCCCGACTTTGGCAGCACCCCCGGCGTGGTGGGCCTCAGCTTCTTGACCGCCGACTGGCTCTATACAGACGGCTGGCGTGACCCCCTCTTGATCAACCTGCGCACCGGCGAGCGCCGGGCCTGCCCCCGCAAAGGGCGGGTCTCCGAGCGCGGCCAAATGCTCTGCCGAAAAGAGCGGGCCGTGCTCGACCTCGACACCGGCGCGCTGGCCCCGCTCTACCCCGGCGACGCCCCCGAGGAGGGCCGCCGCGTCAGGGCCTTCTCCCCCGATGGGGCCACCGCCCTGGTGAGCACCCCCGAGGCCCTGGAGTGGTGGCACATCTCCCGCTGAACACCCTACGCCCCCACCGCCCCCTTCCTCACCCACAACACAAACATCCCCGAGAACAGCCCCGGCGACTCCGCCTCCAGGGCGTCCCAGGTGATGAGATCCCGCTGCGCCAGGTCATCAGGCCGGGCGGCGGCGTAGCGCGCGGCGGCCGTGGGGTGACTGTGCTGCAACCCGAGCACGGTGAGCCCGTGGGACATCAACATCGCGCCTAAGGTGAGCGGGGTGTAGCGGCGCTCGACGGGGTGCAGGACGAGGTCACGCAGGCCGGTCAACGAGGCGAAGTCCGGCGAGCGCGTCACCCCTTTGGCGGGGTGGTCCTCAGGCAAGGAGCGCAGCAGCGCCCGCGCGGCGCGTAGGCCCGCCTCGTCTGTGTTGGTGAGGCCCGCCTCTTGGAGCAAGGCCCGGGCGGCGAGCACGTCTTGGCGGCCGCGCTCGCTGTAGAGGCCGAGCTGCATCAGGCCGCCGGGGGCGAGCACGTTGACCAAGGCGGCGAGGCCCTCGTCGGGGTCGTCGAGGTGGTGCAGCACACCCACACACTCGATGAGGTCAAAGGTCTGGTTCAGGCGGGCGACGTCGCGCAGGTCGCCTTGGGCGAAGGTGACGCCTTGGAGGCCCCACTCCTCGACAAGACGGGCGGCGCGGCCGAGGCTGGCGCGGCTGAGGTCCAAGGCGACGATCTCCCGCTCGGAGAGGCGCGTGGCGCTGGTGAGGAGCTGCTGGCCGGTGCCGCACCCGGCGAGCAGCACCCGGGCCGGGGCCGGGTCGGGCAGGGGCTCTCCGGCGGGCAGGCGCGGGAGCAGGCTGCGCACGAGGCCCGGCAGGCGCTGGGGCGTGCGCTGGTGGGCGGTGACGTGGCGGGGGTACGGGTTCTCCTCGTACAGGCGGCGACGGCCCGGGCGGCCTCCCCCGAGGGGGTGTCGAGGGTGGGGATCGACTCGGCCAAGGTGCGCTCCCGGCGCAGATCGCCGAGCTGCTGCCAGAACAAGGGCGTGAGCGGGCCCCAGTCCTCGCCGGGCTGGCCCAGACCTTCGCCCAAGGCGCCGCCCAGGGGCCGGTACATCAAGACCGCGGCGAGGCGAATGGCGTTGTCGCCCACCACACGCGCGGCGGGGGCCTGGCCCAAGAGCCGGGCGGTGAGGCGGTTGACCAAGGCCGTCTCTTCAGGGCTCTCCGCCCAACAATACTCCGAGCGCCAGCCGTGGATGGCCAAGGCCGTGAGCGTGCGCAGGGCCGGGTGGCGGCCACGCTCCACAGAGCGCAGCGCCGCCGACCGGGCGCCGGTGAGCAGGCGCTCCCAGGTGGCGTCGATGATCAAGGCCCGGGAGAGCCACGCTTCAGTGAGCGGCAGCGCCAAGAGGCGCAAGAGCTGGCCATCGTCGGCCTCCCCCGCCAGGGCCTCGGCGCCGAGCGCCGTCTGGGCCAAGGCGCGCCAGGTCGCGGGGCCGAGGCGGGTGTGGTCGATGCGCGGCGTGTCGTAGAGCGTGAGCAGGGTGTCGCCCAGATCCGCCGGGGGCTCGTCCACGAGCAACAACAGATCGGTGAGGCCGACGGCGTAGCGGCGCTCGTGGGGGTTTAGGCGGCAGGCGTGGCGCAGAAGCGCGAGGCCGTCCTTCGCCCGGCCGGCCTGGGCCAGCCACAGGCCCAAGGCGTAGCTCGCCTCGGGCTGACCGGCGGACGACGCCCGGCGCCACGCGAGCTCGGGGTCGCGGCCCAAGCCCAGCCGCACATGGCCGAGCACCAGCCACGCCTCCCCAAAGGAGGGATCATCGGCGACGAGCTCGTTGAGCATGGGCTCGGCCTCACGCAACGATCCGGCGCTCCAGAGCTGGACCGCGCGGCGGAAGGTGTTGGCGTCTTGGGCGCGCGGCATCGGGGCTTCCTCAGAGGGCTCACCGGGAGCCTATCGCGAGTTGAGCCCAAAGGGGGAGCCGCCGCGCCCCGAGCGAAGCCCAACACGATAAAGTCGGCGCACCTCCCCGCGCCGCGCCCCCACCTGATGGAGCCCCCGATGGCTTGGCTTCGCGCTTGCTGCTACGACCTCGCCCTGTCCAACACCGAGGCGCGCTGCTTGAGCGCGTGGCGCGCGGAGCTGCTCAAAGACGCCCGGGGCGTGATCCTCGACGTCGGCGCGGGCACGGGCCTCAACCTGCGCCATGTGCCCAAGACGGACACCCGCCTGATCCTCACCGAGCCCGACGTCGACATGCGCGCCCGCCTCACCCGCCGCGCCGCCCAAGAGCGCCCCGACGCCGAGGTGCTCGACGCCCCCGCCGAGGCCCTGCCCCTGCCCGACGCCTCGGTGGACGTCGTCGTCTGCACCCTCGTGTTGTGCTCTGTGCCCAAGCAGGCCCCGGCGCTGGCCGAGCTTCGCCGGGTGCTGCGCCCGGGCGGCCGCCTGGTGTTCTTGGAGCACGTCGCGGCCGAGGACGGCAGCGCCTTGTTGCGCTGGCAGCGGCGCATCGAGCCCTTGTGGTGGCACATCGCCGAGCGCTGCGCCCTGACGCGCCACACCGATCAGGCGCTGCTTGACGCGGGGTTCACCCTGGAGACCTTGCGGAGAGAGCCGATGCGCGGCGGGGTGCCGTGGGTGAGCCCCACCATTCGGGGCGTCGCCCGGCCCCGTTGAGCGCCCGGGCCGATCGGGCCTCCACTTTGAGCTTCAGGAGAATACACTCTGCCCCTCACCCCGCCGAGCGACCGCCCGTGACCTACGCCCCCGCGCGCCCCCTGCCCTCGATCCGTGTGCCGCTGCTCGCGCCGCCGTCTTGGCAAGAGTCCGAGCTTGAGGAGGGCCTTGAGCAGTTCGACATGGGCTTCGCTGAAGATCGCCCCACGGCGATGCTCGACGTCGTCGTCTGGCAGTCCTTTGACCCCAACCTCGACGGCGAGCTGAACCTCGTGCGCCCCCGGGAGAGCGGGCAGATCGGCGTGGCCTTCTTCGCGGGCCCCCACGCCGCGGATCTCGCGCTCAAGCTCAGCGGTGTTTTGCGTTATCGCCCCGCCGACTGGCTCCATCTGGCCGCCCGGGGCGGCTGTGAGCGGGGCCTACGCCTCGACGCCATCCGCGCGTTGAGCCTCGTCTACCTGCCTGAAGACGGCTGGAGCTACGAGGACGAGGCCCTGTCGATCACCCTCGCTGAGGCCCAAGCCGCCGCCGATCTCGGCGTGCGCCACGAGGCCGCCGCCGTCGAGCGCGCCATCGGCGACGGCGCCGGGCAGCGCACGCTCTTCCCCTTCGCCCCGTCCCGGGCCCTGGCCCTGGTGCTGCCGACCTTGTGGGTGGGTGACCTGGATCAGGCCCTGGATGAGCTGGCCAGCGCTGTGGAGATCACCGACCGCCAGACCCTCGCCTTGGGCCAGGTCGAGCGCATCAGCGCCCAGGCCCAGAGCTTAGACGCCCGCTGGATCTGGCAACATCACCCACAGTCCGGCGTGGGCGCGATGCGCCTGGACGGCCCCGACGCCGCCGAGCTCCTCGCCCAGCTTCGCGGCGGCCCCCGCGGCCTGCCCGTTGAGCTCGCGCGCCTGGGCGCCCGCGACGGCGAGTACCTCTTCACCCAGACCACGGGCTTACGCGCCTTGGGCATGGCCTCCACGCTCTTGGGCGGCACCACCGACCCTGAAGACGAGGAGCTCCTCGACCAAGCCCTGGGCTCCCCCATGGAGGAGCTCGTCGCCGCCGCTGAAGAGGCCCGGCGCTGGCTGATCGAGCTGCCGCCGCCGGAGATGTGAGCCGCCTACCGCAGCAAGTCCGTGCTGTGTGGCCGCCCCTCCAAATACAGCCGCGTCTCCCGCCGAGGCGCCTCGGCGAGCACCACGCCCCCACGCACGACGAGGCGCCGGGCCGCGCGCAGACGAATGGCCTCGACGGCGTCCCGCGCCTGTAACCACACAAAGTCCGCCTTGGCCCCGACGTGCAGGCCATACCCCTCGAGCCCCAAGATCTGCGCGGGGGTGTCGGTGACGGCGGTGAAGCAGGCGCGCATGGCGTCTTGGCCGGTCATCTGTGCGACGTGTAGGCCCATGCTCGCCACCTCCAGCATGTCCCCGGATCCCAACGGATACCAAGGGTCTAAGGTGCAGTCTTGGCCAAAGGCCACGGGCACCCCCCGGCGAGGAGCTCTGGGGCCCGGGTCATGCCCCGGCGTTTGGGGTAGCTGTCGTGGCGCCCCTGCAGGGTGATGTTGATCAGCGGGTTGGCGATGGCCGCCACGCCGCTCTCCCGCATCAGGGCGATGAGCTTTGAGACATAGTAATTGTCCATGGAGTGCATCGACGTGAGGTGGGAGCCCGCCACGCGGCCCTGCAGGCCGAGTCGTAGCGTCTCGGCGGCCAAGGTCTCGATGTGGCGTGAGAGCGGGTCGTCGCTCTCATCACAGTGCATGTCCACGCGGTGGCCACGCTCCGCGGCCAGCTCACACAGAAGCCGCACAGACGCCCGACCGTCCTCCATGGTGCGCTCAAAGTGGGGGATGCCGCCGACGACCTCCACGCCCATGTCCAAGGCGCGCTTGATCAGGGTGAAGGCGTCGTCTCCGCCGTCTGGCGCCCGATACCGCAGGACGCCGTCTTGAGGGAACGCCACGAGCTGCAGGGTGAGGTACGGGGCCACCTGGCGTTTGACCTCCAAGAGCGCCTCGACGGCGAGCAGGCGGGGGTCACAGATGTCCACATGAGAGCGCACAAACAACAGTCCTTGGGCCACCGCCCAGTCACAGTACCGCAGAGCGCGCTGAATCAAGGCGTCTTGGGTGAGCGTCGGCTTGAGCTCGCCCCAAAGGGAGATGCCCTCCAAGAGCGTGCCCGACTGGTTCACCCGCGGCAGGCCGTAGGAGAGGGTCGAGTCCATGTGGAAGTGCGCGTCCACAAAGGGGGGGCAGACGAGCTCGCCGCCGACGTCGATCTCACGATGGGCGGTGGCCGGCAGGCGGTGCTCTAAGGCGCAGATGTGCCCCTTGACGACGCCGAGATCAAGGCCCGAGCGCCCGTCGGGCAGGGTGAGGTTCCGCAGGATGAGATCGAGCACAGCGCGGCTCCGCAGAGGGGGTCAGCGCTGGAGTATACAGCCTACGCGTCAGGGACACACCCGAAGGCGGGCGGCGAGGGCCTCGGCCTCGGCGTCGATGGCCGGGGGCATCGTCTGGGCGCGGCTGAGGCCGATCCACCCCCGGGGCAACGACGTGGCGGGGTCGGGGTGCTCCATGGCGCGCCACAGCGACTCCACCGTGGCCCAGTGGGGCGGGTACTTAAACCGGGCGACGTCGAGGATGAGCACGCGGTCTTCGCCGGGGTGCCAGGCCGCCAGGGGGGAGTAGTGCCCGCCGCCGGTCTGGTTGAGCGCCCCGCGGCTGTAGCCCGCCACCAAAAAATGCCCCGTCGGCGCGCGGCAGGACGCCTCCAGATCGGCCCGAAACTGGGCCAAGGTGCCGGGCTCGGCGTGGTGAACCTCGGCCTCGGCCCCGTTACACCGCGCCAGACACGCCACCTCGCTCAAGGTGAGGCCCTCGGCCCGGGCCAGCTCCATGGCCTTGCAGCAGTCGAGGAGCTCCTCCCCAAACCACCGCCAGGGCCCTCGCCAGGCGCGCCCGGGGTCGATCTCCAGGGCGTTCAGCACGGTGACCAGGGTGCCCAGGCCACACCACGCGGGCTCGGACTGCGTGTGAAGCTGGGCGACGAGGGGGAAGAACGACTCCGCCGTGCCCAAGGCGATGGCCTCGGCCAGAAGCCGCCGCCCGTGGGGGGATGAGAAGTCGATAAGGTCCGCGGGCAGCGGGCGGCGGTAGAGTGAGCGGTCAGTCTCCATTCTAGAAGGCTAAGCACGGCGGCTGAGCCCGGGATCGGGCGCGCGAAGCCGAAGCAACAATCACTCAAAACTGATGGATTTCACCCCAGAACGGGTTAGAATCCGTCAGAACTGAGGTGTTCATGGACGAGCTGCTGCTGATCCTGACCCCCCGCGACGTCGAGCGCGCCCTCGCCGAGCGGCTGCGGGAGGCGCGTCGGGCCCGGGGCTTCACCCAGGCCGAGCTCGCCAGCCGAAGCGGCGTCTCCGTGGCCACCATCGCCCGCTTAGAGCGCAGCGGCCAAGGCCAGCTCAGCTCCTTCGTGCGCCTCTGCGCGGCCCTGGATCGCCTGGACGACTTTCAGGCCCTGCTCAAGCCGCCGCCGCCGCGCAGCATGGATGAGCTTCGTCGCCTGAGCGGCCCATGAAGGCCGGGGGCCTTCGCGCCCGACGTGCGCCAGGTCGGCCACCCGAGCGCCGAGGTGTGGTTTGGCCCCCCCCCCCCCCCCCCCCCCCCCCCCCGCCGCGCTCAACAGCACCTCGCCGACGCGGGCTGCCGAGGCCCGGTCTCCACCGCCGCGGCGGAGGCCGTGCAGCAGGCCACCACGCGCCTTCAAGGGCGCTGTGCCTGACGCGCTGTACCCACCCGCCGCAGAACACGATACTCTGCGCGGCCCTCAAGCTCCCGTGGACCCTGCTCATGCGCCGATCCTTCGTGCTCCTCGCCCTCCTGACCGCCTGTGACGGCGACAAGGCGCCCTCCACCGACGACACCGCCGCCGAGGTCGTGCCTGTGGAGGGCTGCCGGGCCACCCCCTTGCCCAAGAGCGCCCCGCGCCTCGTCGCCGCGTCGTTGCCGTACACCGCGTCCGGCGCCGCGGCGGACTCCTGGACGCTGCTTCAGCTCAAGGATGAGACGCTCAGCGCCACGGGCGTCACGTTTGAGATGGGCCGAGGCGGCGGGGACGCCGTGGTGTGGTCGCCCGATGGCTCCTTGGGCGTGGCCGTGCAGGATGACGGCTCGTTGGGCGTGTTCACCGCCGAGGGCGAGGTGGTTCACGCCGCCTGGAGCGAGGGCCTCTACGCCGGGGACGTGATGTTTGACCCCAAAGGTGAGACTCTGTGGGTGATCGACGGCAACTGGGTGGAGAACGGCGGCGGTGTGTATGAGGTGGGCGTAGACTGCGCCACCGGGGCGCTCAGCCTCGTCGGGCTCGTCGTTCAGAGCAAGCTCGGTGAGCACCTTCTGGGCGACGTGCTCATCGCCGACGCCGCGGCGCAGACCATCACCCTCCCCGGCGGCGCGCTTGGCCAAACCACGGACTTGTTTGGCCACGAAGACGCCATCGTCGGCGGGGCCGCTCGCCGAGGTGACACGATCTACGTCGGCGACAACAGCGCGTTCTCAAGCGAGCCCAACCGTGTCGCCGTCGCCTCCGTGGGGGACACCATCACCCCCCTCGGCCTGTTTGACGTGTACGACCCCTACGCCATCGTCGCCGTCGAGGGCGGGGCCATCGTCAGCTCGGGCTTCGGGGATGAGATCATCGCCGTGGACGCCGAGGGCGTGCTCGACGTGATGCCCTCGGAGCTGCCCGGCGCCGTCACCCTGGGCCCCGATGAGCTGGCCCTGGTCGCCGAGGTCTCTGGCGTGCGGCTTGTGCGCTTGGAGGGCGGGGCCTTGGTGGAGATCGGCTTTTTTGACACGCCAGCGCTTGAGGACATGATCGGCTCCTTGGGTGTGCAGCCGTGAAGGTTCAGCCCTGATGTTCACCCGCCCACCCCAGCACCCCGCCCTGCGCGGCGTGGTGGAGCTTCTGTGGGTGAGCCAACCCCGGCCCGTCTCCGCGCGAGAGCTGGTGATCCCCACCGGCCAGCTTCACCTCGCCTGGCGGGCCTGTGGGGCGCCGATTCGTCTGGGCGCCGCCGGGGAGCAGGTGGAGCGCGCGGGGGTGCTCGGCGGGGCGCGGCTAGAGGCCCATGTTCACGACACGCCCCACAACACACGGTCCGTCGGCGTGATGTTGTGCCCCGGCGCGGCGCCGAGGCTGTTCGGCGAGACCGCGCGGGCCCTCGCGGGGCGACACACCGGGCTTGAGGCGCTGTGGGGCGTGGACGCGAGCCGGCTGCAGGCGCGGCTCTGTGAGGCGGAGACGGATGAGGCGGCGTTGGCGCTCGTGGAGGAGGCGCTCCTGGCGCGGCTCAGGTTCGCCGCGCGCCCGCCGGGCCTTCGGGAGGCCCTGTCCGCCATCGACGGCGGGGCGTCTGTCGGCGCCGCCGCGAGCTTGATCGGGCGCTCCCCGCGCACCTTGGGCGTCTGGTTTGACGAGGCCATCGGCCTGTCTCCCGTGGCCTGGGCCCGACTGCGCCGCCTTCAGCGGGCGCTGCGCCTCGCGGACGCCGTGCCCGATTGGTCCACCGTCGCCGCGCGGGCGGGCTTCGCCGATCACGCCCACCTCTGCCGAGAGGTCCGCGCCATCGTAGGCGTCACCCCGACGAGCTGGCGCGCAGGTCGCCACGGCGGGCCCAACCACCTGCCGATCAGCGCCTCCGATTCGTTCAAGCCCCACGCGCCGACAGGGGGTACAGACGACACAACCCCGAGGTGATCATGGCCGTCAAAGAGTGCTACCCCTACCTTCGTGTCTCTGACGGGCACGCGGCGATTCAGTTCTACATCCAGGTGTTCGGCGCCAAGGAGCTGTTCAGGCTCGTCGACCCCGCCGACGGGCGCATCGGCCACGCCGAGCTAGAGCTAGCCCCGGGCGTGGTGATCATGCTCTCGGCGGCGTACCCCGAGCTAGGCATCCACGCGCCCACTGGCCCCTCAGGCCTGGGCATCCACCTGCATGTGGACGACGCCGACGCGCTGCTCGCCCGGGCCGCCGAGGCCGGGGGCACGGTGCTGCGCCCGGCGCAGACCCAGTTCTACGGCGAGCGCAGCGGCACCTTCCGCGACCCCTTTGGCCACGAGTGGATGGTCGGCCACAGCGTCGAGGAGGTCAGCCCGGCGGAGATGCAGCGGCGCTGGGACAGCATGGCCGAGGGCTGAGCAGCGGCCGACCTCGGGGCCCTTGACAGACTTACGCTGTACGTTTAAGGTCTAAACTTACAGTGTAAGCATGAGGTCCACGATGAACGCCCCGATCCCGTCCCCCGCCGACACCGCCCTGACCCCCAACGTCCCCCGCACCATGCGCGCCCTGCTCCAGACGCGCTATGGCGGCGCCGACGCGCTCCACGTCGCCGAGGTGCCCACGCCGACGCTCACGCCGGGCCTCGTGCTCGTGCAGGGGGTCAACGCCGCGCTCAACCGGGGCGACTGGCACCTGCTCACCGGCACGCCCTACGCCGTGCGCCTCGCGGGCTATGGGCTCACCCGGCCCACCCGCCCCATCCCGGGCATGGCCATCGCCGGGCGGGTGATGGCTGTGGGCGCCGGGGTCACGGGGTTTGAGGTCGGCGACGCGGTGCTCGGCGAGATCAACCGCGGCGCCTTCGCCGAGTGGGTCTGCGCAGAGCCCAGCGCCTTGGCGAAGAAGCCCGCCGGGCTGAGCTTTGAGCAGGCCGCCACCCTGCCGGTCTCGGGCACAACCGCGCTTCAGGGCCTCCGTGACGCGGGGCAGCTCAAGGCCGGGGAGTCGCTGTTGGTCATCGGCGCGGCCGGGGGCGTCGGCGGCTTCGGGGTGCAGCTTGGCCGCCACTTTGGCGCCGAGGTCACCGGGGTGTGCAGCGCCAGAAACGTCGAGGTCGTGCGGTTGATGGGCGCCCACCACGTCATCAACTACACGAGTCAGCGCCTCAGCGAGCACCCGGGCCGCTTCGACGTGATCCTCGACATGGTCGGCGCCGAGCCCCTCGCCACGCTGCGGGGCCTGCTCAAGCCCGGCGGTCGCCTCGTCTCGGGCTCTGGCGGCCAAGACAACGCGCTCTTCGGCCCGATGATCCCCATCCTGCGTGGGCTCTTCTCCAACCTCGGCTCCGCCCAGAGGTTTGTGCCGCTGATGAACAAGCCCACCGTCGCCGATCTCGACGTGCTCTGCGGGCTCGTGGCCTCGGGCGCGGTCACCCCCGACATCAGCGACCGGCTCCCCCTCGACGCCCTGCCCGCGGTGCTGGACCACATGGGCGAGGGCCACACCCGCGGCAAGGTGGTGGTTAATCTCTCCGCCGACCCGCAGAGGAGCCCCCGTTGAAGACCGCCCCCGAGGCCCCGCCGCCCCGCGCGCCGCTCACCCGCGACCGCGTGATGCGCGCCGCGCTCACCCTCGCCGACACCCAAGGCTTAGACGCCCTCTCGATGCGCGCCTTAGGCGCCGCGCTGGGGGTGAAGGCGATGTCGCTCTACAACCATGTGAAGGACAAGGAGGACCTGCTGGACGGGATGGTGGAGCTCGTCGTCTCAGAGATCGAGGCGCCGTCCCCGGCCGCGCCTTGGCGTGAGGCGATGCAGCGTCGGGCCCACTCCGCGCATGGCGTGCTCATGCGGCACCCCTGGGCCTGCGGCCTGTTGATGAGCCGGGTGAACGTCAGCCCTGCGATGTTGACCTACATCGACGCCACCTTGGCCTGCCTCACCCGCGCCGGGTTCTCGTTGCCCATGGCCGACCACGCCTGGAACGCCATGGACTGCTTCATCTACGGCTTCACCTTGCAGCGGCTCAACTTCCCCTTCGCCCCCAACGAGTACGCCGCCGCCGCCGCGGGCTACCTGCCGAGCCTCTCAGAGGCGCAGTACCCGGCGATGCACGCGCTCACCGTGCAGGTGGCGACGGGGGGCCACGACGGCCTGCAGAGCTTAGACTTTGGCTTGGGGTTAATCCTCGACGGGTTAGAGCGGCTGCGGAGCGTATGCCCAGCCAACGGAGCTTAAATGCCTGATCCCCTCGTGATCCCCGGGCTCGTCGCCATCGATCCTCGCCTCTGGGGTGGGGTTGGCCCCGCCGAGGTGGTGATGGGCCCGCTCGCGGGCAAAGCCGAGCGCCTGGACATCTTGGAGTGGAAGGACGAGCGCTGGTTTTTGCCCCGAGAGGTCGCCGAGCGCCATGGGGTAGCGCCCCCCGAGCGGCGATTGAACGTCGAAAACCTCCCGCTGCTCGCCGCGCGGCTCTCCGAGGCCCGGCTGGTGTTCGTCGACGAGCACGTCGGGATGAAGGCCATTGAGGCCGGGGACACGGCGTTGTTCATCGCCTACCACCGCGGCGCCGGGGGCGGCGGGATCACGCTGCATCAAGGCGGCGTCGCCCGGGGCTTCTCTGGCGACAACAGCGGCCTCGGGGCGTCGGCCTGCGCCGATCCCGACCACGACGACGGCGACGGCGATGATCCGCTGGAGGACGACATCGGCTTCCTCTACGATCGCCTGCTCTTGGCGATCTCCAACGGCGAGTGGTCACTCTTTGACGCCGAGCTGGCCGACCGCGCCGCGCGCATTCACAGCGCGGAGCTGGCCTCCTTCGAGCAAGAGCTGGTCGAGATCGCCGCCTGGGCCGAGCGTGACCGCGCCCAAGGGGAGCTGATCGTCGCCGCCCTGGGGGCCGCCACCTCCGACCGAGTTGAGCTCCCCGGCGGCGCCACGGCCACCCGACGCCGGGCGCCGGGCTTCACGCTGCGCGCGGAGGAGGGCCTGGAGGTGTGGGGCGGCCCCGTTGAGGTGCCTCCGGCGGCGCGGTGGACGATCGAGGACGTGGCGGTGTTTGACCCACCGGAGCGGGTGGCCCGGCGGGATCGACTGCGCGCGATTCAGCGCCAGGCGAGCGGGCCCACGCCCTGGGGCTGGATCCTCGGTCTGCTCGGCCTCACCGCGCTCCTCGTGGTCTGGATGATCGGCTGAGCGGAGCTCAAGCGTGGGGCCGCCCGCTGATCTGGGTCAGGGTGCGCGCGCCGAGGACGCCCCGCGCCAAAGATCAGTTAAACGTGCGCGATGCGCCACCCCTCCCGACCCACGTTCCGCTCACCGCCCCAGCCGTCAGGCCGCGCGCTCGTGCTCTTGGCTCACCCGACGCTGCACCGCAGCCGCGCCAACGCCACGCTCATCGACGCCGCCCGCGGGGTCGAGGGCGTCACCGTGCACGATCTGTACGACTGTTACCCCGACTTCGACGTGGACGCCGAGCGTGAGCAGGCGCTCCTGAGCGCGCACCCGCTGATCGTGCTGCAGTTCCCGTTCTATTGGTACAGCGCGCCGGCCCTGGTGAAGCAGTGGATGGATCTGGTGCTGGAGTTCGGCTGGGCTTACGGGCCCGGGGGCCGCGCCCTGGAGGGCAAGACGATGCTCTGCGCCTTGACCACAGGCGGCGGGGAGGCCGCGTACCAGCCCGACGGCGTGAACCGCTTCACCATCCCCGAGCTGCTGCGCCCCTTTGAGCAGACCGCGCACCTCTGCAAGCTCCGCTGGGCCGATCCTTTCGTCGTACACGGCGTTCACCGCGACGATCCACAGGCCTTGCTGGACGCCGGGCGCCGCTACGCCGACCGCATCCGCGCCCTCTCCGCCGAGGTGAGCCCATGAACCAAGCCGAGTTCTTGACCCAAGCGACGGTGTACTTGGCCGCCGCCTTGATCACCGTGCCCATCGCCAGCCGCTTGGGCTTGGGATCTGTGCTGGGTTACCTCGGCGCCGGCCTCGCCATCGGGCCGTGGGGGCTCGGGCTCATCGGTGACGAGGGCGAAGAGGTGCAGCACTTCGCCGAGTTCGGCGTGGTGATGATGCTCTTTTTGGTGGGCCTGGAGCTTCAGCCCAGCCGACTGTGGCGAATGCGCGGGCCGATCTTCGGCTTGGGCGGGCTGCAGGTGCTCGGCAGCGCCGCGCTCATCGCCGTCGGCGCGACGCTTGTGGGCCTCTCGTGGCGTGAAGGCGTCGCGTTGGGGCTGATCTTGGCGATGTCCTCCACGGCCATCGCGCTGCAGTCGCTCAACGAGCGGGGGCTGAGCCGGGCGGAGTCGGGGCAGAGCGCGTTCTCGGTGCTGCTGTTTCAGGATCTCGCCGTCATCCCGATCCTCGCCTTGTTGCCCGCCTTGGCCACCCACACGCCGATGGGCGGCGAAGAGCACCACGGCGCGTCCTTCGCCGATGGCCTGGCTCCCTGGGCCTACGCGCTGTTGGTGCTCGGGGCCGTGGCCGCCGTCGTCGTCGGCGGGCGCTTTCTGGGGCGGCCCTTCTTCCGCCTCGTCGCCCGCACGGGCCTACGCGAGATGTTCACCGCGGCGTCGCTGCTGCTCGTGGTCGGCGTGGCCCAGCTCATGACGCTCGTGGGGCTCTCGGCGGCCTTGGGCACGTTCTTGGCGGGGGTTGTGCTCGCCGAGAGCGAGTACCGACACGAGCTTGAGAGCGACATCGAGCCGTTTAAGGGCCTGCTGCTGGGGGTGTTTTTTATCGCCGTGGGCTCGGCGATCGACGTCGGCGTCGTGATGCAGTCCCCTCTGGTCATCCTCGGCCTGCTCCTCGGCGTGCTCACGCTCAAGGGCGCGCTCTTGGTGGCGCTTGGCCGGGCCTGGGGCATCGCCAAGGACCAGACGGCCATCTTCGCCGCGTCGTTGGCCGGTGTGGGTGAGTTCGCGTTTGTGCTGTTTGGCTTCGCCACCCGGGAGGGCGTGCTCACCCCCGAGCAGACCAAGCCGCTCCTCGCGGTGACGGCCCTGTCCATGGCCGCTACCCCGCTGCTCCTGCTCTTTGTGGAGCGTGTGGTGCTGCCGCGGCTCATCGCCGTGGCGCCGCCCGCCCGGGAGTCCGACGTCGAGGATCACGGCCAGCCGGTGATCATCGCCGGGTATGGTCGATTTGGGCAGATCCCCGGTCGTTTCCTCACCGCGAACGGCGTCGGCACCACCACCGTAGACGTAGACGGCGACCAGATCGACATGCTGCGGCGCTTCGGCCAGCGGGTGTATTACGGCGACGCCAGCCGCCTCGACCTGCTCACCGCCGCCGGGGCCGCCCGGGCCCGGCTGCTCATCGTCGCCGTAGACGACCATGAGAAGTGTATGCAGATCGTCCACCTCGCGCAGACCCACTTCCCAAACCTGGCCATCCTCGCCCGAGCCCGCGGCCGCGCCGAGGCCTACGATCTGATGGAGGCCAAGGTGGAGGGGGTCTACCGGGAGACCTTCGACACGGCGCTGCGGGTGGGGGTTGACGCCCTGCGGCTCTTGGGTCAATCGTCCCACCGGGCCCACCGCGCCGCGCAGATGTTTCGCCGGGTGGATGAACGAACCATCGTCGAGATGGCGGCGGTGCGCCACGATCAAGAGCGCCTGATGCGCACCGCTCGGGACCGCGTCGCGCTCTTGGAGCGCACCCTGGCCGCCGACCGCGCCCGGGAGCGCGCCTTGGACGAGGGCGGCTGGGACGCGGAGACGATGCGAGATCGCCAAGCCCCTCAGGCGCCCGACGAGGGGCGCTGACGGACAAGCTTGGCCCGGCGCCCCTTGCCGAGGCCGCCGACGGCGCGCAGCTTACGGGGCCGCCAGAGGTCCGTATCCCGCTCCCCCTCACCCTCGCCCGAGTTCGTGTCGCTGATCCGTCGGTGTGGGCGTCCTTGGAGGCCCTCGCCCCGGTCCGTGAGCACACCCTGGACGAGCTGGGTCCCTGTCTACGACGGGTGGGTGTACGCCTCAAAGGCCCCTTGGAGCGGGCGCTCAAGGCCCGGGGCGAGCCGCTCTCCGTGCGGGTGCTGGCGCCAGAGGAGCCCACAGAGACCGAGGCCGCCCCCAGCCGCCGGGCGCTTCACGACCTCCCGCCCAAGCTCCTGACCGTGCTCACCCGGGCCCTTCGCCTCGCTGAAGAGGGCGTGTTTTTGGGCACCCGGGCCTGGGATCCCCACAGCGAGGCCCGCGCCGTCGACACCTTGGTGAGCGTGGGGCTGATCACCCCCCTGGATGACGAGAGCCTGCCGCGCTGGGGCCGCTACCGCCTCGCCCCGGGCCTCCCAGAGCCCGAGCCCGTCGCCTACGCGCTGCAGGACGCGGTCATGGCGCCGCCTGAAGACCTCACCCGTCGTGGGCCGTCGTTGTTGGCGCTTGAGCAAGATCTCGCCGTGTTTTTGGCGGGGGTCGCCGCCGCGGGCGTCCGCCGCACCGTCGATGGGCACCTCGACGTCGCCGGGGCGCGGCGCCTGGGTCGCCGCCTCGCCGATCCGGGCCTCAGCCGCGGCGGTCGCCTGACGAACGCCAGCCCCCGCTGGCAGATGGCCGCCCGGGTCGTCGAGGCCCTGGGCTTGTGGGAGTGTGACCCCCTGAGCCGGGCGCTGCTGCCCGCCCAGCGGGTTCAGCGCCTGTTGAGCCAAGGCCCCGCCGCGCGGTTTGACGGCCTGGCCCGCCGGGTGGTTGAGCAAGACGCCCGGCCCCTCATCCCCGCGCTCCGGGCCGCGCTGCGGGCCGCTGGAGAGCAGGCCATCGACGAGGTCGTGCTCCGGGCGCTCCTCACCGAGCAGCACCGCGACGTGCTCTTCGCGCCGTGGGGCCAGGTCGGCGCCCGGTTTTACCCCTGCCCGCCCGAGGCCACGCCGACGCTGTACGACGACGACGGCTTTGACGAGGTCGAGGGGCCCCTGCTCAGCCGCGCCATCGACGCCTTGGCCCGCCTGGGCCTCGTCACCCGGGCGCCGGGGGTGTTCGCCGCCACGGCTGAAGGCCGGGTGTGGGCCGGGCTTGACCCCACGGGCCCCACCCCGCGCCTGCTGTTGAGCGCCGATCTGGAGCTCGTGGTGCCGCCGGGGGCGCTCCCGCCGTGGGAGCGGCTGGTGGTCGAGCTGGCGACGAGCCCCGTGAGCCGCGACGTCGTGGACCGCCTGCGCCTGGGCCGCGTCGAGCTAGAGCGCGCCTTGGGTTACGTCCCGCTCTCGGCCCTGCTCGCGGTGCTGGAGTCCCGGGTGGGGCACAGCCTGCCGCCGAGCGTGGTCGAGGCCCTGCAGCTCTGGGCGCGGCCTTGGGAGCGGATCGTGTGGGAAGAGGAGCGCGCGCCGTTTGGCTGAGCGAGGCCTCTGACCACTCCGCACAGAGGCCGTCTACGCGCCGTGTAGCCCACCTCGCGGGGCCTCCGCTGTACACTCCCGCCATGCTCACGCCCCCCACAAGCTCGCAAGAAGCGCCCTCCCCCTTGGCCTTGCCCAAAGACTCGGCGCGGTTTCGACTCAGCGTCGTGCTGCTCGCCTCAGCCCTCAACGCCGTGGTGCTCGTCGGCGTGATCGGCGCCCTGGTCGCGCACCTGAACGAGCTCCCCGGCGAAGACTCCACCGACGGCATCGTGCGGTTCTTGCCGCTGATCATGGCCTTGGCGATGATCGTCGCCGTCGGCGTGGTCGCCAGCGCCCTGCAGCTCCGCCAGGTGCTCAGCGTGCCTCTGCTTCGTCTGAGCGTCGCCGCCCGGCGCCTCGCTGAAGGGGGCCTGGACGAGCCGGTGGGGGAGATCGGCGGCGCGCAGGAGTTTGAGCACCTCGGCCGCGCCTTGGAGCGCATGCGACAGGATCTCCAAGAGGCCATGACCGAGGCCCAACGCTCAAACGAGCGCAGCCGCACCATGCTCGGCGCCTTGGGTGACGGCGTGATCTTCCTCGACGACAAATTACGCGCTTTGGAGTACAATCCCCAGGCCGCGGTGCTCCTCGACGGCCTGCCCAGCGTCGGCGCGCTGCTGCATCAGGGGGTGAGCCTCAAGGCCGTGTTCCCCGAGCTCCCCGAGCAGCTCTTTCGCGCGGCGCTGAACGAAGAGACCGCCCTGCCGTTGTCGATCTTCCCCCGCTCCGACCGCGCGCGGCACCTCTCGCTGCGGGTGTTCCCCGCGCGAAACCGCGCCTTGGGCGTGCGCCGGGCGTACATCGCCGTGCTGCGCGACGTGAGCGAGGCCATGGAGATCGCCCAGGTCAAAGAGGACTTCCTCTCCACAGTCACCCACGAGCTCAAGACGCCCCTGACCTCCATCGACGGTTTTGTGCTGCTGCTGTTGGCCGAACGACTTGGGCCTCTGGCCGACAAGCAGCGCGTGGCCTTAGAGACCGTGCGGGATCAGTCCGGGGCCCTGAGACGGCTGGTGCAAGACCTGCTCGACGCCACACGCCTCGACCGGGATGAGCTGCCGTTAGAGCTCGAGGACGTGGCGATCGGCCCCCTCGCCGCCGAGGTCGCCGAGGCCATGCGCCCCAGCGTCGAGGCCCGAGGACAACGCCTAGAGCTCGATCTCACGCCGCTTCATGGGCTCAGCGCGCGGGTTGATCCGTTCCGGCTGCGCCAGGTGCTCGGCAACCTGCTCTCCAACGCCCAGAAGTTCACCCCCGAGGGTGGGCTCATCCGTGTCGAGGGCCGCCCCCGCGAAGGCCAGCTTGAGCTGAGCGTCGCCGACACGGGGCGGGGCATCCCTCCGGAGGCCGTGCCGCGACTGTTCAGAAAGTTTAGCCAAGTCGAGCGGGGCGACACCCGACGCGCAGGCGGCGCGGGCTTGGGCTTGTGGATCGCCCAGCAGCTCATGGTGAGGATGGGCGGCGCCATGGCGGTGGAGTCCGAGCCCGGGTTGGGCAGCCGCTTCACCCTGAGCCTGCCGATGCGGACGCCCCAAGAATGATCCGTTCATTACAAAACGAGGATGGATCTTAATTCAGGGAGGTTTTTGGGCGAGATCCAAGAAATCCCAGGTTAGGGTGCGGCGACCCCATGACTTAGGCGACTCAGACGGCCATGCTGCGCACCCTCCTCGTGAAGAACTTCTCCGTGTTTGAGCAGGCGACCCTCACCTTTGGCGGTCTGAACGTGCTGCACGGCGACAACGGCGCCGGAAAGACCCACCTGCTCAAGCTCCTGTGGACGCTCCTGAGCGCGGCGAGCGTGAGCCCAGACCCGGGCGAGGCCGCCCTCCAGCGCGCGCTTCACGAGGGCGTCGTCGGCGCCTTCGGGCCTCTAAAGGGCGACCCGGGCCGCATCGCGCGCCGCCAGCGCGGCACGGCCTTGATGAGCGCCCAGGTGAGCTGGTTTGACGGCGAGACCTTGGGCTTTAGCAACCAGACCGGGCGCCCCGACGGCGTCATCCAGGTGCACGAGCGCCCCAAGGCCCCACACTCACAAAACGCGCCGGTGTTTTTGCCGCCACACGAGCTCCTCAGCCTCGCGCCTGTGCGTGAGCCGGGCCTCGCCGGTCGCCTCGACGCGCCGACGCTTCGCACCTGCCAGATGTTGGAGCGCCCCCTCAAACGGGGCCCCCGCGACCCCCGGGTGAACACCTTGGCCGCGCCGATCGAGGCCCACATCGGCGCCCAGGTGGTGCTCGACGACGACCAAGGCTTCTTCTTACGCGCGCTCGGCACCGCGCGGCACCTTGAGGTCGGCGCCAGCTCCGCGGGTCAGCTCAAGCTCGGCACCTTGGCCCGGCTCATGTTGACCCACCACCTTCAACCCGGGGCGACGCTCCTCATCGACGGCGCGGATGAGCAGCTTAACCCCCGGGCGATGCGGGTGATGGCCGCGGCCCTCGTGCGCCTCGCTCAGTCGGGTGTGCAGGTCTTTGTGAGCGCCCACAGCGCGTTTATGCTCCGTGAGCTGGGCCGAGACGCCCCGGCGGGCGCGCGATTTTTTGGGCTCCGCCTCGACGAGCGTGGGGAGAGCCAGCTCCAGCAAGGCGACACCCTCGCCGCGTCCGGCGAGCCCCTCGCCCAACAAGAGGAGGACGCGCAGATCGAGGGCCTCCTCGCCGCTCACCTCTCCGCCTGATTCAAGGCGCTAGGTCATATTCTGCCCGGGTGGACAGAGGCGACGCTGACAGGACGCAGGGCGAGATTCACCGTCGGCGCCATTGGCGGTTCTATCAATTTTTGCCTTGCTCGGTGACCCTCTGCTCGATAGCCTGCCTCGTCCCACTCATCTGGCGAGGCTCCGCCTGTGCGCCACATCCCTTCCACCGACGCGGAGTGGATCACCGCCGCGTGGCTGCTTCGCCGCGCGCTGTGGACCGGGCGCCCCTTGGGCCCGCTGGAGACCGAAGATCTGCTCTTTGAGCACGCTGAAGGCGTCATGGTCGTGGCCGACCGGGGCCCACACCTGTGGAGCCTCATGGCGCACAAGGTGGTCGAGATCCGCGACGCCCACGACCAGGGGGAGCGCTCTTTGGCCCTCCTGCTGGAGGAGGTGCGGCAGCACAGCGGCGCCGAGGCCGTCGAGGTGGTGCGCGCCGCCTGGACGGCGCACGTCAACGCCAACATCCCGTGGTCCGATTCGCAGAGGCTCGACGCCGAGCTGCTCTCCACCATCTATTCGCTGCTCCCGCCGGTGTCTCCCGGCGAGCAGCTCGTTCGGGCGCTGGACCTAGAGGGCACCTTGAGCGAGGCGCGCGACCTTCAACGGGACCGCGCCAACGTGACCGCCATGGTGCAGCGAGTCGAGGACCAGCTCCATCGGCACACTTCGAGTCCTGTCTGTGCTGTACCCCAGCGCTGTGGAGGCCGTGCTCGCGACCCACGACGCCGGGCTCTGCCAGGCGCTCTTGCTCGACTTCGCCACCGCCGACGGCCAGAGCCGCCACAACGCCATGGGCGGCCAGTTCCCCGACCTCCAAGACGACCTCCGCGCCATTCATCAGCCCCGCGTCAAGGCGAACCATGCTGACACACCTGCACGTTGAGCACTTCACCCGTTTCCCCGAGGCCTCGCTCCGACCGGGCGCGCTCACGGTGATCTTCGGGCCGAACGGCTCAGGCAAGACCCACCTGCTCAAGCTGGCCTGGGCGGCGATGTCGGCGCTCGTCCGGCCCGAGGGGTATGGCGCCCCCAACAAGCCGATCCCCGCCGATGTCGCCGCCGAGCTGCTGCGTGGGCTCAACGGGGCCTTTCGTACGATGTCGGGCGACCCCCTTCGCCTCACCCACCACAACCGCGGCTCCAAACGCTGCGGCGTGAGCCTGACCCTCGCCGGGCTCGGCGAGCTCGAGTTCACCGTGCTCTGCCACTCGCCCAGCGAGGTCGAGCTGCTCCTGTGCCCCGAGGCCTACCTCTCCCGCCGCCCGGTGTACCTGCCCCCGGGGGAGCTGATGACGCTCCTGCCCGAGCCCGATGACGCCTCCCGCGCGGCGCTGGACCTCGCGAGCTTGGAGACCTTACGGATGCTCAGCCGTCGGCTCACCAGCGGCGCGGTGCGTCCCCCGCTCGGCGAGGTGCTCGATCCCATCGAGCAGCTCATCGGCGGCCAGATCATCCCCCGAAACGGCCAGCTCTACGTCTCCCGCCGCGGCCAGCTCATCCTCCTCGACCGGGCCTACGCCTCGCCGGGCTCGCTGAAGCTCGGGATGATCGCCCGACTGCTCAAGAACAGCGAGCTGAGCCCGGGCAGCACACTTCTGTGGGACGCCCCCGACGTCTTCCTCGACGACACCGGCATCGAGGTCGTCGCCCACGCCGCCCATCTGCTCACGAGCGTCGGTGTGCAGGTGATCTTGGCCACCCACAGCCAGGTCCTCTACGACGCGCTGCTGCGCGCCGAGCGCCGCCCCCAAGGCCAGCCGATGCGGCTGTTTCTGCTGGAGCCCCACGATCAAGGAGAGCGCCACGCCGTCGTCGCGCTCAACCCGCCTGAAGAGGAGGACGCCCATGACGACTCCGGGGACACCCTCGACCGCGATCTGACGCCGCCCCCCTTCGCCGTCGAGCCGCGGCCGCCGCCCCCTCGGCAGACCGCGGCGAAGAACGTGCGCCCCGACCGCCGCCGCACACGCCTGCCCTCCCCCGGCGGCGCTGATCCAGCCGACCTGCCCGTGGTCGCCGTCGACGACCGACCGATCATCGATCGGGGGCCCGTCGCCAAGCTCCCGCGGGTCTCTCGGCCACGTCGGGGTCGGCCTCCGCGGGCCGAGGTGGAGGCGGCCATGGACGCCGCGCGGGCGGCGGAGGCCGCGCTCGCCGAGGCCGCCCCGCGCCGCAAGCGGCGCCCCGGAGAGCCGTCAGAGCCGCTCATCGCCGACGGCGGCACCCGCCGCAGAGGGCGCCCGCCCAAGGAGCCCGTGAAAAAGACGGATGGACGGTCCCCTCGACGGTTCGCCGCCCCCGCCAGATGGGCGACCGTCTTCCGACCCCGCCATCAAGACGGGCCGCCGGCGCTCCAACAAGCCGCCGGCCATCCCGCCCGCGCCCATCCCCGGCGAGGGCGCGCCGCCAGCGCCGCCAGCGGCTCCCCCTGAGCCCGTCGACCTCACGCCGTGGAGCCTCGGCGACGGCAACGTCGAGTGATCCCCCACCCCATCCCCCTCTGACGCCGAGCGCCCCAATGTCTGAGCACGACGCCTCACCCCCACTCGAGACCCCCGACGCCCGCGCCGCGCGGCTGGCCGCCCGAAAGCGCCAGCGTGAGGAGCAGGCCGCGAGACGCGCCGCCGAGCAGCGGGCGTTCGTCGCCATGCTCCGCGAAGAGGAGCGCGCCGCCCGCGAGGCGAAGGCCGCCGCCCGAAAGGCCAAGGTCAAGCCCTTGCCTCCCCCGCCAAGCCCGATCCCGCCGGTCCACCTCCCCGAGCTAGACCCCGCCGAGCGCCGCCGCCGGATGCGGGCCGAGGCCCATCGGCGGAGCGAACGCCAGCTCCAGCGCGCCCGGGCGGAGGCCGCCCTCGCCACCCCCGCGGACGTCGAGGCGCCGCCGGCGGATCCCAACTGGACCTTAGGGGACGGCGCGCTGGAGTGAGGCCTCGGCCCTCTCCTCACGCGAAAGGAGCGTTTGTGTCTGACGACTCGCCACGATCCCGATCCGCCCCACGCGGCGCAGCGGCGACCGCGCTTGAGGAGGCCCTTGAGGCCGTCGCCGCGCACCAGCAGGCCGTGATGTCCCTCAAGGCCGAGGCGGCGCGACGTGACGAGCAGCGTGAGCAGGTGATCTTGGCCCACAACGCCCGATCCGAGGCCATCCGCGCCGAGGCCAGGTCGCTGATGCGCCTCATCCCCAAGCACCGCGCCGCCGAGTGGAGCCGCGCCGAGCGGGCCCAGGTGAAGGAGGCCCTCCGCGCGGCGGTCGCGCTGCGCCTCATCCAGACCCTCGGCGAGCTGCCGCCCGTGCCCGCCCCTGCGCCCCTGGAGATCCCCAAACTTCGGCTCACCCCACCCCAGCGCCGCGCGCTCGGCGCCGCGGAGCGTCGAGCGAAAAAGCAGGGCCAGACGCTCTTGCCCGAGGGCTTTCAGCTCATCCGGCCCTACAAGAAGAAGAAGGCGCGACCGCTCAAGGTGCCGAAGAAGGTGTCTCAGAGCGGGCAGCCGCGGGCGACCTCAGCGAGGCCCCGCGAGGAGCCCGTCGTCGTGACGGTGAGCTCATCTGGGGCCTGGAGCATCAGCGAGGATGGGCTGGAGTAGGGGGGCTAGCGGCAGGGTTGGGTGACGTTGGTGCGGCTAAACCCCCCGGCGCAATCGTCCTCGCAGTCAAGAAGATTGCCCTCTGCCCCACAGGCTGGGACCGGCGTGTAAAATCCTTCCCCCTCACAGGCGCCGGTCTTCGTGTTGGTCTCACAAGCTCCCCCCTGCTCTCCGTACCGCTTCTCGTTCTTCCCATCGCAGTTGTAGTCCCAGCTCCCGGCGTCGCTCTTCTCCTCAAAGTACTCCTCTTGGCCGGGGCTCACCAAGGCGTCGGTGTCATCGCAGTCGGTGTCGTCGTCTACCCAGCCAATCGGCGCCTCGCAGGCCTGCTGGCTCGTGAGCGCGTCGCCATAGTCGTCCCCGTCGAGGTCGCGGAAGAAGCTCAGCTTGACGCCCTCATCCACGTCGCTGTCGCAGTCGTTGTCTAGGCTGTCGCAGCGCTCAGCGGCGTCGGGCCCTACGTCGTCCCGCGTGTCGTCGCAGTCTTCGCAGGCGGGCACACCGTCGCCATCGCCGTCGCTGTAGCCGGTCTGGCCGTCGCAGTTGTAGTCGACGTCCTCGTCACAGGGCTCGTCAGCGCCCGGGTAGACGTCGGCGTCGTAGTCATCGCAGTCCCCGAGCAGTCGGGCGTAACCGTCAGGGGGCTCACAGGCGTACTGCTTCGGCGTCTGGATGCCGTACCCGTCCCGGTCGACGTCGTAGTACCACAGGGTGCCAGGGTGGAGGTTGGGGTCGGTGTCGTCGCAGTCTTCAGCGCGGTTGACGTACCGAGCGGGGGGCGTGCAGCCCTCAAACGGGCTCGCCGGGTCACCATACCCGTCACCATCGGCGTCGAGGTACCACACGACGGTGAACCCCTCGTCTTGTTGGCCGTCGCAGTCGTTGTCTTGGAGGTCGCAGACCTCGCGTGCGTCCGGGTTGACCGCCGCGTCTTCGTCATCGCAGTCAGAGCCATCGTGCTCCAACGCGAAGAACCCATCCCCATCGCCGTCGAGGGCGCGCAACATCAGCGCGTCGTACTCTTCCCGAGTGGTCAGGCAAGACGTCAGCAGCAGCACCAGCGATGCAAAACGCATACTCCCTCCAAGGTCGCGGTCGAGGCGGCCCGGGAGGGAGTATAGCGTGTTCAAGTGCGATGAGAGCGCTCGTTCATCCCAAGTGCGGTGTCACTCAGCGCCAAGCGTGCTGTGGTACTCCACGAGCCAGTCGAACGCACCATAGTAGTTCCGGTCGCCCGTGGGAACGTCCTTTTGAAGGATCATTCCGTCATCGACCACCATCATCGTCGGCCAGCCGTACTTCACGTAAAGCTCGTAGGCCAGCGGCTCATCCGACAAGATCGGAATGTGGGGGTCGGGGTAGCTCTCGTACCACTTCTCCAGGGTCTCTAAGCTGGGGGTCCTGCCCATCACGTTCTGGCCCAACACCGTCACCCAGTAGATGTCGCCCGACTCCACCATCTCCCGCACCTCTGGGTGCGTCTGCTCGACGGTAAGCTCTCCGTCGTCTCCCGTCAGTAGCCAATGAGAGAGCGCATTGCACGGAGGACACCACACCGCCGAGATGTCGATCAACACCGGCTTGCCCTGGCCCGCGAAGTCGTAGAGGTCCACGTACTCGCCGAACTGGTCCATCAGCACCAGGTGCGCGAACTGGTCCCCCTCAGAGGTCCCGGCGACGTCTAGGGTCACGTCCGCCAAGTCGCCCTTGTCGGGGTTGTACGGCCAGTTGCCGATGTAGATGCGGCTCTCGGCGTCGTTGGGGTCGGTGCCCTCGGTGAGCTCCCAGGGGTCGAGGTACCCGTCGCCGTCACCATCAGCCAAGAGCGGGTCGGTGCCGTCCTCGTCCTCGACCAGGTCGTTGAGGCCGTCGCCGTCGGTGTCGGCCTTGTTCGGGTCGGTGCCGATCACCGCCTCCTGCTCATCAAAGAGGCCGTCACCGTCGGTGTCGACGTCTTTGCCGCAAGCGACGAAGGCGGAGAGCGAGAGGGCGAGCAAGAGAGCGCGAGGCATGGGGGGCTCCAGGGGCCAGACGGGGCGGTCGTGGTGAGTTGGCACTTCTGGCAAAAAAGTACATGACTTTCTTCTTCGCTGTGGGGTTGGCTGTGTCAATTTCGCGCGAACGAGCCGCGCCCCACCCAAGCGCCGCGCTGTGCTAAGACTGGCGCCACCTCGCAGCACTCTGGAGCCAAGATGATCTCCACCGCTGACGCCGACGTCGCGGCGCTCGCCCTCTCTTTGGGCCTCCCCACCGTCGATCTGGACGAGACCTGGGTAGACAGCCAGCTCTTGCAGCGCATCACCCGCGTCTTCGCCGAGCGCCGCCTCGTGCTGCCCCTGCACCGGGGCCCAGACGGTCGTGTGCATGTCGCGATGGCGAACCCCCAAGATCAAGACCTGCTCAGCGAGCTTGAGTCGAGCCTCGCCGCGAGCGTGCGCCCGTTCATGGCCAGCGCTGACGCGATCCGCCGGTCGATCTACCGTCACTTTGACCTCGCCGCCTTCGCCCGAGACCTCCTGCGCGACGCCCGCCCCGCCCGAACCTCCACCACCAACCTCGGGCTGGAGCTCGACCCCAGCCAGCTCAGCCGCAAGCTTCGCGACGGCGGGGCCGCGCCCTATGTGGAGCTGCTCAACGCGCTCTTGCTCCAAGCCGTCGAGCGCCGCGCCTCCGACGTTCACATCGAGCCTGGCGAGGCCGACGTTCGTGTGCGCTTACGCATCGACGGCATGCTGCGGGAGGTGCTCCGACTAGACCGTTGGGCCGCCGCGCCCTTGGTGAGCCGGGTGAAGATCGTCGCGCGGATGGACGTGGCCGACACCCGCCGCCCCCAAGACGGCAAAGCCAGCGCCACCTTGGGGGAGCAGCGCCTGGATCTGCGCGTCTCCACCCTCCCCGGCCAGCACGGCGAGAAGGCCGTGATTCGCCTGCTCGACCCCTCCATCCTGCGCGCGGATCTCGGCAAGCTCGGCTGGCACCAAGACGGCCTGCAGACCTTCTACCACCTCGTCTCCAAGCCCCAAGGCCTCGTGCTCGTCGTCGGCCCCACCGGCAGCGGCAAGTCCACCACCCTCTACGCGACCTTGGTGCGCCTCAACGCAGAGCACCGCAGCATCGTCACCGTCGAGGATCCCGTTGAGTACGTCGTTCCTGGCGTCACCCAGGTCCAGGTGAACCCCAAGATCGGCGTAGACTTCGCCGCCGCGATCCGCAGCGTGCTCCGCCAAGATCCCAACGTGCTCGTGATCGGCGAGGTGCGTGACCACGAGACCGCCGAGGCCGTCTTTCACGCGGCGAACACCGGCCACCTCGTGCTCTCCACCCTGCACACCACCGGCGCCGTCTCGTCCATCACCCGCCTGCTCGACCTCCAGGTGGCGCCTTGGCTCGTGGCGTCTACCCTCTCCGGCGTCGTCTCCCAGCGCCTCGTGCGTAAGGTGTGCCCCCACTGCTCGGTGGTGGCCGCGCCCCAAGAAGAAGACTTCGCCCGCCTCGGCCTGCCGCTGCTCCCCCTCGGCCCCAAGGTGCGCCGGGCCGGGAAGGGCTGCCCCGCGTGCCAGCTCACGGGCTACTCCGGGCGCATCGCCGTGTTTGAGCTGTTGGAGATCAACGAAGATCTCCGGGAGCTGATCGCCGCCGAGCGCCCCGAGAGTGAGGTCTGGCGCAAAGCGAGGGCCTTGGGCCTGGTGTCCATGGCCGAGGACGCCCTGCGCCAGGTCGCCGAGGGGGCGACGACCTTGGAGGAGATCGCCCGAGCCGTCGTCGTCGAGGCGTTTCTGCGCAAAGAGGGCGTGATCTTCCACGTCCCCGGCACCGACGTTCGTTTAGAGCTCGACCGCCTCGACCGTGGCCTCGACCCCTTCCTACGGCCAGACGCCGCCCAGCAGGCGCCCGTTGAGGATCCCGTCCCTGAGCCCGTCACCGAGCCCCTCGCCGAGCCCCTGCCCTCCCCGACGCCCAGCCCCGAGGCCCCCGCGCCCCTCGGCCCGCCCCTGGTGCTTGTGGTCGACGACGCCTGGGAGATCCGGATGATGGTCGAGATGGCCCTGGAGCGTGACTACCGTGTGGTCACCGCCGCCGACGGCGACGACGCCCTGGCGATGATCCGCCACCGACGCCCGGATCTCGTCGTGCTCGACGTGATGATGCCCAACCGCTCCGGCTACGAGGTCTGCGCCGAGCTCAAGGGCGCCCCAGAGACGGCGGACCTGCCCGTGCTCTTGCTCTCGGCCCGAGGCGAGAAAGCCCACGTCAAGGAGGGCTTCTACGCCGGGGCCGACGATTATCTCCCCAAGCCCTTTGACCCTGAGGAGCTGATCCTGAGGATCAAAGCCCTGCTTCGCCGCGCCGGGCGCCTCTAAACGCCCCAAACTCCGGCTATCCTTAGCGCACACCCCACCTTCTCTAGGATGAGACCTATGCGCCAGCCCCGCGCCTCCCGCGCCGCCCTGCTCCTGCCCCTCACGCTCGGCGCCTTCGCCTGGGCGGGCAGCGAGTCCTGGCCGCTCAACACCCGCGCCGACTACAGCTACGATCCCAGCGACATCGCCGTCGATGGCGGCGCGGCGAGCCTGCTCTCGTCGGTCACCGGCACCGGCGCTGACGGCGATCTCACCGTCACCGCCGCCACCTTCACCCTTCAGACGAGCACCACCGGCAGCCGCAGCGTCGGCGACGGCGCCGCCTGGCCGATCACCACCTCGGTGAGCGCCGGGGCCACGTCGCTCACGCTCAGCGGCTACACCAGCGGCCTCGCCGTGGGGGATGAGCTGCTCCTCCTCGTCGTGCAGGGCGCCTCCAGCTCCACGAGCGTCGGCACCTACGAGCTCACCCGCGTGAGCGGCGTGAGCGGCTCAACGGTCTCTGTCGGCGCGCTCAGCCAGGCCTACGACGGCACCACCCACGACGTCATCGCCCAGCGGGTGCCCAACTACGAGGACGTCACGCTCCAAAGCGGCGCGACCCTCACCGCCTCGGCCTGGAACGGCAGCACCGGCGGCGTCGTGGCCTTCCGCGCCTCGGGCACCCTCACCGTCGACAGCAGCTCGTCGATCGACGTGTCTGGCCGTGGCTACCGTGGCGGCAGCGCGGGCTCCTCCTCGGGCGGCGGCGGCGGCGGCGGCGGCGAGAGCTGGGCGGGTGTAGACGGTGACGGCGGCAAGGCCGACACCACCACCGCCATCGGCTCTGGCGGCTCCGGGCAGCCCACGGGCAACTCCACCCTGGGCACCGGCGGGAACGGCGGCGTCGGCGCGGGCGGCGGCGGCGGCGACGGCACCGACAACTCCGATGACGGCGCCGGCGGCGGCGGCGGCGGATCTTACGCGGGCGGCGGCGGCGGCGGCGGCGGCGGCACCGGCTGCGGCGGCACGGCCGCGGGCAGCGCGGGCGCTGGCGGCGCGGCGGGCGTCTTCGCCGGAGGGGGCGGCGCCAGCTCGTGCCCTGGCGGCGCCGGCGGCAACGCCGGGAGCGCCGGCAGCAAAGGCACCTCCTCTTGTTACACCGGCGCGTCCGCGACCGGCGGCGCCGTGGGCTCAGGCCTCTTCGGCGGCGCGGGCGGAGACTCCTGCGGCGGGCCCTACGGCGGCGGCGGCGGCGGCGGCGGCGGGATCTACGGCGACGCCGACCTCACCACCCTGTTCTTCGGCGGCGGCGGCGGCGGCGGCGGCGGCTCAGGCTGGGGCCTCGCGGGCGGCGCAGGCGGCGCGGGCGGCGGCGTCATCTTCCTCTTCGCTGGCACGCTGGACATCGACGGCACCGTCGACGCCGAGGGCGCGAACGGCAGCTCGGTGAGCACGGCGAACCGCTCGGCGAACGGCGCGTCCGGCGCGGGCGGCTCCATCTACATCACGGCCTTAGAGAGCACCGTCGGCGGCCTCCTCTCCGCCGAGGGCGGCGCCAAGGTCACCTCGTCGAGCACGTCGGTCTCCGCGGGCGGCGCGGGCGGCGTCGGCCGAATCCGCATCGACACCGACAGCTTCAACGGCGTCGCCGCCACCGACAGCGGCTTCTCCGCGGCCATTGACGCCGTGAGCCTCACCCCCGTCGACTCCGTTCAGGGCGCCAACGAGGAGTACCCCACCTCGGCGACGATCTGCGCTGAAGACGCCGCGAACCCCGGCGGCGGCGCGATCTGGACGACCTTCACCACCAACGAGGATCTCGACGGCGGCAGCATCACCTACCGCCTCTCCACCGATGACGGCGCCAGCTACGTCTGGTGGGACGGCGCGGCTTGGTCAAGCTCAAGCTCCGCGAGCGAGGCGAACACCGCCGCCGAGCTGACCGCCAACCTCGACACACTCGTCGCGGACACGATCTTGTGGTGCGCGACGCTCAGCGGCGACGGCAGCCAGGCCGTGCGCCTCCTCGACGTGCAGCTCGACTGGGAGGATGACACCGACGAGGACCGGATCGCCGACCTCGACGACAACTGCCCTGATGACTCCAACGCCGACCAAGGCGACCTCGACCTCGACGGCCTCGGCGACGCCTGCGACGACGACATCGACGCCGACGGCTTGGACAACGACGAGGAGGCCGCCGCCGGCTCCGACCCTGAAGACGCCGACACCGATGGCGACGGCCTCGAAGACGGCGAAGAGGTGAACGACTACGGCACCGACCCCACCGACGCCGACACCGACGGCGACGGCCTCTCCGACCCTGACGAGCTCTTCACCCACGGCACCGACCCCACCGACGCCGACACCGACGGCGACGGCCTCGACGACGGCGACGAGCTCAACACCACCGGCACCGACCCCCTCGACGCCGACACCGACGGCGACGGCCTCAACGACGGCGACGAGCTCAACACCCACGCCACGGACCCCCTCGACGCCGACACCGACGACGACGGCCTCACCGATGGCGACGAGCTCAACACCACCGGCACCGACCCCCTCGACGCGGACACCGACGACGACGGCCTCACCGACGGCGACGAGCTCAACACCCACCGGCACCGATCCCTCGACGCCGACACCGACGACGACGGCCTCACCGACGGCGACGAGCTCAACACCCACTCCACCGACCCCCTCGACGACGACACCGACGACGACGGCCTCACCGACGGCGACGAGGTCAACACCCACACCACCGATCCCCTGACCGCCGACACCGACAGCGACGGCCTGAGCGACGGCGACGAGGTCAACACCACCGGCACCGACCCGCTCGACGCCGACACCGACGACGACCGCCTCAACGACGGCGAAGAGCTCGACAGCTACGGCACCGACCCGCTGGACGCCGACACCGACGACGGCGGCCGCGTAGACGGCGACGAGATCCTCTACGACGGCACCGACCCGCTGGTGCGTGAGGACGACCTGAGCGATCGGGACGGCGACGGCGTCACCGACGTCGGCGAGGAGGCCCTGGGCACCGACCCCGACGACGCGGACACCGACGACGACGGCCTCACCGATGGCGAAGAGGCCTACGACGTCGGCTCCGACCCGCTCCTCGCCGACACCGACGGCGACAGCCTCAGCGACGGCGACGAGGTCAACACCCACGGCACGAGCCCCATCGACACCGACACCGACGACGACGGCCTCAACGACGACGAAGAGCTCAACACCACCGGCACCGACCCGGTCCTGGCGGACACCGACGGCGACGGCCTCAACGACGGCGACGAGCTCAACACCCACGGCACCGATCCGCTCACCGCAGACACCGATGAGGACGGCCTCAACGACGGCGAAGAGCTCAGCGTCTACGGCACCGATCCCCTCGACGCGGACACCGATGACGGCGGGCGCAGCGACGGCGACGAGGTCACCCTCGACGGCACCGACCCCCTGAACCGCGACGACGACCTCAGCGACCGCGACGAGGACGGCATCACCGACGTGGCAGAGGAGGCCCTCGGCACCGACCCCGACGACGCGGACAGCGACGACGACGGCCTCATTGACGGCGACGAGGTGTACGACCTCGGCACCGATCCCTTAGACAGCGACAGCGACGACGACGGCCTCAGCGACGGTGACGAGATCAACACCCATGCCACCGACCCCCTGAACCCCGACACCGACGGCGGCTCGGTGAACGACGGCGACGAGGTGGAGAAGGGCACCGATCCCCTCAACCCCGAGGACGATCTGGATGAGGGCACAGACCCCGTAGACACCGGCGACGGCTGGGTGAAAGGCGGCGGCGGCTGCGACTGCGCCACCGCGGACGCCCCGCCGAGCGGCCTCACCGCCGGGCTCTTCGCGCTCTTGGGCGCCCTCGGCCTGAGCCGCCGCCGCCGCTGACTCACTCCATGACGCGCCGATCGAGGAGGTAGATCGACTCCTCCCGATCGGAGCCCTCTCCCCGCGAGATGATCAGCTCCACGTCTGTGCCGGCCTCGCCCGTCGTGACCTGCACAAACTCCTCCAAGGTGAGCGCGGCGGCGGGCACGCCGTCCACCTCCAGCACCACGTCCCCCGGCTGCAGCCCCGCCTCCGCCGCGGCGCCGCCGTCGAGCACACGCTCGATGAGCACGCCCTCGTCATGCTCGACGATGCCCATGCCGACGCCGCCCTGGCGGTAGTCCGGCAGCCACAGCTCCAGCTCGTGCTCGCTCCCGGCCTCAATCTCAAGGGTGATCACCTCGGAGCTCGCGAAGAACAGGCCGTCCCTCCGCTGGGCGAACACGTCACAGACGCCCTCCGGAGCCATCACCTCAAAGCGCCCATCCCGCGACGGGCGCACCGCCAGGTCACACACCCGCACCACAACCCGGGCCTGGGGCCAGCGCGTGAGGTTCTTGATGATCCCGCGCACCAGGCCTGACGGGGGCAGCGCCAGAGGCTCCTCTAAGCAGCGTCCCACACCCGGCGTCTCCGCCTCGGCCCAGATCGCCTGGATCGTCGCCGCGCCCTCAGGCACCAAGATCATCGTGCCCACGACCGCCATGTCCGTGAGCACGAGCTCCTCCCCTCCACGGCGAACGGCACCCCGCCCATCGACGACGACCGCCGCGAGCGCCTCCAAGAGCGCGGCCTCGGCCCGGCAGCGCACGGTGATCGTCCGGCGCCGCTTCACCCATCTGGCTGTCTTCTCTAGGCGCGTCTAGGTAGCCCACTGGCCGAAGCGACGGCGGCGCGATCACGGTCGGGCCGACCGGCGCCCGAGCCCGGCGTTGAGGCGCCTTGGGAGGCGTCTCCTTCACGGGCACCTCCGGGCGTCTCCGCGCGCCACGCCCACCATCAGCCCCCCAGCACAAGCCCAAGAACGCCTACACCCCGCCAGGGCCAGCCTCGTTCATTCGCCGCCATTCACTGTGCTCCTCGCGGATCCAGAGACCCTCTGAATCATCAACCCAGGGTACCCCCTTGACGGGCGCCTCTTTGGGATTCAAGTTAGATGCCATTCCGAGAGGCCCGTCTCTCGGCCGGAAACTCTCTGCGCCAACGCGCACCGAGGTCCGAGACAAGATCCTTCACCCCCTCCCCGTGCTCGTCGCGCGCGCGCCATTCTTCGCGAGCGTGGGTTGGGATTCTCCAGAGACTGTCAGGTGAACGAGAACCCGACCAGCATGCCTAACTCTACGAACCTCCCCCCCGCTAGCGAGATGGAGGCTAGGCTCTATCTCACGCTTCACCAGGCGCATCAGCTCCGCGACATGCGTGAGTCGCCGATGCCCGGCTTCCTCAGCTCTGAGGCTTTGAATCAGCAGCTCACCGCGAAGCGTCTGGCGCTCGGCGGTGAGGTTCTCGATCTGCTGCTTCGTTGGGTGACCGCGGGCGGCAGCCTGCGCCTCATCGGCCCCGGCGAGGCCGCGGGGGATCCCGCCACCTCATCCTCGCGCCCGTCCGAGCCGGCGGTCTACCACGCCGCCCCGCCCCGGGCGCCGTCTTTGGGCCCCATCGCCAGCGACAACGACATCCAGACCCTCGCCCGGCACTACTCGGCGGGCGTCACGGCCAACCCCTACGACACCGGCCCCGTCGCGGGCTGGGCGGATCGCCTCACGGAGATCCTCACGGCGCTGGGTCCGCCGCTTGATGACTACGAAGAGGAAGAGCGCCGCGTGCGGGCGATCACGGGCCGCCAGTCCGTCTGGAAGCTCTGGCCCAAACACGTCCAGCGCCTGTTCGTGGCGATGCTCACCGCGCGGCTGCGCTCGGTTCAAGAGGACATCGCCCCTTACGACGAGCGCCTCGACGACTGCTTCCGCGCGCTCTCTGGCTTCTCCGAGCGTGAGCGTCCCGGCTTCGTTCACGGCCTCGCCCGCGGCCACACCGCGCGCCACGGCTCCTGGGCCAACGACGCCGACATCTACTGGGCCGAGATGGCCGACATGCTCGCCGAGCCGCCGCCGCCGCGCCAGCCCGCCGAGGTGCTGCTCAAGCAGCTTGAGGATCTCTTAGAGGACCTCTTCGACGCCCCCGACCAAGCCCGAGACGCCGTCTTCTCTCAGGTCAAGCGCGCGCTCAAGTCCACCCTCAACGAGGGCCTGCGCCACGACGACCCCCGCCTCGTGCGCCTCGTCACGCCGTTCCACGACGACCTCGACGAGCCCGCCTTCCGCCGTCTGCGCCGCACGATCCGCGACCAGATCCGTGAGGCCAAAGAAGAGGCCGATGAGGCCGCTGAGCTTGAGGAGTCGCCGACGCCGCTCCCTGAAGACTGGCCGTTGTGGAGCGCCACCCGCGGCAAACGCGCCATCCTCATCGGCGGCGCCCCGCGTGACGCCATGCGTGAGGCTCTGCAGGCCACCTACGAGTTCTCCGAGCTCGAGTGGATGCCCGCAGAGTACCGCCGCAACCAGCTCTTGGCGCTGCGGAAGCACCTCCGCAACAAGGGCACCGACATGTTGATCCTGTTGGGGCGCTTCATCGGCCACAACATCGATCACGTCCTGCGGCCCGCGTGTGAGCAAGGGAACGTCACCTGGGTTCATGTGGACCACGGCTACGGTCCTGAGCGCATCCGGTCGAGCATCGAGCGCGCCATGGGCGTGACGATCTCCGCGCCGCTGCCCGACTCCGAGGGCTGAGCCCAGCGCGGTCCTCCACGGGGTGATCCCCGAGGGTGAATAAGTCGAGAGGGGCCACCGTTCCGCGGTTGGCCCCTCTCCTCTTTGGAGCCCCCATGTCGCTCCTTCGCGCCGCCGCTGAGATCTCCCTCTCCTCCATCGCCTCGTCGAGCCTGTATGTCGGGCTCATCTCCTTGGCGCTCCTCGGCCTCGACGACGGCCCCAAGGTTGAGGTTGAGGATCGCCCCCGCGCCGCCGTCTCGGTGGTGTACCTCCCGGAGCTGGTCGCTGACGGCGAAGAGACCGAGGCCAACGTGCCCGTCGCCGCGCCCGCCGCTCCCCAGGCCGCCGCGCCCAGCCAAAGCGCCTCGGCCCCCCTGCCCAGCGACGCCGTTGAGCGCCCGCTCCCGCCGCGCCTCGTGCCCCCGCCCAGCCGCCCGCGCCGCGACGCCGCCGCGGACGAGCCCGCAGACGCCGTCGCTGACGCCAGCCCCAAGAAGAAGCGCGGCAAGAAGTGCTTAGAGCCCAGCCCCGAGATCCGCCAGGTCAGCGCTCAGCACTACGTCATTGAGAAGGAGCTCGTCGACCTCTACCTCAACGACCTCAACGAGGCCGAGAAGCTCGCCTGGGTGAGCTGGAACCGCTCGCCGAGCGGTGAGGTGGACGGCTTCGTCGTGAAGCGTGTGCGCTGCGGAGGTGTGCTGCACACCGCGGGCATCCGAAATGGCGATGTTGTGACCCAGATCAACCGCCACGAGGTCACGACGATCCCCCAGGCGTTCAAGGCGTACCGCAAGCTGCGCCGCCGCGACACCTTGGAGCTGCACATCACCCGTGATGGCCAGCCCGTCGCGCTGAGCTACGAGCTGATCTGAGCGCCCCGACGATCAGGTCTCGTCGGGGTGAATGCCGCGGAAGAACACCGTCGAGAGCTCAAGGGCCACGGTGTCGCGGTACACCCGGGACTCGTCGTTGAGCCACGCCCAGGTGAGGCGCTCGACGGCGCCGATGATCGCCAAGGCCACCGTGCGCACGTCGTGATCCCGGATGAGGCCACGGTTGCGGGCGTCGGTGAGGATCGTCTCGGCGCGCTCTTGCAGACGGCTCGTCCACATGCCCACGACCTCACCCGAGGGCCCGGCGCTGTGGGCCTCGCGGAAGTGCAGCATCAGGAGCGGACGCAGCGTCGGGGCCAGCCCGGCGAGGTTCGCCGCCATCTGAAGGAACAAGAGCTGCTGCTCTTGAGGCGACGCGGCGTTGCGCAGGGCCTCGGCCGTGGCGTCTAAGGCGCCGACGATCGGCGCGTAGAGTCGCTCACAGAGCGCGTTGAACAGCGCCTGCTTGTCCTCATAGTAGAGGTAGAAGGTGCCACGCGCGATACCGACCGCCGCGGCGATGCGCTCGACGGAAGCACGGTCGTAGCCGTCGTCTAAGAAGAGCCGCAGGCCCGCGTCTTCGATCGCGGTGCGGCGTGCGATACGTTTGGTCTCTCGAATGCCCATGGGGTGGCCTGTTATCCTGTCATTCGCCAACGGTCCATCACGAAGCGCGCTGATCTGGGAGCAGAGACGACCTTGCCTGAGCTGGATGAGAGCTCCCGCCGTCTGCGAGCGCTGGGCTACCACAAAGATCCCGCTGGACGCTGGCTTCACGCGCGCCTGGGGCTCATCGCGCCCAAGCCCGAGCTGCTCTTGGAGTGTGATCCCGAGGCCCTGCGCCGCTTTCACGACGACGCCACCTGGCCCCGCGCCCATGAGCTGCCCGAGGCCCCCGTCTTAGAGCCCGCGTTGGGCCGAGCCGCCCGTGAGGCGGGGATCCTCTGGCAGCCTTGGCTTGGCGGCTATGAGGCCCCAGACGGCACCTTGCTGTTTCTCGAGGATCTCGTCCGCCTTGGCCCCGAGGGCCTACGCCGCGGGCGAGCCCGCCAGCTCGCGTGGCGCCAGGCCCAGCGCGCGCGCACCGTCGCCGCCGCGATCTCCATCGGGGTGATGGTGCTCTGGCTCCTGTTGGGCTGGATGGTCGGCCCGGCGGGCTGGCTCTTGGGCATGGCGGTGATCGCTGGCGCGGCGTTTTTCCGGCGCCCCCTGCCCGCGCCGACGGATCTCTGGCCCGGGCTTGACGAGGCGCGCATCGACGCGGTCTTTGACGAGGGCAAGCGCCTGTTTGGCCCCGGCTTTGAGGAGCTCGCGGAGAGCCTCGGCGCGGCGTCCGGCGGCGGCGGCCTCCTGCACCTCTACGCCTTGCGCCTCACCGCCCGGGCCGACGCGCTGCGATCCGGCGTGAGCCCCGAGGCGCTCAGCGCCGTGCTTGGCGCCTTAGAGCGGCCTCCCGACGATCTTGATGACGACGATGGCTCTGACTGACACCCCCTGTGAACAAAACCGGGTTAGAGTGGCCCGCCAAGGAGGAATCGATGCGTGAGATCATGAACGACCTGCCCGAGCTGAGCGATCGTGCGGCGATCACGATCGCTGAAGCCATGCGCCAGATGGCGCAGAGCGACGGCGCCCACCCGCAGGAGGTCGCGCTCATCGAGCAGTTTGAGTCGAGCATCGACGACCGAACCTCCACCCCCGATCTCAGCGCCATCGACACCCCCGCGCTCAAAGAGGCCCTGCTCAAGAGCCTCGCCCTGGTGGCCTTCGCCGATGGTGGCCTCTCTGAGGCCGAGCGCGCCGTACTCGAAGACTACGGTCGGCGCCTCGGCGTAGACGCGGGGGATGTCGGCCGCGCCGTGAGCGACGTCGCCGTGAGCCTGCTCTCCACCTTCGCCGGCGTACACATCTTCCGCGACAACGTGGTCAAGCTCGGGCGCTCGATGGGCCTCGACGACAAGCTCATCGCAGACACGCTGGACCGCGCCGGGTGAGCTACGCAGAGCTCCTCCAGAAGCTCTCCGCCGAGGCCGCGCGAGGGGGAATGGACATTGACGCCCCGGTCTATGAAGAGGCCGGGCGCTCGGTGTGTGATCCCACCGTGCTCGGCTCGGGGAGCCTCGACGCGCCGCTGGGCTTCTTTGGCCGGGATCCTGGCCGGGATGAGGTGCTTCAAAATGAGCCCTTCATCGGCCGCGGCGGTCGCCTCGTGCGGGACGCGCTCCATCGCGCCGCGTGCGGCGGGCCCTGTGTTGACGATCGCGCCGCGATCACCATCGGCCAGGGGGTGTTCTGGGCGAACACCGTGCCTTTTAAGCCCACCGACAACAAGGCCTGGAGCGTGGGCGTCAAGCGCCGCTTCGCCCCCCTCGTGGCCACCCTGATCGCCGAGCTGTGGAGGGGTGACACCCTCATCACGCTTGGGAATGACGCGTTTTTGTGGTTTGGCCTCGCCGAGCCCGCCCTCGCCCCCAGCCTTCAAGGCTACTGGGCCAGAGAGGATCGTTACGAGTCCCACCTCGACATCACCTTGCGCGGGAGGCCGCTTCGGCTGTACCCTCTCCCGCATCCTTCTCCCCTGAACGCGGCGTGGTTCGCGCGTTTTCCGGCGATGCTCGACGCGCGGCTCTCCGCGCTCGGCTGGCCGGGGCGACCCACGCTCCCCGCCGCACCCCCTGACTCCAAAGACAACAAGGACGAGAGCACATGGACTTACAACAGAGCGCCGGAAGCGTGCAGGTCGACATCGGCGGATGGATCGGCGACGGGTTCAAACACCTGAGCAACAACTGGGGCAAGTATGTGCGCCCCTACCTCACCTTCATCGGCGTCGCGTTCGGTGGCGCGCTGCTCATGGCGTGTTTGGGCGGCGTCGGCGGCATGGGCGTTGGCTTCGTCGCGCAGAACGCGGGCAGCGCGGGCGGCATCATCAGCATGCTCTTCGGCCTGTTCATGATGGTGCTCTACCTCGGCTTCCTCGGGGCCATCGCGCCGATGCTGCTTGGCTCACGAAGGCCGTGCAGATGAATCTGCGCGGCGACGAGGTCCCCTCTAACGTCATCACGGGCGAGTTCAAGAACTTCATCCCCGCGGTGCTGCTCCTGTTCCTCGTGGGCATCGGCACGAGCATCGGCTCGTTGTTGTGTGTCATCCCCGGCATCCTCTTCGCCTTCGCCTGCTCCTTCGCGATCCCGATCATGGCCGATCGTGGCGGCAGCCCCGTGGACGCCATCAAGGGCTCGATCGCCATGGTGCAGGCCCAGCCCGTGCCGATCCTCCTGTTCTTGCTCGCGAGCCAGTTTGTCGTCGGCTTGCTGAACATCATCCCCTTCGTGGGCCTCGTGGCCCCGATCGTGCTGTTCACGCTCCAAAACATCGCTTACCTCCGCCTCAGCGGCTCCGCGGGCAAGATGGGCGACGACGGCCTCCTGCGCAACGCCGGGTTCTGATCCCCGCCTGCCACCACAGCCCTCGTGTCAGCAGAGCATCCGCTCTCTGGCGCGGGGGCTTCGTGCTTCAGTGAACGACCCTTGTCGGAGACTCGACCCATGGACACGACCCTCGCACCGCTCACCGTGGGCGGCGGCCTCGGCGACGCCTTCAACCACCTCAGCAAAAACTGGCACGCCTGGATTGGCTCAGCGCTCGTCTACTTTGGCGGCGTGTTTGGGGTGGTCTTTGTGCTGATCATGCCGCTCGTGTTTGTGGGCGTCTTCGGCGTCGCGTTCTTCAGCGCGGCGAGCGGGGCAACCCAGACAGCGCGATGATGCTGCTCGTGCTCGCGCCGGTGGTGCTCTTGGGCTTGGTGTTCTGGCTGGCCATGATGTACATCGCCGCCATCGCGCCTTTGGGCATGGCGCGGCTCAGCTTGCTCGCGCTGCGCGGTGAGCCCACGACGTACTGGGAGATCTTTCATTACGCCCGCACCCCCGGCCCGGCGATGGGCCTGTTCTTCTTGGACCTGCTCATCACGTTTCCGCTGTTTTGTCTGGGGTTCATCCCGGGGTTGGTCTTCAGGGTCGCGGCGCTGTTCGCGCCTTACCTCATGGTCGACCGTGGTCTTGGCCCCTTGGAGGCGATTCAGGGCTCGATTGAGCTGTTCCGGTCGTCCTGGCGCACGATGCTGCTGTTGTGGGTGGCGATCATCGGCCTCACCATCATCTTTAGCAACGTCCCGGTCATCGGCGCCTTCGCCATGATGCTCGTGCAGTCCGCGGCCATCGGCATCGCCTACCTTCAGCTCACCGGGCAGACGATCGGGGGCCTGGATGACGACGGCCTCCCGCGCCGGGCGCCGGCCTGATCGTCCACCACCCCATGCGCGCCTTCACCCTCGACGATTACCCCGTGCCTCTGCCGCCGGGGCACCGCTTCCCGATGGAGAAGTACGCCCTCACCCTGGAGGCCTGCCTCCACGAGGGCCTCTTCACCGCGGACCGGCTCGCGCCCGCGCCGCTGGCCCCGGACGCCGTGCTGCTGCGGGCCCACACCCCGGCCTATGTGACCGCGGCGACGACGGGCACGCTGAGCGCGCCGGAGATCCGCCGCCTCGGCTTCCCCTGGACACCGGCGCTCATCACGCGCTGTCGGGCGTCGGTGGGGGGCACCCTCGCCGCCGCCGAGGCCGCCTTAGAGGACGGCGTGGCGGCGAACCTCGCCGGGGGCACCCACCACGCCAAGGCCGGAGAGGCGGAAGGGTTCTGTGTGTTTAACGACGTGGCCTGCGCGGCGTTGGAGCTCCTCGCCCGGGGCGCCGTGAGCCGCGTCGCCGTGGTGGACCTCGACGTTCACCAGGGCAACGGCACGGCGGCGATCTTGGGGGGCCACCCCGCGGTGTTCACGCTCTCGCTGCATGGCGAGAAGAACTTCCCCTTTCACAAGCCGCCCTCGACCCTCGACGTGGGCCTGCCCGATGGCTGCGACGACGCCACCTACCTGCGCGCCCTGGACAAGGCCTTGCCCCAGGTGATGGCGTTTGAGCCCGAGCTGGTGTTCTACATCGCCGGGGCGGATCCCCTCAAGGGTGACAGCCTGGGCCGCCTGGGCCTGAGCCTGCACGGCCTCGCCGAGCGGGATCGCCGGGTGATGCGGGCCTGTCGTGCCCAGGGCGCCAAGGTCGCCTTGAGCATGGGCGGCGGGTACTACAAGCCGATTCACCCCACCGTCGCCGCGCACATCGGCACGTTTCGAGTGGCCCGAGAGGTGTGGGGGTGATCCGCGCGGTGCTCCTCGACGCGGCGGGCACCTTGATCTCTGTGGTGGAGCCCGTGGGCGTGAGCTATGCCCGCCTGGCCGCGCCGTTTGGGGTGACCCGGGCGCCGGAGGAGATCGGGCGCAGGTTTAAGGCCGCCATGCGCGCGCCGTGGCCTGGGCCTCGGCAGCGGGGCGACGGGCGGCGTTTTTGGCGCTTTGTGGTCGCGGAGGCCACGGGCTCGGCGGATCCCGCCCTGTTTGAGGCCGCCTACGCGCACTTCGCCAAGGCCTCGGCGTGGCGGGTGAACCCCGGTGTGGTGGACGCGCTGAGCGCCCTTCGGGCCGCCGGGCTCAAGCTCGCCGTGCTCTCCAACTGGGACACCCGCCTGCCGGGCACCTTGGCGGCCTTGGGGCTCAGCGACCGGGTAGACCGAGTGGTCTGCTCGGGGGCCCTGGGCGTCGAGAAGCCCCACCGCGCCGCGTTCTGGGTGACCTGCGGGCTTCTCGGCGTGCTGCCCCAAGAGGCGCTGCACGTCGGGGATGATCCCGACGCCGACGCCGCCGGGGCCAAAGCCGCCGGGCTTCACGTCGCGCTCTTGGGCCGTGAGCTCTCAGGCTTCGCTGGGCTGCCCGGCCTGGTCCACACGCTCAAAACGGGCGACGAGCTCGACGTGGCCGGTCTGGGGGAAGAGGTCAACGCCCCATAACGCCGTCATTCGCCAGCCCCCGGCGGCGAGGAGCTGGCGATCTCGCGCAAGAGACTCGGGGTTACAGGCGACGTAGACCAAGGCCGCGCAGCGCTGCTTGGCGAGCCAGGCCGAGGCCTTGGGGTGCAGGCCCGCCCGGGGCGGATCCACCACGGCGAGGTCATCGGCGCCCAAGGCGGGCAGCACGTCCTCGACGGCCCCGGCGATGAACGTGGCGGGGATGTTGTTGAGCGCGGCGTTGACCCGGGCGTCGTTCACGGCCTCGGGGTTCAGCTCGACGCCGAGCACCTCTCGCACGCGGCTGGCCAGGCTGAGGCCGATGGCGCCGGCGCCGCAGTACAGGTCCACCAGGCGGGCGTCACGCCGCGCGCCGGGCACCAGCCCCAGGGCCTCGCCCACACGCTCGTAGAGGGCTCGGGCGGCGGGGGTGTTGGTCTGGAAGAAGGCCGTGGGGCTGAGGCGGAAGGCCACCTCACCGATGCGCTCGATGAGCGCGGGCTCGCCCTTGAGCGCGGCGCGGAGATCCCCCACGGCGGCGTCGCCGGTGCGGGGGTTGACGTACCAGGCGGCGACGACGTCCTCCGGCAGGCCCTCGGCCCAGGCGTGCAGCTCGGCCTCGGCGACGGCCTCTTGGCCCTCGGGCGGCGGTGAGGTGTAGATTCCGACGAGGCGCCCGCCGGCCCAAGACTCCCGCAGCACGAGGTGCCGCCAGAAACCTTGCAGGGCCCGGGCGTCCCACGGCGGCAGGGCCGAGCGCTCCAAGAGGCCCCGGGCGCTCTGAATGAGCGCGTTGAGGCCCTCGCTCACCAGCTCACAGCGCGGGGCGTCCACGACCTTGTCGAAGCGGCCCGGCGCGTGGAAACCCAAGAAGCGGCCCTCGTCGGGGGCCCCGGCGGCGCGGTCGCCTTCGGAGACGTAGCGCCGGGCGCCGAAGCTCAGCTCGACCTTGTTGCGGTAGGCGTAGCCCTCGGGCTCCCCGGCGACGGGGGAGACGGTGACGCCGGAGAGATCGCCCAGGAGCGTCTCCACCATCGCCTGCTTCGCCGCGCGCTGGGCGCTGAGCGGGATCTCTTGCAGCGAGCACCCACCGCACAAGGTGAACAAGGCGCAGCGCGGGGCCACCGCGTCAGGGGGCGCCTGCACCAGCGCCCCGCGCCGGGCGTGGATGACGCCGGCCTTCTTCTGGAAGGGCTGGGCGATGACCACCGCCCCCGGGGGCGCGCCGCGCACCACGACGGGCTCACCCTCGTTGAGGCCCCAGCCCAGGCTCCCCGGGCGAAGGGCGGTGATCTGGACGGCGAAGGGCTCGATGCGGCGGTGTCGGCGGCTCATCCAGCCCAGGTAACCCGCCGCGCGCCTCTGCCCTTCATCCGTTGTGAACCCGCTCAGCGGGGCTTGCCGGTGACGTCGATCACCAAGATCATCGTGTCTTGGTTCTTGACCGCGCCGAAGAGCGCCGAGTAGGGCGTCATGCCGAACTGGCTGGCCTTGATCTTGATCGAGCCCTTGGCCGAGAAGTTCACCGCGTCGGCCTTCACCGACATCGGCAGCACGACGCTCTTGGTGACGCCGTGGATGGTGAGGTTGCCGGTGACGTTCACCAGATCGCCGCTCTGCTCACACTTCGTCGATTGGTAGCTGATGCTCGGGTACTTCGCCGAGTCGAGCTGGGCGTCGCTGAGCATGGCGGTCTTGATGTCGGCGCGCTCGGAGTCGCTGGGGAAGGTGTCGTAGCCGAGCTGCTCGCGCAGGCCCTTCTCGTCCACGGAGAGGCTAGAGACCGGCACGGTGATCTGCACCTTGCAGGCCGCGAGGTTGGCGGCGTCCCAGGTCACCGAGCCGTTCCACCCGCTGGCCTTGACGACGTGGTCGTGGGCGGCGGCGGCGGCGATGGTGTTGGGATCTTTGTAGACCTGGACATAGAGCGTGCCGCCGAGGCCATACAGGCGGGCGGCGGGGGCCGCGGCGTCTTGGGCCTGGGCGCTGGGGACGAGCAGCTCGACGGGGCTTTGGCTACAGGCGGCGAGGAGCGCGAGAAGACCGATCATGGGGGAACCTCCGGTTTGTGAAACTCCCCGAAGGATGCCATTCGTCCCCAGGGGGTGCAAATGGCCGTGGGCCCGATCAGGCGTCGTCCTCGGCGTTGAGCCAAAGATCGAGGGTGTAGGTGGTGCCGTCGCCGCGGGTGGCGCCGACCACGTCAAAACCGTATCGCTGAGCGCGTCTGAGCACATCGACATGCAGCGGGCCGGGGCAGTCGATGACGTTGATATGCTGGGGCGCGCCCATGTCGTCTACCTGAAGACGTATCTTGCAGCGGTAGCCATCGAGGCCCTGATCGTCGAGCCAGGCGCGGCTCTTGGCGCGGAGCTTGGGCGGCGAGGGCCACAGCGGGATCGCCATGGGCTCGGCGCGCACGAGCACCGCCCCGGGGGGGATCGGCGTGTGGCCCATCACGGAGCTGCCCACGAAGATGAGCTCCACCTCGTAGCGCCCCGTCGCCGCGCGCCCGCCCAAGGTGGGCACGTTGAAGCGCCAGCGGCGCATGGTGTCCAGCGCGGTGTTGCGAAACGCGATGGGGCAGCCGCGGGTGAAGACCTCCTTCACCTGGCCGAACTCGTCCACGAACGCCCCGGCCATACACGAGAACAGCTCCCCCGGCCGCCCGGCGAGGAACACCAAGGCGTCGACGTCGGGGATCGGCGCCGGGGTGTCATACGGCGTGACCTCGACGTGCAGGCTGGGGCCCGTGCGCGTGGGCGGCAGAAAGGGCGAGCCTTGCAGGCGCTCGGGCATGCCCGGCGGCAGCCCCGGGCTCGACGCCGGGTCTTGGGCGAGGCCCTCACCGCCCACAAGGAGCAGGGCGAAGGTGAGCGCGGCGGCGACACGACGGGCGATTGGGTGCAGGGCCATGATCGCGTAGTCTACAGGACGGAGGGGCGGCTGTGTGCGGGGCGCTCGCGGCTCCTGTACTCTCCGAGGGATGAAGCTGCGCTCTGAGCTTGTGCGTCTGCCTGGGCCCGATGGGGGTCACCACCTCTATGATCCGCTGTTGGACCAGCTCCTCCGGCTCACACCTGAGGACGCGGCGGCCCTTGAGCGCGGCTCGCCCAGCCCGGCCTTGGCCACGCGGCTGCGGGGCGCGCTTCTGGAGGAGGGCCCCGCCGCCGCGGCCCTGCGGGAGCGGATCATCGCCGCCCGCCTACGCACAGCCTACGACCTGGGCGCGAGCCCCCCGCCCCTCGCCCCCGTGGACTGGTCCCTCGCCGAGGCCTTGCCCGACGCGGTGAGCCCCCTCTGGCGGAGCGCCGCCCCGTGGCGCGCCTTGGCTGAAGATCGCCGCGCCGGACGAGCGCGCCTGTGCCTGCGTGGCTTCGCCCCCTCGTTGGCGCTTCTGGAGGAGGCCCGGGCCCTGCCCTACACGCGGCTGGACACCGCCCTGGTTCACGCCGAGCGCGCGCCGCTCACCGGGGGCGGCTTGTGGGACCTGCTCACCCACCCGGCGCTGCGGACGTTGATCGGCGGGGTGCTGGGCCTGACGCTGCCCGAGCGCGCGGTGATGAACGCCTGGCGTCTGGGCCCCGGCGACCACATGGGGCCGCACCCCGACGGGCGGCGGTACAAGGCGACCTTCTCCTTGGGGCTGTGCCCCGACTGGCGCGCGGACCAGGGCGGGGCGATCACCTTTGGGGCGCCGGGGCTTCACGGGGGCGAGCCGACCTTCACCGCGCACGAGCGCTTTCTGCCGCAGCTCGGGGAGCTGCTGATCTTCGCCCCGGGGCCGGAGACCTGGCATCTGGTGGAGCCGGTGCGGGAGGGGGTGCGGCACACGGTGACGGGGTGGTGGGTGGAGGGGTGAGCGCCCACCCGCCGCCCGCGCGCGGCCTACAACGACCAAGCACCGTGCCAGGCCCCGATCCCCGCGTCGTCGGCCAAGATCTCGACCGCCAGCCTCCCGTCCTGCCAGGTCGATCTGGATCCGCCGAACCACAGCACGACCTCCGGGTCGCTGGTCTCGCCGTGCTCGGCCAAGAGCCAGTCCCGAATCTCCGCGTCCAGCGCCGTGTCTACGCTCATCGGCCAGTCCTGACCGGTCTCGCTGTCCCACAGTTGCACGCCGTCAGGCGTCGCGGCCTCAGCGAACACCTCCTCGGTGAACGTGCTGACCAGCGCACCGTCGGCCAGGCTCACGGTGAACTCGGTGGGGACCGCGAGCAGCTCCGCGGGGAGAGTCGCGCACTTCTCCCCTCCTGGGACCGAGACCAGCGAGGCCTCTCCATCCAGCCCAACGACGGTCACCGTGACGCTGCTCCCGATGTCGAAGATGGCGTAGTCCCAGGCCATCTCGGCGGACGGGTTCGCCTGCATCACATCCACCACGTCCGCGGCGGAGAAGCCGAGGGGGGTGTCCTCGGCGCCAACGGCGACCCGATCCTCAAAGCACGGGTTGGGGCCCGAGAACGGCTCGGAGGCGGTGTCTCCTGCGCAGGCGACAAGAAGAATAAACAGCATGACGAGCTCCTGCTTTAAGCGGTCTGAACAGCGATGGTCATCGAGATGGACCCAAACGCGCCCCCGTGGGGCTCCGACCATGATGTCACCGCTCCCGTCGTGGCGCCACCGTCCGTTGAGCCATCGAAGGAGGCCGCGGGCTGAACGACCTCTGCCTTGGGGCGTCGCGGGGCGCACGGCCGCGCCGGTTGAACACCGCGCAGACGCCTGTGGCGCGGGTCAACGGCTGGGCTGGTCGCCCTCGCCCGAGTCCTCGTGAGGGCCAACGCCCCGGCCGGTGGTGGTTTCAGGAATCCGGGCGACCCCGATCGGCTGGGCCGGTGGCGGTTTCAGGAATCCGGGCGACCCCGATCGGCTGGGCCGGTGGCCCTCTCGCAAATCCCGGCGAGGGCCAACGCCCCAGCCAGTGGCGGTCTCAGGAATCCGGGCGACCCCGATCGGCTGGGCCGGTGGCGCTCTCACGAATCCCGGCGAGGGCCAACGGCCGGGCCGGTGGCGGTTTCGGGAATCCGGGTGACCCCGATCGGCTGAGCCGGTGGCGGTTTCGTGAGTCCGGGCGACCCCGATCGGCTGGGCCGGTGGCCCTCTCAAGAATCCCGGCGAGGGCCAACGGCTGAGCCAGTGGCGCTCTCAGGGATCCCGGCGACCCCGATCGGCTGAGCCGGCGGCGCTCTCCAGAGAATAAACGCCCGTCGACCCTCACCCCCCCCCGACGGCTACCGCCAAAGGTGCCGCGGTCAACTCCCCGGCGAGGCCCAACGGCTGAGCCGGGGCCCGAAGCCAGGCGCTCACGATCGCCCTCCCCTCGCCCAACCACCTCCTCGCCAGGGCCTTCGTCCCCAGGGCCTCTATCGCGCGTATGGTCCTTCTTGACTCGACAATCGCCGTACGGTACCGTCGCGCAGAGGTGAACATGAGACCCACACGGCGTACGTTTCTGAAGCTGACCGGCGCGGCGGCCGCCTCGCTCTACACGACCCGCGGATTTGGCCAAGAAGGCGAGGAGGCGGCCACTCGAAGCGTCATCTGGTACATCGACATCGAACATCAGAAGAGCGCGAGTCAAGGCGACTTTGCCATCAAACGAGGCGCCATCGAGGAGGCCGCGCCGGGCTGCAGCGTCAACTACGTGTGGTATGGCGACGTGGTCTCTAACCCTTCGTCCTTGGAGAGCATGAAGGCGGGCAACGTGCTGGCGTGGTTCATCAGCGGAAACACCGCAGAGTGGGCCGACTACATCAAGAGCACGCCCAGCATCTCGCAGTTCGAAGAGATCCTCATCAACAACACCACCATCCCGATGTTCGCCGTGTGCGGTGGACACCAGATCATGTCAGTCGCTTTTGGCGGCGCCATCGCGCACATGAGCGGCTGCCCCACGGACAAAGACTGCGAATACGACAAGACGCTCCCGATCACGGTGCTTACGCCCTCCGATCCGATCTTCGCCGGGCTTCCGACGGCCCCGGAGTTCGTCTTCTGGCACCACGACGAGGTCATCTCTAGCCCTGAGTTCTCGCTGCTCGCCAAGACCGCTAGCTGTAAGTACCAGGTGCTCAAACACAAGGAGCGCTTGATCTACACCACACAGTTTCACCCCGAGCTGCGAGGGCCGCACGGCGTGGAGCTGATGACCAACTTCTTCAACCTCTGCAAGCGCCACAGCTACTGAGCGCCCTGAGCGGCGCAAAGCCGCTCGGGCTCACCCCCGCCCCGCCGCCCGCGCGCAGAGCACCACACCCACGCCCACGGCCAAGGCGCCGAGCCCTTGCTCGACGCCGATGGCCTCGCCCAGCACCAGCCAGGCCAAGGCTGTGGAGCCCACGGGCTGGGCCAAGAGCGCCAGGGCCGCGAAGGTGGAGCGCAGGTAACGTAGGCTCCACACGATGCAGGTCATGCCGAGGATGTGGGTGACGAAGGCCGAGCCGAGGAAGGACCACCAGGCGTTCGGCGGGTAGCCGGTCAGGGGCACCCGCATCACCAAGGCGTAGGCCAGCAGGCTCACCAGGGCGCCCACCGTCGCCATGGCCATCGCGCCCAAGGCCGTGCAGCGCGCGCGGGCCTGCTTCACGACGATGAGGTAGGCGGCGTAGGCGAAGCTGCCGAAGATGGCCAAGACGTCGCCCCACACGGCCTCGCCTTGGCCCAAGTCCGCCCGCACGACGAGGCCCGCGCCGCCCAAGGCCAAGGCCGCCGGGGCCCAGAACCGCCAGCCCAGGCGCTCGCCTTGGGTGAACCAGCTCCACAGGCCGATGCTCAACGACGTCGTGTTCACGAGCAGGGTGGCGTTGGCGATGGAGGTCAAGGTCAGGGAGGTGTACCAGAGGGTGAGGTCCAAGGCGAACAGCGCGCCGCCGACCAGCAGCACCCAGCCGTCGCGGCCCCGGGGCAGCTCACCCCGGGCCAGGGCGAGGCCCACCAAGAACGGCGCGGCGAAGATCATGCGCCACAAGGCCACCATCACCGGCGGCGCCGGGGCGGCGAGGCGACCGAAGATGGCCGCCCACGAGATGCCGATGGCCCCGATCAGAAACACGACGACGACCCGGGACATGTACGGCTCCAGCGTGGGCGCCGCCTATCCCGGCGACCGTCGGGAGGATAGAGGGCGGGGCTGTGTCCCTCTGCGCGCTCCTCATCCCCCTCACCTTCGCCGCCGCCTTCGCTGGGGAGGTCAACGGCGAGGTTGAGCCTGAGAGGCCGCCGAAGCCGGTGTTCTTGGCCCTGCCGCTTGTGAGTTATGACTCGAACTTACGCCTGGGCTTGGGCGCTTTTGGCCAGGTCATCCTGCCCGACCCGTCGGGCGAGACGCCGTACCGGGCGAACCTCTCCACGCAGCTCCTGTTCACGACCGGCGGCTACCAGAACCACTTTCTGCGGGCGGATCTCCCGGCCTTGGGCGGCTCACGCTGGCGGCTGATGGTCACCGCCCGGCGCGTGGCCTGGACCCGGGCGCCGTACTACGGCCTCGGCCCGGAGAGCGCGCGCAGCGAAGAGGCCGAGCACGACCTCTGGGAGCAGTCGCGGTGGCTCCTGCGCGCCGACGCCCGCGCCGGGCTGCCCGGGCCGTTTGAGGTGTTCGGCGCGCTCAACGTGCAGCGTGAGGGCGTGAGCGCAGATCCCGAGGCCCGGCTCAGCCAAGAACAACCCCTGGGCTTTGAAGGCGGGCGGCTGGTGTGGCTCGGTGTGGGCGTGATCTACGAGGGCCGCGATGACGAGATCAACCCCCACAAGGGCCTGGCCGCGGACCTCAGCGTTTCGGGTGTCGTCGCCGTGGATCGGCTCGGACTGGGCCTATCAAGGCGTGAACCTGGGGCTGCGCGGCGCGGTGCCCCTGGGCGGCCGGGTGGTCTGGGCGTCAAACCTCATCGTCGACGCGCGGTTTGGCGAGGAGCCGTTCTTCACGATGAGCACCTTCGCCGGGCTCAGCCGGGGCGGCGTGTTGGGCGGTCGCTGGACCCTGCGTGGCCTGCCTGAAGAGCGCCTGCGCGGCGACGGCGTGGCGTTGACCCAGCATGAGCTGCGGGTGACGGTGATTGAGCACACGGTTCGTGGCGCGCCCTGGGCGTGGAGCCTCGCGCCGTTTGTGGACGTCGGCCAGGTGTGGCTGTGGGACGCGCCGCCGCCGGAGACCTTGGCCATCGGCGCCGGGCTGGGCCTGCGGCTGGTGGCCAAGGAGCTGCTGGTGCTGCGGGTGGACGTCGCCCGGTCTGTGGACACCTACGCGGAGGCGCCGACGCGCCGACCCTCTACCCAGGTGCTCGTGCTCTCGGAGCACCCGTTTTGAGCGCGCTGAATCGTGACGTTTTGGAGAGACGATGATCACCACGAGCACCCACAGCCACGCCCAACCCGCCTTGGTCGCTGAAGAGCAGGAGGTGCTGGACCGTGTGCTGCCCGCCTTACGCGCGCTGCAGGCCCAAGAGGGCGCCCGGGAGACCGAGCTGGTCACCCGCACCCGCGAGCTTCACCGGGAGTGGACGAACGCCCGGGGCGACGTGAGCCAGCGGGCGGCCTTTGAGGAGGCCTTGGAGGAGGCGACCCGCAGCTTGCAGAGCCACCGCACCGCCCGCCGCAGCCGCGAGGTGTCCCCGGGCACGCCGTACTTCGGGCGTATGGTGCTCGTCGAGACCAAACGCCGCCAAGAGGTGCTCATCGGCAAGGTGGGCGTGGTGGAGCGTGGCCTCACCATCTGCGACTGGCGGGACGCGCCGATTAGCCAGCTCTACTACGCCTATGACGAGGGCGACGAGTACGAGGAGGAGATCGCCGGGCGAGAGCGGGAGGGGGTCTTGTTGACCCGCCGCCGCGTAGACCTGCGGGAGGGCGCCTTGGTGGAGGTGCAGCGCGGTGAAGAGACGCTGCGCCTGCGCCCAGACGGCGGCTTCGGGGCGCCGTCGTCCAGCCGGGCCGAGTCTCGGGACGACCACCGCCTGCCGGACATCGTCTCGCTCATCACCCGCGAGCAGTTTCAGGTGATCACCCGGGCCGACGCGGGCATCGTGCTCCTGCGGGGCCGGGCGGGCTCGGGCAAGACCACCGTGGCCCTGCACCGCATCGCCTACCTGCACTTCCAAGACGCCGCGCGGTTTCGCCCCGACCGAATGCTCGTGGTGATGTTCAACAAGGCCCTGCAGACCTACATCTCCAAGGTGCTGCCCGATCTGGGCGTGGCCGGTGTGGGCGTGGAGACCTTTCATGGCTGGGCCGGGCGGATGCTGCGCCTGGGCCACGTTCACGCCGAGTTTCGCTCCCAGGCCACCCCCGCCGTGGCCCGGCTCAAGCGCCACCCCGCCGTGAGCGCGCTCCTCGCCGCCCAGGTGCGAACCCTCGGCGAGAAGTCTGTGGCCTGGCTCTTGGAGCAGCTCCCCGAGGGCCCACGCGCCGCCCTGGAGGCCACCCCCGGCGTGGGGCTCAAGCGCATCGCCGCCTTCCGCAAGGCCCAGCCCGGGGCGTGGTGGGAGCGCCTGCGCCGCCGCCTCATCGACCATGGCCGTGATCTCTACACGCTCTTCGACGACGACGCGCTGTGCCGCGAGGCCCTGCCCCCTGCCCTTCACAGCGCCTTGCCCGCCGCACGAAAACACCAGGCCAAGCTCGCCCAAGAGGGCGTGTTTGATTGGGAGGACGCCGCGCTGTTGTTGCGCCTGGGCCAGCTCAAACGCCAGGCCGACGCCGAGCTGCCCTGTGTGTGGGCCGGGCTCTACACCCACCTCGTCATCGACGAGGCCCAAGACCTGAGCACGGTGGAGATCGAGGCCTTGGTGGACGCCGTAGACGCCGGGCGCTCGGTGACCATCGCCGGAGACCCGGCGCAGAAGATCCTCAGCGACGCGCAGTTTGAGGGCTTTGAGGCCCTGCTCTCCCGGCTCACGGGGCAGGTGGAGGTGCGCTTAGACGCCCTCGCCGTGGGGCATCGCTCCACGCGGCCGATCATGGCCTTGGCCATCGCGGCCTTGGGTCAGGGGCCCTCGGCGGATCCCGCGGTCATCGCCGCCCGGGACGGCGAGCCCGTGGAGTGGTTTGAGGGCGAAGACGCCGCCGCCGAGGTGGTGAAGGCCCTGGCGGCGTTTCGGGCGGCGCGGCCAAACGCCTTGGTCGCCGTGCTGGCGAAGGGTCGGGCCACCGCCGACACCTGGGCCAAACGCCTAGAGGCCTTGGGCGTGGCCGGGGTGCGCCGGGCGTCTCGGGCCGACTTCACGTTTTTGCCCGGCGTGCTCGTCTCCAACGTGCATCAGGTCAAGGGCCTGGAGTTTGACGGGGTGCTCCTGATCGAGCCCGCGGACTTTGGGCCGAGCGACAAGCAGCTCCTGCACGTCGCCATCACCCGGGCCGCCGACCGGCTGTGGGTGGTGGCCCGGCGGGGCAGAGGCAGCCTCAGCGAGGCGAGTTAGCCGCCGCCGCCGTGCAGAACCTTGGGGCGGTAGACGGCAGGGTCAAAGCGGCCGCCGTCGCGGTCGCCGTCGTGGCAGCTTGTGCACACCTCGGGGGCCACCTCGGCGCGCATGGGGTGGTCCGCCGGGGCGGCGCTGTGCTGAAGGCCGGGGCCGTGACACGACTCGCAGCCGACGTTCTGCAGCGTCGGGCTCAGCCCCTCGGGGCCCTGGGGGCCATCGGGGTGGAACGCCCCGGTGATGTGGCATGACGCACAGTCGCGGTCGTTCGCGCGGCTCACGGCCTCCAGGGAGGCATAGGCCCGGGCGTGGGGCGTTGTGGACCACTGGGTGAACGCCGCGGGGTGGCAGGCACGGCAGGCCTCGCTCCCGGCGAAGGCCCGGGAGGGCGCCTGGGCGGCGGCGGGCTGGGCGGCGACGCCGTTTAGCTGGGCCAAGGTGGCGGCGACGAGGGCCTGGGTGGGCGGGTGGTCGGGCACCTTGGCGCTGAGCTCAAGAAGCTCCACAGAGAAGCGGTTCGTGGGCCCGGACGTCTTGGGGGCCAAGGCCGCGAGCTGGGCCTCTAGCTCGACCACCTGCTTCTGTAGCGTCTGGAGCCGCTGGGCGAGCCGGTCTTTGGACTTTGTGTCCGCCGCCCCGGCCAACGCGGCCTCGGCCTCGGTTACCCGTTTTTTGGCGAGGGTGATGCGCCGCTCTAGCTCACCTGTGGCGGCCTCGCCGTCCCAGGCCGTCGCGCCTTCGGTCAGCTCCAGGCTCAACACGCCGAGCTTTTTGCCTTGGCCGCCCGCGCCGAGCTCAAACACCTGGCCCCCGGCCAAGGGGCGGGGCTCGGGGAAGCTGGCGCCGACCTTGCCGTCGAGGACAAAGTCTAGCCCGGGCACGGCCTCGGCGAGCTTGGCCGAGAGGCTCGCGCCGCCGGTGTGCAGGGCGATGAGCAGGTCGACGTCGCCCAGGCTGGCGGCGGCGGCTTTGGCGGCGGCGACGGGGTCACTCACCGCGCAGGCGCCCTGCGTCCCGGCGGCCTCGTCCGCGCCGACCACACCGACGATGCCCACGTTGAGGCCCCCACGCTGAACCACACGGCCCCCGGGCCAGGTCGTCTCGCCGCAGGTGAGGTTGCCCGCGAGCACGTTGAGCGGGGTGGTGATTTGGGTGAAGGTCTCTACGCCGAGGGCGAGATCTCCCGCGCCGGGCGTGAAGCCGTCGAGGCCCAAAAGCGCGTAGGCCTCGGCCTGCAGCGCCGCCTTCAGCGCCCGCTGGGCGCGCTCGGCCTCGGGGATCGTCTCAGACTTCCAGAACAGGTACCCGGCGTCAACAACGACGACGGGGCCCTTGGCCTGGGCGTCAATCAGCAGCGTGTTTCGCCTGGACAGACCGCCCAGAGGGTTCTTCGGTCACCCACAGGGCTCGATCTCACCGATGACGTGGCCGGTGAACAGCAGGCTGAGGCGGCTTGGTGAGGGCGGGGTGAGCGGCGCGGGATCCCCACAACCCATCAGCGTGGCGCCAAACAGCGCCGACGCCGCGAGGGTGGTGAGACGCGCCGCGGGCATGGCTCAGGAGCCCCAGGTGGCGGGATCGACGCCGTCGTTCACCAGGCGAATTCCACGCTCGATGACCTTGAGGTTCGCCATGTCGATGAGCGAGTCGAGCTCAAAGTAGCGGAAGGCCCCGGCCCGGGCGATGTACACGCCGACGTACTCCACCGGGGGCATGCCCGCGGCGCGATCGACGCCGTAGCGGCGGGAGAGCACGGCGTAACAGATGAGCTGGCGCATGGTGTCGCGGGTCACGCCCGTCTTGCGCCCGACCTTCACGCTGATGATCGTGCCGTCGAGGTAAAGATCGGCTTCAGCGCCGCCGATCATCTCCGAGCCCAGGCCGAAGGTGGGGCCCAAGAGCAGCAGATCCGTAGGCTCGAAGGACTCCCAGGGGATCACCTGATACAGACGGCGAAGCTCGTCGATCTCCATCTGGTCCCGAGGGGGGTCGATCTCGTGGATGGAGCTGCCCCGCACCACGCCGTCGAGGCAGGCCAGAGACAAGCAGGCCTCGGCCGCTTGTTCGGAGAGCACGAGGTCATCATCGAGCAGATCGAGGAGGCTGCGGGCGTGCTGAATGCGCCGGGCGAGGTCACGGCCCAGGATGGGGTCGGTGCGGCCGACGAGGAACGCGGCGGACTCGGCGGTGAGCTGCCCCGGGGGCGCGCACAGCTTCCGAGCCGCGAGACCAAAACGGAGGGAGTAGTCAAAAGCGGCGTCCATTCGCCCGGGGTTCGTCGTCGTCGGCGGGACGAGCACGGGAAGCTCTGCAGGGCGCTCAAATGGCAAGATGTAGCGGTCGAGGAACTCACGTCCCATCGGGGACTGGATGACGCTTGTGACGCTCATGTCTTGGGCTCTGCCATGTCGAGTGTGCCGCGGTTCACGCGAGGGATCTGGCTCGGTCGGTCGAGAGGTCGAACCGAACGCAGCGATCTAACTCTTCTGCGGCGAGATGGTGACTGAAATCTATTTCAATCGCCTTCACTGGCCTCGCCGCCCGCCGCGCCGGGGGCCACGTCGCCCCGCTCCACGTCGATGGCCTCGCGGCGTTGGGCCTTGTCGACGTCTTTGTCGGACTTGCGGCTCTGCTCCCGGAGGGCGTCTTCGAGCACCTCCAGCACCGAGCGCTCGACGAGGTACACCGGCGCCTCATCGGCGAGCTTGGCGTACACCCGGGGGATCGGCCGCTCTTCGCCCTCTTGTTGCCGGGCCGGGCCCTCTTTGCCGATCAACAGCGTGATCGTGCGCCCGCCGAGATCGGTGAGGGTGATCGTCGCCAGAGGGTCGTCGAGGCCGTAGGGCGTGAGGCTAGACGGGCTGTCATCGACGAACTCTTCAGCGTCTAAGCCCGCGGCGCGCATGGCCAAGCGGCGCGGGGTAGAGCCGGAGACGGGCTGGCCATCGCCCCACTGCCACACGTCGGAGACGGACTTGAGCGTCACCAAGCCCGTGGGGTCGTCGGGCTGGCCGTCGGCGGGGCGGTGCATCGTGGCGCTGATCTGCGTGACCTCTAAGCCCTCCATCCGGGCGAAGCGGCGCAGACGAAAGCTCGCCGTGTCGGCGTTGAAGTCCTCTAAGAGCGCCTCGCGGGCGGCGTAGACCGTGCGGTCGCCCTCGATCAGCATGTACGCCAAGGGCTCATCCGGCGTGGAGTCGGGCACCCGGGCGCCGACGCGCAGCGTGAGGGGGTCGCGCCCGCCGAAGGTGAGCGTGATGCGCGCCCGAGGCGCATCCAGGCCGTACTTGGCGAGGTCGCCGCCGGTCTCGGGGAGATCCTCCACAAAACGTTGGGCCTTTAAGATCGTCACCCGGCCCAAGAGCGACTTCGCGTCATCAGCGTTGATGGCCATGGCCGTGGGCTCTAGCATGTCCCAGCTTTGTTCCCCGGCGCGCTGGATCTTGAGGCGGCGACCGCCCTCAAGCTCGGCCTCTAGGCTGGCGACGTCTTTGGTCTCAAACGAGGCGAAGCGCCGCTCGCGGAACTCCTCCAGGCTCAAGGAGTAGTAGTCCACCGCGGACTTCTTCACGGTGTAGATCGCGTCGCCGGGCAAGGGCTGGATGTAGTAGCTCACCGCGGAGGGGTTGGGGTCGCCCGCGCGGAGCTTGATCTCGCGGCCATCCCGCAGGGTGAGGGTGACGGTGATCGCCTGCTTGCCGAGGCCGTAGAGCGCGAGATCCTCCGTCGTCTCCACGACCATCGCCCGGGCGGTGAGGTCGTGGAGCTGGTGCTTGACGCGGTTCACCATCGTGCGTGAGGCCGTGAAGCCTGAGTCTTCGATGATCCAGCCCGACGGGGTCTCTTTTAGGGCGACGGTGACGCCGTCGGGGCGCTCGACGACGATCCGCACGAGCTCTTGTTTCTCGAAGGTGAACAGCGGGCGCTCTAGGTCGCCGCGTTTGTTGGTCGGCGGAGGGCTGGGGTCAAACACCTTCACCAACGCCAGGACCGCGAGCAGGGCCGCCGCCGCGAGGATCGTGCCACGGAACGCCTTCATCATCGACCCCTACGGTTGGCCCACACCGCGCCGCCCGCGAGGATGCTCAGCGCGGGGAGCAGGCCGAGCACCAGCCAGCGGATGCGGCCTTGGTCTTCTTCAGTGAGCGCGAGGCGGCGAACTCGTGTGGGTTTGCCGACCACGGCGAGGCGGGCGTCGTCCCAGGTGAGCCAGCGCGCGGCGTTCACCGCGAAGCTCGGGTTGCCGGGGCCTTCGCCCATGATCATGTTCGAGAGCGCGTCGGCGTCGCCCATCAACAGCACCCGGCTCACCCGTTTGCCTTCGTTCACCAGGCCGCCTTGGCCGGGGCTGAGCTCTAAGGCCACGGCCATGTCTACGGGGCCGATGAGGTCGATGTCGGGCTCGTACACCGCCGCGCCTTTGTCGAGCACCCCGCCGCGGTCAATCCAGCCGTCGCGGCTGGTGCGTAAGACCGTGCTGGGGGTGATCCAGGCCGGGAGCTCCTCGGGCACACGCACCGGGGCGGCGTGGGCCACGACGGTGACGATGCGCTCCTCGCGGAGATCTTCGACCATGGCGTGCCCGCCGTAGGTGGGCACCGGGCGGTCGTTGTAGGGGAACACCCGCAGCTTGTCCATCACCACGCCCTCTGGGCTGGTGACGCCGAGGCGCTCGACCAGATCGGGCAAGGGCGCGCCGGGATCCCAGAAGATGCCCACGGCGCCGCCGCTGGCGACATAGGTGATGAGCGCGTCCTCTTCTGCGTCGGTCAAGGCCGCCTTGGGCCGGGCGATGAGCAAGGCCGCCGCGTCTTGGGGCACGGTCGGGGCGCCGGTGCGCTCGCGGTCAAAGAAGAAGTCCAGCGGCTTGAGCTCGTAGTTCTCTTGGTCGAGCAGGGCCTTGAGCTCGGAGAGGCCGCCGGGGCCGCGCTCGTCGGGGTCAAGCTCGCCGTGGCCGCGTAAGGTGTAGATGACCTTGCGGCGGTTGGAGAGGAGCTGCGCCGCCGCGCGGGAGAAGGCGCTCTCGCCCAAAAACTCCAGAGAGCGCTCGGCACCCGTGCCTTGGTTGCGGAAGATCTCCCGGGCCTTGAGGTCGACCCGCTGCTCACCGCGGCGCACGACGAGGTGGCCGTACTCGGTGACGCCGAGGCTCTCGGCGGTGAGGCGCTCGCGGTCAAAATCGACGAAGCGGGTTTTTACCGTGGCCGAGTGAACGTCGAGCTCGGCGAGGAGGTCCTTCATCGCCCGGTTTCGGAAGAAGGTGTCGGCTTTGCCCTCTTGTGAAGAGAAGGCGATGACCTCGACCTCTTGGCCGTCCGCCGCCAAGAGCTCTAGCTTCTTGAGCGTGTCGGGCTGGAGCTGGTTGGCGCTGTCTGAAGAGAAGTCAAAGCGGGCGCGGTTGCGGTCGGCCACGCCATAGACGACGCCCAAGAGCGCGAGCACGAGCCCGGTGACGAGGGTGGCGTTGCCGCCATAGGCGAGGCGGCGGCGCCATTGACGACTCAGCGCCATCGCCGGGACTCCAGAGTGCGGAAGGTCAAGAACAGGAACCCGAAGGTGAGGAGCGCGAAGTACGACAGATCCGCGGTGTCGATCACGCCCTTGGTGAACGAGCGCAGGTGCGGCAGGAGCGCGAGGTGGTCAAGCCGGGCCTGCCACTCTTCGCCGACGAGGCTCGACGCGCTGCCCACGAGCCACAACGGCATCAACAGCACGATGCCGCCCATGCCCGCCGCCACCTGATCGTCGGTCAACGACGAGGCGAACAGCCCCCCGGCGCAGAACACGCCGCAGGTCAAGAACAACCCGAGGTAAGACGTGGCGATGACGCCCCAGTCGGGCTCACCGTAGTACGCCAAGATGGCCACGAAGAGCCCCGTGCCCAAGAGCATCAACAGGCACAAGGTCAACGACGCCAGCCACTTGCCCACCAAGATCGCCACCGGGGAGACGGGGGAGGTCATCAACATCTCGAAGGTGCCCGTCTTCTGCTCCTCAGCGAAGTGCCGCATCGTGAGCATCGGCAGGACAAACATCAGCGAGATCGAGACGTTGCCCATCATCACCCGCAGGCTGGCCTCGCCGGTGAGCGCGATGCCCAGGTAGAAGAACACCCCCGCCAAGAACAGGAACACGCCCAGAAAGACGTACGCGAGGGGGCTCACGAAGTAGGTGAGCAGCTCACGCTTGAGGATCGCGAAGGTGGCGGTCACGCGCCCTCCCGGCCGACGATGGACAGAAACGCCTCCTCTAAGGTGGGGATGGTGCGCTCTAAGCCGGAGACGCCCCAGCCGCGGCCCACGGCCATGCTGGCGATGGCCGGGCGAGGATCGACGCCGGGCTCGGACTCGACCCGCAGGGCCTCACCGTCGGGCTGCACCACCTTCACCTCGGCCAAGGCGCCCACCGCCCGGGCCACGGCGGCGGGCTCAACCCCGGCGGCGTGAAGGCTCACCCGGTAGTACGCCGGGGCGGCCTGGGCACGAACGGCCTCCATGGTGCCGGAGGCGGCGATCTTGCCCTTGTTGATCAGCACGACCTGGGCGCAGAGCGCCTCGACCTCGGGCAAGATGTGCGTGGAGAGGATGATCGTGTGATCCCCCGCCAAGCCCGCGATGAGCTCCCGCACGCCGACGTTCTGCGCGGGGTCGAGGCCCGACGTGGGCTCATCCAAGATGAGCACGGGGGGGTTGTGCAGGAGCGCCTGGGCCAGCCCAACACGCTGGCGATAGCCCTTGGAGAGCGTGCCCAGCACCCGGCGCTCCCAGCCGCGCAGGCCCACACGCTCCATCACCTCACCCACACGGCGCAGGCGGTCGGCCCGGGGGAGGTCACGAAGCTCGGCGCAGAAGCGCAGGTACTCGCCGACGGTGAGCTCGCGGTAGAGCGGCGGGGTCTCGGGCAGGTAACCCACGCGGCGTTTGACCTCGACGGGGTCCTCGAACACGTCGAAGCCCGCCACGACGGCCCGGCCCTCGGTCGCGGGCAAGAACCCGGTGAGCACACGCATCGTCGTCGTCTTGCCAGCGCCGTTGGGCCCGATAAAGCCCAAGACATGACCCTTCGGCACCGAGAAGCTCACGTCCTCGATCGCCGTGAAGGCGCCATACCGTTTGGTGAGATGCTCAACCTCAATCATGCCGTCGCCGGGTCCGAGCCTCACCACGTCGACACGACGTCAACTTGTCGCGCCGGGGAGAGAGCTTGGCGCACTTTAATGCAAGTCGCCGCCCAGGCAAGCGCCGCCGTGACGCTCAGCCTCACGCTCACCTTCGCTGGGGTTCGCCCAGCCGGGGCTGAAGTCGTAGACCGGGTGATTGAGGTCGTCGGCGACCGGGCGATCACCGAGACCGATCTCGGCTTTGAGATTGAGCTCTCGGCCCGGGACGTGAGCCCCCTGCCCCCCTTCGAGGATCCCGGCGGCGACCCGATGCGCCGCTTAGAGGACGCCCGCATCTTGCGCCTGCTCGCCGGGGACGTCGCCACCTTTCAGCCCAGCGCCGCCGAGGTCGACGCCCGCCTGGCCGCGCTGCGCGCCACCTTCCCCGATGAGCAAGGCTACGAAGACTTTGTGCAGCGGTGGGTAGACGACGAGGCCGGGCTGAGGGAGCAGATCTACGGGCGCATGGTCGCCGAGCGGTACGCCTTACGCGCGCTGGGCGCCGTGGCGCTGCTTGAGAACCCCGAGGCCTGGACCGCCCGCTACGAGGCCTGGATGACCCCCCGCCGCGCCGCCGTGCCCGTGCGTGTGGTGGGGCTCCCCGACGCGCCGCCGCCGCCAAAAGGCCTGGAGTCCTTGTGAGCGCGCCCCCCTTCCGCCTGCGCCCGGCCACCCTCGACGACGTGCCGAGCCTCGCCGCCTTAGAGGCCAGCGCCATGACCGGCGCCTGGTCCGAGCGTGAGATCGCGGACGAGGCCCAATCGACCTTGGCGCGGCTGGTGCTCGCTGAAGACCTCAGCGGCGCCGTGCTCGGCTACGCCTTGGGCTGGGAGGTCGCCGGGGAGACCCAGATCCTGCGGGTGGCCGTAGGCGCCGCCCACCGTCGCCAAGGGTTGGGGCGCGCGCTCTTGGAGGCGCTGTGCGCGGCCTGCGGCGGCGGAGAGGCGCTCTTGGAGGTGCGCGCCTCCAACCTGCCCGCCATCACCCTCTATGAGCGCGCGGGCTTCGTGATCACCGGACGCCGGGAGGGCTACTATCGCGACGGTGAGGCCGCCTTGTTGATGTCGCGGCAGGCGCCAACTCCTTGAGAAGAGGTGCGCTGCCTGGTGTACTCCCGCCTGCGCGGCGGCCTTATCGTGAGGCCAAGAAGACGAGGCGCCTTCGCCCGATCGGACCTCCGCTTTGGCGACCACCGCCTGCGTAAGATATCAAAAGAGTCTTCCAGGCTCGCTGAGAGGTTGTTTATGAAGACAGTCCGCGCCGCGATGCTCGTGTTGGCATTTTTCACCCTCGCTTGTGCTGGGAGCCGCGTGAAGTACGAGCTTCTTGACTCGGGTGCCCCCACGAGCGGACGGGACAGCGACGGTGAGGACAGCGACGCTGAGGACTGAGGCCGGCGTGGACGACTGACTCTGCAGCCTTACACCCATTGGTACGGGGTTGAGAGATATGCGCGCGACTTCTCGACCACGCCAGGCAATCGTGAGTGCTTCGTGATTTGGAACCTCATCGGCGCGCCCTCGACCCTTGAATGCCCCGACTGCCTCTTCGCCTTCGACGTTACCCTGTACTATGATGCCGCGAACAGCACCGGTTCGGACAACGCGGGGTGCGTCGCCGAGGACCTGGCCTTCTCCTACGGCTACATTGAGGACTACTACGGCTACCCCGCGCTATCGGTGGGGTATGACTATGCGGGCTCAACGTACTGGTACGCTTTTGCATATGCCGAGTTCGACGCCAGCAACGACACACTGAAGTACCGCAGCACTCGCAGTTACGTCGACTACGCTTACAGCGGCTACTACACGGACTACGTCACCTACTACTACACCCGGTACTACACGGGTGAGGCCCAGCTCACCCGGTGAGCGCTTGCGGGCACACATCTCGAGGGGCGCCCGCAACCTGCCCGCCGTCACCCTGGATGAGCGGCGGGTGCGCGTGATCCCAAGAAGGCGAGAGGGGCTACTATCGCGACGGTGAGGCCGCCTTGTTGATGTCGCGGCAGGCGCCAACTCCTTGAGAAGACGACATCTGCCTTGCAGGCCGCGCTCAAAACGGCGACAATGGGTGGACCCCACAAGGAGACGCCATGAACCTTCGCCTGATCTTCGCTCTGCTCGGAACCTCGGCCCTCTTCGCCTGCGCTGGCGACAAAGAGGCCACTGACGACACCGCCCCCGTCACCGACGACACCGCCGAGGGCGACGCCGACGCCGACTCCGACTCCGACTCGGACACCGACTCGGACTCCGACGCTGACCCGCTCTACTCCAGCTACGACGGCGTCGAGACCTACCAGTACGACGCCTCGCTCTCCCCCGGCAACATCACCTGCTACGTCGTCTGGGACGTCACGGGCACGCCGTCCACCACGGACTGCCCCGACTGCGTCTTCGCCTTCGACGTCAGCCTCGCGTATGACGCCGCGTCCAGCACCGTGACCGATGACTGCTCCGGCTTTGCCACTGACCTCTCCTACTCCTATGGCTACGTCGACGACTACTACGGGTACGGCCCGTCGATGTTGTACTACGGGACTTACGGCTGGTCGTCGTTCGCCAACGCCGAGTTCGACGCCAGCACCGACACCGTGAAGTATGTGGGTGGCATCATCGACTACGCCTACGCCGGCTACTACTTCACCTATTACTACACGGGCGAGGCCCAGCTCACCAAGTGAGCCAGGTCGTGTGAGCAGGGCCTACAGCTCACAGGTTGAGGGGAGGTGGTTCGCCACCTCCCCTTGTTTTCTCTGGGTGTTGAGGGCGCTGCCCGCCCCGCTCAGCCCCGCAAGAGGACGAGGGCGCTGAGGCGCTCCGCGGGCAGGTCCACACGCGCGCGGGCGGCGATGAGCAAGGCGTCCCAGGCCTCCTGAGAGCAGCGCGCCGTGGGCTGAAAGAACCAGGCGTCGATGAGGCGCTTGAGCTGCCAGGTCGTCTCGCCGTCTTGTAAAGCCGAGGGCAGAAGCTCCAAGGCCGCGTCGAGCTCACCGTGGGTGGCGCTGCCCGCGGCGAGGCGACCGGCGTACACCGAGACGGTCTCGGCGGCGTCGAAGGGCAGGCCCTCGACCATCTGCAGGGCGCGCTCAAAGGCCTCAGCGGCCTGGGCGGTGTCCCGGCGAAGCAGGGCGACCTCCCCGCAGAGCCGCGCGACGCGCTGCATGATTCGCCCCTGGCGGCTGGCCAAGGCGAGCTCAATGGCGGCGTCCGCGGCGTCTACGGCCTCGCGGCGCTCCATCGCCGCCAAAGCCAAGGCCAACCCCACATGAAGCTCAGCGCGCTCGGCGAGCTGGCCTTCAGCGCTGAGCCCGATGGCCCGCCGCCAGCCCAAGGAGGACTCCAGGTGCCGCCCGGCGCGCCACGCCGTGAGCGCGAGGGAGATCTCCCCCCGAAGCACCCGCTCGGCGTTGTCCATCCGCCGACGCAGCATCAACGACCGGGCGAAGGCCGCGTAGGCGCCTTGGACGTCGCCCACGCGGTAGAGCAGCTCCCCCAAGGTCGCCGAGGCGCGGTCGAGGAGCTCGATGTCGCTCAGGCGCTCGGCCTCTTCGCGGGACTCCTTCGCCAGCCGCAGGGCCTCGTTCACGCGGGTTGGGTCGGCCGCGGCGAGGCGCAGCACCCGCAGGCGGCCGATCCGGACCCCCCGGGGGCGTCGCGCCTCGCGCTCGTGCATTCGGTGCTGCCAAGCCGCCGTCGCCGTGCCGTCCCCTTCCCAGCCGTGAAGCTGGGCGAGGCGGTCGAGCAAGAAGTCTTGGGCGGCGGCCACCTCCGCCGGGGGCAAGGCGGGGTGCTCAGGGTCGGCGCGGGTGGCGAAGTCAAGGGCCAGGAGCGCCTGCTGGGCGGCGTCGGCGCGGCGCTCGACCCCGGCCAAGGCGGCGCTGCGGGCGTGGTGGGCCCAGGCCAAGGCCCAGGGGCTCTCCGGCGCGGCGGGCGGCACGGCGCGGGCCTCCTCCACCGCGCGCTCGGCGTGGGTGAGCGCCTCGGGCATGTGCTGGCGACGGCGCGCGGCGCACAGCGCGAGGCGGGTGTAGAGCAGAGAGCGCGCCAGGGGCGTCGTCTCGACGCTGAGCGCCGCTTGGAGGTGATGCTCTAAGAACGCGGCCAGCTCGTCGTCAGAGCCCTGGGGGCGCAAGGCGCTGGCCGCGTTGGCGATCAGCGTGTGCACCTCGGCGCGCTCGGCGGCGCTGAGCTTGGGGTCGAGGGTGACCAAGGTCTCGCCCAAGAGCAAGACGCCGGAGTACCCGTAGGCGTCAAACGAGCCACGAATGGCCTCTAAGGTGAGCGCGCGGGCCTCGGGGCCGCCGCCGCTGACCAGCCCGCTCCAGGCGCGGCGCTCCAGATCGTCGTCAAAGGGCGCCAAGGGCAAGGGCGCGAGACGTGTCTCAGCAAGAAGCGCCGTGGGGCCCGGGAGCGCCTCTGGGCGAGCGCCGGTCTGGGCGAGCAGATGCGTCAGCTCGACGTCGGCGAGCCGCCATGTGCGGCGGCCGTGGAGGTCGTCGGGCTCGGCCTCGGGGTCGTGGCCGATGGTGAGCGGCGGGCGGGCGCTCGACGGCAGGCCCAGCCACGCGAAGGTGATCGCCGTGAGGCTCTCGACGTCAATCGCCGCGACGTCGGGGATCGACACCGCCCGGCAGCGCGGCAAGAGCACCGCAGCGAGGGCCCCGGCGCCGCCGACCGCCTGCCGGTAGACGTTCGGCACCAGGGGCAAAAAGCTCAACAGGCGAGGCGGCGGCGGCCCGGCCACACCCAGGCCACGAAACACACGGCAGAGCGTGGCCCGGTGCGGGCTGATGACCTCCTCGACCCAAGGCAAACCGAGCTCTTCGATGGCCCAGGAGACCAGACGGCGCAGGCCTCCCCACGGTCGGGAGACACCGCCACGCAGCACGAGGGCGTGGCGCTGATCGGGCCACAGCGCAGGGTCACGAGCGAGCGCGGCCTTGGGCCCGAACAGGACACGAAGGGATGTGGGCGAGGGTAAAGTCACCGCGCATTTTTAACCCCTCGCGCCGCCCACAGGGGCACCCACGCGCGCCCCTCGGCGGGAGCGCGACAGGATGACGCGCCAGAGCCAATCCAACGCGCCCAGGGTGGCCGCGCTCATCCGCTGGAGGCGACGCTCCTACGATCGTCTTTGGCGCGTTCGCCCTGCGGACGCTCCGCCGTTGAGGACGTTCGGTCGCTGACCCCCAGCGTTCGTACACACTCTGCGGACGCATGGGCGACCGCGAGCTTTGGATTGAGCAGGTGGAGCTTCACTGGCACCTCGCTTGCCGGAGGACAAGCCGAAGTGTCATTTCAATCTATTTCAAAGTCGAGCGCCAATCTTAATGAACGGGTGAGGGCTCCCAGAGAAGCGGCAGAATCAGCGCCCTGTTCCGCTACGATTCGCACCAGCGCGGAGCCTACGACCACACCATCCGCGGCGCGCGCGACCAGGGCCGCGTCTTCAGGCGTGGCGACGCCGAAGCCGACGGCCAAGGGCAAGCCGGCCAGCGCGCGCACCCGGGCGATGCGCCGCAAGAGCGCCTCGTCCCCGGCGAAGGCCGCCCCGGTCACCCCGGTCATCGAGACGTAGTACAAAAAGCCCGCGCCCGCCTGGGCGATGGCCGCGACGCGGTCGTCGGGGGTGGTCGGCGCCACGAGCAGGATCGGGTAGACGCCCCGGGCGCGCAGGGCGTCGCGCAGCTCGGGCTCCTCTTCAGGGGGGCAGTCCACACACAAGAGGCCGTCGATGCCGGACTCCGCGCAGCGCCGGGCGAGGCGCTCGTAGCCGTAGGCCAGAAACGGGTTGAGGTACCCAAAGAGCACCCGGGCGGCGTCCCCTTTGAGCCTGCCCGCGAGCTCCAGGGCGTCCTCTAAGCTGGCGCCTGCGGCCAAGGCGCGCTCGCTGGCCTGCTGGATCGCCGGGCCATCGGCGCCGGGGTCCGAGAACGGCACGCCGATCTCGATGACGTCAGCGCCGCCGTCGATGAGCGCCTGAAACAGCGGCAGATGCGCCTGGGGGCTGGGATCCCCGGCGCAGAGGTAGGTCACCAGCACCTTTCGCCCAGAGGCGAACACCTGGTCTAAGCGGTTCTCGCTCGTCATAAGCTCAGCTCCCGCACAAGCGTCTCCATGTCTTTGTCGCCGCGCCCGCTGAGGTTCACGACGATGTGGGCGTCCCGGCCCGTGAACTGAATCACCCGGGGCAAGGCCGCCAAGGCGTGGGCGGTCTCTAAGGCCGGGATGATGCCTTCAGTCAAGGCCAAGGCGCGGGTGGCCTCCAGGGCCTCCTCATCGGTGGCCGAGAGGTACCGTGCGCGGCCTGTGTCGTTGAGCCAGGCGTGCTCGGGGCCCACGCCGGGGTAATCGAGGCCGGCGCTGATGCTGTGCGCGGCGGCCACCTGACCGTTCTTGTCTTGGAGCAGGTACGTCTTCTGGCCGTGCAACACGCCGATCTGGTTGCCGAAGATCGACGCCGCGTGCCTGCCCGTGCCGAGCCCCTCACCCGCGGCCTCGACGCCGAACAACATCACGCTCATGTCGTTGCGGAAGGCGTGAAAGATGCCCATGGCGTTGCTGCCGCCGCCCACACAGGCCACCACCGCCGCGGGAAGCTCTACCCCCTGGGCCTGGAGCTGCCGCCGGGTCTCCTCACCGATGACCGCCTGCAGCTCACGCACCATCAGCGGGTAGGGGTGGGGCCCGGCCACAGAGCCGATGCAATAGTGGGTGTGGCGAACGTTGGTGACCCAGTCGCGCAGGGCCTCGTTCATGGCGTCCTTGAGGGTCTTGGTGCCCGAATGAACCGGGCGCACCTCGGCGCCGAGGAGCTTCATGCGCGCGACGTTGAGGCGCTGGCGCTCGGTGTCCTCCTCGCCCATGTAGACCACGCAGGGCAGGCCGAACAGCGCGCAGGCCGTCGCCGTGGCCACGCCGTGCTGCCCGGCGCCGGTCTCGGCGATCACCCGTGTTTTGCCCATCCGTTTGGCGAGGAGCACCTGCCCCATACAGTTGTTGATCTTGTGGGCGCCGGTGTGGTTGAGGTCCTCACGCTTGAGCCAGAGCTGACAGCCGAGCTGCTCGCCCAGGCGCCGCGCCCGGTAGAGCCTCGACGGGCGGCCCACATAGTCCTCCAAGAGCCCGCGCAGCGTCGCCCGAAAGGTGGGGTCGGCCCAGGCGCTCTCCCAGGCGGCGGTGAGCTCCTCCAGGGGCGGGATGAGGGTCTCGGCGACATAACGGCCGCCGAAGGGGCCGTAGTGGCCGCTGGGATCAGGGACTGCGGGCATCATCGCTCCTGCATCCGCGCAGAAACGCGGAGATTCTCTCTAAGCTCTGGCGACCTGGGCTAGACTCTACGCCTGAGCAGACATCCACGCCGAAGGGTTGCACGGCGGCCACCACCTCGGCGACGTTCTCGGGCCCAAGGCCGCCCGCGAGCACGAGCTCGCCCAGACGCGCGGCCTCTTTGGCGAGGCTGAGATCCACCGTTCTGCCCGTGCCTCCGTGAACACCAGGCACATAGGCGTCGAGCAAGAAGCGCCGCCCGGCCCTGGCCCGGAGCGTGTCCATCACCCCCGGCGCCGCGGTGAAGGCCCGGAGCTGGTTCACGCCGAGCCAGGCGCCGAAGCCGTCGGGCACGTCGCCATGAAGCTGCACCGACGTGGGGCCGATGAGGTCCACCCAGGCCGCGAGCTGGTCCTCGACGGGGTTCACCACCACGAGGAAGGTCTCCGTGGGCGGCTGACCGTCGTGGCGCTCGGCGTCTCGTAGGGCCGCGCAGATCTCGGCGGCCTGCTCCAGGGAGATCGACCGCGGCGACGGCGGGTAGAGGTTGAGCCCGATGGCGTCGGCGCCCTCCGCCCGAGCGTGGAGCGCGGCCTCCACGGCGCGAACGCCGCAGATCTTCACCCACAGCCGCGCCACGGCTCAGCCGCCCAAGAGCGCGGCCAAGGCGGCGCCGGGATCAGGGGCCCGCATGAGCGCCGTGCCGATCAACGCGGCGTCGGCCCCGGCGTCCGCGGCGCGGCGGAGGTCGTCTTGGGACGAGAGCCCCGACTCGGCCACACGAAGCACCCCCTCGGGGATGGCGCGGATCAGGCCCAAGGCGCCCTCGGAGTTGATCGTGAGGGTCTTCAGATCCCGGGCGTTCACGCCGATGATGTGTGCCTCGGCGCGCAGCGCGACACGAAGCTCGTCGGCGTCATGGACCTCAACGAGGGCCTCCAAGCCGAGCTGCTCCGCGGCGCGCAGCATGTCCCGCAGCCGGGCCTCCCCCAACATCGCCACGATGAGCAGGGCCGCGTCGGCGCCCCAGCCGCGGGCCTCCTCAAGCTGGATCGGGTGGATCAAGAAGTCTTTGCGCAGCGCGGGCACCCCCACCCGAGCGCGCACCGCGGCGAGGTCGCTGAGCTTGCCGCCGAAGTCTGGGCCGTCGGTGAGCACGCTGATGGCGGCGGCCCCGGCCCGGGCATACCGCTGGGCGAGGTCTCCAGCGTCGGCGTCTGGGCGAAGTGCGCCCAGAGACGGCGAGCGGCGCTTGATCTCGGCGATGATCGCCAGGCCAACGCCCGGGTGCCGAGATCCGCGCAGGGCGGCGCTGAGCGAGCGCGCCGCGGGGCCTTGGAGCGTGGGCGGGTGGCTCAAGAGCGCCAACACCTCGGCCTCTTTCCGTTGGTTCACCTGGGCCAAGAAGCCGGTGAGCGCGGCGGGCGCGGGCGCAGGCGGCGACAGCTCCACGGTCACCGGGGCCGAGGGCCGGGGGAGCGGCGCGGGCACGGGCTGGGGCTCCGGCGGCGCCTCTACGGTCAGGTCGAGGGGGGCCGAGGCGTGAGGGAGCGGCGCGACGCGGGGCGGAGGGCTCCCCTGGGGCTCTAGCTCCACGAGCTGAGGCGCCGAGGGTGACGGATCCCGCGCCGGGGGCGGCTTCGGAAGCGGCGGCGCGGGCGACAGCTCAACGAGGTGCGGCACGGACGGCGACGGATCCCGCGCGGGCGGCGGTGTCGGCCTCGGGCGCGGCGCCTCGTCGGCCGGCGACTGCGCCGTCAGCTCCACGTCCACAGGCGTCGAGGCCCGGGGCAGCGGCGCGTCACCGAAGCTAGGGCGCGGCGCAGGGGTGGGTGTCGCCTGTGGCGGCTGGGCGGCCTGGGCGGAGGTCGCCAGGGCCGCGCCGCGACGTTGGGTGTGCTCCACGAGCCGATCGAGCGTCCACCGCCCCCGACCGTCCTTGAGCGCCGCTTGGGCCAGCGCCACGCCCTCACGCACGCTCTCGGCGACCCCGGCGACGTACAAGGCCGCGCCCGCGCTGAGCGCCACGCCGTCGGCTTGGGGCCCCTTCTTGCCGTCAAACACGCTCCGCAAGATGCCCGCGTTGTGCGCGGCGTCCCCTCCGGCCAAGGCCCCAATCGGCGCGCGCTGCAATCCCAGCTCCTCGGGGCTCAGCGTGTAGATGCGCACCACGCCGTCACGCAGCTCGGCCACGCGGCTCGGCCCGCTGAGGCTCAGCTCGTCGAGGCCGCCGTCTCCGTGAACGACGAGGGCCCGCTCGGCGCCCAGCTCCAACAGCACATGGGCCAAGGGCTCGACCCACTCCGGGTCGTACACGCCGAGCACCTGATGCCGCACCCCGGCGGGGTTGGTGAGCGGCCCCAGCAGGTTGAACATCGTGCGAACGCCCAGATCCCGGCGCGGCGCGACGGCGTGGCGGGTGGCCGCGTGATGCGCGGGCGCGAACATGAACGTGACCCCGACCTCCTCAGCGCAGCGCGCCAGCTCCTCTGGCGGCAGGTCGATGTGTACGCCCAGGGCCTCCAGCACGTCCGCCGAGCCCGACCGGCTCGACACCGCGCGGTTGCCGTGTTTGGCGACGGTGGCCCCAGCGGCGGCGGCCAGCAGGGCGGCGCCCGTGGAGAGGTTGAACGTGCCCGACTGGTCGCCGCCGGTGCCGCAGGTGTCTACGGCGTTGATGTGTTTGGCGAGCTGCACCTTGAGGGCGTGGCGGCGCATCACTCGGGCGGCGGCGGCGATCTCGCGGATGGTCTCCCCTTTGGCCCGCAGGGCGATCAAGAAGCCCGCCGTGGCCGCCGCGCTCAAGGCGCCGGTCAAAAGCGACTCCATCACCCCCTCGACCTCGTCCGCGTGAAGCTCCTCACGACGCAGAAGCCGCTCTAAGGCACCCCGAAACCCATGACCGCTCATCGTCCCTCCAGGAAGTTGCCGAGCAGGATCATGCCTCCTTCGGTCAGTATGCTCTCTGGATGGAACTGTACACCCTGCGCCGGGCGGGTCTTGTGGCGCAGGCCCATGATCAGGCCGTCTTCAGTCCAGGCCGTGACCTCCAGGCACTCGGGCAGGCTGGCCCGCTCGACGATGAGCGAGTGGTAACGGGTGGCGGTGAACGGCGACGGCAGGCCGGTGAACACGCCCTCCCCCGTGTGAAAGACCGGCGAGGTCTTGCCGTGCATCAGCGTAGGCGCCCGCACCACCTTGCCCCCAAAGACCTGGCCCAAGGACTGATGCCCCAGGCACACGCCCAAGGTGGGGATGCGGTCGGACCAGTCCTGCAGCGCGGCCAAGGACACCCCGGCGGCGTTGGGGTCGCCCGGCCCGGGGCTGATCAGCAGGCGATCTGGGGCGTACGCGCCGATGTCTTCCGAGCGCAGCTTGTCGTTGCGCACCACGTCCACGGCGGCGCCGTGCATCTGGAGGTACTGCACGAGGTTGTAGGTGAAGGAGTCGTAGTTGTCGATGACCAGGACCTTCACAGCCCCTCCCCGATGAGCGCCAAGGCCCGCAGCACCCCGGCGGCCTTGTTCAGCGTCTCTTGGTGCTCGGCGGCGGGCACGCTGTCGGCCACGATGCCCGCGCCCACCTGCAACGACCACTCCCCGTCCCGGCGCACCGCCGTGCGGATCGCGATGCACAGATCCAGCTCCCCGGTGAACCCGACCCAGCCCACGGCCCCGCCATACAGGCCCCGGGGCTCGGGCTCCAGGCCGTCGAGGAGCTGCATCGCGCGCACCTTCGGCGCCCCGGAGAGCGTGCCCGCGGGGAAGGTGGCCCGGAGCACATCAAAGCCCGTCTTGCCCTCCGCCAGCCGCGCCTTCACCGTAGAGACGATGTGCATGACGTGGGAGTAACGCTCGATGCGCATCAGGTCGGTGACCTTCACCGTGCCCGGCGCGGCGATTCGGCCCAGATCGTTGCGCCCCAAGTCCACGAGCATGACGTGCTCGGCGCGCTCCTTGGGGTCGGCGAGGAGCTCCTCCGCCATCGCCGCGTCCGCCTCAGGCGTGGCGCCTCGGGGCCGCGTGCCCGCGATGGGCGCGACCATGACCTCGCCGCCTTGGCAGCGCACCATGACCTCGGGCGACGCGCCCACCACGAGCTGCTCGGGGTAACGCAGGTAAAACATGTACGGCGAGGGGTTCGTGGCCCGCAGCGCCCGGTACACATCAAACGCATCCCCAAAAAACTTGAAGCGGAAGCGCTGAGAGAGCACCACCTGAATGGCGTCCCCAGCGGCGATGTGTCCCCGGATGGTCTCGACCCCGGCCTCAAAGCGCTCCTTCGTGGTGTTCGATTGAAGCTCGGTGACCTTGGCCTTCACCTCCTGGCGGCTGGGCAAGGCGAAGCGGAGCTGCTCAATCGTGTGCTTGATGTGCTTGAGCGCGGCCTCATACGCCGGTTTGGGATCGACGCCGGGCTCGGTCAACACGACCCGCACCACCTGGATGCGGTGGCGCACGTTGTCGAAGATGATCAGCGTGCGCGGCACGGCAAAACACAGCGTCGGCCCAGGGTCGGCCCCGCCGGGGTGCTTGGCGGCGAGCTTCTCCCACCAGCGCACGGCCTCCCAAGACACCCAGCCCACGGCGCCGCCGGGGAAGGCCGGGGGCTCGGGCAGGCTGGCCGGGGCGTAGCGCCCGAGCTGCTCTTGCAAGAACGTGAGCGGGTCGTCACGCTCCTCGCGGTGAACGATGAAGTTGTTCCGAATCAGCTCACACACCCGCCCCCGGGCCCGCACAACAAAGGCCGGGTCGAGGCCGAGCACGCTGTAGCGCCCCCAGGTCTCGCCGCCCTCGACGGACTCCAACAAGAAGGCGTAGTCCCCGGCGCCGGTCGTGACCTTCAAGAAGGCCGAGACCGGGGTGTCGAGGTCGGCGAGGATCTCCCGCCACACCGGGATCGCGACGGGGTGATCCGCCGCCGCGAGCGCGCTGAACTGCTTGAGCGTAGGTTTTGCCATGCCGGGGCTGTATTCCGGGCGGGGTGGCGGTGGCAAGGGGCGACCTCGGCTGAGAGCGGGCGAGGCTCCTGCAGCGAAAATCCGACCTCGGCCGCGAGCGGGAGGCACCTCCAGCGAAAATCCGACCTCGGCTTGGCGAGCGCGCGAGCCACCTCCAGCGAAAA
>JADKFE010000022.1 GCA_016717595.1 Deltaproteobacteria bacterium | reverse complement strand
GCGAACTCCCGCAAGGGCACCCCACGCTCCCGCAGGCGCTCCATCAGCGCGGCGATCTCCGGCGGCTCTAAGGACCACGGCGCCGCAGACAGGCGGGCCTGGGGCACAAACACATGGAACCGCTCAATCAGCTCGGGCAGGGCGTCGTCGCGCAGCTCCTCCCGGGGCGGCTGGGCGGCGCGCACCTGGGCGTCTTGGGGCAGCGCCGCCCCCGGCGGGCGCTTCTGGAGGATCACCACGCTCGGGAAGGCGTCGGCGTCGGGGAAGACCGGGGCGTGGCCGAAGTCGAGCACCTCCTCCACCAGACAGCCCTCGACGAGCAGGCCCCGCAGCGGCTCGGCGTAGCCCGCCTTCAGCCACTTGTTCGCCACGATGAAGCCCAGCCGCCCCTCGGGCTTGAGCACGCTCAGGCCGCGCTCAAAGAAGTAGACGAACAGGTCGGCCATGCCGTGCCACGCCTTGTAATGCTGGGCGAGGTGGGGCTTGATCTCGCTGATCCACTCCTGCCGCACATAGGGCGGGTTGCCGATGACGGCGTCAAACCCGTCGCGCCAGCGGGCGTCAATGGCGGCGGCCTGGGTGTCGGCGTCGGGGTCGAGCGCGTCGCCCGCCTGGCGCCCGGTGGACCAGTCAAACGCCAAGGGCGCGGCGGTGGGGTCGTTCACGACGCTGTTCCCCACCTGCACGTTGCCGTCGAGGTAGGTCAACGAGCGGTCGCGGCGGGCGGTCTTCAGCCACAAGGAGAGCTTGGTGGTCTCCACAGACTCCCGGTTGAGATCGACGCCGAAGAGGTTGTGCTGCAGCACGGTCTGGTCCACATCAAACACGCCGGGCTGGCCCGTGGCAGCCTCGATCTCGCGGTTGCAGCGGTTGTACTCTTCAGCGAGCACGTCAAACGCCGCCACCAAGAAGGCCCCGGAGCCACAGGCCGGGTCGAGCACCCGCACCCCCTGCAGGGCGTCACGGTACGCGCCCCAGGCCGTGGCGCGGCCCGAGCGATAGAGCGCCAAGACCCGGGCCAGCTCGCTCCGGGCGTTCTTGGGCACGTTGGGCGCCCCTAAGCGCTCCTCACGGCGCGAGACCTCGGCGGCCAGCTCATCGAGGCCCATCCGCGCGCCGCCTTTGGCCTTGGGATCCATGTTGACGCGCACCTCGGACCACACACGGTCCCGCAGGCGGGTGAACAGGGGGTGCAGGGTGCGCTCGGCGATGTACCGGGTGAACGCCGAGGGGGTGTAAAACACGCCTTGGCGTTTGCGAGAGCCGACGCCCTCCACCGCCTCCCCGCGGGCCTCGGCGCGCAGCGCCTCTAAGTCGCTGATGGACTGCTCAAAGATGTGCCCGAGCACCTCGACGTTCACGGCGCTCTCAAAGTCATAGCCGCCGAGCACCTCCAGGCGCCGACAGGTCTCGTCGCTTACCTCCAAGGTGTCGAGCAGATCATCCTCGGCGAAGAGCCCGCCGTTGAGCGGGGGGATGCCCCGGCGTAGGTCACCTCGATCGATCTTCTGGAAGAGCGAGCGCAGGCTCTCCACCACGGGCACATCGACGATGTAATGATCGGCGGCGAGGGTGCTCCTGAGGACACGCTCGGGCAAGAGCTGGCGGTCTTCAGCGAAGGCGATGAACAGCACACGGTCGAGGAGCTTCTGCGTGGCGGCGAGCACCCGAGGGGCCTTCACGGCGGGGTTGTCGCGGCGCAGGTCGGCGAAGAGCGCCACCCGCAGGCGCCGATAGTCGGCGTAGAGCGCATCGGTGATCTCGCGCTGCTCTTGTTCGCTGGCGACGAGGAGCGCATCCAGGCGGCTCTCACCGCCGCGCTCGTTGGGGAGCAGGCTCTCGCGGCTGAGCAAGAACACGAAGCGGGCGAAGGCGTCGGGATCCTGCGCCAGCTCGGTGAGGAAGAACCGCTCATAGAGGTGCTGCGGCTGGGCGCGGCTGTACAGGCGCAGCTCACGAAAGTTGGTGACGAGGATCCACCGCGCCGTGCCCACCCGGTTGGCGTAGTCCCAGGCCTGCTGAACCGGCGTCATCGCCCGACCGCCGGACTCATCAAGCCCCTGCGTGGAGCGTTTGGCCTCGATGATGGCGTGAACCCGGGGCACGCCGCTGGACGAGAACCAGCCGATGGCCCCGTCCATGGCGCCTTGGCCTTGGTTGGGCTTGCCCTGCACGTCGACGTCCCAGACGTGCGCCGTCGTTCGGTCCTCCAAGAAGTGGTAGCCCAAGACCCGGGCGAAGACGGTGATGAAGTAGGCGCGGTCGACGCTGATCTCGCGGCGGCCGTCGAGGGTGCCCGCCTGGAGATCCTGCACCCAAGGCAACAAGAGCGCCCGGCGAGCGTCGAGGTCCGCCGGGACCGGCGCGGCGCGCATGGCCTTCTTGATCGTGGTCGGGTGAAAGAGTCCGAGCTGAGCGACGGGCATCGGGGCGGCTCCGAGAGGTGCGACGCCCCTGTAACCCGCGCGCCCGAGCCCACAATTGGCGGAAGCGGCAATTGTGGGGCGCTCAAGGCCACCGCTGCCCCGGAGCGCCCCCGCCGCCTCCCGCACGCTGTACCAGCGCCGTCACGCCAAACAAAAACAGGCCGAGGAGCCATCACCCCTCGGCCTGCCTCATGGGCGTTCTGTCTCAGCATCCCTCACGCGCCAGCGCGCTCACCGCGCCCGCATCACCGTGAAGTCGGGCACGATCCGGGCCAGCTCGGCCTCGCTCAAGAGCGCCTTGGCGCTGGCGACGAAGCGTGTCCAGCCCGCGTCAAAGGCGATGCGAGCGGCGTCCAGACGAACCCGCGCCGCGCGCTGGCCGCCGAGGGCGCGCTGATAGGCCGCCCAATGAAGCTGCCCATCGGCGAGCTGGGCCTTCTGTGTGGCCAGCAAGGTCGGGTCGATGGTGATGGTGGAGCCCGCCTCATACCGCACGATCATCTCACCCACCACAGGTGAGCTCCTCACCGATGTTGAGCCGGGTGACCTCGGAGCGGGTGCGGCCGCCGCACAGGCGCTCAAGCTCCTTCAGCCCGGCCTGGCCATGACGCGCCTCCACATCGAGGGTGATGAGGCGCTGGGTCTCGTCGATCAGGCCGTCGGAGGTGACCGAGTTTTGGTGCTCGGTGTTGACCTCGCTCTGGAGCGTCCGGTGGGCCGCGATGGCCTCCTCGTACTCCGTCGCGAGGGGGGCGAAGCTGCGGTCGTAGACCTTCTTGAGCTGGGCGTCGGCGTCTGGAGAGGTGAAGTACCCCAGGGCGAGCTGGAGGATAAGCGAACGGTCTGCGTCGTACTCGGGTCGATAGTTCGCCATGCGGTTCACTCCTGTGATGATGACGAGTGACACGCTATCGCAAGGGACGCCGAGGGCGCAAGTGGCGCGCAGAGAATTTGTTGGCCGAGGATACGCTCCGCTCCCGAGTCGAGAAGAGCGCCGCGGTGGCGCCGGTTTGCCCCTTGCGGCGGTGCAGAACCCCGATCCGGCGCCGGTTTGGGGTTTGCGGCGGTGCAGAACCCCAAACCGGCGCCGGTTTGCCCCTTGCGGCGGTGCAGAACCCCAATCCGGCGCCGGTTTGCCCCTTGCGGCGGTGCAGAACCCCAAACCGGCGCCGGTTTGCCCCTTGCGGCGGCGGAGAACACCAAACCGGCGCCGGTTTGCCCCTTGCGGCGGTGCAGAACCCCAAACCGCCGCCGGTTTGCCCTTTGCGGCGGTGCAGAAGGCCGATCCGGCGCCGGTTTGCCCTTGCGGCGGTGTAGAACCCCGATCCCCCCGTTGGGGTGCGGCGCCCGATCCGGCGCGGAATCGGCGCTCAACACCTCCCTGCGAAGGGCTCACCTTCGGAGCTGAGCGTCGAGCACGATGGCCAGCCGCACCCTCTGGGGGTCGGCCTCCTCGTGAAGGGCGGCGGCGCAGGCCTGGAAGCCGGCCTCCTCAGCGCCGCGCTCATCGGCGCCCTGGGCGCGGGCCGCCTCCATGGCGCTGCGCACGCGGGGTGTGATGCGCTCGACCGCCGCGAAGGCGCGCTCGATGAAGGTCGGTGGGTACGCGCCGATGTGCCGGGTCAGGGCCTCGCCGAAGCCGTTGCGTTGGCCCTCGGCCTGGGGGGGCGGCTGCCAGGACCCCGAGAGGCGGATGCCCTCGGCCACCACCTCGCGAGCGCACGCCAGGGCGGTGGCGGGCTCGGGTGAGGCCAGCCAGGCTCGGCCGAAGCTCTGCTGGGCGCAGCCGCGCACGCTGCGGGCGTCGTCGGACCGAATGGGCAGGTCGGTGGCCTCGGCGCACACGGTGAGAAAGGCCGCGCCGCCGCGGCTGAGCTCGGCCAGGGCGTCGTCCAGAGAGGCGCCCGCGGCGAGGGTCTCGATGGCGCGGGCCATGAGGAAGAGCGGCTGCGCCCCCGAGCCGCCGCTCGCCGGTGGGGGTGTGAAGGGCACAATGGCCGCCTCGAAGGCCTGGATGGGGGCCGTCCACACATCGAGCAGGGCTGGCAGGTGCTCGGGCCAGGTGGCAGCGGGCCGGGCTTCGAGGCCCCGCTTCACCTGTTGCATGAGGAGCTCGACGCCCGGGCTGCGGGCGCCGAGGCGGGCTTCCACCGCGGCCCGGATGTTGGGCTCCTGCTGGTCGCGGGCCAGGGCCTCGGTGTCATGGCGACGGCGATAGGCGAGCTCGGCCTTCTCGCCCTTGAGCGCCCAGGCGGGCTGATCCGCCCAGCGGCGCCTTCGTCCTCTCTTGTAGTCGAAGGCGGCGATCCAGGCCTGCCGCAGCGGAGGCTGCAGCGCCTCGGCGGTGGGCCAGGCGGCGCCGGCAAAGTGTCGGCGAAGGAAGGCGGTCCGCGGGGCGGCGCCTTCGGTCAGCACGTCGCGGTGGTGGATGCGCACGGTGGGCAGGCCGCGGCAGGCGGCCAGGTGGGCGTGGTGCAGGTCGAGGATGGGCACGAGGGTGAGGCGAAAGGCCACGCGCTCCCGCCGCGCGGCCTCGCGAATGGCGGCCAGCAGGGGGTCGATGGGCAGGCCGGGCACGCTGTACACGGCGACCTGCACCACCGGGTGGTCATGCCTCTCGTCATCGAAGACCTCCAACAGGCGGTCCTCAGGCGCGGTCTGTGCCAGCTCGGCGGCCTCCCAGCGGGCGCGCAGGTCATCGAGGGCGTCGCTCTGGGCGAGGGCGCCTTCGATGAGCTCGGTGAGGCGGTCGCCGTTGTTCTCTTTGCCCGCCCCGCGCACACAGGCCAGCACCGCGAGGCCGGCGGCGGCGCCCACGGCGAAGTCGCCCGCCAGACTCGGGGCCGAGAAGACCCCGTTGTAGCGGCCGTAGCCATCGACCAGCGGCTCTTCTTGCACCTCCAGCGGGATGCGCGGCGCGGCGTGGCCGGTCAGGCGGTGGTAGAGCTCGGCCAGAATGGCGATGCGGCGCTGCTCTCCCTCCGTGGGGGGGCGGGGCACGACGGCGGCGCCGAAGTGGGTGATGAGGGAAGGCAGGCCCAGCTCGGCGAAGGCCGCGAGGGCGATCTTGAAGCCCTTGCGCTTGGCGCGCTCTTGGAAGCGCAGCGCCTGGGGGGCATTGGCCAGCCAGCGCTTGGGCAGGGTGGTCAGCTTCAGGCCCCGCTCGGCGGCGGCGCGCACGGCGGCGCTCAGCAGGGTGTTGCCCCCCGCCCAGTAGCGGCGCAGGTGGTCGAGCAGGCGCAGCAGGACCTCGTCAGGCAGGCGCAGGCAGAGCCGGTGCAGAATGGGCCCGGTGGTGGCGATGTGGCGGCGGTCACGATCGGCGTCGAGGTCGGTGAGGCGATCGTCATAGGCCACGCTCAGCGCCGCGCCGTGCTTGAAGCTCAGCCGGGCCCGGATCTGACGGCGGTAGTAGACCTCGCCCTTGTTCTGCTCGGGGCTGTGATACAGGCCGATGCCCAGCCCCTCATCGACGAAGAAGGGCTTCTGTAGGCGAGGGTTCTTGGGGTCGTGGAAGAGCTCCGCGGCCTGCTCGAAGCGCCGGGCGAGGCGATTGGGCACCCCGGTGAGGCTCAGAGTGCTGCCGGGGAAGGGCGGCTCGACAGGCTCGGCGGCGTAACAGAGCTCCCGGCCCAGGATCCCACCTTCGTAGTGGACCTCGTCGAGGAAGGGGCGGATGCGCCAGTCACCGGCGCCCGCCTCCATCCCGACGCCGAAGTCGCGCAGCAGCACGAGGGCGCAGATCTTGAAGCCCTCGCCGAAGCCGCCGGCCGAGCGCAGGTCGCTGGCGCTCTTGGTGGTGCCCCCCAGATACCTCAACAGGTCCAGGGCAAAGACGGTGGGCCCCTCGATGCGCACGGTCTTCTTCTTTTTGTCGACCTCGATGCGCACCTGGTCCAGAGAGCCGGCGGCGTCGAAGAAGTTCTGCACCACGTCGCGCACCACGGTGGGGGCGTCCCAGCGGACCTTGTAGGTGTCGAGCAGCGAGAGGCGGTGGATGCTCATTGGAGGACCTCCCGGGCGACCGCGAGGCAGCGCGCCGCGGCGGCCACCGGATCTCTTGTGGCCAAGAGCTCGGCATCATGGGCTTCAAACATGGGGCGCCAGGCCTCGATCGTCTGTCGTTTGTCGGCGGCCTGCTCGATGCGGTGGCGCTCGGACATCTGGGCGTGGCCGTTGCCGCGGTGCTCGCCGACAAAGGCCTTCAGCCGACGATGGGGCCGGCCTTCCCCGCGGATCCAGGCGGCGGCCTCGAAGCGCTTTAGGGCGGCGGCGATGAGCTCATAGTCGGCGCGAATGACCTCGGGCGCGGGCACCGGGCGCTCGCCCTTGTGGGTCCACCAAGCGGCATCCAGCGCCAGCGCGATGAGGGTGGCGCGCGCTTCTTCGCCGGTGTCGAGCTGGAAGGCCTCGGCGCAGAGGGCCCGGGCGGTGGCGAAGATCGCGCGGGCGGCGGCTTCTCCGCCATCCGCCCCCGCGGCCACCGCGAGGCCCTGACAGGCCCCCATCGCCTGGCGCTCGAGCGCATCGGCGTCATCGAAGTCGGGATCTTCTGCGCGCAGCCGGCGGGCAGTCTGGATGAGTGAGGTCATGCCCGCCTTGACCTCGGCGAAGGCCTCGTCGGAACCCGGGGGGCCGGCGGCCACCACCTGGGCGATGAGGCGAGAGGACGCCTGGGCGCAGCCGCAGGCCCAGGCAGCCTCCAGCTCATCACCCGACCAGGGGCTCCAGTGATCCATGGCCATCCGCCGCAGCTCGCCCCCGAGGTCCGGAGGCCGCGCGTCGGCTTCGCGCCCCGGGGCCGCCAGGTCGCTGATGCGATCGTAGGCCAGCTCAACCTCGTCGGGGGCGTCGAGGCGGGTCAGCAGGTGAAGGTCCGGCAGGGCATGACCGCCATAAGAACGGACGCGGAGGGGATCGGGGCTCGCCTCGACCGGCTGCACATCGAAGCCATCGATGCGCACCGTGGGCAGGCCGGGCAGGGACCAGCGGCGCGCACGCTCCTCGGTCCAGACGGGGATGACCGTGATCATCGTGTGGTGGCCCGGGCGGGTCTCCACCTTCTTGATGATCTGCTGCACAAAGGGCCCGGTGCCCGGCAGGCCCGGCGGCACGAAGACCTGGACGTAGCTGAAGTGCATGTTCTCGCGAGACGTGCCCGCGTGCGCGCCGAGCTTGAAGACCTCGACGGTGCTCTTCCAGGCGGGCGGCACATCGGCGAAGGGATCAGGCGGTGGCGGCGGCTCCACCGGAGCGTTGCGTCCGTCCTCCGCGGCAAAGCGCTCGCGGACAGCGCGCACGTCGGCGGGCGCCGCCAAGGTGTGGAAGAGCAGAACCTCCAACCGCCGCCAGAACGCCTCGTCCTGGTCCCCCCCAACCTCGTGGGCATACTCGTGCAGCAAGGTGGCGCCCGCCCCGGGCAGCTCACCGGCCAGCTGGGCGGCGTTCATCACGATACGATCGGAAAAGTGCTGGCCCAGGATGGCGGCGCGGCCCTCGGGATCGTCGAAGACCTCGAGCCGCTTCTTGCGCGGCTTGCTCCGGGGGCTCTCCTCTTCGGGCGCTCCCATGAAGCGGCGATACAGGTCCTCAACCAGCGCGCTGCGGGCGGCTTCCTTGGGGGTGGGCGCGCGGGTCACCAGGCTGTGCTCATAGTGTTGAGCTACCCTCGGCATGCCCACCTCACCGAAGGCGACCAGGGCGATGCGAAAGCCCTGCCGCTTGGCGAGCGCCGCCGCGTGCTCATCCCCCCCGCCGGCCAGCCAGCCCACGGGCCAGCCCTCAAACCGCAGCCCTCGGCTCGCGGCGGCCTTCAAGAGCGCGCTCAGCACAGGGTGCCCCTGCTCCCAGAGGGGTTGGAGGTGCAACAAGAGGCCAAAGAGCTCGGGGGGTTCGAGGGCGCCACCGATGGCCTCGGCCAAGAGGTTGGGGGCCAGGTCCCGCCGGTCACGATCCCCTTCCAGGGCGTCGATGGCTCCGTCGTAGCACAGGTGCAGCGCCTCGATGGCGGGGTAGCTGTGGTAGCCCACCACGCCCCGCTTCTGGCGGCGGTAGAAGAGCAGCCCCACACCAGCGACCGAGCCGCGATACACCGCGGCCCGACCATCGGCCGAGCACGCCAGGCGCTGCTGGAGCTCCGGGTGGCCGCGGTGGCGGAAGAGCAGCGGGGTGCCGGCAAACGCGGCGAGCAGCGCGTCGTCGCAGCCGGTGAGGCGCAACCAGGCGTCGGTGGTGGTCGGATCCTCTGGGGCCCAGGCGTAGCAGAGCTCGCGGCCGAGCGGCACCGGGTCAAGCACCACCTCGAAGCCGCGCGGGCCGGAGCCCGCCCACAAACGCACACCGAGGTCGCGCACCGCCACGAGGGCGGCGATCTTGAAGCCCTCCCCGAAGCCACCCACGGTGCTGTCGTCGCGCTTGGTGGTGCCGCCCACATAGAAGAGCAGTGTGAGATCAAAGACCTGCGGTCCCCGGATCTCCACCGTCCGGGTGGCGACATCCACTCGGAGGCTGAGCGCTTCGAAGTCGCCGTGGGCGTCGAAGAAGTTCTGTACAAGATCTCGGGCGAGGGCCTCACGGGACCAGCGCACGCCATAGGTATCGAGGATGGACAGGCGGACCAGCTCGGCCATGACGACTCCAGGCGACAGGACTGCTGATTGAACGCCAGTTGGGTCGGGAGCGCAAGGGGTATGCATCCCCGCGCAGTCCTGATCGGAGCTTGACCCGTCGGGGGTGGTGTCGCCCATGCCCCTCACCGCCCGAACAGGGCCCTCTCGTCGCGGAAGGGACTCAGAGTCCCAGATCGCGCGACCGTCCAGCAGATGATGCGGGGGCGTCCAGCCGTTGGGCGCGCGGCGTCCGGTCGGTGGGCGCGGGGAAGCTGGTGCTGGGATCGCCATCCCGATCTGCCGGGCCGCTTCCGCCGGGCGACTCTCTGCGTTTTTCTGCGACATGCACCGCGCGCGACCGAAGAGCAGGGGCAACCCGCTGGAGGCCCCTCATGCCAGCTTACGCCATCGCCCCCGAAGACCCGCCACAACAGCAGGCTCCAAGGCGTCCATCGCGAGCTTCCGCTACCGGCCTTCGTCAGCCGCACCCCGAGGCCCGCCGGCGCGACGCTCTTCTGCAGAACCCCAGACCGGCCTCGGCTCGCGCCCCGCCGCGCCGCCTGATCCGTCGCCAGGAGAAAACAATCCTCTTGACCGATCCCCTCGCCCCGGCCCCGGCGCCTACGCCCGCGGCGTCGTGGGCGAGAAGCCACGGTGAAGGCCCCTTTCACGGGCAGTTGGGCCCTTGCAACCGCCCACCCCCCAGAGCTACCATCCCCCGCGAGCGGCCCCTCTCCACCCTCCCGAGGACATCAAAATGAGCGCTGTCACCACCCAAGGCTCCACCACCATCGTCCAGGGCGTCGTCCTCGACAAGGCCACCCAGCGGCCCGTCATCGACGTCATCGTGACCGCCTACGACAAGGATCTGTTCACCAAGGACGAGTACCTGGGCATCGCGCCCACGGACGCCCAGGGGCGGTTTGAGATCCGCTTTGACTCAAGCGCCGCGGGCGATCGTTTCGTGGGCCGCCGCCCGGATCTCTACTTCACCGTGCTCGACGGCGGCACGCTGTTGGCGAACACCCGCGACAACGCCATTCACAACGCCGACGCCAGCACCCCCGACATCGTGCTCATGGCGGATCTGTCGAACGACAAGATGCGCGGGCTCCTCAACCCCACGCCCGCGCCGGGCTGGGTGGGCGGCTTCGCGCAGTCAAACCCGGCCTTCGCTTACCCCAGCCCCGATCTGTCCTCGCTGCCGATCTTGGGCAACCGCGAGAACATCCCGCTCTTGGTGCGCCAGCAGAAGGTGGTGTGGCCGGAGTTTAGCTGGAACTCTGTGCCGGATGGCCAAGACAAAAAACGCTGCTACCAGATGTTCGCCCCCGACATCTCCCGCCTGGGCTACACCGCTGAGGGCCGCGTCTACTCCATCATCTGCCCCCAGCAGGCCGCCGTGGCGCCGCAGCTCGGCGCCATGAACGTCGAGGTCACGGTCACCGGCAACCGCGGCTGGGCCGATGAGGCCAACCGCACCTTGGCCGCGGACATGTCTGTGCAGGGTCGCATCTGGTTCAGCCCCAGCGCGCATGAGCGGCCCATGGTCAAGCGGCTGTTGGGCCACTTCGGCGCCAGCGGCCTGCCGTTCCCCTCCACCAAAGCGAACGCGATCATCGTCAAGACGTCCCTCCCCGGGAACCCCAACCAGCCGCTCTTCCCGCTCATCAAGGGCCAGACCGACCGTTTCCCCGTCCCCACCTTCGCCCAGCACAATGACCTCGCGTTCACTGTGGGCCATCTCGACGTGGAGATCGGCGCCGTCACGAAGACGGGCATCGCCAAGGTGGACGACTTTAACCAGGCCGTCTTGGACATCTTCAACCTCGCCGCGGGCAACATGCTCAAACAGTTCAACGTGCTGAGCTGGAACGTCTGGTTCACCGCGCCGGATCTTGTTGATCAGGCGGAGTGGGCGGCCCACGCCGAGTACTGGCGCACCTCCCTCGACGCCGACCACGGCAGCCCCGACGGCGAGGGCAGCCCGGCGCGGTATTTGGACGGCTCACCGTTCAAGACCGTGGAGACCATCGAGGAGGAGGAGGAGGCCATCCTCAAGGCCTGGATGCGTGAGCACATGGCGGGTCACCCCGGCTCATTCTGGCCCTGAGCGGCGGGGCACAGCGCACAGAGCGCGGGGGCCAAACGTCCTCGCGCTCCCCTACCCCTCCTCGCCCAGAAGCGGCGCCAGATAAGGCCACCAGTCGTCGCAGCCCATGTCGGGCGCCTCGTTCTGCTCGTCGCGCCAGCCGGGGCTCGCATCAGCGCGGATCGCCAGGATCCCCGAGCGCAGGGGCCCGGCCTGGGTCTCGCCGATGTAGTCCCACCAGAACGCGCCGCGCCAGGGGCGGCCCTTAAACGCGGCGTCGATGGCGTCGGGCAGGCTGCGCGCCCCGGCGAAGTCTTGAACGTAGAACAGACACAGACCGCCGGGGTTGAGGCGCTCGGCGACGGCGTTGAGCACGTCCACCAGCAACGACGCGCTCTCGGCGATCGTGTGCAGTGGGGCGGTGGTGAGGCCGTCCCAGGGCACGAGCAGGGGGAACACGAAGCTCACGCGGTCGAAGGTGCCCAGCGCGGCGAGCTCCCGGGCGTCGCCGGTCACGGGGCTCATCTTCACGCCGGAGAGCGCCGCGGTGCGGTAGACGGCCTCCGCGCCCCGGGGGTTGACGTCTAAGGCGAGGGTCTCCTCCGCCCAGCGCGCCGCGCGCACGGCCACGGCGCCGCCGCCAGAGCCCAGGTCGAGGTGCCGGGCCACGGGCTCGGACGGCAAGGCGCGGCGCAGGGCCAAGGACGTGCTGTCGGGCATAAACACGCCGCTCTGGCCCACAAACGCGCGCTCGGGGCGGTCGGTCCACACGAGATCACACTCCAAGGGCAGCACGAGGCCCGTCGAGACCGTGCCCTCGGGGCCGTCCTCCAAGATCCCGGCGCGCCAGGCGCGGGCGTCGAAGGCGTCGCGGGCGGCGGCGGTGGGCACCCGGCCGCCGCGCACGAGCAGCTCGATCTGGGCGCCGAGCGGGCCCTCAGCGAGGTTCTTTCGTTGCCACCACAGGCCGTCTAAGGCCGGGCCGCTCCAGGCGAGCACGCCCAGGGCGTTCGCCACGGCGCGGGGCCGAAAGGCGGAGCCCCGCAGGGCCTCGCCGACGCGGCGGGTGTCGGTCATCCAGGGGGGCGGCGGGGGTGAAGATTCCATGCCGCCAACAAACACCACGCGGGCGCCTTCCGCAAGGGCGCGCGCGGGCGATGGCGCCAACCGGCGCGGCGAGCGGCGCCGGTGTACACTCCTGGGCCGTGTCGCCCACCTCGCTCTCGCCGCTCTATCTGCCGTCGCTCCTGCCGATCTTCGTCGCGGCCGGGGCGCTCGCCGCCTTGTCGTGGCGCGGCGGACGGCCCGGCCTCGCCGCCTACAACCTCTCGCTTATCGCCTGGGCGTTAAGCCTGCTGCTCTCGGCGCATCCGGCCACACGGCCCGTCGGCGAGCGTCTGTTGATGATGGGCTTCTTCGTCGCCGCCGGGTTTAACCACGCCGTCGCCGAGGATCAGGGCTGGCGCACCCGCGCCGTGCCCGGCCTCTACCTCGGCGCGGGGGTGATGACGATCTTGGGTGCGATGCCCCAAGGCTGGTTTCTGCGCGAGGGCGGCACAGTCGCCGGGCCGTACTGGACGCCGATGTTTGGCCTCGCCGCCTGGGCGTCCGCCTTGCCGATCGTGTATCTGCTGCACAAGATCCAGCTCACCGGCGACCGCGGCGAGCGCCAGCGCCTCGGATACCTCACCCTCTCGGGCTTCTTGGGCACCTTCTCCGGCGGCGTGAACGTGCTGCTGACGATGAACGGGCGACACGACCCGCTTGGACTGTATGGGGTGTTGTTGAGCCTGGCGCTTTTGAGCTACGTCGTCACCACCCCCAAGCTGCCCACCTTGGGGCGCGTCGTCGAGGCCAGCCTGCGCTACTCGGCCATGGCGGCCCTGCTCTCCACCGTGTTTATGAGCCTCGTGCTGTTGGGCCTGCGCGCCGGGGCCGGGGGTGCTCTGTGGTCGTGGCGCGCCCTGTTCTTGGGGTTCTTGGTCGTGCTCACGGCCCAGCCCGCGCTCACCTGGGCCCGCAGCCGCCTCGCGGCGAGCCTCTTCGCCGGAAAAAAGGACGTGGATGGGCTCACCGAGGCCCTGGTGAAGAGCGAGGCCCGGGCCGAGCACAGCGCGCGGCTGGCGGAGCTGGGCACGCTCTCCGCGGCGGTGGCCCACGAGGTGCGAAACCCGCTGGGCGTGATCGCCGCCTGCGCCACGGTGCTGGAGCGCCAAGGCGCGGACCCCGACACAGTCGCCGAGCTGCGCGCCCAGGTGGACCGCGCCGCGCGCTTCGCCGAGGAGCTCCTGGAGTATGGCCGCCCGGCGCCGATCACGCCCCGGCCCATCGGCCTGCACGACGCCGCGGAGGTGGCCGCCAGCGAGGTGCGCCGGGCCCTGGGCCTGCCCTTGGCGCTGACCGTAGAGGGTGAGGTGGAGGTTCAGGGCGACCACGCGCAGCTCGTGCGCCTCTTGAGCGCGCTTCTGGAGAACGCCGTCTTGGCCGGGGCGAAGGCCACGCGCGCCAGAATCCACACAGACGGCGCCGATGCCGTGCTCACCCTAGAGGACGACGGGCCGGGCGTCCCCGAGGCCCTCACAAACACCCTGTTTCACCCCTTCGTCTCTGGGCGCTCCCGCACCTCCCCCCGCCCCGGCACCGGCCTGGGCCTCGCCATCGCCAGAGGCGCGGCCGAGCGCCACCGCGGCGCGTTGACCTGGGAGGGCCGCTCAGACGAGCTCGGCGGCGCCAAGTTTCTGCTCCGCCTGCCCATCGAGCACAGCCCCTGATCCGAGGACACATGACCCCCACCGCCCGCGTGACGACCGCCCGCCCCCGAGGCCGAGGCTACTGGACCTTTGAGCCCGAGGCCCTGGACTTCGACGCCGTAGACTTCCCCGACGACGAGGCGCCGATGCGAATCCCCACCGACATCCTCGGGCAGATGTTGCCCGACCTGCACCCCCGCGGAGAGGGCTGGGCCTTGGAGCGCCGCGACGGCCGCCTCGTGCGCGCTGAAGGTGGCGTAGGCGAGTCTCTGGACGGCTTCGTGCTTCGCCGTTGATCAGCGCGCCGCCGCCTCAAACACGACGACCACCTCCCCCTCCTCGGACTGTGTCATCGCCTCAAAGCCCAGGCGGCTGCGGCCCAGCTCGACGAGGCCCTCGGGGCGTGGGGTCACCAGGCGAACCCGCACAGAGAGGTCTTCATCGGCCAGGGCCGACCACAGCGCCTCCAGGCGCTCGGCGACGATCTCCGCCCAGGCGCGGCCCGCCGGGTTCTCGACCTCTTCAGCGATCAGCGTCAGCTCCAGGCCGCCCGTCGGCACGCTGGCGGCGCCGCCGAGCACGGTCTCTTCAGTGAGGGTGGCCTCACCCAGCACGAGCTCTGGCGTCTTCACCGCCCGGGCGACCGGGGCGCGGCCCACAGACACCTCCAGCTCAGGGAACAGCCGCGTGGCCAGCCAATGAAGGCCCGTCGGCGAGCTGAGGCCGACCACCCGCAAGAGCTGCGCGGCGGTCTGCCGGGGCAGGGCCTCCCGCTGGGCGGCGTCGAGGTGCCGGGCGATCAACACATGATCAAAAAAGTGGAAGAAGACCTCAACCTTGTCCTCGTCCACACGCGCGTCCTCTAAGGCGCGCAAAAAATGGGTGGGCAGGGGCGACTGGGCCGAGAGCAGGCCCATGTTCAGGGTGATCACGGCGCGCGGGCGCCCGTCGGGGGCGCGGCCCAAGCGGAGCGACTGAACAAAGCTCGCCGGGCTGGCGCGTGTCCAGTGGCTCTGAAACTGCACGGCCTCGCGGGGGTACCCCAAGCTCTGCAAGGCGCGCAGCAGGGCCTCCAGCTCAAATCGCCGGGCCGCTCGAATCAGTCGGCGCTCCGCCGCGCTGGGCGTGTAGGGGATCAGGGGGGCTCCACCGCCGCGAGCGCGCGGCCTGCGCTCCCGTTGTAGCACAACCGTGTCCGCCGGTGGATCCAAAGGTTGTGCTGGCGGCGAGGTTCTGGTAACGTATCGCCCACCAAAGCTCAGGAGTCCAAGATGGCGTTCGGGAGCAGTCCAGCGGAGAACTTGTTCGACGCGTGGCACACCAAGGCCGTGGCGAAGAAGGTCAGCGAAGACGGGATCAAGGCGGGGCATTTTGAGACCTTCCTCAAGGGCAACGGCTTTAAGCCGCTGATCGACGGCCTTCAAAGGCTCTACACCCAGAACGGCACGGACTTCGCGGGTGAGAAGAAGACCTTGGAGCAGGTCTGGAAGCTCGTCGATAAGGTCAAGAACCGCTGCGGTCTCATCGTCGCGTATGAGCTGACCAAAGCGCTCAAGAAGGTGGTGAGCTTCACCAACATGCTGGAGTCTGTGGCCGCCGACTACAGCCCCACCGTGGGCACCTCCACGAAGGCCCAGCGGAAGATCAACGCCGGGAGGGCCACCTGGGAGGAGCTGACCACGCTTCATTTCGCGAACGTCAACAAGACGGTCCAGATCATCAAGATGTTGGGCAAAGGCGGGATGGGCGGCGCGGTGTACCTCGGGATAGACCAGCACGGGAACAAATTCGCCGTCAAACATTTCCCCGGCGACTACAAGGCCGTCGCCTGGGGCACCATCGACCGCGCTGAAGAGAACCTGCGCCAGAAGATCGCTGAAGGCACCGGGGACATCGCCCAGCACAAGCGGGATCTCGCCCGCTGGAAACGAATCAAGTCCGAGGTGAAGAAGAAGGCGCCGTACAAAGGGATCGGCGGCACGACGCTCTCGCCCATCGAGGCCCGCGCCCGGGTGGATCGTTGGCTGTATCGTTTCGCCGAGGGCGCGATGACGCCCACCTGCCTCGACCTCCTCCAGCGCGGCAGCGATCAATACCTGCTTCTGGCCTTGGGCGAAGGGGACGTGGACTGGTCGGATCTCACCCTCGCCGACATCGTCGCCGTGTTTCAGGATCTCGACACCGTGGAGCACTACGCCCGGCACTTCATGGAGGTGGAGCTCACCCAAGAGGTGAGCGTGCTGCACCTCGACATCCACGGCGGCAACATGATGCGCTTCAACGGCCGTCTGCGCCTCATCGACTTCGGCAAGGCCCTGTTGTATAGCCCCGACGTGGTGCAAGGCCTCGCCAAGCTGGAGCTGCAGCCCTTCGCCAAAGAGAAGTTCAACAAGGACGACTACCTCACGGGCACGATTGAAGACAGCAAGATGTACACAGACCCCGAGAGCGGCAGCCCGGCGAAGTACATCGCCGACTGGCGGGGGTACGCGGCGGCCCCCATGGTGCGACTGTGTAAGGGCTGCAACCGCCAGCACCCCGATCTGCTGAGCGTCGTCGAGTGTATGGCCTGCGGCTCCAAGAACATCGTGCGAGAGCGGATCCGCCGCGTCGATCTGGAGAACAACGCCAAGCTCAAGAAGGTGCCCGTCGACTCGCTCCTGGTCGGGCCGTACAAGACCGCGAAGGTCCCCTCCCTCACCCCCTCACAGTACGGCTGCATCGTGCTGACCGCCGTGCTCATCAAGGAGACCTGGGTGGCGATGGACCGCGAGGGCAAGCTCAACACCGGCATCGGCAAGAACGCGAAGGGCATCGAGAACGTCGTCATCTACAGCACCGCCCGCAAGCTCATGCCCAAGCTCCGCGCCGCCTCACCCGGCCAAGCCCTGCTCATTGAGCTGTTGCTGCTGTGGTTCGATGAGATGATGCGGCGACTGTTCGCCGGAGAGCCGTTCGGTGCGGCGGACGCCGTGCGTTATTTCCAGCCGGTCAAGAAGAAGGTGAGCCGGGGCCGCGCGATGTCCATCTGAAGGGCGCCGCGCGGCGCCGCTCAGCCGCGATCGTAGAGCACGGGGACCGCCGCCGCCGTGGCGGTCATGTGCCAGATGTCGTGAAAGCCCTTCTTGCCCCACTTCCCGATGAGACGATCGAGCTCACGCGCGCCCGCGAGCATGTTGGCGGGCTCGATGTTCCGCTCAATCACCGGGTGGGTGGCGTTCTGGGGCAAGAACCGCACCAGGGACCGCGGGTTGGCGAGATCGTTCGCCATGTGGGTGTTGATGAGCTCGTTCATGCTGTTGTAGATGAAGAACTCGGGCTTCACGAGGATCTTCCAGGCGTTCGCCTCTAAGGTCACGAACTGCCGCGCCCCGTTATCAACGGCGACGCAGGTGATGCCGTGGCGGCTGCCGTCGCCATACCCGAGCATCATCATGTCGCCGATCCAGCAGTTGTACCGTAAGGCCGCGATGCGCGGCTTCAGCGTCATCATCGCCGTGACCGACGAACGAATCCCCCGATCTCGGATGAGACAGAGCAGCACCATGGCGAAGCGCGCGCAGTCGTTGGGCGAGATGATGCCCAGGCGGGCCCTCCCCGCGCGGATCTCGCCTTTCACCGCCGGGATGAGCTTGTATTTGAGGGTCTTTCGTACATGGTGACCGATCTTGTCGGAGTAGCCCTCGCGGGTCTGCGTCACGCGGTTGTTCATCAGGCCTTCGTTGCGCTCAAGGCCTCGGCGCACGGTGTCGCTGACGCCCTCTTGGAGATCGTGGTCCATCGAGGCGCCGAAGAGGTGGGGCCGGTACATCTTGGCGTCGAGAAACTCGACGTTGGGCCGGTAGGTCACCTCGCCGCCGCCAGGGCCAGGCGTGCGGATGTAGAGCTGACGGGGCTCGGGCGGTCGCGCGTCCGCGCTGGCGATGAGCACCGTCCTGTCTGCGGGATCGACGCGGTACATGCTGAGGCTCCTGTCCGGGGGTAGTTTTGAGAGGAAGGCGCTGAGGTGGGTGTCGAGACTGGCTCAGCGCGCTCGGCGGAATCGTTCGGGATCGAGCTGGTAGAGCTGGCGGAGCACCCGCCACCGCGCCGACTCGCGGTCCTCCCAGGCCTCCTCGATCTCGCTCATGTTCTCAGCGAGGGCGGCGTAGTACCCGGCGAAGAGCGCCGGAAAATACCGCCGGGGGTCGAAGTGGTTGAGACGGTCTTCGATGTCGTCGGCGACGACGGCGGCCTGGGTGGTGGCGCCGTCCTCGACGAGCTGCTCAAACAGCGTGAGACGCTCCAACAGCTCGCCCCAGGCGGGGGCCGCGGCCAAGGGCGGCGCGGTGAGGCGGGGGCGGGCGGCGCGGGCGGGCGGGGCCTGCCGCTTGGGCGCCTCGGACGAGGGGTCGGGGTCGTCCTCAGCGTCCTCGTCAAACGCGTGATCGGAGTCCTCGTCAAACGAGTGATCGGAGTCGTCCGCGGGCTCGTCATAGGCGTCGTCGGCGTCGTCATAACCCTCCTCGGCGTCCTCCTCCGCGGCGGGCTCCTCGTCTTCGCCCTCCTCCTCTACGGTGGGCGGCGCTGGGGGCGGCGTCGGCTCCACCAGGGGCGGCGGCGGGGCCACGGCGAGGGTGCGCAGAGCGCTGACGAGCTTCCGGGCGGCGAGGTTGAGGTCGCCCAGGCCGTCGAGCTGCACCGCCAGGGCCTCCCCCGCGTCGATGAGCGCCGCGCGGCTTGTGTCGTCCCACTCCTCCATAAACCGCGCCCGGCCTTGGGGATCATCGTCGAGGTGCAGCAGGCGGCGGCTCATGGCGTCAAACAGCCAACGTACGCTGGCCTTGATGTGTTTTTGTTGGCTCTGGACGGGGCCTAGACCTTGCCAGCCCGCGTCGGCCAAGGCCCGCACCACGCTCAGAGTCCAGGTGAGGCCCCCGACGCCTTGCTCTACGACGACGCCGTACAGAAAATACGAGAGGAGGCGCACATCGTAAAACCGCTCGCCGAGCAGCCGCGCGGCGCCTTCAGCGGCGGCGATGTACCGACCGCGCAGCACCGCGTCCGCCAGCTCCGCGAAGCGCGGATCGTAGCTGTCGATGGGTCGGGCGCCGGTGAGCGGCAGGGTGATCAGCGCACGATCCAGCACGGTCAGGCCTCCACGGTGAGGGCGCGCAGAAGCCCACGGAGATGGGTGAGCGCGGCGGCGGCGGGGTGCGCCCGTTTGCGGGCCAAGGCCCCGTTGAGGAGCTGGGCCTCACACCAAGCACGATCCACGGCGCCGTCCTTGTTCAGACGAGGGAAGAGGGGCAACACGTCGAGCAGATCCGGCGCCGCGCCCGGCCCAAGCTCGGCGAGGATCACGTCTTGGGCCTCGCGGATGAGCCCGTCGGCGCGCGCGGGGCGGTCCCCCACAAAGAGGAGCAGGTGCTGCCGGTGGCCGCGGGGGCGATCCGGCGCGAGCACACAGACCAGCGCCGCGCCGACCACGCCGGGCAAGGCGCCCACCACGGCCTCGACCTCCTCATCCAGCGCCGTGCGCGCCACCCGCCGGGCCACGCGGCCCCCGGCGTAGATCCACTCGTCGCCGTCGCGGGCGAAGATCATCTCCCAGATGGGTTTTTTGCCCAGCGAGAACAAGCCCTGCTCGTCGGGGTCCGCCTTGAGGCTCTGGGGGCTCAGAAACACCCACGGCGCGCCGGGAGCGGGCAGGGCCGTGGGGTTGAGCGCCATCGGGCCTTGGCGTGATCCAGAGAACAGGAGCGCGCCGCCGCCCTCCAGCACGACGTTTGTGCAGGGGATCTCCGCCAGGGGCCCGCCGTCGAGCAGACGCCGAGAGCGGGGGCCGGGCAGCGGCAGGCTCAAATCCCGGCTAAAGCCCGACCAGCCCAAGGGCGTCTTGAGACTCAACACGGTCTCGATGAGGCTGGGGTGCAGGAGCGTGTGATCAAGCCGCGCGCGGGTGAGCAGCTCGGGGCGCCCGATCACCGCGGCGCCCTCCAGGTGTACAAACGTGGCGCCAGCGGCCAGGGCCGCGAAGATCACCCCCGGCGCCAGCGCCGAGGCGTCAAACCCTGGGGCGCCGAGGCGCGCGCCGGGGCGGAGACGGTACACGCCGAGGCCGTCCCACAGCGCCCGACGCCACAGCGCCCCGGCGAGGATCTCCACGGGCTCGTAGGGTGGGTCACGCAGGGTCGAGAAGACGACGGCGGCCTCGGCGTCAGGGGCGTAGACCTCGGGCAGAAGCGGCGCCGCGCCGCGCCCCACGAGCGGTAACCCGTCACAGAGGCCCGCCCAGCCCTCACGCTCCGCGGCGTAGACGACGTGGTCGGCCTTGAGCGAGCCCAGGCGACGACGCACAAACGCCTCGCCGTCGGGGGGCAAGACGCAGGGCACGGCCCGAAGGCGCAGGCAAGCGCCGAGCGCGACGAGTAAGGTGGGCCCCATCGGCAGGGCCAAGGCCACCCGCTGCGCGGCCTTCACGCCCACGCCGTGCCAGGCGCTCGCGAGGCCCAAGGCCCGCTGGTGAAGGGCCGACCAGCTCAGCTCTTCAGCGCGGCCATCGTCGCCGATCCACACCAGCGCCGCCCCGGCGCGTGTGGCGTGCCGCGCGAAGAGATCATGCCAGAGGTCCAGGCGCTCGCCGGGCACGCTGCGGGCGCCGGGGCCTACCCGCCGTGACGCCAGCTCCGCGAGCGCCTGATCAAACACGATCGGCTCCTCGGCGCTCAGACGTAACCACCCGATGTCGGCCTGCTCGCTGATCCCGGTGAGGGTGAGCTTGCTGATCACGGCGTCAAGGTTCAGTCGCTCTGGGGCCGCGCTGGGGCTCATCATGGGGGCCTGCTTCACGGCGCGCCCCCCTCAAGGCCACGCTCGTCAACGCTCACCGTCACCCGTCGGGAGCCGCCCTCAAACCAGCGCCGCCACAAGGTGCGGGAGGGATCATCCACGAGCAGATACACCGCCAGGCCCTCCTCGGACCGCGGCACCTTCACCTTGATCGTCGCCCCCGGCAAAAGCGGCTCGGTGTAGAGCACGCTGGGATCGGCGCTCTCGACGGCGCGCACGATCTCGGCGTAGGTCTCGGACTCAAACTGTACGGGATCGCTCTGTTTGATCACCAGCAGAGTAGAGCTCGGCGCCCTGTCCGTAGGCGCCGCGCGCACCTTGACCTTCGCCGTAGAGGAAGCAGCCGAGGCCAAGGCCGAGCAGCAACATCGGGAGGAGCCGGTTCATGGCGCACCTCCGACGGCGTCGTCTGCGAGCTGAATGTTGAACACCGCCCGGGGATCTGTCTCAAACACGAAGCCCACAGACGCCGCGGGATCTCCAGAGACCCGGCTCCAGCTCCAGGCGAGCCCGTCGGGGCAGCGCGCATCGTCGCTGGGCGCGCTGCGGTCAAGCAGCCGCAACACCGCCCAGCGAGAGGCGCCGCCCGTGGTGGTGAGGGGCCGGGCGCTGGCCTCGGCCTGGTTCAGCGGCTGCAGGCTGAGGCTCAGGCTGGCCTCGGGCGCCCGCCACCAGTCAAACGGCAGGTCCAAGGCCTCGGCGCGCTGGTTGTACGCCCGCACCTGGCTAAAGCCGATGCTCAGCCGCGCCTCGGTCGCCACATAACCCTCCAGCGCCACCGGGGGCAGCGCGCACGACCGAACCCGGAGCGGGATCGGCCTCGGCTCACCCTTCTCATCCCACAGCGCCGCGCGCAGGGCCTCCAGGGACGCCACTGTGTCGGGTAGATCCGACGGCAGGCGCACACGAACGCCGCTCGCGCCTCGGCCCCGCCAACGCCCGCCGACACGCTCCGCCGCCGGGGCGATGAACGCCTCAAAGTCCGTCCAGAAGGTCCCCTCTGGGCCCAACATCGCCGTGAGCGCGCCGACGTCTACCTCCTCTGTAGCTGATCGATTGAAGGGGTAGCGGCTGGTGAGACGCTCCAGCGCATCTCGGAGGGGCTGCCAGCGGCTGGCCACCTCCTGCGACACGCTCTCCGCGCCGACGGCGTAGACCGCCGGGAACGGCGTGAGCAGCGGACCGTGCAGGGTCGGCGGCACCCCGGCGCCGGTCAGGACCGCCCGCGCCCGGGCCTCGTGGCCCTCGTGGGTCTCTAACCACAGCAGGGTGAGCTGACCGTTCTGGTCGAGGGCCTCGATCAGGGCCGCCGCGGGCTCGTCTTCGGCCACCGCCACACGATCGGCGGCGAAGGCCGCGGCGAGCTCCTGCAACAGCGCCAGATAATCCTTCACCGGGCCTGAGGCGGGGTCATCCCCCTCGGCGCCGACGAGGCCCGCCACGGCGGAGATCTCCGAGAGCGCCCGGGTCATGGGCACCGGCGGCGGGGCCGCGCCCTCCCCTCCCCCGCCGAGGCGGGTGTTCTTGGCGAGCTCGCCCAGGGCGTCGAGCAGAGGCCCGGCGCTGCCCGACCACCGCTGCAGCTCCATCTCGACGTCGACGCGGTCGCGTGAGCGGAAGTGGAGCCCGGAATAAAACTCGGTCCAGGCGCCCGCGTAGCGGGTGGCGTAGCCCTGGAGCGACTGGTCGATGAAGCTGTCTAACACGCGGCGTAAGGGGCCCTCTACCCCCGCCGCGTCGAGGCGCTCCGACGCCCCCGCCAAGGTGGGCACCACGGAGGCCTCAAACGCCGTGCGGGTGTAGGCGCCGGGCACGGTGAGCGTGACGCCGCTCATCTGCACGACCACCGGCGCCGGGGGCGCGCTCATCCAGGGCCAGCCCTCGCCGCCGCCTTGGGCCACAAAGTCGGCGTAGACCGCGTAGCCGCCGCTGCGGGAGACGAGCCCCTCCCACGCCGCGGGGCGCACGGTGAGCACCCCAAGATCCCACTCGGTCTCCTCCACATGGCGGGATCTCGCGCAGCTCGCGACCTGGTCCACGAGCGCGCTCACCGTGGCCGCCACATCCGCGGGATCACACACAGACGTGGTGGCGACCAGCTCCAAGAAGGCGGGGAGATCCTGGGGCGCGGCGCCATCGGGCACGCCGGGAGAGACCGTGTCGCGGTCGAGGCCCCGGGCGGCGAGCTCGGCGCTGAGTCCTTGGGCCACCAAGGCGTCGTACAGCGACAGCGTGAACGGCGCGTCGAGGAGCGCCTCGGCCTCACGCTCTAAGCGGGTGACGTCGGTGGGGCTCGCCCACGGCAAGGCGCTCATCGAGCCGACCCGGCTGGCGAGCTCCACCCAGCCCAGGCCGTAGCCGCCGCCGGTGAAACGGAAGCTGGGCAAGGTCTTCTGGGCCTCTCCTCGGGCCAAGGCCGCCGTCACCTGCTCCACGCTCAGCCGCGCGCCGCCCACCCTCAGGGTGTTGGCGAACACCTCGGGGCGCGTGGCGGCGAGGGCGGCGAGGGGGGAGCCCGGCGTCGCCAGCGTCAGCGTGAGCGCCAACACGCCGCTGCGCACATCCCCTACGGTCGCCGCCTCGTGAAGGGCGGGCTCTAAGAACCGCTCCCGCAGGCGGAGCTGCTGGCGGCTCAGCGTGCGCAGCTTCTCGGCGTGACAGCGGGCCTCCTCGGGGTCTTCGGGGGTGAGCGCCCGCGCCACGGCGCCGCGACCGGCGTTGGGGTCACAGTCGGGCAGCGTCTCAAACAAGAGCGGCAGATCGGGGTTCGGCGCCACGTCGGCGTCTTGGGCCACCGGCGCGTCGAGGCGGCGGTTGAGCTCCGCCAAGGTCAACAGATCCGCCTCGATGATCTCACGGCCGCTCCAGAAGCTCATCATCGGGAAGACGCCAAACAGCGCGGCCACGGCGGCGGCGCCTAAGGCGTGCCAGAGGGTGTCGTAGGTCCAGGGCCGGGCGGGCTCCTGCGCGACGGTGAACGGGTTCGCCGCCCGCAGCTCTCGCTCGGCGGTGGACAGCGTCAGCTCGCCGAGGGTGACCGCGCCGAGGAGCGGATCGGGGCGCTGCAGCACCTCCAACAGTCGGCCCATGGGCGTGATCCACCGCCGCTCAGACTCCTCTAAGAACGCCAGGGCCCCACGAAACTCCACCGAGCTGCCCAGCGCCAACGGCAGAGTGTCTTTGAGGCCCCGGGCGCGGTCCATAAACGTCTCATCCAGGGGCAGGCGAAGCTCTACGCCCCGATCCCGCAGCACCCGGGCCAGCTCACGTCCGCCGGGCAGGTCCACAAGATCGTGCAGCACAAGCTGCACCCGGGGGGTGAAGCCCGTCGCCCGCTCAATCAGCGCCACCTGCCCACGCCAGCGCACGGCGAGGGCGCTCAAGGCGTCGGGGTCCATCAGCTCCAAGGTGGCGGCGTCGAGCACGAGCAGCACATGGGGCGCCCGTCTCAGGCCCATGCCGCCCCACAGACGCAGAAGCGCCCGGCGAACGTCCGAGGAGGGCTCGGCCACGAGCGCCGGAGAGAGCTCCACCACGACCTGATGGCTCGCGAGGTAGGCCCGAAGGTGTCTGTCTACGGTGGCGCTGGGGTAATGTTGGCGGACCTTGTCTTGCCAGTCGGTGTTGCCCCCGATGAGGGCCTGCACCCGCGCCTGGCCATCGGAGAGCACCACAAACGGCTGGCAGCGCCGGGCGTGGGCGCGGGCCTCTCGGGGCAGGGCCCCCAAGAACCGCCGCCACGCGCCGATGAGCGCTCCGGCGGGCAAGGTCTCCAGCGCCGTTTGACGGCGGCGCAGCCACACGAAGAGCACGATGAGCGCGACGATGAGCAGGAGCCCGAGGAGCTCCGGCCAGTACGATTTGAGGAGCTGAATGAGGGTGGTCATCGGCTCCACTCCAAGGCGTCGATCACGTCCTCGACGGCGTCCAGACCGGCGAGCAGGGCCTTGAGACGCGCGGCGTCGGGGGGGCTCGCGGCCGACGGCGGCGGCGTCAGCGTGGCGAGCAGGGCCAGGGCCGCGCTCGCCGCCGGGGGCGACAGCTCGGCGCGGATCGCCGCCTCCAGGGCCGCCCAGGCGCCGGGCAGGGCCGCGAGGGGCTCAGGCGGGCCTCTGTGCGCGTCTGGATCAAACGCCGTGTCCGACGCGGGCCGGGCGCGGGTCCAGCGCGGGGCGAGGGCCTCCACGTCAAACAGATCGGGGCGGCTCATGGCCCACCCCCAGGCCAGAGGCGCATCATGAGGTGCAGGAGCAGCACCCCGCCCAAGGCGACGCCCCACACCCGCACGACCATCTCCGGGCCGTCACGAAGGGTGGTGGGCAGGGCCGTCTGTGCGCTGGGCAGCGCCACGGGGCGGCTCAGGCGGTCGAGCAGGCGGGCCCGATGGCGCTGCAAGGGCTCGGGATCGTTCTGGTACACGCCTCGGAAACCCTCGGCGAGACAGAAGGCGTAGACCTCCAGCACGAAGGGGTGCGCGGCGGGGTCTACGAGCAGATGATCCAGCTCCTCAAAGAAGCGGGTGCCCCCCTCATCTGTGTCGAATAGCTCTAGTTGAAGCGGCTGCCACTGGCCCGGGCGGGCGCCGGTGGTGGCCTGGGCGCGCTCGTCAAACAGCACCGCCAACGCGAAGAGCGCCTGAAGCGTCGGCCGCGCAGGGAGCTGGTTGGACAGACGATGGCGCAGCTCCTTGAGGGACCCGGCGACGGCGGCCCGGGCCCGGCTCAGATCCCGGGGATCTTGCAGCGCCAGCTCGGCGGCGCGCACCGCCGTCATCACCTCGCCCCAGGCGGCCCAGGTGCTCATGCGTCCTCCCCGTTCATCATCCGGGCGCGCACGGTCACGCGGCCTTGGGAGGCCCAGGCGCTGAGGATCTCGCCGATCACCGCTGAGGCCGCCCGCACACGGAACGCGGCGTCACGGCCCAGGCGGGGGAAGCTCAGGGTGTAGCGCCGCACCAGCGTGAGGCCGCCGCCTTCGCCGCTCACGGACTCCTCACAGTGAAGGGCGTCGAGGTGCTCAAACACCTCACGGCTGGGCCCGCCGTCTAAGCCGCCGAGCAGGCGCAACAGCCCACGAAGATCGGCCAAGCTGAGCGCCCCGCGGGTGCGCAGAGAGAGCACTTGCAAGAGCGCGAGGCCGTCATCGACACGGTCCAAGGCGCGCGGGGGCAAGGGCGGCGCCATCATCGAGAGCCGCACGGCGGGCATGGCGCGGCGATGCAGGCGCGGCGAGAGCGGGCCGGCGAGGGCTGAGGCGAAGCTGGGCTCGTGCCACAGGCCATCGACGCTGATCGTGCGGGGTCGCAGAAAGGCGTCGGGCAGGTGCAGGTGCAGGCTGGAGGGGGGCTCCAGCTCCCAGGTGCCGCCTTCGCCGGGCAAGGCGCTCGGCAGGATCGGCAAGAGCCCCGCGTCGGCGACCTCGTAGACACCCCGCACAGAGACAAGGGAGAGCCCCGGGCGCGGCGGCAGGATCGGCCAGGCCGTGCGGTGGCCGTCACACCGAATCGGCGCTGAGGCGGCGCGCTGGCTGTTCTCGATGGGCACCACAAACAGTCGGAAGCTGCGCGGGGCGAGCCAGGGGTCGGGCTCCCAGGCCGCGCCCATGTTGAGGCTCACGCAGAAGCTGCCCACCCGGCGCTCGGGCAGGGTGAGATGCAACACAGACCAGCGCTCAGGGAAATGTAGGCGCCAGCGCGCCACGTCGAGGGGGTCGGTGGTCTCGGGCTGGGTGAGCGCGCCCCGGAGCGGCCCGCCGCCGAGCGTGTGCTGCACGGCCTCGCCGTCGTTGGGGTTGTTGAGCGCGGCGCCAACCCGCGCCCCCCGCATGTGACGGCTGAGCTCGTCGAAGAGACGCGCTGAGGCCAAGGTGTCGCCGAGGTGGTTGAGCTGCAGGTGTAAGGCGGCCACAGGCGCCGCGGCGCGGAGGTGCAGGCGCACCAGCGTCCCGCCGTCGGGCAGCGGGCGCTGGTCCACACGCTCGAGCCAGACCGGCTCGACAATGAGCGGCGCCATCGTCCGAAACTGCGCCTCACCTTGGCCCTCGGCGGCCAGGGTGATCTCGGTGCCCTCCGGCAGCTCCACCCGCTCGGCGAGCTGCCCCGTCGGCGCCACCTCCAACAGCCCCGCCGCCGGGAGCGGCTGCAGGAGCGTCGGGAAATACTGCGCGAACAGCCGTCGATAGAAGCCGCGCTGGCCCTCAACGGCCTTGGCCCGGCTCGACGCCGAGAACCACGCCAGGGCCTCCAGCAGATACCGCGTCTCGGCGTCGGCGGGGTCAAACGGCGCCTGGGGGTAGATCGTGAGGTACTCGTCGAGCAGGCTGAGCACGTCGGGGAGCTCGGGCAGCTTGAGCGCGCCCGCCTCGGACCTTCCTGCCTTCACGCCTGTTCGTTCGATCGACATTCTTTGTCTCCCGATCAGTTGAGCTTGACGAGACCGCCTTTGATCTCACACATGCCGCCGCCGTCGAGCTTCGCCGTGGCGCCGCTCTCGAGGGTCAGGGTGGCGTCGGCCTTCACGGTCACTTGAGGCGCCTTGGCCTCGGCGGCCGCGCCCGCCTCGATCTTCAGGTTGGTGCTCGTCTTGAGCGCCATGTCTTGGGTGCTCTCTACGGTGAACTTCTGGCTGCTCGTGTGTTTTGTGTCCTTGGTTGAGGTGACGGTGACCGTCTCCGCGTCGAGGGTGAAGGTCTTGCAGGTGATGGCGATGGACTCCGCGGTCTGCACAAACGTGCTCGTCTCGCTCTCGCCCGCGACCTCTAGCTTCAGGGTGGTGCCGTCCGCGGAGATCGTCTGGGTGATCTTGCCATCCGCGTTGGTGATCGTGACCACCACGCCGTCGGTCTTGCTGAGCTTGACCTCACAGACGAGGGGCATGGCTCAGGACTCCTCGTGAACTTTGATGGTGAGCACGCCCTCTTCGATCTTGATGAACGCGATGTCCTTGTCGTTCTTGCGGTTGATCTCAAACACCGGCTTGTCGTCGGTGTAGATGTGGGTGAGCAGCGTGCGGTCGGTCTCGGTCTTGCCGAGCATCACGGCGTCGCCTTGGGTGGCCGCGGTCTGCCGCGCGCCGGGGCGCCAGTCCAGACAGCGCAGGATCTCCGCCTCAAACGCCTTGAGCCGCAGCAGCACCCGCTGGCCTTTGTACAGCGGCCGCCAGGTGTGCCCCGAGAAGGCGTCGGGGTGCAGATCCACGACCACCTCCTGATCTGCCCACAGCGGCACCTTCACCTTGACCTGATCAATCGACGTCTCAGAGTGGGTGGTGACCTCCCAGGTGAGCTGGGCCTCCTCGCCGACGGTGCTCACCACGAGGCCCTCGACCTCGATCGGCGCCTGCGCCGGGCGCACCTTGGGCAGCCGGGGGGTGGCGTCGTCGGAGGCCTCGACGGTGAGTGTGAGCGTTCCTGCCATCAGCGCGGACGCGGCGCGCTCACTCTCGACCACCTGGGGCCCGCGTAAGCTCAGCTTGAGCTCCGTCACCCGGCAGCTCGTGGCGGCGGCGAGGCCCGTCGTGCCCCAGGCCGTGAGATCGAGGCTCACCAAGGCGCCGGGCTGGGCGGCCACGGCGGGCCAGGCGTTGAGCTCAAGCTCCAACATCTGCTTGGGGACACGGTTTCGGCGGGTCTCTAAGGTCTTGCGGTCGGTGATCGTGGCGGCGATGGGGCTGCGCAGGAGCAGATCGTGTCGAATACCCGCGGCGTTGGCGCTGGTGACCGCCTCGTTCTTGACGTCCAGGGTGCTGCCGTTGAGCACATGGACGTCGTGGCGCGGCGGCTCGGGGAGGATCGCCCGCACGGTGCGCACGGCCTGGGGCGGCAGCGCGCCGGGGGTGCCCGTGGCGGGCTTGGTGTCCACGAGCTTGTAGCTGCTGAGCTTCGCGTCGTAGAGAAGCTGGCTGTCGTGCTGGGCGACGAGGCCCAGAAGCCAGTCATAAAAGGTCGCGCCGTTGAGCGCAGCGCCAACACCCAGGGTCAGCACGTCGTGGCTCACGGTCAGAAACGGCGTGTCGCCGGTGATCGTGATGTGGCTGCCTTTGTGCTCATTCACCACATCCATCACGGTCTTCTGCACATACAGCGCGCAGGGCCGGTGTTGGTCCCACAGGGCCGCCGCCGGGTCTACCATCCGAAGCTCGTAGCGCCGGATCATCGTCGGCACGCCGATGCGCAGGGCGCTGGAGTCGCCGCTCGTCCTCGCCTCGGGCTCTAAGGTCACGGCGCGTGAGACGACGATCCCCTTCACCGTGAGCGGGTCGGGCGGGGTCTCCATGGACTCGCGCAGGTAGATCGACGAGATCGCCAGGGTGACCTTGAGCAGACCCGCGGCGATGAAGTCGGTGAGCAGCTCATCGGCCACAGACCCGCCGAGCGCGACGCCGTCCTTAAGCCAGAAGGCCAAGGTCGCCTCACACCCGTACGGCGTCATCGTCAGCTCGACACGATCGACGTTGCCCGGGGGGATCTCCACCGAGGCCGAGGCCGTCGCGACGGTGATCGCGACCTTGAGGCGCTCGTCGATCATGGCGCGCCTCGGTGCAGCCGCGCCGCGCCCCGGGCGCCGATGATCCCGGCGAAGGTCTCACCGGTGGGCAAGAGCACGCAGCGCAGGCGCAGGTGGACCTGGCCCGTGGCGGGATCTGTCTCCGGCGCCACGTCGAGCACCTGCACCCGGGGCTCAAACCGTGTCAGGTCTTCGCGGGTCTGGCGAGCCATCTCCCACCAGCGGCGCAGGGGCTCGTTGGAGACGTAGGCGTCGTCCAGGCCAACAGGCGCGGCGGGGGAGGCGTGATCTCGGCGCGTCTCTAACAGCGCGGCGACGTTCGCCAAGACGTGCTCAACGAGATCAAACGCCGTTGGGTCTGCGTAGAGTCGGCGTAACAAGCTCATCCTGCGCCCCCGCGCGACGCGCTCGCCCAGCTCCAGCACAGCGCGGCCTCACAGGCGCCCCACTCCGGGCGCAGATAGAACCCGATCCGGCCCTCGGCCAAGGCCAGAGACCACTCCTCACCGGCCTCGATGCGGAAGAGCTCGGTGTCGGGCTCTAGCTCGACGGCGATGGGGGGCAGGCTCACGGGCTGGAGCCCGACGCCGGGCAGGCTGTGCTGCAGGAGCAGCCTCAGGCGGCTGAGCGCGCCGAGCTTGGGGGCGATGGACCGCGCCCGACGCTGGCGCACGAGCAGGTACACCTCAGGCCTCGCGGGTGACCTCTTGGGGCAGCTCGACGGTGAGCATGTTGTCCGAGGCCACAAACGACGCCGCGCGCAGCCGCGACCAGCGCTGATCCGCCACGCGGGTGATCGCGTCGAGGAGCGGCACAAAACAGTCGAGCAGGGCCTCGTGCTCATACCCGCGGGTGGCCTGCACCGGGGAGAGCCGCTGCTCAACCCCCTGGAAGAAGCAGAGGTGGAAGTACAGTCGCCGCAGCACGTCGTAGACCTGATACGGATGGCGGTCGACGCCGTTGGCGAGGTCCTCCAGGAGCGCGCTCAACGAGAGCACCTCGACGAGCAGCGTTTGAGCCCCGGCGAGGCTCGTGCTGTCGAGGTAATGCAGGGCGAACTGCTCACCGAGCAGGCTGCGCAGGCGCCCCAGCGGCGCGGCGAGGGCCTGGAGCCGCGGCCGCAAGAAGGGGGTGTGCCACACGCCGATGAGCGGCGGGCAGAAGGTCTCCGAGAGCCGCCACTCCCCGGTGGCCGAGCGCACAAACCGCGCGATCTCAAGGCTCTCGTTGGCGCTCGGCGCCCGCTCTTGCTGGCTGATGGAGCAGGCCGCCATGAGCTTGGGCACGGCCACCTCACCCTCTCGGGGCGGCGGGTGGATCACGTCCCCTTGGGCGTGAACGTGCAGAAACACCCGCGCCACGCCGCCAGCGCCAGCCTCCAGACGAAGGGTGCGCTCGACGAGGTGGGCGTTGGCGCTCACCCACAGAAGACGCCCTGAGGTGAGCTGCACCGCGAGCTCCCGCACGACGAGGGTGCCTTGGTGATGAAGGGTCACCTCATCCCAAGACATCCTCACCAGGCCCGTCATCGGCAGGCCGAAGAGCCCGGCCCGCGCCGCGCCCTCCAAGGATAAACCCTCCTCCATCGCCCGAAAATGTTCGGGACGCAGGACGAGGCCCATGCTCCAGTGAGGGCGCGCGATCGGCGTCACGGGGAGACGCTCCTAACTCAGCGGGGTGCGGCGACAGAGCCTTAAAACGAGCGGTGACGACCTTGGCCCAGAGGACGCTGGGCCAAGGCGATCAGCTCGTGATGCCCCACTGCTTGACGACGTTCTTGGTGTCGGCGAACCCCAGCGTGATCGACTGGGTGAGGGGCTCAGGCTTAATCCCGATGGAGAACGCGAAGTTCTTGGGCGACTGCACCTCGCCAGAGGGCTCATCCGCCGTGTTGAGCGCCAGCTCATCGCCTTGCTTCTCGACGAGGCCCTTCAGCACCGCGTCCGAGCTGAACGACTTGAAGTACTTCTTGGCGAGGGGATCGTACTCATAGATCGTGAGCTGCACCTCGACGGTCACGTTGCTCAGATCGCTGAACAAGAGGACCGCGACGGACTGCTTGTTGGGGATGCAGACCTGGCCGTTGATGTAAAGCCCGTCTGTGGTGCCTGACCCCCAGACAAAGTCGCTTATCACCGCCACGACGGAGAGGTCCGTCGTAGGCGACATCGGATCCTTCGCGACGATGTCTGCGGCGAGGGTGACGGTTCCGATCTTGATCGAGTTGATGAAGCCGATGTTGGTCTGCTTGTCTTTGCGGAAGTTGAAGCCCTGGTAAACGTCCAGAGAGCGCGCGAACGTTGGCATGAGAGACCTCGAATGTAGAGAAGAGAGAGGAGGTTAGGCGCGCGCCCGACCCGGTCACCCGGCTCGGGGTGCACACGGTCGAGCGCGGCGCAGCGGCGTGGTTCGCCGAGGCCGATCAGCCCAGGCGGGACTCTAGACGCAGCTCCACGTCCATGCCCTCAAACTGCAGGTGCGGGAGCACAGAGATCACGCAGTCGTACATGCCGATCTGCCCCGGGCGTTTGGTGACCTGCACCGCGGTGGCCTTGAACGGGAACGAGCGCAGGGTGAGACGGTCGGGATCTTGCACCGTGGTCACCTTGGAGCCCAGCCAGTTCTCGAGCACACGCTGAATGTAGGTCTCTTCAGCCGTCGAGCCGATGTTGTCGCGCATGATCATCTTGACGTAGTGGGCGATGCGCGTGATCGACAGCGTGTAGCTCAGGTTCGCGACGAGCTGGGAGTTCTCGCTGTCTTTCGGATCCTTAAACTTGTGCGGGGCCTTCGCCGACTGCACGCTGAAGAAGGTCGCGTCCGCCGTGCCTTTCCGGTAGATCAGCGGGATAAAGCCCGCGTTGGCGAACTCCAGCTCACGGTGATCGGGGATGGAGATCTCCACCGGCACCTTGATCTGCTCCTCACCGTTCTCGGTGAAGCTGTGTACGGGCAGGCCGCCGATCAAGCCGCCACCTTTGGGGCCGCGGAGGTATTGGCACCAGCCCGAGGTCTCAAACGAGCGGGCCATGTTCCGGGCCAGCAGAATGGCCGAGTTGCCCCAGAGGTAACCGTCGTTGTTGCGGTCCGCGCCGGCCGACTCCGGGTCGCCGCCGACCTCCTCGACGAAGTTGATCGTGCGCGCAGGGTTGGAGTCGGGGTTGTAGGGCTCACGCAGGATAAAGCGCGGGAAGGTGAGGCCCAGATACGCCGCGCCTTCGGTCTCGCGGAGCTGGTTCCAGCCGCCAAAGCGGGGGTGCTGGAGCAAGCCGCTGAGATCCTTGAGCTCGGCGAGGCCCGCGGCGGTGTCAAACCCGAAGAACTTGGGGCTGACCGCGGAGATGAACGGGGCGTGGGCGGCGTTTGCCAGCTTGCCCATCGTCGTGAGCCAGTTGAGATCGGCGCGGGTGTTGTCGAACTCGTACAGGCCGACCATGACGCCGAAGGGGCGGCCGCCGTACTGGTCGTACTCGTCGGAGTACACGTTCTTGAACATGAAACACTTGGAGATGTCGACGCTGTTCGTGTCGAAATCGTCCGCCAGCTCGGCCTTGGTGACGTCGAGGATGTCGATCTGGATGTTCGCCTTGGTGTTGACGTTCTTGACGAGGTTCTCTAACCCCCGCCAGGTCGACTCCATCTCGTACATCTCAGGGGTGTGCAGGACGTGGTTGATCTGGGCGTTGATCAGCGCGTCGATGTCGCCGATGAGCCGCTGGGCGGCGGCTTGGAAGGACACCTCATCGTGGTCCTTCATGTTCATCACCAGGGCGGCGAACCCGGCGACGAAACGGTCTTGGTGGGTGAACTCCTTCTCATCGCTGCGCTGGGGGCGGTAGATGAGCCCCGACTGGATCATGGCCTCCAGCGGGCTCTCATCGGTGAGACGGACGCTCTCAAGGAGCGGGGCGAGGCTCGGGACCTTCTCAATCGACATGGGGGTGGCTCCTGATCAGGTCTTGGGATCGGTGGAAGGGGGGGTGGTTGGGGCGGCGGCGGGCGCGGCGGCGGGCGCGGCGGGCGCGCGGCTCGGGGGCCTCCGAGGAGAAAAAGACCGGCTGGGAGTGCTCCATCGGCGGGGGCGCGTCGCCAGCATCCACCTCAGAGGGTTTGCGCGGGGGCTCGGGCAGGCGCAGGCCACCATAGCCCGCGGCCTCAAGCTCACGGACGAGCTGGCCGAGCTGCTCTTGGTTGGAGAGGCCCTTGAGCGCCTTGCGGAGGTTCTTCTGGTTGGCCATCGCGGCCTGAAGCTCGGTGAGCAGCTTGCGGACGAGCAAGAGCGTGCGCACCTCGGGGAGCTGCTGCGCGATGCTGTCCGGGGAGAAGCTGTGCATCCCCTCGATGGGGATCTTGACCGTCTTGGGGCCCTCGTCGACGAGGCTCGGGACCTCTAGCTCGACGAAGAGGTTCATCGACTTCATCACCTCGTCGATGTTCGCGCCGCTGACCGAGGCGGGGTTCCGGTCTTCGGGATCGTTGGGGTTTGAGCCCCGAGAGAAGTCGCCCATCACTAAGAATCGTAACGGCAGCTCAACGTCTGCCGGCTCCCCCTCGATCGTGGTGCGGTACTTGAGCGTGATCCGAGAGCGGGGAATATCGTCTTGTATCGCCATCTAGGCCTCCTGCCTGTCAGGTTCATGGGTGCCACATGAGCCGAGATGATTCAAGCACAGGCACTCTGGAGTGTCTACTGACGTGCGGAAGTTCTTGAGATCCGCGGTCAAGTTCTGCGCGAACATGCACTTGAGCGCGATCATGATTCGGCGAGCGGCGATCGTTTGACACATCAAGATGATTGATCGTTCGGCTCCCTGTGTGCGCGCGGCGTCATCAGCGTGCTTCCCCTGCTGAAACCCATTGAAATTATGGCTTAAAAAAACAGCCCCCGGGCGCGAAATTATAGGGCCAAAATTTCAACCGTTCGGGTAGGCGCGGCCAGGCGCCCGCGCTGCCGCCGAAGGTGGGAAGGCTGTATGCTTGGCGGATGTCGACCAACCGCACCTATGACCCCGACGATGACGACTCCCTGCTCGGGGACGGCCCGCCCCACGACGCCTCGCGTGGGGACGACGGCCCCACTCGATACACCCTCGGCGAGACCTTGGGTGAGGGTGGCATGGGCGTCGTGCGGCGCGGGCTCGACACCCGCTTGGGCCGTGAGGTGGCGATCAAGCTGCTCACCCACCAGAACGCCTCCGCCCACGCGCGTTTCGTCGCCGAGGCCAAGGTCACCGCGGCCTTGGAGCACCCGAACGTCGTCCCCGTACACGACATCGGCGTGGATGACGAGGGGCGGCCGTTCTTGGTGATGAAGTGGGTGCGCGGCCGCTCTCTCTCGGCCCTCACCGGCCACCTTGAGCTGCACGAGGCCTTGGACACCTTCCGAAAGGTCTGCGACGCCGTCGCCTTCGCCCACGACCGGGGCGTGCTGCACCGCGACATCAAGCCCGAGAACGTCATGGTGGGCGAGTTCGGCGAGGTGACGCTCTTGGACTGGGGCCTCGCCTACAGCCTGGGTCGCGCTCAGACGGGCGGAAGCCAGGTGGCGGGCACCCCGGCGTACATGGCCCCGGAGCAGGTGGCCGGTCGGCTGGACGCCTTGGACGTTCGCACCGACGTGTACGGCCTCGGCGCCGTGCTCTATGAGCTGATGGTGCACGCCCCGCCCTTCGCGGGCCCCACCCAAGAGGTCCTGACGCAGGTGCAGGAGGGCGTGCTCCCTTCGCCGAGGCGGCGCCGACCGTCGATCTCGCGTGAGCTTGAGGCGATCATCCTGCGCGCGATGAGCCCTCGCCCTGAAGACCGCTATCCGAGCGTGCTCGCGCTGCGCGCCGACATCGACGCCGTGCTCGCCCACCGCCCCCTCGTCGGCGTGCGGTCCACCTGGGGTGAGCGCCTCACGAAGTGGGCCACCCGGCACCGCGACGCCGTGCGCGCCGCCGGGGCCGTGGGGGCGACGGCGTTGGCGCTCTTGCTCGTGGGGGTGTGGATGTACACCCGCGCCGTCGGAGACGCCCGTGATCTCGCCGTGGCCGAGGCCGAGCGCGCCCGGCAGGCCGAGCTCGACGCCCTGCGCGGGCTCTTACGCGCCCAGGTCGGCCGCGCCGACGCCTTGATCTTACAAGAGGAGCACGCCGAGGCCGCCCAAGCCCTCGCTGAGGCCGAGCGCGCCTTGGCCGAGACGAGCCCGACGAGCCGCGCGCGGGTGGACCGCCGCGCCTTGGACCTCGCGTGGTCGGCGCACACCCTCGAGGGCCCCTTGCCCGTCGCGATCTGCCGCCCCCACGGTGACCAGCAGGTGAACGCCCTGAGCGTGAGCCCCGATCACCAGCGCGCCGTGAGCTTCGGGTCTGACGGCCGCCTCGTCGAGTGGGACCTCATCGACTGCGCCGAGCGCGGCGCCTTGGCCATTGAGGGCTCCAGCGGCCTGGCCGCCACCCGGGCGAGCGCCGATGGCGCCGAGGTCATCGTCTCCGTGCCCGGCGGCGTACGCGTTGGGCGCCTCGGCGGGGGCTGGTCGCCGCTCATCCCGGTGACTGGGCCGCTCTGGCGCGTCGGCTTTGACGCCGTGGGGCCCTGGGTCGCCAACGCCGAGGGCGTCGCCTATGTGGTCAACGGCGCGCTCACGCCGCTGCCCGGCGTCGGGGTGCAGCGCTGGAGCCCCGGGCCCTCCCCCGGGACCGCCCTCGCCGTGACCACGGGCTCAACCCCCCACGCCGGGGGCGTGTGGATCAACGGCGTCGAGAAGGTGCAACGAATGGGCGCGAACGACGTCGCGGTCACCGACGACCTCTCCCTCGCGCTCATCGCCACCTCCATGCAGGTGGAGGCCATCAACCTCAACACCAACACGCCGCTGTGGGTCCGGGACGGCGACCCCACCCGGCTCGTCGGCGTCGCGCCTGGCGGGCGCCTGGGCTGGCGCCTGGGCTTTGACAGCGCGCTCAAGGTGTTTGACCTCTATAACGGCGTCGCGCTGGGGCACTTTGTCGGGCCTGAGCTCGTGCTGACCGTGGCCACAAACGAAGACGCCCGAATCCTCGCCTTGGGCGGGAAAAATGGGGAGGTCCACGTCTTCTTGCGCCCTCTGCGGGGCGCGCGGCGCCTGCCGCTCACCAAGGGGGTGAGCCAAGGAGTCGCGGTGAGCCCCGACGGCGAGCGTGTCGTGGTCACCGACGAGGACGGGGAGGTCACCCTCGCCGACCTGCCGACGGGCGCGGTGCTCTGGCGCTGGCGCGACACCACAGGCCAGGCCGCGCGCCAGGTCGCCTTCTCTCCCGACGGTCGTCGAGTCGCCGTCGCCAAACGTGAGGCGGGGCTCGTCGTGCTCAACGTCGCCACGGGCCAAGCCGAACAGACGGTGCCGCTGCCGTTCAAGACCGTCGCCGTGGACTGGGCCGGGCCCGACCGCCTCGTCACCGTCACCGGAGACGGCGCGCTGTGGACGGTGCGCGCCGACGACGGCACGACGCGGCGCCTGGGCGCTTACCTCAAGGGCGCGAGCTGGGACGTGACGGCCTTGGGCGACGACCGCGTGGTGATCGCCGGGCACCTCGACGCCAAAGGGGAGCGCCTCGTCGTAGACCTCAACACCGCGGAGGTGCTCCTGCGGATGCAAGGCGCCGCCCCGGCCTACCACCACGCCATCTCCCCCGATGGTCACACCTTGGCCGTCGGCAACCAGCTCGGGGAGGTTGAGCTGTGGGACCTTCAAACCGGCGCGCGCACCCGCACCCTACAAGCCGACGGCGGCCCGACGATGGCGGTGGCCTTCTCCCCCGACGGGGCGCTCCTGGCGACGGCGGGCTTCTCCGAGCGGGTGATGATCTGGGACGCCGTCACCGGGGAGCGCCTACGCGCCGAGGCCCAGCACAAGGGCCCCGCGCTCAACCTCTGCTTCACCCCGGATGGCGCCGCGCTCCTCTCCACCGGCGCAGACGGCGGGATCGCGATGCTGCCCCTCACCCTGCACACCCGCTGGGCCGAGGCCGTCGCCGATCTGCGCCGGGGCGCGATCCCACGCGCCCAGGCCATCGCCGCCTTGGGCTGGTGGGGAGCAGCTCCACGCCGCGTTAGACGCCGCCGTGGCCGCTGGGGGCCAAGACGACCCCTGGCCCGCGCCCGCGCGACGTGGATGCTCACTGGAGACAACGCAGCGATTGAGGCGCTCATCCGCTGAGAACACGATAAAAGGGCCGCCGAGCGATCCCCCCCAACGCCTCGGAGAGAGCATGCCCACCTGTCTACCCCAGGATGACAACTCCCCCGCCCGCCGCGCCCGGCGCCTCAGGCGACGTCAAGCCAAGGTGCGCTACAACTACGAGCACATCGCCGGGCTCGGGATCTCCAGCGGCGTGCCCCTCGATCACGCGCCGAGCTGGGCGTGGTGGAAGAAGGTGCTCTCCACCGCAGAGCAGCTCATCGGCAACCTCAAGGCCCTGAGCAATCGAGAGGGCACCACGCCCAACCCCACCCTGCAGAGCATGATGGAGATCACGGCTCTGCGCGTTGAGGTGGAGTCCGAGGGCGTAGACGACCAGATCGAGCATGAGCACGATCCCGACGACCTCTTAGACGTCGCCCCCACGAGCGGGGCCGGCCTGGGCGAAGACACCCGCCAGCTCCCCGACGACCCGCGGACGCCGATCCGCGACAAGCTCACCCTTCGCCGCATGACCCGGAGCGAGGCTGGCCAGCGCATCGCCACGCGCCTCAACACCCCTTGGCAGAAGGTGATCTCCGACCTCGCCGACAAAGCCGCCGTGGGCGTGATCAGCGGCCGCGCCTCCAGCCTCGATGAGCTGCGCCGCCTGTTCATCAGCGTGCCTTGCCCTGGCCAGCGTGAGGGGTGCTGCAAGACAGCGAGTTCGTCTGGTTACGCCTCGCCGGGCCCAACCCCATGGTCATCCGCAAAGCCACGCGCTGCCCGCGGCCTTGAGGGCCAAGGCGCCCTGCTCGCCAAGAAGGCCGCCCAGCTCGGCGAGTCCGTCGAGGACGCCCTGCGTGACGGTCGTCTCTACGTCTGCGACTACAAGGCCCTTGAGGCGCTGCCCTCGGGCAATTTCCCCGTGCCCAAGTTTATGCCAGCGCCCATCGCGCTGTTTGTGGTGCGGGCGGGCAACAAGCTGCCCCGGCCCGTCGCGATTCAGGTGGAGCAGCGCGCGGGCGCCCCGGCCTTCGGCCCCCGAGACGGCTGGGCCTGGAACCTCGCGAAGCTCGCCGTTCAGGTGGCGGATGGCAACCTCCACGAGTCCGTCGCCCACCTCGGCGACACCCACCTCGTCGTCGAGCCCTTCGTCGTGGCCACCGAGCGCCACCTCAGCCCCGACCACCCGATCTACAAGCTCCTGCGCCCGCACTTTGAGGGCACGATCTTCATCAACAACTCCGCCCACAGCGCGCTCATCGCCACCGGGGGCACCGTCGATCGCCTGATGAGCGGCACCATCGAGGCCAGCCGCGCCGCCGCCGTGGCCGCGGTCAACGGCACCCCCTTCGGTGAGCGCGCCTTCCCCGTGGCCATCGCCAAGCGGGGCGTCAACGACCTCCCCGAGTTTCCTTACCGCGACGACGGGATGCTGATCTGGGAGGCGCTGCACGCCTGGGTGCAGTCTTACGTTCGCCTCTATTACGCGAACGACGCCGCCATCGCTGAAGACGCCGAGCTTCTGGAGTGGGCGCGTGAGCTGGGCTCCAAGTTTGGCGGCCGCGTCGTAGGCTTTGGCATCCCTCGGGTAAAAACCCGCGGCGCCCTCGTCCAGAGCCTCACCACGCTCATCTTTACCGCGAGCGCCCAGCACGCCGCGGTGAACTTCCCCCAGTACGCCGTCATGTCCGAGGCCGCGAACTTCCCCTTGGCCCTCTACGCGCCACCGCACACCACGATGAACGCCCACGAGACCGACTTCCTCAACGCGCTCCCCACCTTAGAGCAGGCGCTCATCCAGTTGAACCTCGGCTTCCTCTTGGGCAACGTGCGCCACACCGCCCTCGGAGAGTACGAGGAGGGCTGGTTTGACGACCCCCGCGTGGCCCCGCTGCTCAAGACACACCAAACCAAGCTGCGCGCCGCCGGTCGTGTCATCGACGCCCGCAACCGCGAGCGCAGGCGGAAGTACCCTTACCTGCACCCCAGCTTGGTGCCCTTGTCGATCAACATCTGACACAGACTCCCAATGCCCTCACCCACCGCAGGTTCGGTGGATGAGGGCATGGAAGTGGACCACTTAGCGACTCAACCTGACGCGGAATCCAGCCCGAAGCAGGGGCGGCCTGCTACTTCTGCCCGCTTGGCGGGTTGTTGCCACGTCCTCCACCCGACTTGTTCCCGGTCTGAGCCGGACGTCCACCCGCTCCCGTAACACCACCCGGCGTACCACCGCCTTTTCCGCCACCAGCGCCACCCTGTCCGCCACCAGCGCCACCCTTTCCGCCACCTTTGCCACCGCTCATTGGGACCTCCAGAGTCTGATCAAATCTCCCAAGCTCACGAAGCGCAAATTGCGTCTTCGTGAGTGGGTTTTAGACCTATAGACGCCGAACGCCAGCCGTCAAGCGATGGCGCCCTCACCCACCGTCAAGACGGTGAGCGAGGGCGAGCGGCGGTCGAATCACCAGACCTCGCAGATGTTCTCCGGGTGCATCGGCTTGCCAGCCTCACAGCCGAAGGTCGCGTGGAACTCGGGCAGGTTCGCCGCCGGGCCGTTCACCCGGAAACGTGGCAAGGAGTGGGTGTCGGAGAGCACGAGCATCTTCTCGTACTCAGGGCTCGCCACCGTACACCAGCTCTGGGCGAAGGCGACGAAGAAGAGCTGCTCGTCGGTGAGACCCGGCACAGAGGGCTCTTTGCCCGGCGTGTATTGGGCCTTCCAGGCGTTGAAGGAGGTCTTGAGGCCGCCGAGATCGGCGATGTTCTCGCCCAAGGTGAGCGCGCCGTTCTGGTTGAGGCCCTCGGTCACCACGAAGCCGTCGAACTGATCCTCAACACACTGGGCCTGGGTCTCAAACGCGGCGCTGGCCTCGGGGGCCCACCACTCGATCATCCGGCCTTCGGGGTCAAACTTGCGGCCGGAGTCGTCGAAGCCGTGGCTGAGCTCGTGGCCCACGACCATGCCGATGGCGCCGAAGTTCATCGCGCTCGGCCAGGCCGCGTCGAAGAACGGGGGCTGCAGGATGCCCGCGGGGAAGACCATCTGGTTGTAGAGCGGGTGGTAATACGCGTTCACCGCCGCCGGGCTCATCAGCCAGCGCGTGGGGTCGCTGGGTTTGCCGACGCGGCCCGTCCAGTCCAAGGACTCAAAGCGGCGGGCGTTGATCGTGTTCTCGGCGTAGGTGCCGCTCACGTCCAGGCCGCTGTAGTCACGCCACTTGTCGGGGTAACCGACCATGTTCATCAGGGCGTTCTTCTTCTCGACGGCGCGGGCGCGGGTGGCGTCGTCCATCCAGGCGAGCTGCGGGAGCTGGGCCTCAAAGGCGTCCTGAATGCCGGTGATCATCGCCTGGGCTTTGTCTTTGGACTGCCCGGCGAAGCGCTGCTCGACGAAGTAGCGGCCCAAGGCCTCGCCCATCGCCGCGTCTGTGGCGCGCACGCAGCGCTTCCAGCGGGGCTCGATCGCCTGCTGGCCGGTGATCTTCTTGCCGAAGAACTCAAACTGAGACGTCACGAAGGGCTCAGAGAGGTTGGCGGCGAAGGCCGAGAGCGTGTGGAAGCGCAAATACGCCTGCAGGGTGCTCACCGGGGCGTTTTTGGCCTCGTTCAGCGTCGCGACGAGCACCTCGGGCACCTCGACGTTCACCGCCGTGGCGTCGGGCGCGCCCATGGCCGCCAGCCAGTCCGCCCAGCGGAAGCTCCCGGCCTGCTCCTCCAAACCCACACGGTCGAGGCGGTGGTAGACCTGCTCCGGGTCACGCAGCTCATCCCGGGGTTTGTGCGCCTTGGCGATGGCGACCTCTAAGGCCAGGACCGCCTTGGCGTCGGCGGCGGCCTGCTCGGCGCTCACGCCCGCGAGCACAAACACCTGGGCGATGTGGGCCTCGTAGTCGACGAGGAGCTGCTTGGAGTCCGCGTCGTCCTTGAGGTAATAGTCGCGGTCGGGCAGGCCCAAGCCCGCCTGGCCCAGATGGAAGATGGTGAGCTTGGGATCTTTGTAGTCGCCCTCGACATAGTTGCCAAAGAGCGCGTCGACGCCGAGCAGGTGCAGCTCACCGAGGAGCTTGGGCAGGCCATCAAAGCTCGTGAGCCGGGCGATCTGATCGAGCAGGGGCGCCATCGGCTTCACCCCGGCGGTGTTCACCGCGGCCTCGTCCATACACGCGCCGTAGAAGCTGCCGAGCTTCTTCCAGTCGGGGTCGGTCTTCAGATCAGGCTCGGCGGCGGCCTGCTCCAAGATCGCCTTGAGGTCTTGGCGGTTACGCTCGGCGATCTCCGAGAAAGAGCGCGTCCAGGCGGGCTTGTCCGAGGGCAGGGCCGTGCGGTTCAGCCAGCCGCCGCAGGAGTAGCGGTAGAAGTCGTCACAGGCTTGGACGGTCGGGTCCATGTCGGCGAGCACCTGGGCGGACCACTCCGTGGACTCAGGCTCTTGGGAGGTCTTGGGGCAGGCCGTCAGCAGCAGGAGGAGCATCGGGGACATTGAGTGAACTCCGGGGTCGGGGAGCAGAGGTAACCTGCTTGGCCGCCGATCTCCCGCGCTCCAGACAACTCCTCGCCGAACACGCCGATCAATGCTTCTTATCCTTGTCTACGTCCAGCTCGCGGAGGCTCGTCTGTAGGTCCATCAGCCAGGGCGAGGCCGGATCCGCGCGCTTGAAGTAGAGCATCACCTCTTTCTCATACAGCTCGGCGTCAGCGAGGTTCTTCACCCGCAGCCGCGTCTTCACCCGCGACCGAAGACCCGAGGAGTCCACGTCCACGAGCACGATCTCGGCGCTCAGGACGTCGAGCAGCTCGGGCTTGAGCGCGAACAGGCGCTCCAGAAGGTACGGGATGTCTACGCCGGCCTGGGTGTCGGGGGCGTGGTAGCTCGCGGCTTTGTCGAAGTCCTTGAACTGAATGTCCTCCCAGAACGAGGTGACGATGCGGCGCAGGTCACCCTCTTCGCCGCCGAGCTGCAGCCCCAAGGTGGGGAAGGCGCCGCCAGAGAGGTGGGCGAGGCCGAGGTAGGCCCCGGCGAGGGCGAGGAGCACGAGGGAGGTCTGAAGCCAACGCATCGGGACGCTCAGGCGCCGCCCACCACGTCCCGGCGAATGGCCAAGACCGCGGTGGTGAGCGCGAGGAGGGTGAGGGTCATCAGAGGCAGCGCGAGATAGGGCGTGAGCAGGGCCGCCCAGTCACGCTCCAGGGCCGCGAGCTCGACGAAGGCGCGGTAGGCGTGGCGCGCGGGCATCAGGCGCTCGACCTGCGCCACGACGGGGCCGAACTTGTCCTTGGAGATCGCGAACTCCGAGAACAAGAGCTGGGGCACGATGAGCAGCGGCACGGCCCCCGCGGCCTGGGCTTGGGTGCGGGCCAAGGCCGAGACGAGGAGCCCCAGGCCCACCCCCGCCATCGCCGCGCCCCACAGGGCCAAGGTCTGCGCCGGGAACAGGCCGCGTAGGCTCAGAGACCACTCGACAGCCACCTGAAGCAGCACCACCTGGGCCAAGGTCATGCCGCCGAGCACTTCCAGCCCGGGAGAGCACATAGGCGGGCATCGAGAGGCCGAAGAGGCGCTCACGCTCGAGCACGTCGCGCTCCTTGACCACCTCACGACAGGCCGCCGTGGCCCCCAGCCACACCGCGGTGAGGCTGAGCACGAAGTAGAGGCTCGGCGTGTCCGTGGCGACCTCACCCCAGACGACCGCGCACAGCGCGCCGATGAGCGGCGCCTGGCCGACGAGCACGAGGCCGCTCGCCCAGTCCCCCACCCAGCACGCGCGATATCGCGCGGCGAGGATGCTGCGCTGCGCCCGCCAGCCCAACACCGCGCTCATGGGGCGCCGCCTTTTCGCTGGGCCTTGAGCGCGGCGAGCTGCTCCGCGGCGGTGCCCAGAGGCTTGTCAGCAGGTTTGTTGTTTGACGGCGCCGCGGGCCGGCGGGGCCGGGTGACGACACAACACCCGCGTTGCCTTCATTGTTTGGTCGGCTGACCAACGGCACGGGTCGCGCCAAAAACCCCGCCCGCTGCGGATCTTGAAGGTGAACCTTGGCCCAGGCCTCGGGGGTTCGTAGGGGCAGCCGCGAGAAGATCTGACCGAAGCTCTCGGCCTTAAAAAACGCCAAGGCGTCGTTCGGCGGGCCGAAGTACGCCACCCGCCCGGCCACCAGCACCAACAACGCGTCACACATGGGCAACGAGGCTGTTGCGTGCGTGGCCACCAACACCGCGCGGCCTTGGCGGGCGAGGCGGCGCAGCAGCTCCATCAGGCGCGCCTCTAGGCCGGGGTCGAGGCCCGAGGTGGGCTCATCCAAGATGAGCAGGCCCGGCTCGGTGAGCAGCTCCAAGGCCACGCTCACCCGCTTCTGCTGGCCGCCGGAGAGCTTGTGGATGCGCACGTCGAGGCGCTCCTCAAGGCCCACGTCTTTGGCGAGGGCGACCACCCGGGCTCCGCGGGCCGCCTCGTCAAGCTCCGGGCGGCGAAGCTGCGCGGCGAAGTCTAAGGCCTGCCGGGGGGTCAAGGCCCGGTGAATCGCGTCTTGTTGGGGCACATAGCCCACGCCCTCAGCCCGAGGCGGCGCCCCGGCGAGGCTCACCTCCCCCGAGTCTGGCGCGCGCAGCCCGAGCAGACAGCGGATGAGCGTGGACTTGCCCGCGCCTGAGGGCCCGATGAGCCCACACAGCTCGCCGGGGTGAATCGACAGGCCGACGCCGTCAAGGATGAGGTTGCCCCCGGCCCGGGCGGTGAGGCCGCGGGCCACGAGGGGGCCGCTCAGCGCTGGCAGGGGGCTCGTCGTCATAGGCGCGCCCCAGTTTTACCGGAGATCTCCCGCCGCGTGGGCGCCGTCGTCAGGCCCCGGATCCGGTACACTGCCCGCCATGCGTGTGCTCCTCGTCCAGCATGGCCGACTCCCCTCCCCTTCGCGCCCCGGCAGCGGCGGCGCCCAGCGCGCTCATCACCACGCCGAGGCCCTGCGCGCCGCGGGCCACGAGGTCATCGTCGTCACCCGGGCCCAAGACGACGAAGACGGCGGGCCCATCACCTTCCACAGCCACAGGCACCTGCGGGAGCTGGCGACGCGCCTGCGCCCCGACCGTGTCCTCTGTGTGCAGCCTGAAGAGGCCCCGGCCTTGGCTGGGGTCGCGCCCCTCTGTGTGGACCTCTACGCCCCGCGGCTCTTGGAGGCCGCGTTTCAGGGCGAGACCGCCGCCGAGGCCGTGCACACGATGCGGGCCTTGGCCGCCGCCGACCATGTGCTCTTCTCAAACCCCCGCCAGCGGCACTTCACCTTGGGCTTGATGGCCTTGGCGGGCTGGGACACCCGCGCGCCGGTGGGCGATCTGGTGCCGCTGGTGGCCCCCGAAGGTCCGCCGCGCCGCCTGTCCGCTCCTGAGGACGAGCCGGTGTTTGTGCTCGGTGGGGTGCCCTGGCCCTGGCAAGACCCAACCCCCGCCCTGCGCCGCGCCGTGGCCGCGCTCGACCGTGTGGGGTGGGGTCGTGTCATCGTGTACGGTGGCCGGCCTGCGGTGGGAGACGCGGCGGTGACGCAGCTCGCGGCCCAGGTGCCCCCGGGCCCTCGCCTCCACTACGCCGGGCCCACACCGCTGGGTGAGCTGCTCTCGGCCTACGCCGGAGCGCGGGCGGCCTTGGACTGGTTCTGCCCCAACCCCGAGCGTGAGCTGGCGATGTCATTTCGCCAAGCGGACTACTTGGGCTGCGGCCTGCCGCTGATCACCGGGGCAGATCACGCGCTGTCCGACACCCTACGCGCCGCCGGGGCGGGCTGGGTGGTGAACGATCTCGACGCCTTTGAGGCCGCCGTGGTCGAGGCCGCCACAAACCCCGAAGCCGCCGCCGCCCGGGGCCTCGCCGCGCGACACCTCGCACAGACCACCCTCTCCCGAGACGTGGCCGAGGCGCCGCTGCTGCGCTGGGTGACCGACGCCAAGCCCCGGGACCGCGCGCAGATGCCCTTGCCTGAAGCGGCCACCCTCGTCGCGGCGCTGGGCGAGGCCCGCGCCCAGACCCAAGCGGCGCAAGAGGCCCAGCGCGTCGCCGAGGCCGAGGTGGCCCACAAACGCGCCGAGAGCGCCCTGCTCACCGAACAAGTCCAGGCGCTCACCGGCGTGGTCACCCGGCTCTCCCGGGCGATCGACGAGGTCGCTGGCTTTCGCCGCGAGGCCGTGACCGTGCTGGGTGCCCGGGCCGCTGGCGCCGAGGGTGAGGTCGAGTCCCTCTCCCGCCAGGTGGAGGAGCAACGCGCGGATCTGCTCAAAAAAGACGCTGAGATTCGCGCGGCCCGACGTGAGCAAGATCGCCTCAACGACGCCCTGCTCATCGCCACGCGGGAGGGCGAAGACGCCGGGGCGCGGCAGGTGGCGCTGGGCAGGCTACTCGACACGATCAAACAGGAGCGGGACGCGCTCAGGGAGCGGCTTAAGCGGGGGTGGTGGAGGGGGTGAGGGCGTCATGACCTGGGCGACGCCTTGACGGACTTGTCGCCTTTGAGGTATAGATCGGCCTATGACGTCCTCCGCTCAGCTCCACGAGACTCTTCGCGCGCTGCGTGAGCTGCGGGGCCTCACCCTCGCCTCGTTGGCGCGAGAGGCCGGGCTCCCCCTGAGCGCCCTTGAGGAGGCCGAGGCCGGTGGTTACTCCGCTGAGATCATCGAGGGGCTCTCCGACTATTACCAGCTCGATCCTGACTTCTTGATCGGCGAGGACTCCCTCCACAACGACGCGACGGGCAGCGTCTTCTGTTACCGAGGCGACGCGACGACCTTTCGTCGTGATGACCTGCTCGTGATCAATCGTGTCGCCCAACGCGCGAGGATCTACGTCGGCGCAACCCCTCGCGGCCAGGAGGGCCTCAGGCGGCGGCGGCGGTTTGAGCCCCAGCCCGTCGCCGGAGAGCAGACCAACACCGAGTGGCGCCAAGGGTATCGTCTCGCACGGCACGTCCGGGCCACGCTAGGGCTCGACACGAAGCCTGTCGATGACCTCGGCGCCTGGATCTCCCACGAGTTCGGCGTGCTCATCGCCACAGAACGCCTGACCGACCGCAACTACCAGGCCTGCGCCGTGCTTGACCGGGAGCGCAGCGCGGCGGCGATCCTGCTGAGCGGCACGAGCCACCGCGATGGCCAGTCCACCTTGCGGCAGCGCGTGTTCTTGGCCCACGAGCTCTGCCACCTGCTCTTTGACGTGACCAACGACGAGGCGATCACGATCTCGGCGGACGCTGACATCGAGCAGAAGAGCAAGGTCGGCGTCGAGCGGCGGGCGCGGGCCTTCGCCGCTGAGCTGCTCATCCCCCGAGACGGCCTCGTCGAGCGTCTCGGCGAGCCGAGGCTCCGCCGGGGCGAGCAGGCAGTCGCTCTGGTCGAGGACGTTCGTCGGGTCTTCGGCGTTCCCTGGCAGACCGCCGTGAACCATCTCAAGAACATGGGCTACCTCGACTACGACACACGAATTCGACTCGTCGAGGAGCAGGCGCATCGGGGAACGGCGCCGAAGTGGCCTGCACAGACCTTCGGCCTCGCTGAGCCCGCCCGCGCCGCTGGCGACGGCGTGGAGGAGCGCGCCGAGGCGGCGTGGGGGCCTCCGCGCAGCGAACGAAGATGCGCCGCGCAGATGAGCGTGAGGTGACGGAGTGGCTCGCGCGTATCCATGACGCCTTACGCGCGGAGAAGCAAGGCCGCGCACGACTGACCGTGACAATGGGCCTCGATGACGCGCTCTCTGCGGGGAAGCTCCGGACAGTCACGATGTTCCTGGAGCGATTGGACGTCGCCTTGGTCCCCCCCAGCGCCCTGTCCGGCGCGCTCGTGGTCACCCGCGACGCCAAGGACGAGCTGGGTGAGCCCCGGCGTGTGTTTCTGAATCGTGTCGATGGCGCCCTGCGTGACCACCACGGTTGGTCTCCCAACGATCGGGATGAGCTGCGCCAGAGGCTCACTTGAAAGTCACGCCGAAGAGAGCGGTTCCTGACGAAATCCCTCCTGGCGCCGTCCTCATCCAAGGAGATCGCACCACCCTCCACCTGTCGTTGTGGTTTCGAAGACGCGGACGGGACGATGCGCTGCCTCTCGATGACAGCGCGTGGGCTTCGCTGCGAGCAGGAGTTCACCGAGCCGGCTTGGTTCGTCCCGCCTGCGTCAGACGCACAGGTGATCGGCGACCTCTGCGACGCTGCAGAGCGGTTCTGGCTCAAGAACGGGAGGAGATCTGTCCCGTTCGGCCTCGACCTCCGCGGGGTCAGCCTGCTCCCCGACACCACGCTCTCTGTAGAGGGCGCGGGCGGTCTGACCTGCGCGACGCTCATCGTGCTGCTGTTTGAGCACATCAACGCGCCGCTGTTGCGTCGCGAGGAGTGGGAGCAAACGCCCTCTGAGCAGGCGACGCGCCGACGAGCGGCCTGGCAGCGAATGAATCCACCCGCCCATCCTCCCCCCGATCGAGCGCGCACTACTCCGCCCCGGCTGACCATTCACCGCTTCCGCCCCGAAGAGGTCGCCGCCGCGAGCGGGCTTCCCGATCGCCCCGTCGGGTTCAATGAAGCCACTCACGCGGGCCTAATACTATATTTGCTCCTCGCGTCCTGATCTTCCTCGGAGCTCTGCATGTCCGTCACCGCCCTCGTCGCCCGCTCGTCCCGCGTCATGGTCCACCAGAAGAAAGAGCTTCTGGAGATGGTGACCGACTTTGAGGGACGCAACCGCTACTCGCTCAAGGACGACAAAGGCGCGGAGATCGGCTACGCCGCGGAGGAGAGCGGCGGCGTGAGCGGGGCGCTTCTGCGCAGCTTCATGGGCCGGGCGCGGGCGATGACGATTCACCTCTACGACACCAACCGCCAGAAGATCGGCCGGGTGGTCAAGCCCTTCGCGTTCTTTTTCCCCAGCGCGGAGGTCTTCTCGGGAGACACCCGCATCGGCGCCGTCGAGAAGCTCTGGACGTTCTTCCTGCCCCGGCTGCGGGTCGTTGACGCCCAGGGCCAGACGCGCGCTTCACCCTCGAGCGCCGCTTCATCCGCAGGGAGTTCGCCGTGGTCGACGCCTCGGGCCGCGAGGTCGGGCTCATCGCGAAGAAGTGGGGCGGCGGCCTCAAGGAGCTTCACCGACGCGGACAGCTTCGGCGTCGAGTTCTCCGACCCCTCCCTCACAGAAGATGACCGCGCGCTCCTGCTCGCCTCGACCTTCTTCATCGACGCGCTGTTCTTTGAGGGCAAGTGAGCCGCTCAACGACCGTGCAGGTGCAGCCAGCACAGGCGCGTGTGCTCCTCAAAGGTCGGCCAGCCTGAACGAACGACCGCCTCACCGGGCTCCCCCGCCGCGCGGCTCTCCTCGGGGCGGCACACCCGCCGGGCGGTGATCCTTAGGCCCGGCGCGGCGGACGTGATCGTCTCCACCAAGGTCCGAAACGGCGCGCGGCTGTCCCCGGAGTCGGTGAGGCCCTCGACGAGGCGAAGGTGCCCGCCGTCTTCGCCCCAGAGGTCCAACACGCCGACGCGGCGCTCGTCGAGCACCGTCGGACCGGTCCCCAAGGTCTTGCGGGCGAAGCGCCCGGGGGCTGAGGCCGAGCGGCTGCGCACCACCGTCACCTCGCCGAGCACGCCCAAGACCGGCTCAAACCACGGCCAAGGCGCCCCTCTCTGCGCCCGCACCTCCTCCGGGTCACCCTCCCAGAAGGCGCGGCCGTCGAGCCCCAGCACCGGGCCGCCCCAGACGAAGGAGCGCGCCAGGCCGGTCGCCCGAGGCGCTGGACCATGCTGCGATGCAGCACGCTCGTGGCGATCCCCTCGGCCCGCAGGCGCTCGGCCCGGGCGGTGAGCGCCGCCTCGTCATCCCCGCGCTGCACCACCTTGGGGTGCGCCGAGACGGCGTGCAGCCGCGCCGTCGCCAGGTCTTGACCCAAGGCGCTGGCCAAGGCCGGAGCGCGGGCGGCGTCAGCGAGGCCGTCGATCACCAGCGCCCAGCCGAACCGAAACAGCGGCAGCGGCACCGGGCGGGCCTCGGCGGGCTCCACCTCCGCGGCCGGCTCCACCTCCGCGGCTCAACGGCGGGCTCAGGCAGCAGCGTCGGCAGGCGCCCGGCGAGCTGTCGCAGAATCTCCGCCGCCTCCACCAGCGCCCCGTCCGTGAGCCTGCCCCGCGCCCGGCTGACGGCCTCCTCGGCCTCGGTGAGCGCCGTAGCACCTGGCGTGAGGTCTGCTGGCGGGATGAATGTGACAGTCGTCTTAGCATTAAACGCGACACCTTCTGTCGCTTGTCGCATCCACCGGATGCGACATGGCCGCCTCTACCCGCGTCGCCTCGCACCGGACCTCGCCAGCACCTGCACCCCATTTGATGCGACAAGCCCCTCCTCTGGCGCGGCGGTCTCCACCGGCGCCGTGTTGGCCTGCCGCAGGGCCTCGTGCAGCGCCTTCACCCCTTTGCCGCGCAGGGCCTCGTTCACCAGGCGGTCCAGATCCGCGGGCAAGCCCCGCGCTCTGGGAGCCTCCGGCGGCGGCGCCGGGTTGGGCAGGGCCTCACCGCAGTACAAGCAGGCGGCGCGGTGGGCGGCGTTCAGCCGAGCGCAGCGTGGGCGAGGGCGGGTCATGGACATTTGTACCTGGGATTCTAACCTAAGCTGGCCCCTCTCACTCCCCAGAGCCGCGTGTCCTCGGCGTCGAACACGGCCTCTAAGGCGGCGGCGGGCTCGCTCACCATAAAGCCCAAGGCGACGTAGTGGGCGCGCTCCTCGGCGGGCGCGGCGTGGTACCGCGCGACGATCCAGGCCGAGACCGGGGCCTTCATCGCCGGATCCTTCAACAGGCTCGTGAGCAGGGCCCGGTGGCAGGGCTTTGGGGTGCGGTCTCTAAGCCGAGGCGGAGGGCCTCTTTGGCCTCGGGGATCGGCGAGGCGTCGAACTCGGCGACCCGGGCCAAGCAGCGGGCGGGATCCCCGAGGAGCGCGTCCGGCTCCGGCCCTGGCCTCGTGAGGTCAAGGCCGCGCAAGGCGGCTTGGGCCTCGCCCGGCAGCGCCGCGAAGAGGCTCGCCCGGGCCATGGGCCCAGGGGGGGTGCGTGGGGGGTCGACGAGGGTGGCCTCCACCTGATCCCAGCCGGTGCGGGTGAGCTGGACTGAGCCCCGCGTGGGCACGGCCCGCGCCCGCACGATCGCGTCCCCCTCAAAGGTCACGGTGAGGGTGTTGGGCAAGGCCGGGTGATCATTGGGGATGGGGCTCACCGGGTGAACCGTGAGGCCCCGGCGGCCGAGCGCCTCGCTCCAGGCGGCGGCGGCCTCTCAACGCTGGCGTCGGCGACCCAGGCGGCCTCTTGGGCGACGGCGAGCTTGGCGAGCAGAGGAGCAGGGAACATGCGCCCCTCTAACCACCGCGCTTCGCGGTCGTCGCGCGAGCGCCCGAGAGCGCCCGCGCGACGCTGGGGCTCAGAGCTCTAAGACGGCGTCCAGCGCGCCCATCTGGCGCAGGACCTCCTCCTCATCCGCGGTGAAGATGTCCGTGGCCTCGTCATCCAGCGGCGCCAGCTCCAGACGGCGGCGATCTTGTTCACGGCGGCGCTCTTCAGTGTCGCGGAGCTTCCGCGCCAGCTTGTCTTCTGCCATGTCTACGGCGGAGAAGGCGTCGCCGCTCAGAGTAGACACGGTGATCGTCGTGCCGGGGAAGGTCATCCGCACCCGCAGCGCCACGCGCTCACGCACGTTGGAGGCGTCTACGTCGAGGCGGGCGTTCTCCGTGGGGATCTTGTGTCGCATCAGCGGCCGGGTCAGCTTCTCCTCTCCATACTCACGCAGCTCATCGGTGAAGACATCATCAGGGGAGTGGAAGTTGATCTGCATTCGCGCTCCTGTCATCGGCGAGTGTCTTGCTTGGGGCCCCTGCCGCGCGGGCCCCTGCTGAGAGTACGACACGTTCGCGTCACAATTTCGACACAAGGAGCGATAAGCCGGAGTTGACCGGGTTTCAGCGCCTGCTTAATGCCAAGGAGGCGCCGCGCGACGCGGCGCGTTCACCCGGGCGGCCCCCATGAGCGTCTTCTCTACCCTACAAGCGCGCGGTTTTGTCCAGCAGCACACCGAGGGCGCCCCCGCGCTCATCGACGGCCCGCCGATCTCCGTTTACGCAGGTTTTGACCCCACCTCCGACTCCTTACACATCGGCCACCTCTTCCCGGCGATGGCCCTGGCCCACCTCCAGCGCGCCGGGCACCGGATCATCGCCGTGGTCGGCGGCGGCACGGCCATGGTCGGCGATCCGTCGGGCAAAGACGAGGCCCGGCAGCTCATCACCACCGAGCAGATCGAGCACAACAAGGTGGGCATCCGCGCCCAGCTCAGCCAGGTGTTGACCCTCGACGGCGAGCGGGGCCTGCTCGTAGACAACCAAGACTGGCTGTGCAGCCTTCACTACATCCAGTTCTTGCGTGACATCGGGCGGCACTTCTCGGTGAACACGATGCTCAGCAAAGCCAGCGTGAAGCTTCGTTTAGAGAAGGGCCTCTCGTTCATCGAGTTCAACTACCAGCTCCTCCAGGCCTACGACTTCTTGGAGCTCAACCGCCGCTACGGCTGCACCTTGCAGCTCGGCGGCGACGACCAGTGGGGCAACATCACCGCGGGCATCGACCTCATCCGCCGCGTCGAGGGCCGCGAGGCCGAGGGCTTCACCCAGCCGCTCCTGTTGTCGGCCTCAGGCGCCAAGATGGGCAAGACGGCGGCGGGCGCGGTGTGGCTCGGGGCGCATCGGCTGGCGCCGTATGACTACTTCCAGTACTGGATGAACGTCGAGGACGCCGACGTAGGCCGTCTGCTGCGCATCTTCACCTTCTTGGAGCTCGACGAGATCGCCACCTTGGCGGCCTTGGAGGGCGCCGAGATCCGCGAGGCCAAGCGCCGCCTGGCGTTTGAGGCCACGAAGATCATGCACGGCGAGGCCGAGGCCAAGGCCGCCTTAGACGCGGCGCTGGCGGTGTTCGGCGGCGGCGGCGCGGCGGGCTCGGCGCCCGAGCGTGGGCTGAGCCTGCCCAAGCCGATGGTGGACGTGCTCGTCGAGACCGGCCTCTGCGCGTCGAAGTCCGACGCCCGGCGCCAGATTCAGCAGGGCGCGGTGAAGCTGGGGGCCAAACGGGAGGGCGCGGTGACCGACATCGCCGCGATGCTCACTGAAGACGCCTTGGACGAGTCCGGCGGCGTGATGATCTGGCGCGGCAAAAAAGACGTGGTGCGGGTGATCCCGGCCTAGAGCCGGTCGCCGACCAAGGCCACCACACCCAACGACACGCCCAAGCTCACCGCCCCGCCGACCACGCCGCCGACGTAGACCCAACGTCGGCGGCGGCGCAGCACCGCGTCTCCGTAGGCCTCACCCAGCGCGGCGCAGCTCGGCTCATCCAGCGCCACACACGCGCCCTCGGGCAGCGGGCGCGGGTCAAGATCCCAGCCCCAGGCCGTCGTCGCGCAGCCCAAGGCGCCGCAGGCCAAGCCGCCAAGCACCGGGGCCCCCACGACCGGGGCGAGGCCAGCGCCTACCCCCAAAGCCACGGCCAAGCCCGCCCCGCCGCAGCCGCTCAGCGCCGGGCGCCACGGGCTGTCGGCGGCGGCGAGGGCCTTGGCTTGGGCGTCGAGGTCGCCCGTTGCGCCGTCGGGCGGCGGCGCCTGCGCCTCGGCTGGCGGGCTAGGCGGGCTCCCGACATCGTCCGGGCTCACCGCCTGCGCCGCGGCGAGATCGGCCTTCAGCGCCACCATGATGAGGATCAGCGCCCTTAAGCGCGCCAATCCTTCGCCCCGAGCGGGGGATGTGATCGTTCTCGTCGCCATCTCTCCGCTATTCTGTGCCGCGTTCAGCTCGTTCTGCGCGACCCGAGGTCACGCCGGGGCGCTTCCCCGGCGAGAGGCCGCGCTTAAGCTCTTCGGTAACACGACTCCCCCTTCAAGGAGCACCCCTTATGTCGTTCGAGAAGTTCACCGTGAAGGCGGTGGAGGCCATCGCCGAGGCCCAGCGCGTCGCCGGTCGTATGGGCAACCCTGAAGTCCGCCCCGCCCACATCCTCCTCACCCTCCTGGAGCAAGACAAGGGCATCATCCCCAACCTCTTGAACCGCGTGGGCACCAGCCCCGAGCAGCTCAAGGCCGGCGCGGCGAAGCTCGTCGGCGCCTTGCCCAAGGTCTCCGGCGGCACCAAGGCCGGCGTCTCCGCCAGCTCCAGTCCGTGCTCGACGAGGCCGAGAAGGCCAGCAAGAAGTACAAGGACACCCACATCGCCTCGGAGATGCTGCTCATCGGCCTCGTCCGCGTGAAGGACGACCCCCGGCAGCTCCTCTTGGACTTAGGCGCCACTGAAGAGCGCCTGGTCTCGGCGATTGAGGCCATGCGCGCCGGGCGCACGGTGAGCGGCGAAGACGCCGAGGGCAGCTACGAGTCGCTCTCCAAGTACACCCGCGACGTCACCCAAGACGCCAAAGACGGCAAGCTCGACCCGGTCATCGGCCGCGACGAAGAGATCCGCCGCACGATGCAGGTCTTGTCGCGTCGCAGCAAGAACAACCCCGTGCTCATCGGCGACCCTGGCGTGGGCAAGACGGCCATCGTCGAGGGCATCGCGCTCCGTCTGGCCGCCGGGGACGTGCCCGAGTCGCTCAAAGACAAGAAGCTCCTCTCCTTGGACCTCGCCGCGCTCCTGGCCGGCGCCAAGTACAAGGGCGAGTTTGAGGAGCGCCTCAAGTCGGTGATCAAGGAGATCGAGTCCTCAAACGGCGAGATCATCCTGTTCATTGATGAGCTGCACATGATGGTCGGCGCCGGGAAGTCCGAGGGCTCCATGGACGCGGGCAACATGCTCAAGCCCGCCTTGGCCCGTGGTGAGGTGCGCTGCATCGGCGCCACCACCGTGGACGAGTTCCGCAAACACATCGAGAAAGACAAGGCCTTAGAGCGCCGCTTCCAGCAGGTGATGGTGAACGAGCCCACCGTGGCCGACACCATCTCGATCCTGCGCGGCATCAAGGACAAGTACGAGGTCCACCACGGCATCAAGATCACCGACGACGCGATCTTGGCCGCGGCCACCCTGTCGCACCGCTACATCGCCGACCGTAAGCTCCCCGACAAGGCCATCGACCTGATGGATGAGGCGGCCTCGCGGCTCAAGATGGAGATCGAGACGCTGCCCCAGCCCATCGATCTGCTCCAGCGTAAGGTGAACAACCTCAAGATCGAGCTCGGCGCGCTCTCCCGGGAGACGGACAAGGGCACGATGGAGCGCGCGGAGAAGCTGCGCGACGAGATCGCCAACTTAGAGGAAGAGACCAAACGCCAGATGAGCCAGTGGCAGGCCGAGAAGGGCGCCCTGGAGGAGATCACCAAGCAGAAAGAGCTGCTGGAGACGCTGGAGCACCGCCTTGAGGGCGCCACCCGCTCTGGGCAGTACGACGTGGCCGGGCAGATCCGCTACGGTGACATCCCCGCCGCCCACCGCGCCATCGAGGAGGCCCGCGCCCGCCTAGAGTCGCTGCAGGTCGGCGGCGGCTTGCTCCGGGAGCACGTCACTGAAGACGACATCGCCACCGTCGTCTCCAAGTGGACGGGTGTGCCCGTCACCAAGCTCATCGAGTCTGAACAACAGAAGCTCCTCAAGATGGAGGACAACCTGCACCGCCGCGTGGTCGGCCAGCACCCGGCCATCGTCGCCGTCGCCGACGCCGTGCGCCGCGCCCGGGCCGGCCTGCAGGATCCGTCGAAGCCCATCGGCTCGTTCATCTTCTTGGGCCCCACCGGCGTCGGCAAGACCGAGCTCGCCCGCGCCCTGGCCGAGTTCCTGTTTGATGACGATCAGGCGATGGTGCGCATCGACATGTCCGAGTACATGGAGAAACACTCCACGGCCCGTCTCATCGGCGCGCCTCCAGGCTATGTCGGGTATGACGAGGGCGGCCAGCTCACCGAGTCTGTGCGTCGTCGTCCGTACTCCGTCGTGCTGCTGGATGAGATCGAGAAGGCCCACCCCGACGTGTTCAACACGCTCTTGCAGGTCTTGGACGATGGGCGTCTCACCGACGGCAAAGGTCGCACGGTGGACTTCAAGAACGTCGTGCTCATCATGACGTCCAACATCGGCTCGCGGTATCTGTTCGAGCACCAGGGCGAGCGTGAGAAGGCCGTGAGCGCGGTGATGGACGCCTTGCGTAAGGAGTTCCGCCCGGAGTTCCTCAACCGCATCGACGACATCATCGTGTTTGATGCGCTCAACCGCGCCGACATGGATCACATCCTCAAGATCCAGCTCAAGCGGGTGGAGAAGCTGCTCGCCCCGCGGGAGCTGCACATCACGATCACGCCCCAGGCCGCCACCGCCTTGGCCGACGCGGGCTTCGACCCGGCTTATGGCGCCCGGCCGCTCAAACGCGCCATCCAGACCTACCTGCTCAACCCCATGTCCAAGGCCATCGTCGCCGGGGGCTACGGGCCAGGCGACACGATCAAGGTGGATCTGGAGGGCGACGACATCACCTTTGAGCGGGTGCCCGCCCCCGAGGAGGACGACGCGCCCAAGGCGAGCAAGGCCCCCCGCCTCGCCTGAGCCGCGTCTCGCCTAGACAGACGCCCCGGGGAGCCCGCTCCTCGGGGCGTCTTCGTCTAAAAAACCCGGCTCGGTGTACCATGCCCGAGTGCGCTCCCTCTGCCTCCCCTTCGCCGTCCTGGGGCCCCTCGCCGGGGCCTGCCACCACCTGCCGCCGTACCCCACGCCCCGGGTGACGTACGGCGCGGCGCCGATTGAGCTGCCGCTGGTGCAGCTCCCCGAGGATCAATCCCGGCTCTACGTGCTCGTCGAGACCGGCAGCATGGGCGAGCAGCTCTGGTTCTTCGACACCGGCTACTCCCACACCACCTGCGACGCGGCGGCCTTGGCCCAGGAGGGCGTGCCCACCCGCAAGACCCTCTCCACCACCCGAGGTGAGCTGGGCAAGGTGCGTTTAGAGGCCGCCACCCTGCCCGACATCGATCTCGGCGGCCACACCGTTCACGCGCCGCGCTGCGCGGTGCGAGACCTCCCCGGCACCTCGTCGATCCCCGACGGCCCCGGCTACATCGTCACCGGTGTTTTGGGCACAAACGTGCTGCGGCGGTTTGTCGTGGAGGTCGACCCAGCCGCCGGGGTGCTGCGCCTGCACGAGCCCGGCACCCTCACCCTCCCCGAGCCCATCCGCCTGCGCCGCGAGGGCCTGTTCGGCCCCCGGTTGATGGCCCCGGCGACCTTAGACGGCCGAGAGACCTGGCTCATCCTCGACTACGGCGCCGCGGGCACCTACCTCGACGCCGAGCGCCTCGGCCTGCCGCTCACCCGCGAGCAGCCCGGCGTGTGGCGCGGCACCGGCAGCAGCAACACCAGCGCCCGCACCCTGCAGATCCATCACGCCGACTCCGTGTGGTTCGGCACCACCCAGACCAGCCCCATCGACGTGATCCACCGCGATCGGGGGCCTTTCTCCCCCGGGCTTCTGGGCATGGACGTGCTCGGCGAGCTGCACCTGTTCATCGACTACCCGCACAGAGAGGCGAGCGCGACGGCGGTGGAGGCGAAGGAGCTGCCGGTGGTGGGGAGCGAGGGGGTGGAGTGAGGGTTGGAGCGGCGCTAAATGGCGCGAGGGGGGCGGGTTGTGATTGCCCGTAAAAATATACTATCTGGTTAAACGTTCTCGTGTTCAGGGCGTTGACATGGCGGGATCCTCTGCGGTATGGTCTTTGCCTACCTTCCTGGAGGTTCCCGTTGGCTACTCCTTCTCAGCTCCGCCTGCTTGAGCAGCTCCTGGTGTCGTCGTTCAGCCCCGCCGATTTCCACCCGATTCTCAAGAGCCTCTTTGGGCAGAGCTTCGTGGGCAGCCTGCCACCATACGAACACACCCCACCCAACCAATACTTCTTTGGGGTCGTTCAATACTTAGAGATGAACGGGTACCTCCTCAACAACAAGATGGGGCAGGGGCTCTTTGCGGAGCTCGCAAATGAGCGGCCAGTCTACGAAGAGAGGTTCCGCGCCCTCGCTGCGCAGCTGGGAATCAGCCTCCCCACCACCGAGACCGAACCGCCACCGCCGCCACCGCCGCCACCGCAAAAAGACACCTCGCCCGTTCAGCTCACCCTACAGATCGACCCCGGCCTCATCACGGCGACTTGGCTCAGCCGAGGGTTTGGGCAACGCGGAGAGGACGTCCTCCCGCCGAGCTGCCCGAGGTGGACGCCGCCCAGGCCGAGGTGTGGAACATCACCAACAGCCCCGACATCTCGCCGCTCGCCAAAGCCGTAGACAAGCTCGCGCGCACGCTCACCGAGGCGTTTGTTCGCCGCAACGTTCAGGAGCAGATCGGCAGAGCCCGAGACGCCGCCACAAGCTTGAACCGCCCCCTTGAGATTTGTTTGGCCTTCGCAAACACCGATATGCACGCCCATTACTCTTGGGAGCTCCTGCAGGAGTCCAACCCTCCGCACCGTATGCTGATCACCTTGCCCGGCGTGTTCATCACCCGCCGCTTCACCTTCGCGGCGCTGCCCGCCCCGATTGAGCCGGGCGTGAAGAAGCTCCTGATCGTGCTCGGCGAAGAGCGCGGCCGCGCGGAGTGTGAGGCCGTGAAGGCGCTCTGGAAGGACGAAGGGCTCGAGGTGGAGGTGCTGGAGTTTACCAACGAGCAGCGGCTACAGCTCGCGCTCTTCTCTAAGGTATGGGATGTTGTACACTTCATCACCCACGGCGACCGAGAGCGTGTGTTCTTGGGAGTTCCCGATGGACGCAGCCGCGGCGTGATCCTCGACGCCCATCAGCTCGGCAACCTCATGCAAGGGAACGTGCGCACGGCCTGCCTGCTCAGCGTGTGCAACAGCGGCCTGCGCACCTTGGAGCCCAGCGACGTCCCTGGCGCGCTCCTCTGGCGCGGGGTCGCCCAGCACATCATCGGCGCCGGCGTGCCCAACGTGATCGGCTGGTCCAACCTCGCCTACATTGGCGACTGCCTCCGCGCCACGCCGATCTGGCATCAAGCCTACCTAAAGGGAGAAGACCCTCGCGCCGCTACCCAGAAGGCGCGGCGGGTGCTCGTCGGCGTCAAAGAGCGCTCTTACGGCTGGCTCGCCCACTTCACCGCGTGAGCCGCCACAGGCTCACCGATCATCCCCCTCCAGGTTGATCCCGCCGCTGGACACGTTCAGGCGGATGACGTCTTCGCTCTCGGGGTCGTCCTGCACGCCGTCGATGTTGATGCCGCCGCTCCCGGCGCTCAGGTCCAGGTGGTAGGCGCCCGCGGGCACCTCGACCTGGGCGCCGCCGGAGGAGACGTCGCCGTCGATGAGCGTGGGGCGGGCGTCGAAGTCGAGGCTGAGGCCGCCGGAGCTGACCTCGGCGAGCACGCTGGACGAGGTGAGGCCGTCGGCGACCACGCCGCCTGACGACACGAACAGGGCGAGGTCACCGGAGACCTCGGAGAGAACAGCGCCGCCGGAGCCGACATCGACGGTGATGTCGCCGCTGTGGCCATCGACCACGACGCCGCCAGAGCCGATGTCTAAGGTGAGGGCGCCTTCGCCGTCCTCCAGCACCGCGCCGCCGGAGCCGATGTTGAGGTTGAGGTCGCCGATGAACCCCTCGCCGATGAAGCCGCCCGAGCCGACCACACCCTCGACGCTCACGCCCGGGGGCAGGTGCAGCTCGTGCTCGGCGCGGCAGATGATCTGGCCCGCCGTGCAGGACGAGGTGAGGATCAACACGCCGTCGACCACCTCCAGGGACATCTCCGGGGGCACCGCCGACCACTCGGCGCGGCGGTACACGGTCAAGGCGCCTGCGTCGGACCCGACGATGGTCACGCCGCCGGAGTCCACGTCCAGAGACACCGACGTGATGATCTCGTCCAGCTCGCGGGTGTCCTCGGCGGAGTGAACCTGAATGACACAGCCCGGCAGAGCCAAGGCGAAGAGCACGACGAGAGGGATGTTGTTGTGCATGAGGAGGTCTCCGAAGGGGCCCATCGCCCCGCTCATCTCAAGAGACACCACGGGGCCGAGGAGTCGCTACCCGCCGCGGCTAAAGGGCCGCGCGATACTCGCCGACGATCGCGCCGTCGTCACCGATGAACTGAACATAGAGCTCGCCGAGGCCTGGGTCCAGCTCGATGAGCGCCCAGCACCAGGCCGCGATGAGCAGGGGGTAACGCTCGTGGGGCTCAAAATACGCGACGAGCTCGTTGATGCGGCTGCCTGAGGGCCCGGCCATGATCTCCAGGCGGTCTGCCCCCGGCACCCCGGCGTCGCTGGGGATCTGCACCCCGGCGTAGTGCATGTCGCCGGTGACGAACACCACCCCCTCGACCCCTGTGACCCCGTCGAGCAAGGCGAGGCGCTGGGCCTCGTAGCCTTGCCACCGATCTCGGGCCTCTAAGGTGCCGAACAGCGGGCTGTGATCGGTGATGTGTACGCTCGTGAGGACGAGCTTAAACCGCGCGTCGCTGGCCTTGATGGAGTCGATCGCCCACGCGAGCTGCTCATCGGAGATGATCTTGGGGGCGTCCACGTCACGCTCGCTGCGGCAGTCGAGCACGAAGACCTCCAGATCGGGGCCAAACCGCAGCGCCCGCCACAGGCCGCCGCTTGGGCCCTCACGCTGGGGCAAGGTCTCTCGGTAGACCAAGAGCGCGCTCTGGTACTGATCTTCGGTGACGTTCACGTCGAAGTACCAGTTGTTGTTGACCTCGTGGTCGTCCCAGATCGCCACCACCGCGCTGCCCGCGGCCACCCCTTGCACCGTGGGTCGGGCCATCGTGCGGTCGTAATAGGCGCGGTAGTCGTCGGGGGTCTTGCTGCCGTCGGCGTAGACGAAGTCACCCAAGAAGAAGAAGAGGTCCAAGGCCTCTTGTTTGACGAAGCCGAGGTTCAGCAGATCGGGGCTTGAGCTGCCCATACAGCTCGTCGCGCCCAGCCGCAGCTTGCGGGAGGCCGCGGTGAGCGCGGGGGCCGTGCGAAAGCGGGTGACCTCGGCCCGGCGGGCGCCATCGGCGCTCAGGAGCACGACGGAGTAGGCCGAGTCCGCCGTGAGGCCGGTCAGCTCCAGGCGGATGAAGCCATCGGCGTCGGGGGTGAGGCCGTCTTGGCGCTGGGCCTCCACCCAGCCCGTGTCCGCCTCGGCGACCATCAAGACGAGGTTGACCTCGGCCTCGGCGGTGCGGGTGGTGAGGATGGCGCTGGTCTCGGTCGGGTCGCCCACCCACACGCCGCGGGGGAAGGCCGTGAGATCGACGACCCCATCGGCGACCCAAGGAGCGGGCTCTGGCGCGCGGTCCGGGGCGGCCTCAGGCGGCGCGGCGGTGTCGCTGTCTGTTGGCGCCTTGTCCGTCGCGCAGGCCGGCATAAGCGCGGCCGCGGTGAGTCCAGACAAGAACGCGCGGCGCTGAACACGCATGGGGTACCTCGGGGGGGCCGTGGGACACCAAACATATTCAACACCGCGCGTCTTCGCCGCTCAATCTGCGCGAGCGCTGACTCAGCCCACCGAGGGGATCAAGTCCCTTCGAGGTAGTTGTCGGCGTAGGCGACCTGCTCCGGCGTCAGCGAGTCGATGGCGAGGCCCATCGTGGCGAGCTTGATGCGGGCGAGGTCTTGGTCTTGCTCGGGCGGGATGTCGTACACCTTGCCCTCGAGGCCCTTGCCGTTCTCGGCCATGAACACCATGCCCAAGAACTGGTTGGCGAAGCTCATGTCCATCACCTCCGAGGGGTGGCCCTCGGCGGCGGCGAGGTTCACCAGGCGGCCCTGGCCGATGACGTAGATGCGGCGGCCGTCGTGCTGGAGGTACTCCTCGCAGTTGTCGCGGATCGTGCGCTTGGACTTGGACTTGGCCTCGAGGTGACCGAGGTTGATCTCGCAGTCGTAGTGGCCGGTGTTGCAGAGGATGGCGCCGTCCTTCATCTTGTCGAAGTGGTCGCCGGCGATGATGTCCTTCATGCCCGTGGCGGTGATGAAGATGTCGCCCCAGCCCGCGGCCTCGTCCATCTTCATCACGCGGATGCCCTCAAGGGTGGCCTTGAGCGCCTGGGTGGGCTTGACCTCGGTGATCGCGACGTGGGCGCCGAGGCCCTGGGCGCGCATGGCGACGCCGCGGCCGCAGTGGCCGTAGCCCGCGACGACGAAGTTTTTGGCGGCGATGAGCACGGAGGTGGCGCGCAGGATGCCGTCGAGAGAGGACTGGCCGGTGCCGTAGACGTTGTCGAAGTCCCACTTCGTCTCGGCGTCGTTGATGGCCAACACGGGGTACTTGAGCGCGCCGGCCTTGGCCATCGAGCGCAGGCGGTGAACGCCGGTGGTCGTCTCTTCAGTGCCGCCGACGACGTACTGGATGAGCTCCTGGTGTTTGGTGTGCAGGCGGGTGATGAGGTCCGCGCCGTCGTCCAGGGTGAGGGTGGGCTTGAAGTCCAGCGTGCGGTCGATGCACCAGTAGAACTCCTCGACGCTCAGGCCGTGCCAGGCGTAGATCGAGCAGCCCTCAGCGGCCAGGGCCGCGGCGATCTCGTCCGAGGTGGAGAGCGGGTTGCAGCCCGACCAGCTCACCTCGGCGCCCGCCGCGATCAGCGTGCGGATGAGCACCGCCGTCTCTTTGGTGACGTGCAGGCAGCCCGCGACGCGGTGACCCGCCAGCGGCTTGGTCTGGCGATACTTCTCGCGAAGGGCGATCAGGACGGGCATACGGGCCTCGGCCCACTCAATCTTGAGCTTGCCGGCTTCAGCGAGAGAGAGGTCTGCGACCTTGAAGTTGTCGGACATCGCCGCGCTCCAGTTCTTTGGGGGGTGTAGCTTCAGAGAGGTCCGGCAATATGACGAGGGGGCCGCCGCCTGTCAATCACCGCGCGGACGGTGAGAGGCGCGCCCAGCGATGTAGGTTAAGATACCGTTCAAGTTGACGGCCCCGTCGGGCCCTGGAGGCATCATGGAACCCCGCAGCACCCGCGCCGCCGCCGAGGTGGCCCGCATGAACACCTTCTTCCCCCTCATGCCGCTGTTGGGCACACGCTGGGCGAAGCAGCGGCCTTTTCAGGGGATGCGGGTGGCGATCAACGCCCACCTCACCACGCTCACCGCGGCCTTGATGCGTGAGCTGACCTTGGGCGGCGGCGAGTGGGTCGTGAGCGCGGCGAACGCGGCGACGACGGATCTTGACGTGGTCGCCCTGCTCCGTGAGGAGGGCGTCGAGGTCCACACCGGCGGCGACATGGTGAACCCCCACCTCGCGGCCTTAGAGAGCCGCCCGCACCTCATCGCCGACGTAGGCTTTGAGCTCCTCGACACCCTCGTGCGCCGCCGCCCCGATCTCGCCGAGGGCCTGATCGGCGCGGTCGAGATCACACGAACGGGCATCAACCGCCTGCGGGACGTCGACGTGCCGTTTGGGGTGGTGAACATCAACGACGGCAAGCTCAAGGGCCACGTCGAGAACCGCCACGGCGTCGGCGCGGGGCTGTGGCCTTCAGTCACCCAGGTCACGGGCCTGCAGGTGAGCGGTCGGCGGGTGCTGGTGATCGGCTATGGCCCCGTCGGACAAGGCATCGCCGCCTACGCGAAGGCTCTGGGCGCGGTCGTCGCCGTCATCGAGCGTGACCCGGTACAAAGCCTCATCGCGCACTACGACGGCTACTCCACGGCCCCCATCGAGGAGGCCCTGAGCCGCGCGGAGATCATCGTCACCGCCACGGGGGTGCCCAACGCGCTCACCCTCGATCAGCTCCGCTACGCCAAGAACGGCGCGGTGTTGGTGAACGCCGGGCACGGCGGCGACGAGATCGCCGTGAAGGCCCTGCGGGAGCACGCCGAGAGCGCCGATGAGCTCGGCCCGCGCTGCGTGCGCCTCAAGCTGCCCAAGGGCCCCTGGCTCACCGTGCTCGGCGGCGGTCACCCGCTGAACATCGTGATGAACGCGGGCTCCCCCGAGCCCGTGCTGCTGCACTTCGCCGTGCTCGGCCTCACGATGGAGTGGATCGTGCGCCAAGGCCGCCTGAGCCCCGGCGAGATGACGGTGCCCGGCCCCATCGAGGCCGAGGCCGCGCGGCTGGCGCTCCAGGCGCTCAAGGGCTGACGCGTGGAGAACGACGACGACCTCGACGACCTCGACGACGACGACAACAACGAGGCCTGGTCGCCCCTGGACGAGCCCATCGAGGCGCTGCGTGACGAACGTTTCGGCGAGGCGCTGTTCCTCCTCGACGCCACGTTGATGGCCAACGTCTTGCCCGAGCCCGCCCGCGCCCGGGCCTTGGGCATGCGCGCGCAAGCCCTGCTGGGGTTGGGCCAGCTCGACCGGGCCAAAGAGGGCCTCGTTCATGCGTTACGCGCGGCGCGGGCCCTGGGCGACGCGGAGGGGGTCACCCAGCTTCGGGGGCTCAACCAGACGATCTACGCGGCCTTGGCCCACAAGAGCGAACAAACCCGCCTCGCCGCTGAAGAGGCCAAGCTCTTGGAGGCGAGCTTGGAGAGCCTGCTGGAGACCGCGCAGAGCCCCCACGAGCGGGTGATGGCGCTGATCCGCAAGGCGAACCAAGCGGCGGATCTTCACACCCCCGATGTCCCCCTCGCCCGCCGCGCGGTGGCCGAGGCCGACGCCTTGTCGGAGGGCATCCGCGAGCAGGTGCTCGCCCGCCTCGGCCTCGCGCGGGCCTGCCCAGAGGAGGCCGAGCGCTGGCTGGCCGACGCCCGAGACCGCGCGGATGAGGCGGACGAGCCCAACCTCGTCGGCGCCGTCGCCAGCGCGGCCCGGGCCATGGGCGTACGGCTCGCCGAGCGGGTGTTCTGAGCCCGCTTGGGTTAGCAGTCCGCGTGCGCCGCCACGACCGCTTGTTCATCGCCGCCGCGCTCTTGGGCGCCTCGCACCTGGGCTACACGGCCTGGGTGAACCGCGTGGCCCCGACGGGCGCCGTCGAGGTGCTCTCCGATGAGGCGATGATCGCTGAGGACCTCGCCTCCCTGCGTGTCCGGCTGCGAGAGCTGCCCGAGCAGGCGCCAAAGGCCGGCCCCGACGTCGTGCTCATCGTCGTGAACGGCGCCCGGGCCGACCTCTGGGCCGAGACGACGCCAGAGGTGAGCGCCTGGGCCGAGGGCGCCCTGTCCTACAAAAACGCCCGCGCCGCCGCCGTGGAGCCCGCCCCGGCGCTGATGACCCTGCTCACCGGGCTCTTGCCCAGCGAGCACGGGCTCTATCGCGAGTCCGCCGGGCTCCTCCGGGCCGCGCCTCCCGCCGTGCAGACCCTCACCGAGCGCCTGCACGACGCCGGTTACCGCACGGTGCAGCTCACCGCCCGCCGGGGCGAGCGCCGCTCTGGTCAAGAGCGCGGGTTTGACCTTCGTTTTGGCGCCGCGCTCAGCGAGGCCAACGACCGCCTGCCCTACCAGTCCGCCGAGCGCATGGTCCCCCTGGTGGAGTCCACCTTGGCCTGGCCCCGACAGGCGCCGATCTTCCTGCAGGTGAGCCTCGACGACCCGCTCCTGCCTTGGGCGCCGCGCGGCCCCTACGTCGTCGACACCGACGTGCTGCTGCCCCAGGTGATGCCCCTCAAGCGCGACGGAGGCCGACGCCGGGGCTTTGAGGCCCTGCGCCTGGGCCTGCTCAACGGCGAAGAGATCGCCGAGCCCGAGCACCGCCTCGCCTGGCGCGCCGCCGTCGCCGCCGAGCTTCGTTACCTCGACGACTCCCTCGGCGCCTTGCTCAGCCGCCTGCCCAGCCTCGGCGTTGGGGACGAAGACTACGTGATCGTCGTCGGCGCCTTTGGCCAGGCCCTCGGTGAGGACGGCGTGCTGGGCGAAGGGCGCTCCTTGGGCGAAGGGAGCCTGCGGGTGCCGCTCTTGGTTCGTGGCCCCGGCGTGGCCCCGGGTGAGGTGACCACGCCGTTCTCGACCCGAGCCCTGGCGGCTTGGCTGTTGGACACGCTCGGCCTGCCCCCGCTGCCGCCAAGCCGCGTCGCCCAGGCCGAGGCCGCCTCCCCCGCCGCGCTCTTCGCCGAGCGCCTCGGCCGCATCCCCCAAGACTTCACCGGGCGGGTGAGCGGCCCCTCGCCCCACCAGCGCGCCGTCACCCAAGGCAGCCGCAAGCTCCTCGTGGATGAGACCGGCCGCCCCATCCTGTGTGTGTTTGAGGCCCAGGGTGAACGTTGCCACGACGGCGACGACGACGCCCTGCGCGCCCTCCTCGACGCCGTGAGCCCCCCATGACGCCGCTGTTGTTCACCCTCTCGTTCACCTTTGGCTGTGACCAAGGCCCCCGGCGGGAGGTCCCCCTGCCCGTGCGCCTGGAGACCCGGGCGCTCCATCGCGACACCTTCACCTTAGATCGTGGCCTCAAGCCGATGATCGCCGCCCCCGCCGCTGGTCTCACCCGCGGGCCGGACGTCGTGGTCATCGTGCTCGACACCTTCCGCGCCGACCGCCTCGCGGCCTATGGCGGCGACCCAGACCTGGCCCCGAACCTCAACAAGTTCGCCGAGACCGCCACGGTGTTCACCGCCATGCGCGCCACGGGGAGCTGGACCTTGCCCTCCCACGGCAGCCTGTTCACCGGGGAGTTCCCGATGGAGCACGGCGGCCACGGCAGCCCGGCGGACGCGGCCACAAAGGCCTACGCGCTCTCCACCGACGTGCCCACCCTCGCCGAGCGGCTCACCGAGGCCGGGTGGGGCACGGTGGGCATCGCCGCCAACCGCGCCTTCTTGGACTCGATCTGGGGCTTGGCCCGGGGGTTTGAGCTGTGGATGTGTGAGGGCCTCAGCGCCGGGCACGAGCTCGGCTACGCCCAAGGCGACCGCATCACCGGCCTCGCCCAGGCCGCCTTGACCCGCTGGAACAAGCCCGAGGCCCCCGCCCCGAGGCCCTTGTTCTTGTTCCTCAACTACATGGACACCCACACTCCTTGGGTGCCCCGCGAGGGCTACACCGCCCACCCCGAGCGCATCGACGCCCAGTTTTTGCCCGGGGCGCGGCTGTGGCCTCAGGCGAAGAAGGGCCGCTGGAACCGCTCACGCATCGCGATCCTGTCCAACAAACGCGACGCCACGAAGGCCGAGCGGGAGACCTGGGAGGAGGCCTACAACGCCGAGGTGCGGTTTGTAGACGCCCAGGTCGGCGCCTTGTTGGACTCTCTGCCGAGCTTGGGCGTGGGCCCTGAAGACTACGTCATCCTCCTCTCCGACCACGGCGAGTTTTTGGGCGAACACCGGCTCTTGGAGCACTCCAAAGACCTCTACGACGAGGTCCTGCGGGTGCCGCTGATGGTGCGGGGCCCCGGCTTCTCCCCGGGGCTCAACCCCTCGCCGATCCAGACCCACGACGTGCCCGAGCTGATCTTGGCCGCCTTGGGCCTGCCGCCGCTCTCCGACGAGCCCCCGACGACCGACCTCCAGGTGAGCGAGCTCTACTACGCCCGGCACCGCGACCTCGGCGTGCCCGCCCTCAAGGAGCGTTTTGACCGTGTGCGCCGGTCGTTCGTCATGAACGATCAGAAGCTCATTCTGACCGAAGGGGGCCCGAGCGAGCGCTACGACCTCCGCGCCGACCCCCAAGAGTCCAAGCCCCTCGCCGAGCCCAACCCAGCCTTAGAGGACCGGGCGCGGGCCTGGAGCGAGGGCCACGTCCCGAACCAGGGCGCGGCCCCCACCCTCGACGCCGCCCAAGAGGAGCGGCTCAAGGCCTTGGGCTACATGAACTAGGGCTCAATGAACGTGTTCATTGAACACGTTCACCCGTTTTAGCCGAGCACGCTGCGTAACATCCAGGCCGTCTTCTCATGCACTTGGAGCCGCTGGGTGAGCAGATCCGCGCTGACCTGATCCCGGGCGTCTTCAGTGAGCGGCAAGGTCTCCCGCGCCGTGCGGGCCGTGGTCTCGTGGCCGTCGAGGAGCTCACGCACCATGTCGCTGGCCGTGGGCACCCCCTGGGCGTCCTTCACCCGGCCCAGGCGCGCGTACTCGGCGTAGGTGCCCGGGGCGAAGGCGCCGAGCGCGCGGATACGCTCGGCGATGAGGTCCGCGGCGAGGTAGAGCTCGGTGTATTGGCCCATAAACATGACGTGCAGGCTGTTGAACTGAGGCCCGGTCACGTTCCAGTGGAAGTTGTGCGTCTTGAGCGCGAGGGTGTAGGTGTCGGCGAGCAGGCGAGAGAGGCCCTCGACGATCTGCAGGCGGCTGGGCTCGTCGATGCCGATCTTCACGGTCTGGTCAGGCACAAGAGGCTCCGAGGTGGCGGGTGGTGGATGTGTGTCCCTCCCTCTTTAGCAAAGCGCGTGCCAAGGTGTGACCCCCGCCTCGCGCCCGCCGGGAGCGGCTCCCCGAACAACGAGCACCGCCCCGCCGGTGCGCTGAATCACCGATGGGGCGGTGGCACCGATGGGGCGGTGCTGATGGCGTGCTTTCAGGCCGTGAAAGCTGAGAGATGTGGACCCGCTTGCTGTTCCGCGAGCGTTTGGGCTACACTCCAAATTGTCAGTGGTTGTGCTGGGAGCGTGCCTCCCCGCTGGCTCTCCGTCGCCGGCATGTCGATCACATGTCGGCGACGGCGGGGAGGTAGGGCGGACGGGCGTAGCCCAGTACAGGCACTGGCCATCGGAAGTGCTGCGCGGCGGGTTGAACGTGAGCCAACCGCGCAGCGCCTTCGGTGTTCGATCCGCTGTCTCATGTCGAGCGGCGGAACCCGAACATCTGGAGGTGCGGTATGAACCGCGCTGATGTGGTCCACGCCCGACACCGCGTCTGACGGCCCAGGCAGCACCTCCAGCCGGAGGTCTTGGAAGGGCCCAACGACAACCGGGGGTGAAGCGCCCTTCGACGGATGGTCCTATGCCAACTCTGCGGGATCTACCTCCCCAGAAGCAAACGAACCATCGACCACATCATCCCTCGCTGTGAGGGTGGGTCGGACGACCTAGAGAACCTGCGGTTGACATGCGCACCATGCAACCACGGGCGCCATCACCCGCCGAAGACGCGGTGACCACGGGCCTCGGAGGGGCGACACCCTCCGAGGCTTCTTTTTTGCCTCACCGCCGAATCATCGACACGAAGAACTGGCCGCGCAGCCGCGCCGGGCTGAACAGGATCAGCACCCGCTGGGCGCCGTGGCTGAAGTGGAAGACGAACTCGAAGGACTCCATGCCCAGCCGGGAGCGGCCCGAGGCGAAGTCTTGGTAGCGGCCCTCAAACTCCTTCACGCGGCTGCACGGGGCGATGTCGGTGAAGAAGTTGCGGCCGATGACCTGCTCTTTGGGCACGCCGGCGAGGCGGGACTCGGTGTCGTTGTACTCGATGACCCGGCCTCGGTGGTCTAGGGTGACCACGCCGAAGGCCAGGCTGTCGAGCTCTTCAGGGCTCATGCGGCCCAGGCGGCCCACGTCCACAGAGGGCGGGGCGACCACGGCGGCGGGCGGCGGCACGGCCACGGGCGAGAGCATGCCCCCGGGCAGACCCGCGCCCAGGCGGGTGACGAGGCCCGAGCCCGTGGGGTAGACCAGGGCGGGGCGAAGGGGCTCGGCGGTGGGCTCGACGAGCCGCATCGTCGGGCGCTGGGTGTTGGTGAGCAGGGCCGCGAGCTCGATGTCGGGCTCCAGGGCCTCGCCGCGCTCGACAGCGCTGAGCAGCTCACGCAGGCTACGAATCCGGCGGTTGATCCGGGCGCGCTCCTCGACGGCCTCGTCCATCATCACCCGAAGGCGTTGGTTCAGGTCGTCAGTCATTGACGGGTGGGTGATCATCGTGCGGCTCCTGCGGCGGTGGGGGCGTTTTGTGAGGTGGTGTTGAGGCGCCAGCGCACGGCGGCGTCGAGGCTGTCCAGAGCCCCCGGCGCGAGGCGGGTGGCGCTGAGCGCGACGATGAGCGGGGCGTCGAGGCGGTCTTCAGTGAGCCTCAGGCCCAAGCAGCGGCCGTCATCGGCGATGGCGAGCAGCTCCACGCGGTCGAGGGCCTGGTCGTCGCGGATGGCGCGGGCCCACAGCGGCGCCAGCGCGGCGCGGAGGCCCCGGGGCGGGTTCACGGGCTGCACGGTGCTGAGCAGGGGGCGCTCTTGGGCGTCGAGCACCCACGCCGCCGAGGCGCCTTGGCCCCGCGCCCAGTCGAGCAAGGCGGGGTCACCGTCGATGGGCTCGCCCCAGACCGGGCCTTCAGAGAGCCGCAGGCGCTCGGGGCTGAGGCCGGGTTGACCGCAGACCTTCGCCCCGGCGAGGCGCATCGCCAGCTCAGGCATGGCCTCGGGGCCCTCCAGGCACAGGCGTAAGGCGCCCACGGGCAAGGCGAGGCGGTGAACGGCGCGGGTGGGCGTGGTGACGCTGAGCGAGGCCATCGGCGCGCCGAACAGCTCACCCACCGGCGCCTCGAGGGTGTTGAGGGCCGCCGAGCACGCGGCGAGGCTCTGGGCGCGGTCGGGCTCACCGGCCTGCAGGAGCGGCAGGCCGCGGGGATCGGCGACACACACGGCGAGGGCCTGGCCGTCGAGCACCAAGGCGCGGATCGCCGCCCGAGACGCCGGGCGCGCGGCCGCGGCGACGGGGCTCCACACCTGGTCCATCGGGGGCACCCCCAGCGCGGCCAAGGTCGCCGAGGCCACGCGCAGGTGCCGCCGGGAGGTCTCAAGCTGCTCGCCTTGTTCGCGGCTCGACCGCTCGGTGAGCTGCTGCTGGGTCTCCAAGGCCCGGGCGCGTTTGTCGTGGGCCGCCGTGGCGTTCTGCAGCGCCCCCTCAAGCTGGGCGCGGGCGGCGGCCTCTCGGTCGGCGCGGCTGGAGATCTCGCGGTTGCGGTCGACGAGGCCCGAGAGCGCGGCTTGAAGGTCGTCTCCCCGGCGCAGCTCCTCCCGAAGCTGGGCTTGAACCTGATCCAGCTCGGCGAGGTGATCGGCGTGGCGGGTCTGTAGGCTGTGCAGGCGCTCGGCGAGGCCTCTGGCGTACACGCCGCAGGCGACGAGGCCCACGGAGAGCAGGCCAGCGGCGGAGAGGCTGAGGGTGAGGGTGTCCATGGTCTGTCCCCCCTACGCCGCGAGGCGGTTGAGCTGGTCGGCCGCCGCGCGGAGGTCGTCCAGAAGGAGGCCCAACGCCGCCCCAGGCCGCACGACCAGGGCCAAGGCGCGACCGCCGCCGAGGTCATGGGCGACGATGAGCCCGCGGCTGCCCTCGGTGATCAAGAGGTTCAGCACCCCCCGGCCCAGCTCTTGCCCAGCGCGATCCGCGAGGGTGAACAGCGGCGTGAGCATCGGGCCCACGATGGCCTCCACCTCGGCGGGTCCGACATAGCCCTCCAGCGCGCCGCTGGGCCCGACCAAAGCGACGACCTCAACCTCGGGGCTGAGTTTGTGGAGCTGAGCGCATACTTCTTGGTTCGTCATAGAGCCCTCTGGGGTTGTTTCGTTCTGTTCATACAATGTATACACTTTGAGGACTCTTGCTGCATTACATGAGAATTTCACACGGACTAATGCAGGTTTATGCATGCACATAGTTTGTATATTTCAAACAACTTTGAGTACGACGACCTGTGAAGCGGTCAGGCGTTCGCCGCGAACCCGCCAAGAAGACAAATTCTGAAGGGAAACCGGGCCATTCCGAGCGAGGGCTCGCTCAGCGGGACGGGATTGTCGCCAGCGCGGAACAGCGCTGTCTTAAGAACCGTGAGGATCTCAAGGTGGGCCAGGCCGAACAAGACGCCGAGCGCCCTCCACCGTCGTCGGGAGGGCGCTCAAGGCGTGGTGAGGCGGAGCCGCAGGGGGCTCAGCCCTCGTCGTCAACCTCCCAGTCGTCGTCGTCCATGGACTCGGCGGCGGCGGCGTAGATGCTCTCGGCGAGGCGCTGGGCGGTGACGGCGAGGTTCTCGTAGCTCGCCTGGAGCTGCTCAGGCCCCGAGCCGTCGAGGCTCTCGTCCGCCGCGCGTAAGGCGTCGACGATGGCCGCGCGGTCTTCAGCGGAGAGCGAGGCGCCGTACTCGTTCAGCGAGCGGCGTGTGGTGTAGATCAGGCCCTCAAGCTGGTTTTTGGCCTCTGCGGTGAGCTTACGCTCGGAGTCTTCAGCCCGGTACTGCGCGGCGTCCTGCAGCATCTGCTTCACGTCGTCATCGGACAGGCCGGAGCTGGAGACCACCCGCATCGACTGGGCCTTGCCCGTGCCGAGATCCTTCGCCTGGATCTTGAGGATGCCGTTGGCGTCGATCTCGAAGGTGACCTCGATCTCGGGCATGCCGCGCGGCGCGGGCGGGATGCCGTGCATCTCTAAGCGGCCCAAAGACTTGTTGTCTTCAGCCATCTCACGCTCGCCCTGGACGACGTGCACACGCACCATGTCTTGGTTGTCGAGCGCCGTGGTGAAGACCTTGGACTTGCGGCAAGGGATGGTGGAGTTGCGCTCGATGATCGGCTCTACCAAGCCTCCGGCGACCTCCAGGCTGAGCGTGAGCGGCGTCACGTCCAACAGCAAGACGTCCTTCACCTCACCGGTGAGCACCGAGCCCTGAATCGCCGCGCCGACGGCGACGACCTCATCGGGGTTGATGCCGTCCTCAGGGGGTTTGCCGAAGATCTCCTGCACCTTCTGCTTCACCCGGGGCATCCGCGTCATGCCGCCGACGAGCAGCACCGTCTGGATGTCTTTGGCGGTGACCCCGGCGTCGGCCATCGCCGCGCGGCAGGGCACCTCCAGGCGGTCGATCAGGTCACCGACGAGCTTCTCAAGGTCGGGCCGGGTCATGTGGTAGGTGAGGTGGATGGGCCCGGACTTGCCCGTGGCGATGAACGCCAGGGTGATCTCCGTAGACGGCGACGACGACAGCTCGTGTTTGGCCTTCTCGGAGGCCTCCTTGATGCGCTGCATCGCCACGACGTCGTCGCTGAGATCGATGCCGTGTTTGGCCTTGAAGTCGTCGAGCAGGGCCTCGACGATGCGGTTGTCGAAGTCTTCGCCGCCCAAGAAGGTGTCGCCGTTCGTGGCGCGCACCTCAAACACCGAGTCCTCAAGCTGGAGGATCGAGACGTCGAAGGTGCCGCCGCCGAGGTCAAACACGGCGATGAGGCCGTTGGCGTGGCTGGCTTTGCCATAGGCCAAGGCCGCCGCCGTGGGCTCGTTGATGATGCGCTCGCAGGTGAGCCCGGCGATACGCGCGGCGTCTTTGGTGGCCTGGCGCTGGGAGTCGTTGAAGTACGCCGGGACGGTGATCACCGCGCGATCGACCTTCTCGCCCAAGTACGCCTCAGCGCTGGCCTTCATCTTCTCCAAGACGATGGCGCTCACCTGGGGCGGCGAGAGGCGCTGGTCATCGAGGCCCACCCAGGCGTCGCCGCGGTCGGAGGCGACGATGCGGTAGGGCACGAGCGCTGAGGTGTGGGCGATGGACTCGTCGTCAAAGCGGCGGCCGATCAGGCGCTTCACGGCGTAGAACGTGCGCTCCGCGTTGGTGACGGCCTGGCGGCGGGCGGTCTGCCCGACGAGGCGCTCACCCTCGGAGTTAAACGCCACCACGGACGGGGTGGTGCGGCTGCCCTCCTCGTTGGGGATGACGAGGGGCTCGCCGTCTTCGAGGATCGCCACACAAGAGTTGGTGGTGCCGAGGTCTATGCCGATAATCTTGGACATCTTCTGACCGCCTCCGACGGCCGATCCCGACCGCGTCGCGCGAGCATAACTCGCCGAGAAACTGAGGATGACGTGCCTTTGACCGGGAGATCCCTACTCGTCGCTGGGCGTGGGGCTCTGCGCAGGAGACGACCCCGCGGTCGCCGAGCGCGCGACGGTCACCCGCGCGGCGCGCATGAGGCGACCGTTCAGGGTGTAGCCCACCTGATGGGTCTCGCTGATCTGCCCGGACTCTAAGCCTTCGCTGTGAATGTAGGAGATCGCCTCGTGGAAGGAGGGATCAAAGCGCTCGCCGCGCTCGCCCACCACCCGGGTGAGGCCGATGCGCTCTAAGACGTGCTGGAGCTGGGAGATGATGATGCGCACGCCCTCGGCGAGCTGCATGGGCTCTTGTTCGCGGTGGGAGAACGCGAGCTCCAGGTGGTCGAGCACGGGCAGAAGCTCACGGATGAACGCCTCATTGCCGAAACGTTTCATGTCGGTGAGCTCACGACCGTGGCGGCCCTTGGCGCGCTCGCGGTCCTCCTCCAGACGCTGGGCCAAGGTGCGCAGCTCGGCGAGCACCCGGGCCTGGTTCACCGCGCCCAAATTGAGCGCGTCGTGCTCTTGGCGCAGCCGCTCGTAGAGCTCCTTGAGGCGCTCATGGCGAACATGGAGCTTGTTCCCCCGCTCTCGCACGTCCTTGAGCTTGGCGCGGGTGTGGGCCAGCTCCTCTTCAAGCTCGGCGGCGCGGGCCTGGGCCTCTTTGAGCGCGCGGCTTTGGGCCTCGGCGGGGGCGCGCTCTTCGCCGACGATCCACTCGGGATCGGGCGCGCCGACGGCCTCTCCGGCGTCGCCGTCGTCGGGGGGGATCGTGTCGTTGAAGGCGCGCAGGTCGATGTCGAGCTCTACCGCGGGCGGCGGCGGCGGAGGCGCGGGCAGCGCGGGCGCTGGCTTCGCCGCGCTGAGGTGCTGTTCGACCGACGCGAGGGCCGCGGCGATCAGCTCATCGGCCCCCTCGATGGAGGGAGCGAAGAGGCTCTCGTCGACAACGTCCGGTTCGGCTCGCACGGGGTCCCTTTCCTGGGGCATGGATGACGCCTCGTCAATGAGGATGACCGCAGGATTCTCCCCCAAGCGTCGCCCAAGGTCAACCCCAGCGCCGCGCGCGGCGCGTCACGGGGTCTCGGGGTGAAGGGGATCAGGCCGAGGCGCCAAAACGCGCGGCGCAAGCGTCGATCCGCGCCAAGCTCTCGTCTTTGCCCAGAAGCGCGAGCACCCCAAACAGGGGCGGCGACACCGGCCCGCCGCTCACGGCGATGCGTAGGGGCTGGGCGATCTCGCCGAGTTTGCCGTCACAGCGGGCTTCAGCGAGGGCGTGCACCAGGGCCTCCAGCGCCGCCTCGCTCCAGTCGGCCTGGGCGGCGAGGGCCTCGCGGGCGGCGGCGAGGTTGGGCAGGCCGCGCCCGTTGAGGAGCTGCTTCTTGAGGGGCTTCTCGGGGCCCCACTCCGTCGGGCGCTCAAAGAAGAAGCGCGCGGAGAGGTCGAGCTCACGCAGGGTCGTCGCCCGCTCCTTGTACAGCGTGATGAGCTTGAGCAGGGTGTCATCCGAGGCCGTCGCCAGGGGCGTGTCGTTGATGGCCGCGTACTCCCGCAGGCCACGCAGCAGGCGCTCGTCGGAGGCCTGGCGGATGTAGAGGCCGTTCATCCAGCGCAGCTTGTCGCGGTCGAAGCGGGCGGCGGTGCTGCCCACGCGGTCGAGGCTGAACGCCTCGCCAAGCTCGTCCAGGGTGTAGAGCTCACGATCCCCTACCCCGGCGTTCCAGCCCAGAAGCGCCAAGAAGTTCACCAGGGCCTCGGGGAGATACCCAGCGGCGCGGAAGTCGACCACGTCGATCTCCGGCAGCTCCAGCTTGAGCGCCGCGCCGATGGCCAAGGCGATCTCGACGTCGTCGGTCTTCTTGGCCAAGAAGTCGGCGAGCAGGGCCTCGTCAAGCCCCGTGCGCTGGGCCAAGGCCGCGGCGCTGTGGCCATCAGCGAGGCACCTCGCCCGGGCGGTCTTCGCTTTGTCCCGCTTGGACATCTTGCCGCCCTCCATCGAGAAGATGAGCGGCATGTGCCCGTGCTCGGGCGGCGACCAGCCGAGCGCCTGGTAGATGGCGAGGTGTTTGGTGGTGTTGAGCAGGTGCTCCTGCGCGCGGAGGACGTGGGTGACGCGCATGTCGTGGTCGTCCACCACCACGGCGAAGTGGTAGGTGGGGAAGCCGTCGCCCTTGAGGATGACGAAGTCCTCTAGGTCTTCCGCCGCCACGGAGACCTCCCCCAAGATGAGGTCCACAAAACGCTGACCGGTGCCCGCCACCTTCAGCCGCACCACGGGCAGGCGGCCCTCAGCGCGGTACTCGGCGAGCTGCTCCGGGGTGTACGCCCGGCGGCGGTACTTGAGCGCGCCCTGGGCGCTGCCCTCGGCGGCCTTGCGCAGGGCGTCGAGCTCCTCGTTCGACTCCCAGGCCTCATAGGCTTGCCCCGCGTCGATGAGCGCCTGGGCGACCTCTTTGTAGCGGTGCAGGCGCTCGGACTGGCGGTAGGGGCCGTACGCGCCGCCGTGCTCGGGGCTCTCATCGGCGATGATGCCCAGCCAGCGCAGATCCTCAAAGATCAGCCGCTCTGAGGCGAGGCTTGAGCGGAGCTGGTCCGTGTCTTCGATGCGCAGGATCATCGTCCCGCCGGTGCGCCGGGCGAAGAGCAGGTTGAACAGCGCGGTGCGGGCGCCGCCGACGTGCAGGCGGCCGGTGGGTGAGGGGGCGAAACGACAGCGGACCTGATCGGGGACCATAAGCGGCGGCTCCTTGAGGGCGCACCCCCTAACCTGAGCGCGCCGCCCGCGCGCCGCGCGCACGAGGATCCCGCGCTCGTCGTCCGCTCATTTTTTTCCAGGATCCCGCGCGCTGCGGCCTTGATTCAGAGGCGACATCGGGGCAAGAACAACGGCGCGCTGATTCTGGTAGAGTCCACTTCCCACATTGTCAGGAGAGAGCCCTTTGGCCACCGCAACGAGGACCGTCGTCTTCACGGACCTCGTCAACTACACCGAGAAGACGGGCAACATCGACCGTGAAGGGCTACGTCGCCTCCTCGACGAGCACCGGCGGCTGGTGGAGCCCATCCTCCTGAAGCGCGGCGGGCGTGTCGTCAAAGAGCTTGGCGACGCGTTCATGGCTCTTTTTGACTCCGCGACCGACGCCGCCCAGGCCGGTCGGGACATCATCGAGAAGGTCGCCTCAGCGAACACCTTCCAGATTCGGGTGAGCGCGGCCACGGGCGACGTCGAAGAGATCGCCAACGACGCCTTCGGCGACGCGGTGAACCTCGCCTCCCGCATCAACAGCGCCACGGGCCCCGGCGAGTGCTGGTTCTCCGAGTCCACCCGCATCTGCATGAACCAGTCCGAGATCCCCTGGGAGCCCGTGCGTGAGGTCACCCTCAAGGGCATCCACGGCCCGGTGATGTGTTACCGCGTCGTCGGCAAACACAAGGCCTGGCTGCCAAACCAGGTGCGCGACGCGTTCAAGTCCTCAAACCTCCTCCGCGTGCGGCGCAACGAGCCCCTCGGCGCCATGCCCGCCGACCCGGTGATCCTCTTCGAGAACTTCGCCCCCGGCAGCGTCGAGCTCAAGCGCGCCGTGGACTCCATCCCCGTGCTCGACCCCTCGCGGCTGTGGCTCAGCGCCTACCACATCGGCCCCGCCGACCGCCTGGAGTGGACGTCCAACGGCCACGGCCTCGTCATCGGCCACCCGGCCTCGGTGGACCGCGCCTTTGATGAGGTGCGCGCCGAGACCAGCCACAAGATCGACCGCGACACGATCATCATCGACAAGTCCGACACCGAGGTCGACCTCGTGCTCTCGGGCTTGGCCCTGCCCGCCGTTCCAATGGCGGACGTGGTCGCGGGCTACACCTACGACCTGCTCTCCGACCGCCGCTGGGTGAACCGCAGCGATCAGGCCGTCTTGCGGGTCGAGGTGAGCCAGCCCGGCGTGAAGGTGCTCGCCATCGCCGCCGGGGTGTCCGTAGACGGCCGCCCCTTGGCCCCAGGGCAGTCGTTGCCTCTGGCCAACGGCGCCAGCCTCAGCGGCCCAGGCGGCAGCCACCGCTTCGTGCTCCTCCACGACGCGCCCTACATCGGCCTGTTCATCAACGACTCCCCCATCCCCATGGGCGTCGCCGTGGGCCAGGTCACCGAGATCGGCCGCGAACCCCAGATCCCCGGCTTCTTGTTGCCCGACCGTCGTGGCCAAGAGAACATCCGCTGGTGCCCCGGCCCGCGCGCCGCTCGCGCCCGCGAGGGCGGCTTCACCCTCGACCGCGCCTTGGCCGGTCGGCGGCAGTCCGCGGTGGAGGTCGAGCGCGGCGGGCACTACCGCCTGCGGTCCTTACATCCCCGCTGCCCCACCTTCATCTTCTCCGATCATCGGCCCTTAGAGCGGGTTGACACCGAGGCCACGCTTCATCTCGGCGATCTTGTCATCGCCGGAACCACCCTCGTCGGGCTTCGTGGGCCACAAGGCGAAGATTAGTCGGTGAGGGCCTCGCGGCCTAGATTCAGGGTCGTGGCGCATTTGCCCGATCCATCGGCCTACTTCCGGTATCCTTGCCAGGACGATTGACGGCGAGGCGGCGTTGAGCACGGCGACACGCACGGTGATGTTCTCGGACCTCGTGGGCTACACCGCGCGGTCCATCAACTCCAAGCGTGAGGAGCAGCGTCAGCTCGTCATCGCCCACGAGCGCCTCGTCGAGCCCCAGGTGCTCGCCCATGGCGGTCGGGTCGTGAACCGCATGGGCGACGGCCTGCTCCTGTGTTTTGACTCGGCGACCGAGGCCGCCTTGGCTGGGCAGGCGATCTTGGAGCAGGTCGCCTTAGAGGACGAGCTGGAGCTGCGGCTCGCGGCGGCCACCGGGGACGTGGAGGAGATCGGCGAGGACGTGCTCGGCGACATCGTGAACCTCGCCGCCCGGGTGAACGCTGAAGGCAAACCCGGCGAGCTGTGGATCACCGACGTCACCCGCCAGTGCCTCAACCAGCGTGAGGTGGCCTGGGAGCCCCTGGACGCCTTGGCCCTCAAGGGCATCCCCGGCATGGTCGCCGTCTGCCGGGTGGTGCCGCGCCACCGCTGCCACCTGCCGCTGGTGATCTCCTCCGCCCAGCGCTCGGCGCACCTCCTGCGCCTGCGCCACAACGTGCCGGTGAGCGTGATCCCCGCCGACCCCATCGTGCTCTTGGAGGGCTTCGCCCCGGGCAGCCCCGAGCTGCAGCGCGCTGTGGACGCCGTGCCGGTGATGGACCCCGCGCGGGTGTGGCTCAACGCCTACCAGCTCAGCCCGGCGACGCGGCTGGAGTGGCTGGGGCGTGGGCACAACCTGCTCATCAGCACCCCCGAGGCCCTGGACCGCGCCCTGGGCGCCATCGTGCCCCAGCCGCCCACCGACCCCGCCCAGCCCTCCACCCAGTCCTTTGAGGCTGAAGACGCCCTGACCTTGGCTGGCCTGGCGCTGCCGGCGGTGCCCTTCTCAAACATCATCGCCGCCTACAGCTTCGACCTCCTGAGCGACTCGCGCTGGGTGAGCCGCGACAACGGCGCCGTCGCCCGGGTGGAGGTGCGCGTCGAGGGTGTCTCGGTGCTGGCGTTGGCCGCCGGGGTGAGCGTGAACGGCCAGCCGCTGCGCGCCGGGGAGCGCCGCCCCTTGAACCACGGCGCCATCATGCGCACGTCCACGAGCGACCACCGCTTCTCGTCCTTGGCCAGCGGCCCTTACCGCGGCCTGCTGGTGAACCTCTCCCCCGCCGACCTGCTCGTGAGCCTCAAGCAGGCCGTCGAGCTTGGCCGAGATCCCCAAGGCCACGGCTTCTCTGTGCACGACCGGCGCGGCGAAGAGAACCTCACCTGGTGCCCCGGCCCCCGCGCCGCCCGGGCCCGTGAGGAGGGCTTCAACCTCGACCGCTCCCTCATCAGCCGCCGCCACGCCCGGCTCACCCCCGACCGTGAGGGCCAGCTCCGCCTCACGAGCCTCTCCGAGCGAAGCCCGACCTACCTACACTCCGACCGGCGGGGGCTGGAGCGTGTGGTGGGCGAGGCCACGGCCCACGACGACGACCTCATCGTGCTGGGCACCCACGTCATCGGCGTGCGCCGAGGCGCCGGGGCGATGAGCTAGGCCCGCAGCGCCGTGAGCCCCCGACCCCCCGGGCCCGCCCCCCCCCCCGGCGCCCCCCCCCCCCCCCCCCCCCCCCCCCCCCCCCCCCGCCCCCCCCCCCCCCCCGCCCCCCCCTGCCGCGCCAGCACAAGCAGATAGAAGTCCGAGCGCAGGCCAATCAGATGAGCGCGAAGCAGAGGATTCACCATGAAGAGACCCTATCGTGCGCCGCCCAGTCGGCCAAGCCAGGCCCCGTCCGGCGCCGTCGTCGTCAACGGCTACTCCGCGCGCTGGTTGAACCAAGACTTCTGCTGGGTGTACCCCGCCGAGGTGGTGCAGCGCCCGCCGAACCTCAAGCCCGGCCAAGAGGTGAAGCTCATCGACGAGCAAGGAAAGGCCTACGGCGTGGGCCTCTGGGACGATGGCTGGATCTCCGCGCGCCGTTATCGCGCCGATGAGGGCCCCATCGACGCCGCGCTGATCCACAGCCGCCTGGACCTCGCCTACGCCTTACGGCAGCAGATCGTCGAGCCCAACACCACCGCCTATCGCCTGGTGAACGCCGAGAACGATGAGCTGCCCGGCCTGCGGGTCGACATTTGGGGCCACTACGCGACGATCACCCTGGACGCCCCCGGCGTGGCCCCGCTCATCGACTGGGTCTGCGCTTGGCTTGACGAGCACCTGAGCCCCCGCGGCGTGTACCTGCACTGGCGCCCCGACCCTCGGGAGAAGGCCCGCTTTGAGCCGCCGATCCCCGCCGGGCTCATCCGGGGCCACGCGCCTCCGGGCGACGTGCGCGTGACCGAGCGTGGCCTCACCTGCCTCGTGCGGCCCGCCTTGGGCAAAGACGTGGGCCTCTACACCGACATGCGCGCCAACCGCGCCATGCTGGAGCCCTACTGGGGCGGCCGCCGCGTGCTCAACCTCTTCGCCCACACCGGCTTCTTCTCCGTGGCCGCCGCCGCCAACGGCGCCTCTGAGGTCGTCTCCATCGATCTGAGCGAGTCCGCCTTAGAGCGCGCTGAGGCCAACTTCGTCGCCAATGAGCTCGACCCCTCCGCCCACCTCTTCTTCGCTGAAGACGTGCGCGCGGCCTTGGACCGCCTTCGCCGGGCCGGTGAGCGCTTCGACCTGGTGATCTTGGACCCTCCGGCCTTCTCCCACGGCCCTGAAGGCGTGATGAGCGCGGGCAAAGATTACCCCCGCCTCGTGGCGGCCTGCCTGCGGGTGATGGAGCCCGGCGGCTGGCTCGTCGCCGCGCTCAACCAGGGCGAGGTGAGCCCCCGCGACTTCCACAACGCCGTGCGAGACGGCGCCCGCCGCGCCGAGCGCCCCGTGCAGCACCTCTACGACGGCGGGCAGGCGCCGGATCACCCCGCCGCCGCCCACTTCCCCGAGGGTCGCTACCTCAAGTTTGGGGTCTGGCGCTGTATGGACGCCCCCCCCCCCCCCCCCTTGGGTCTGGCTGTAGACCCCAGCTTGAGCGCCTAAGCCCCGCTCACTCTTGAATCTGAGTGTTCGCGAGGTCAGCGCGGATCTTGTTGATCGCGCTGCCGGCCTTGAACCACTCAAACTGCTCGGGGGAGTAGCTGTTCTTGGTGGCGATGCGCTCGACGCTGCCGTCTTTGTGGGTGAGCACCAGCGTGGGCGAGCCGCCCTCGGGGATGCTCGCCACGCCCTCGATGGAGAGCACGTCGTCGCCCTTCACGCGGTCGTAGTCGGCGGGGTTGGCGAAGGTCAGCGCGAGGATGCCCTGCTTCTTGAGGTTCGTCTCGTGGATGCGGGCGAAGCTGCGCACGATGAGCGCGCGGCCGCCCATGTGCCGGGGCTCCATGGCGGCGTGCTCGCGGCTGGATCCTTCGCCGTAGTTCTCATCGCCGATGATCACCCAGCCTTGGCCGGCGGCCTTGTACTGCTTGGCGAGGTCGGGGTGAGAGGCGCGCTCGCCGGTGAGGTGGTTCACGCCGACGCCGTTCTCGCCGGTCTCGTCGTTGAGCGCGCCCAACATGAGGTTGCCGGAGATGTTCGTGAGGTGACCGCGGTACTTCAGCCAGGGGCCCGCCGCCGAGATGTGGTCCGTGGTGCACTTGCCCCGGGCCTTCACCAAGATCCGCAGGTTGAAGACGTCCTCGCCGTCCCAGGCCGCGAAGGGCTGCAGGCGCTCCAGGCGGTCGGAGCCCGCGGCGATGGCGACCTCAACGCCCAGACGCTGCTTCATCGGCAAGGGCGCCACGAAGCCGTCGAAGCCCTCCTTGAAGCCCGTGGGGGGAAGCTCGGCGCTCTCGGGGGGCGTGAGCATGAACGGCTGGCCGTCGGCGCCGATGAGGCTGTCGGTGATGGGGTTGAAGCCCAGGTCACCGGCCAAGGCCACCGCCGTGACCAGCTCGGGGGAGCCGATGAACGACAGCGTCTCGGGGTTGGCGTCGTTGCGGCCGCGGAAGTTGCGGTTGAAGGAGTTGAAGATGGTGTTCACCTCACCCTTCTTGACGTCGTCCCGGCGCCACTGGCCGATGCACGGGCCGCAGGCGTTGGAGAGCACGGTGCCGCCGATGGCGTCTAGGTCACCGGCCTGGCCGTCGCGGATGATCGTGGCGTAGATGGTGTCTGAGCCGGGGCTCACCATGAACGGCACCTTGGACCGCACGCCGTGGGCCCGGGCCTGCCGCGCGACGTGGGCCGAGCGGCCGATGTCTTCGTAGGACGAGTTCGTGCACGAGCCGATGAGCGCCGCGCTGAGCTTCGTGGACCAGCCGTTCGCCTTGGCGTCGGCCGCCATCTGGGAGATGGGCCGGGCGAGGTCGGGGGTGTGGGGGCCGACGACGTGGGGCTCAAGGGTGGAGAGGTCGATCTCGATGACGCGGTCGTAGTAGGCGCTGGGGTTGGCCTCGACCTCGGGATCGGCGCGCAGCTCGCTGGCGTGGGCCTCGGCGAGCTGGGCGATCTCTTCGCGGCCCGTGGCGCGCAGGTAGGTGGCCATGCGGTCGTCGAAGGGGAACAACGACGTGGTCGCCCCGTGCTCGGCGCCCATGTTGCAGATCGTCGCTTTGCCCGTGGCGCTGATGCTGGCGCAGCCGGGGCCGAAGTACTCGACGATGGAGTTGGTGCCGCCCTTGACCGTGAGGATCTCACAGACCTTGAGGATGACGTCTTTGGGGCTCGACCAGCCGTTCAGCTTGCCGGTGAGCTTCACGCCGATGAAGCCGGGGTTCAAGACCTCCCAGGCCATGCCCACCATGGCGTCTACGGCGTCGGCGCCGCCGACACCCACGGCGATCATGCCCAGGCCGCCGGCGTTGGGGGTGTGGGAGTCGGTGCCGATCATCATGCCGCCGGGGAAGGCGTAGTTCTCAAGCACGACCTGGTGGATGATGCCCGAGCCGGGCTTCCAGAAGCCGACGCCGTAACGCTCGGACACGCTGCGCAAGAACGAGAACACCTCGGCGTTCTCGACGTTCGAGTTGTTGAGGTCGGCCTCGGCGCCGACATACGCGCGGATGAGGTGGTCGCAGTGGACCGTCGAGGGCAAGGCCACCTCGTCGCGGCCGGCCGTCATGAACTGCAACAGCGCCATCTGGGCCGTGGCGTCTTGCATCGCCACGCGGTCGGGGTGCAGGGCCAAGAAGCTCTTGCGGCGATCAAACTCGGCGGACTCGGGCTCGGCGAGGTGGGAGAAGAGGATCTTCTCGCCCAGGGTGAGCGCCCGGCCCAGGCGGCGACGCCCGATGGCGTGGCGGGCGGCTTGGGCCTCATACAGCTTCCGGATGGCGGCGACTTGGATCATGGTGTGGCTCCGATTCAGGCAGGGGATGTTGTACGCCTCTTAACCGCTCAGCCGGGCAGCGCCGGGGGCGGCTTGGGGGCGAGGCGGCGCAGGAGCGGGCCGATGAGCGCGTCGGGCAGCATCGCCGCGAATCGGCTCATCCAGGCCAGCGGCCAGGGGAAGACGAGGCTGTCGCGCCCGGCGAGCAGGGCCCGCACCATCCGCCGGGCGGTGTCGCCGGCGTCCATGGTGAACGGCGGGTAGGCGCCGCTCTCTTGGGGCTTGAGCATGTCGGTCTTGACGTAGCCGGGGCAGAGGTCGGTGACGGTGACGCCGCTGCCGCGGAGGTCGGCGCGCAGGGCCTCCAAGAACGCGCTCGCCCCGGCCTTGGAGGCGCCATAGGCCGCGATCATGGGGATGGGCCGCATCCCGGCGATGGACGTCACCGCGCCGATGTGCCCGTGGCCGCGCTGGGTCATGGCGGGCAGCACCGCGCCGATGGCCAGCACCACGCCCTCTAAGTTTGTGCGCAGAACACGCCGAACGTGCGCCAGGTCAAGGTTGGCGGCGTCGGTGTTCTCGCCGATCCCCGCGTTGGCGATGATGACCTCCACGGGCCCCAGCACCTCCTCCAACGCGGCGATGGCGGCCTTGAGCTGGGCGGCGTCGTTCACGTCCGCCGCGCGGTAGGCCGCGACGCCGCCCCGGGCGCGCACCCGCTCGGCGACCTCGGCCAGCCGATCCGTGCGCCGGGCGATGAGCCCCACGTCATAGCCCTCAAGGGCCAGCTCCAGGGCCAAGGCGGCGCCGATGCCTGAAGAGGCCCCCACGATGAGCGCGTGTTGTCCCATCAGCGCGTCTCCCCGAGGCGCAGAAACCAGCGCGCCGCACGATCAAAGAGGAAGCCGGGGATGAGCCGCGAGAGCCCCAAGGCGAGGCCCATAAACCAGGGCGTCGTCATCACCCCGCCGCGCCCGCTCTGCACCCGGGCGACGATGCCCTCGGCCAGGTCGCTCGCCTGCATCGTGCCCGGCATCGGGAAGCGGTTGTTCGCGGTCATGTCCGTGGCCACGAAGCCCGGCTGCACCACGAGCACGGAGACGCCCTTGTCCGCCAGATCGAAGGCCAAGGAGCGGAAGAAGGACGACACCGCCGACTTCGACGCCGCGTAGGCGTGCCAGCCGGGCAAGGCCCGCAGCGCCGCTGAAGACGAGATCACCACGAGCTGGCCCCGCCCCCGCGCCACCATGCCCGGCAAGGCGACCCCGGCGGCGTTGATCGCCCCCTCGACGTTCACCCGCAGGATGTTGACCGCCACCTCAGCGTCGAAGGTCTCGGGCCGCTGGAAGCTCAAGATGCCCGCGTTGGCGATCATCACCTCGCAGGGGCCAAGCGCCTCCTCCAAGGCTGTGAAGGCCGCGCGCATCGAGCCCTCGTCGCTCACGTCGGCCACGGCCCAGGCCGCTTTGGCGCCTCCGCGGGTGAGGTCGGCGGTGAGGGCCTCGAGGAGCTCTTGTCGGCGGGCGACGAGGCCGACGCTGTACCCCGCGCGGGCCAAGGAGCGGGCGAGGGCCGCGCCGATCCCGACCGACGCCCCGGTGATGATGACGTGTCCAGGCATAGCCGCAGCGTATCGACGTGATGCGGGGAGGGCAAGGTGGCCCCACCGCGATAGACGCCCGCCCCATGAAGCCTCAAACCTGGCCGCTGTTCGTCGTCGCCCCCCCGGGCCTCGAAGCCCCCCTCGCCGCCGAGCTCGGCGCGCTGACCGAGGGCGCGGTCAAGATCGAAGAAGGCGGCGTGCGCCTGCAGGGCGACCTGCTCGACGCCGCGGCGATCTGCCTCTGGAGCCGCTGCGCCGCCCGCACGCTGCTCATCGTCGGCGACGAGATCCCCGCCCCCTCCCTGCAGCAGCTCCACGCCTCGGTGCAAGGCCTGCCCTGGCGCACCTTCTTGCACCCCGGCCAGCCCCTCACCGTGAAGGCCACGGTGAAGGAGGCCCAGTTCAAGCGCGCCGACGCTGTCGAGCATCACGTCTTGGTCGCCGTCGAGGAGGCCCTGCGCAAGGCCCCCCGCCAAGACGGCCCCCGCCGCTGGGAGCTGCCCACCGTCGAGCTTCGTGTGCGGGTGCGCGGAAAAAAAGCCACGGTGTCCATCGACGTCGGCGGCGGCCTCTTGCACAAGCGCGGCTACCGCCAGAACCTCGCCCGGGCCCCCCTGCGGGAGAACCTCGCCGCGAGCGTGCTGCTCGCCGCCGGATGGCAGCCCGGCGTGCCCCTGGCCGACCCGATGTGTGGCAGCGGCACCTTCACCATCGAGGCGGCCTGCTGGGCCGGCGAGCGCGCCCCGGGCTTTGACCACCCGATGCCGATCCTCAAGGCGCCGAACTTCCCCACGGCGAAGTGGAAAGAGATCGTCTCCGAGGCGCGGTCTGCGGCGAAGGTGCCGGTGGGCAGCTTCTACGCCGCGGATCGGGACGCGGGCGCGGTGCGGGCGACGCGGGAGAACGCGACGCGGGCGGGGGTGGTGGAGTCTCTGCGGATTGACAACCGCAGCCTCGGCGATCCGATCAACCCGCCTCTGGACGCTAAGCCGGGGCTCGTCGTGATCAACCCGCCGTGGGGGCTGCGGGTGGCCGAGAACGTGTCCTTGGCGCCGCTGTACCACAAGCTCGGGGCGGCGCTGAACAAACAGTTCGCGGGGTGGCGGTTGGCCGCGATCTGTCCGGATCCGGCGTTGGCCGGGCGGCTGGGGCGGGGGCTTGAGGAGATCACGCGGTTTGAGACGGGCGGGATTCAGGTGGGGCTGTGGGTGGGGAAGTTGGGGCGGGAGTGAGGGGCGTTGAGCGAGTGGGAGAATGGCGCGTAAGAGGCGTCAGACCGGGGCTCTCGGTGGCGGGGCGGGCGTTGAGCGTCGGGGTGGGAGCGGGTTCGCAGGCGGGTCGCCCCGTGATGACTTCCTCGGGGCCACCCTTGAGGCAAATGCCGCTGCGAGGGAGGGCAGTGTTAGGCTGGGGCCGCGCGCGGAGGCGATCTCCCGCGCGCCCCCCCCACCCCCCCTCGGCCACAGGCCGCCGCACCGCGACTGTCGTGATTATCCGTAGCTTTCAAATTGAGAACTACAAGGGGTCGGTTACGCGTAGCGAGAGGGTAGATCTCGCGCCGTTGACGCTGTTTTACACGGTGAGACAGCTTCAGGAAGCGCCCGCCGTTGCGCTTGCTGCCCTGGATCTCGGAGTCATTGGCCGACAAGCGGCCCGGACCTTGCCTGGATGGGGAGGTCGCCCGTGACGCCCTTTGGTCAGACCTCGCGCATGTGTTCCTGCTCTGCGCAGCCGGTCAAGGTGAGCGTTGAGTGGTCTCAGCCGAGCACGAGCGCCGCCTGGGAGTTTCGAAGCGCAAACTCAGCGATCGGCGGTGAGCTGCAAAGCCTCACCTTGACCGGGCCCGGAGGCACGTTGTCCTTTGAGGACGATGGTGACGGGGGCTGGGAGGATTGGCTGGGGGGGGTCGAGGGTATGCTCCCCCGTCAACAGCCCGGGAGCTCCCCAAGGCGACAGGCAACTCCCCATGGCCTACAGCCTCTCTACGCAGTGGCTGCGTGGTGTACGCCTCGGGATCCCCCGCATAGAGCGGTACAGGGCCGCGGCGCCGTCCAATCTCCTGGCCAGCGGTGAAGGGGTGGCGCGATTCCTGTACCACTGGCAGCGTTGGGGGCGCTCCGACCGTGTGCGCGACGCCGTAGAGCTCGTGCTGGCGTTTTACCGTCGCCTCGGCTTCCGACTGGAGACGACAGAAGTCGCTCCGTTGTTCTTCCGCCTGGATGTGGCGGCGGACGGGCAAGTCACGCCCGTCAACCTGATCGATACCGGCGAGGGGCTCACCCAAGTGCTCGCCCCGCTGATCGCGCTGGCCAGGGCGGCGACAGGGATTGGCCCCAGGCTCGTCGCCTTAGAGCAGCCCGAGCTGCACCTCCACACGGACGCCCAAGTTGAGCTCGCGACATCACTCATTGACGCCGTGAACAAGGGCGCTCAGGTGACGATTGAGACCCACTCCGAGGTGCTTTTCGCCGCGATTCAGCTCGCGTTGGCGAGACGTGAGCTGCAACCCAACATGGTCAAGCTGTACTGGGTCGCGCGCAGGCCCGACGGCGCGAGCGTCGCGAGGCCCGTCACGCTTGACGAGAGAGGCCACGTCGATGGTCTTTGGCCCATGGATGCGTTTGATGACCTGCTCAAGCTCAAGAGCGCGTTGTATCGGGCATATCGAGGTGGCGAGTGAGGATCGTCATAGAGGACGAATGTTGGACCCACGACGACGCGACGTGGCGGCAAGAGATGGTGAGGCTGCTGATCACCCTTGAGGAGAAGCGGCAGCACTCTATTGACACAGACATTGAGAAGATGACCTCCTGGTGCGCGATCTCCAATCCAGAGTTTGTCCAGGTGTTGCCCACTCGCGCGATGACGATCTCGCCACGCGCGGGCGCGGTCACTCTCACGGTTCACCCCGGCGGAGCCTCGAGGTGCTTTGTGATCCCCCGTGGCGCTTGACTGCTTCGGCAGCCCGAGGTTGTGTCAAACGGCCACTGAAGCTTGTGGTGGAGAACGATCTCAGCGATCGACGCTTCGTCGCCGCGAGCATTCCTGCGTTCCAGACATGGGAGAGCTCAGAGTGGATCGAGGCTGTGAACGGTGGTGGCTCACATCTGCTGAACATCATTGACCACGTCAAACAGCGCCCGGATAGCCGCTGGCGCACCTTCTTCCTCTTCGACAGTGATCGCCTGCACCCAGATGAGCTGTCGGCCGACTGGAGGCTGCCCGGAGGAGACCGCTGTCAAGGATTCGAGTTTGAGCGGCGATGCGCTGAGATACCCGCCGCGATGCCAAAGACGCGGTGGCACCGCCTCAACCGCCGCTCGATCGAGAATTACCTCCCCAACACCCTGCTTCAGAACGTCGATCTGAGCGCAGCGCAGGCGTTGGCGAGCGGTGAAGTAGGTGAGATGGCCAAGTTCTACAACATGAAACACGGCCCAAAGGTGACTCCGATCGCTTCCAAGGACGGCACAACGAACGTCATTCGACGCGGCAGGAGCAAGGGAGAATGGGAACGCCTCCCCAGCGATTCAAAGCTCCCTGTTGAAGGGGTTTGAGGGCACGTCGCCGAACAGTTCGAGAACGTTCATCCAACTGAACCCTGGCCGCAAGATGTGCGAGCCGAGGTTGATGCCCTTGAGCTCGCCTTGCTCGACGCCCTATAGGAGCCACATGAGCACCACCGCTAGCTTCGTCTCTCAACCTCAAGTGGCAGACATCGTCCAGCTCTTGGCTGACGTTCGGCTGGGCCACATTCAGATCCCCCGGTTTCAGCGGCCCTTTGTCTGGAAAGATGAGCGCCGCCTCGATCTGCTCCGCTCCATCTACATCGGCATCCCCATCGGCAGCCTGCTCGTGTGGCGTACCTCAGAGACACAGCTCGCGTGTTTCAGAAAAGTCGCAGGCATCAACATTCCGGAACACCATGCAGGGCAGGTTGTTAGTTACCTCCTCGATGGCCACCAGCGGCTCAACACGCTGTTGTCCACCTTCAGTCCTTCGCCACAACCAAGCGCCAACGGCTCACAGGAGGTGACGGAAGAAGACGAACGGCCCGACCAGATCTTCTTCGATCTGGAGAAGGATGAGTTCATCGTTGGGAACAGCACAAAGTCTGATCTG
>JADKFE010000021.1 GCA_016717595.1 Deltaproteobacteria bacterium | reverse complement strand
GCGGTCAAGGTCACCGGCGGCCTCGGCCTCGTCATTGAAGTCCAAGGCGGCCTGGGACTCGCGCTGATCGAGGCGGATGACGCCGTGCTCACGCAGATCCACGCTGACGTAGGGGTGCAGGTCGGTGAAGTCCACCACCTCGCCGTGGTGAATGGTCCAGAGGCCCACCACCGCGCCATACCAGAGGGTGTGGTAGGCGAAGAAGCCGTGCTCGTTGGCGCACAGCCGCTCCAGCACCCGCAGGATCGGCCCCGGCGTCGTGTAGGTGTGAAGCTCAGCCCAGCGGGATCCGCCGGGCTGAACGCTGCACTCCAGCACATACGCGCTGGGCCAGGTCATACCGAGATCGAGCCCTTGCGGAAGTCGCTCTCGCCCACCTTCACGTTGATCAACGCGGGTTTGCCGCTCTCCAGAGCGCGGTCGATCGCCGGGCGGATGTCTTCAGGGCGCTCGACGTACTCGCCATGGCCGCCCAGAGCCTCGACCATCTTGTCGTAGCGGGTGTAGTCGAGGGCCGTGGCCACGCTGCGCTCGTCGCCGAACATGTCGCGCTGGCCGCGGCGGATCTGCATCCAGGCGGCGTCGTTGCCCATCACGCCGATGAACGGGATCTTCTGCCGGGCGGCGGCCTCGTACTCCATGCCGTTGAGGCCGAAGCTGCCGTCGCCGTAGATGATGAACACGGGCTCGTCGGGGCGGGCGAGGCGCGCGGCCATGGCGTAGGACGGGCCGACGCCGAGGGTGCCCAAGGGGCCTGGGTCCATCCAGCGGCCCCCGGCGTGGGTGGCGACGAGCTTGGCCGCCGTGCCCACGATGTCGCCGCCGTCACACACCACCGTGGCCGCCTTGGGGATGGCGTCGGAGAGCTCCTTCGCGAAGCGCAGGGGGTTCACGGGGCTGGCGTCGCTGTTCATCTCGGGCAGCATCTTGGCGAAGGCGCGCTCCTCCATCTGGCGACACTGGGCGACCCAGTCCGGGCCCGAGCGGCGCGGCGCGGCCTGGATGAGCTGGCGCATGACGAGGCCGGTGTCGCCGACGAGGCCCACCTGGGCGCCGCGGTTGTGGCCGATGACGTCGGGATCCAGATCGACCTGGATCACCTTGGTGTCGGGGCTCACCTGCTGGCCGTAGCCGAGGCGGAAGTCCCAGGGGGTGCCGAAGATCAAGACCACGTCGGCCATGGCCAGGGCCTTGGAGCGGCACTGGCGGAAGAAGTGGGGGTGCTCCGGGGGCAGGGCGCCGCGGGCGCCGCCGTTGAGGAAGGTGGGCAGGTCGAAGCGGGTGACAAACTCGCCGATGGTGTCGCGGTAGGGCGACCACCACCACTGCGAGCCGACGATGGCGATGGGGCGCTCGGCCTGGGCGAGCAGGTCGGCGGCGCGCTGGAGGTAGGTGGGATCGCCGCCCGCCACGGCTTCAGTGCGGTAGGCGTCGGGCCAGTTGAGCCCCGTCGGGTCCTCCATGCCCATCAACACGTCCAGGGGCAGCTCCAGAAACACCGGGCCGGGCACGCCGGTGGTGGCTTTGCGAAAGGCCATGGCGAGGTAGTCGGGGATGCGGCGGGTCTCGGGCACCGTGGCCGACCACTTGGTGATCGAGCGCATCAGGCGGACGTGGTCCATCTCCTGCAAGCTGCCCATCTCCCGGGCGAAGGACGGGCCTTGGCCGCCCAGGAGGATCATCGGCGCGCCGCCGCGCTGGGCGTTGGCCACGGCGGTGACGGCGTCGGTGACGCCGGGACCGGCGGTGACGGCGGCCACGCCCGGGCGCCCCGTGGCCCGGGCCCAGCCCTCAGCGGCGTGGCCCGCGGCCTGCTCGTGGCGGAAGTCCACCACGCGGATGCCCTCGTCGAGGCAGCCGTCGTAGATGTTCTGGATGTGGCCGCCGCAGAGGGTGAAGAGGTGGCTCACCCCCTCTTTGGCGAGGGCGCGGGCGACGAGCTGACCACCGTGGAGCATGTTGGGCCTCGGCATGTGGGAGGGCGATCGAAGGGCGATCAGGGTAGCACCCTCACGCGGGGTCGTGTAGGCTGAGCGAATGGTCACCCCACCCCGCGCCGCGCTGCTCAGCCGCCGAAGGGCGCTCACCTTGGGCCTCATGGCCGGGATCGCGGTGAGCGTCTACGCCACCACAGATCTGGAGCCCCCGGCGCCGGGCATGAAGGTGCTCGGCGCGTCCGAGCGCGCGCTCCTCGACGCCGTGGGCGACACGCTCTTCCCCGCGGGTGCCTTGGGCCCCGCCTGGTCGAGCCTCGGGCTCTCGGACGAGGTGGACCGCCTGCTCAGCGGCGGGCTCAGCGAGAAGATGGCGACGCCGTTTCGGGGGCTTCTGCGGGCCTTGGGCATGGGCGTGGCGCTCAGCCAGGGCGCACGCTTCGTCAACCTGGGCCCGGCGGAGCGGCTGGAGCTGCTCTCGGCCTTCGGAGAGGTGGGCCCCTTGCCCAAACGCCTCGCCCACGACGCGCTCAAGTCGGTGATGGCCATGGCGTATTTTGGTCACCCCCAGGTGCAGCGGGCCTTGGGTTACCACTCCTTCTGCCACGACCTGCCCCGTGAGGGCGCCTGATGCGCGGCTTCACCCCTGGAAAACACAGCTTTGAGGACTACGGCGGCGCGCTCAGCCTGGAGGTAGACGTCGCCGTGCTGGGCGCCGGGGCCGGTGGCGCCGCCGCCGCGTATGCCTTGGCCCAACGCCGGGCACACCGTGGCCGTCATCGAGGAGGGCCGCCACTGGCGCCCGGCGCAGTTTCAGCGCTCAAACCCTTGGGCTCTGCGCAACCTCTACCAAGACCAAGGCGCCCGGGCGGCCATGGGCACCGGCGGCTTTCTGCCGGTGAACGGCGGCAAAGGGGTAGGCGGCTCGACGCTGATCAACTCGGCGATCTCGTTCAAGACGCCGGCCTCAGTGCTCAAGGGCTGGCGTGAGAACAGCGGCTTCAACCCCAAGGGTGACTTTGAGCGCTTGCTGGACGAGGTGTGGAGCACCGTGGGCGTCATCGTGAACCCGGAGCCGATTCAGGGGCGCAACAACACGATCTTTAAGCAGGGGGCCGAGGCCTTGGGGCTCAAGGGCGGCTGGTTAGAGCGCGGCGCGCCGGGCTGCACGGGCTGCGGCGCCTGCCAGATCGGCTGCCCCTCCGGCGGCAAAAACTCCGTGGACCGCACGTTTCTGGCCAAGGCGCTGCACACGAACCGGGTGGGCGTGTACGCCGACTGCCGCGTCGAGGATCTGCCCCACGACGGCGCGCGGGTGTCCTCAGCCACCGGTCGGCTGATGGAGCCCAACGCCCAGGCCCCGGCGGGCGGCTTTGAGGTGAAGGCCAAACGGTTTGTGCTCAGCGGCGGGCCCATCGGCAGCCCGCGCCTGCTGAAACGAGCCGGGCTCGCGCCGAACGAACATGTCGGCCAACACCTGCACTTCCACCCCGCCGCCGGGGTGTTCGGCGCCTTTGACGAGGACATCCTGCACTGGAAGGGCGTCTCCCAGGGCTACTACGTCGACGCCTGGGACGAGGGTTACCTCTTGGAGACGAGCACGGTGACGCCGGATCTGCACTACGTCGGCTTGGGCCTGCCCTTTGGGCCGGAGCTCAACGCCGTGATGGCGGATCTGCGCAAGACGGCCTCGGCGGGCGCCATGGTCCACGACGAGGACACCGTCGGCGTGGTGAACGCCAACAGCATCTCCTTGGAGTTTGGTGACGGCGACCGGCGCCGGATGTTGGCCGGGCTGCGGCGCTGCGCTGAGGTGTATTTCGCCGCCGGGGCGCGCTACGTCGTCTCGTCCGTGGCCGGGGCCGGGGTGATGCGCGACATGGCCCAGGTCAACGCCCAGCTTCACGAGGATGTGAGCTTCTCCCGCATCACGGCGATCTCCTCACACCCCATGGGCACCTGCCGCACCGGCGACGACCCCGCGGAGAGCGTCGTAGACCCGTCAGGCCTCGTCTGGGGCACGGACAACCTGCACGTCGCCGACGCCTCGGTGTTCCCCTCATCCTTGGGCGTGAACCCGCAGATCACGGTGATGGCCTGCGGGCTGATGATCGGCGCCGAGGCCGCGGCGCGGGTCTAGGGCGAGCGCGGTTTGCGCCGGGCCCCTCGCCGCGTTCTTTTGGGGGCTCTTTCCCCTGCCCTCGGAGCCCCCTGTGAACGACCTCCTGCTGCGCGCCCTCCGGTCGGAGCCCGTCGAGCGTCCCCCCGTGTGGTTCATGCGCCAGGCCGGGCGTTACCTGCCCGAGTACCTCCAGACCCGCTCCGGCACCGACTTCTTGACCTTCTGCCGCAGCCCCGAGCTCGCCGCCGAGGTCACGTTGCAGCCCCTTCGGCGTTTCCCCTTCGACGCCAGCATCGTGTTCAACGACATCCTCGTGCCGCCCGCCGCCATGGGCCTGGATCTGCGCTTTGAGGACAAGCGCGGCCCCATCTTCCGCGACCCCATCCGCCACCCGTCGGACCTCTCCCGCCTCAAGATCCCCAGCGTTCAGGCCGACATGCCCGAGGTCTTAGAGACCATCCGCCTGCTCATCCCCCAGCTCGACGTGCCCCTGTTCGGCTTCGCCGGGGCGCCGTTCACCCTCGCCGCCTACATGATCGAGGGCGGCGGCGCGAAGGAGCTTGAGCAGGTCAAGGGCTTCATGTGGCGGTATCCGCAGGAGTTCACCCGCCTGCTCACCCTGCTCGGCGATGTGGTGATCGACTACCTCAACGCCCAGATCGAGGCCGGCTGCGCCGCGGTGCAGCTCTTTGACACCTGGGCCGGTGGCCTGGACCCTCAAGACTACGCGCGCTTCGCCGCCCCCGCCGCCCGGCGCGTGTTTGAGCAGGTCAAGGGCGCCCCGGCCCTGTACTACTGCCGCGACTCGGCCGCCGTGCTCCCGGCCCTCAAGGGCTTAGGGGCTGACGCCTACGCGTTTGACTGGCGCATCGATCTGCGCACCGCCCGGGCGGTCTTGGGGCCGGAGGTGCCGGTGATGGGCAACCTCGACCCCGTGGCGCTCTACGGCCCGGAGGAGGTCATCCGCGAGAAGGTGCGTGAGGTGATTCAGAGCGCGGGGCCGAAGGGCCACATCTTCAACATCGGCCATGGGCTCACGCCGGGCACGCCGGTGGAGGGGGTGGCCGCGGCGGTGGACGAGGTGCGGCGCTGGCGGTGGTGAGGGGTCAGTCCGCGGAGCTCTCGTTGGGATCGGGGGGCAGCTCCAACGAAGAGACGCCGCTCAACGACCAGCGGCGACCTCTGCGGACGAGCATCCCCACGGCGCGCACCACACGCCCCGTCTTGTGGGCCTCCAGCGCCACCTGGTAGGCGTCGGGCGGGAGGTTGACATGGATGCGTGAGAGCTCTCCAAGCTCGCCTCCGATGGGCACGATCACCGCGTCTCCGGGCACCGTTGGGTCTTCCCCTTGGCGCGTCAGGTGGGAGACATACCCGATGACATCGAAGTTCTGAAGCGCCGCTTGGCCCTTGAGCTCGTTGGCGACGGCGCCGAGCCCGGTGAGGGCGTCTTGGCTGAGCTTGACGGCGCCCAACACGCCGGGAGGGGCCGCGCGGTTTCTCGACCAGCGCATCGAGAGCTCCAACGCGCCGGGGCCGCTGGTCAGGCTCATGCCCTCCAGCGCCGTGAGCAGGTTCGCGCTCACTCCCTCTCCGCTCATGCCGATCAGCGGGTCGTACTCCCCACGCGCGCGGACACGACGGACGCTCTCTAAGGTCTGCATCAGGCGCGTCGTCACCCGTCGCGGGAACGGGAGCTCCGCGTCGGGGAGCTCGGGGAACAGGGGCACACCGACCGATGGCGCGACGGGCACGATAAACCGGGCGATGAAGCTGCCACGCTGCGTCTGCCCCTCGTGGACAGAGTTGAGCAGGTTCACGGCCTCCACTCGGGTCATGCGTGGGAAGAAGGGCTGCGGGCTGAGCGCGCTGTGCGCGGCGGCGAGGACAAGGTTCTTCACGCCCTCACGCACCCGCAGGGCGTCCACGAGCGGCAAGGTGCCCCCGGCGGTGGCCTCAGAGATCACCCGGACGCTGAGCACGTCCCCGGCGGGGCCTGAGAGCTCCCCGAGGAGCTGGGGCACGCTGACGGCCTCGGAGGCGGCGAGCGACTCTAGCAGCTCCAACATGCGCCGGGCGAAGTCGGCGAGCTCGGGGTCTAACGGCAGGTCGAGGGTCAGGTCATCCTTCGAGAAGAGGAGCACCCCGAAACGTTCAGAGAGATCCTGCGTCAGCGCCCAGCCTTTGCTGAGCAGGTGCTCACGCACCGCCTGGGGGCTCACGGCGCGAAGCTGCGCTCGCAGGTCGTGGTTCATAGGGAGGCTCCTTCGCTCACCCGCGTGAGGATCTGCAGAAGACCCTCTGGCGAGAATACCTGCTCCCGGGGGATCTGTACGGTCTTCGACCCCTGACCGACCACCTCAGGCATCCCGGTCATGTTCACCCAATAGGCGCACTTGCGGATGAGCAAGGCGTCTACGGTGTGGCGCACGCCGTCCCGCGCGTCGTCGGGGAGCGCCAAGACCACCAATAGATGTGGCACACGCGCTCTCGCCCGCAGCTTGTCGTAGTGAGCCATCTCAAGGCTCCAGGCGATATGTTCGTCCTTGACGACATCTTGGGTGGTGGCCTTGAGTTGGAGATCGACCTTGGGTTTGCTGTAGGGCCCCTGCCCCAACACCCGGTCGGCGCTGATCGTCGTGTCAATGCAGCCGTGATCTTGGGACCACTGGCTGACGGAGAAGCCACACGCCGCCGCGACGGCGTGGACATACGCCTTGCCGATCTCTTCTTGTTGTTGGTTTGGCGTCACCTGCGCTCCAATACGACGAGCTTAACTGAGCCGCGGACAGAGTTCACCGTGGGCAGAGCGGGCTCAGCCGCCCTGCACCTCCCCCACCAACGCCCTCTGCGCCGCCGCCAACAAGGCCCCCAGCTCCTCCGACTCGGGAAAGATCGCCGCGTAGGGCCCAAGCGCCCGCACCGCCTCGGCGTTGCGACCGATCTCCAAGAGCTGCGCGGCGAGGCGCAGGCGCAGCGGCAGGTTGAGGCGGTCGATGAGCAGGGCGTCTTGCAAGCGCTCGATGGACAGGTCGGCTTGACCGAGGGCCCAGCGGGCCTCGGCGTCGATGCTCAAGGCCCAGACGCTGCGGGGCATCAACACGAGCGCTCGGCTGGACTCGGCCAAGGCCTCTTCCGCGCGGCCGTCCCGCAGGTAGAGCGCGGCGAGCATCAGGCCCACCTCGGCGTGGTCGGGGTAGAGCGCCAAGGCGTCTAAGGCGAGCTCCTCGGCCCGCTCGGGCTCGCCCAGCTTGAGCGCGCTCTCGACGAGGCCACGAAGGGCCTCGGGGCTCATGGGCTGGTGGTCCAGAGCCGACTGGTACCAGCCCTCGGCCCCGCGCCAGTCGCCCCAGGCGGCGTGAAAGTCGGCGAGCTGCAGCGCCAGGGTGCTGGACGGCGCCTGCAGGTACAGATCGGTGTAGCGCGCGGCGGCCTCGCCCACCTTGCCTTGGGCCCGGGTGAGCTGGGCGCGCAGGAGCGCCACGCCGTAGGTGCCGGGCATCTCGGCCTCTAGGCGAACGATGAGCGCCTCGGCCTGGTTGAGCTGGCCCTGCCCCAAGCGGCGGCGGGCCTCCCAGGTGAGCGGGATGACGCCGATCACGTCGCGGGGGTCTACCACCCCGGCGGGGGCGTCGGCGTCGCCGCCGAGGTAACCCAAGGCCGAGAGCTGGAGGAGCTCCTCAGCGCTCAAGCTGGCCTCCGCCGTCGCCACGGCCTCCATGCCCGCCCGAATCGCCGCCAACGTCGCCGCCTCAGCGGTGGTGTCGCCAGCGCGCGCGCTCGTCGAGACCCGCTCACCCTCGGCGGGGTAAAACGCGCCCCAGCCGCCCTCCATGTACCGCCCCGCCTCATCGGTGTAGGCGAACATCGGCGCCAAGCCCAAGCCGAGCTGGCCGGTCAAGGCCTCGCTGTAGGGCCGCTCGCTGCCCCCTTCCCGCAGATCTGCGCCTTGGAGCCCGTCATGGAGCGGGAGCCCGGCGAGGTTGAGCAGGGTGGGCGCCACGTCGATGTGGCTCACCGGGTCGTCTACGCGGCCAAGCGCCGTGAGGCCCGGCGCGCGGACGATCAGCGGCACCCGCACCGTGCCGTCGTGCAGCAAGAAGCCGTGGGTGCGCTCGCCGCCGTCGCCGAGCCCTTCGCCGTGATCCGCGGTGATCACCACCACGCCGCCGGGTCGGGCCTCGTCAAACCAGGCGATGAGCCGCCCCAGCTCGGCGTCGGCGAAGGTGATCTCCCCGTCGTAAGGCCGCCCCGGATGGGCGCTGAGCGCGGGCTCCGGGGGCTCGTAGGGCCAGTGGGCGTCGAAGAGGTGCACCCACACGAACAGGGGCTCGCCGTCTTTGGCGAGGCCGGGCAAGGTGGCCAAGGCGTCGGTGATCACCTCGTCCGCGGCGCGCTGATCGCTCCAGTCGAGCTGGGTGGGCAAGCGGCGCAGCGGGTCGTGGTAACGCTCAAAGCCTTGGTTGAGCCCCCAGCGGGCCTGGGTGGGGAAGGCCGCGGTGAACGCCGCCGTGCGCCAGCCGGCCTCGGCGAAACGCTCGGCGAGGGTGATCGCCGTCTCGGGCAGCACATAGTCGCCGTTGTCACGCACGCCGTGGGACGGCGGCGTGCGCCCGGTGAACAAGCTCGCGTGGGAGGGGATCGTGAGCGGGCAGGTGGCGTAAGCCCGGGTGTAGACCACCCCTTGCGCGGCCAGGGCGTCGAGGGTGGGCGTCTGGGCGAGCATGTAGCCGTAGGGCCCCAGGCGGTCGGCGCGGGTGGTGTCCAGGGTGACGAGCAGGATGGAGGGCCGGGGGTCGGCGCAGGCCATCAGCGCGAGCAGGGGGGCGAACGACAAGAACATGCGCCCACTTAATGCGCTTCGGGTGGTCAGGGCCGCCGCCGCTTGGGGTAGGATGGGGCGGTCCTGACGGGAGCGATCGAATGTCGAGACATCTGCTGACCTTGCTGCTCAGCGTGCTGTTCTGTGTGTGGGTCACCGCGTGCGCCAAACGTAGCGAGGCGCCGGCCGAGGCCTACTACTACGACGACTACGGCGCCACGCCCGCGGCGCGGCGGACTACGGCGGCGCTGATGAGTCGTACGAGCGTGAGGAGATGGCCCGCGGCCGCGCCGCACCCGCGCCGATGGCGCCGGGCACCTCCTCTACCTCGTACAAGGCCAGCACCAGCCCCACGGCGACGAGCGGCGGCGAAGGCAAAGGCAACAGCGGCGGCAGCGGCGGCGTCACCGTGCCCAAGTCCACCCGCATGGTCTTTTACACCGGCTATGCCCAGCTTCGGGTCACCCGCCCCGAGGAGCTCGTAGACGCCGTGGCCAAGGCCGCCGAGGCCCGGGGCGGCTTCGTCGAGCGCCGCAGCCTCACCTCGATCACCGTGCGCGTGCCCGTGGCCCAGTTTGAGGACGCCTGGCGTGAGGCCTTGGGCCTGGGCGAGGTGATGTCCAAGTCTCTCACCGCCCAAGACGTCACCGAGGCCTTCCAAGACGTCGAGCTGCGCCTCGCCGCCCATCAGGCGATGCTCGTGCGGTACCAAGAGCTCCTCGCCAAGACCACTGAAGAGCAAGAGAAGCTGCGGATCCTGCGTGAGATTCAGCGGCTCAGCGAAGAGATCGACCTCATTCAGAGCCAGCTCCGCACCTTGGGCAGCCTCGCGGCCTTCTCCCGGCTCACCGTCGAGGGGGTGCCCCGGCAGGCCCTGGTCGAGCGCGCCGTGCGGGAGGAGATCGAGGGCTTCGACTTCATTCAGCGGCTCTCGCCGTTCCGCGCCGACGTCAACTACGAGGGTGAGCTGCTCAAGCTCGCCGTGCCTGAAGGATTCGTCGCCCTGAACGACCGCGAGCACTTCTCCGCCGAGAGCGCGGACGGCGCGATCTTGCGGGCCACCAAGCTCGAAAACGAGCCCGCCGGGGACGCGGCGTTCTGGATCGCGGCGATTCAGGACCGCCTCAGCTCCGAGTTCGCCAGCGCCGAGCGCAGCGAGATCGGCGGCTTTCAGGTGCTTCGACTGGTGGAGCCCGGCGCCGATGACCCCTACCGATACCTCATCGCCGTGCGCGTCGAGGGCAAACACCTCCAGCTCGTCGAGATCGTCTACCCAGGCGCGGCCCAAGAGGAGCGCTACAGCGCCGCCGTTCGCGCCGCCTTGGCCGGGGAGGTGGGCTGATGGTCACCCTCACCGCGCTGGCCCTCTCCGCGCTCTGCTGGCTCAACCCCGCCTTCGCCCAGACCGCCGACACCGCCCCGGCCCATGTCGTCGCCAGCCTGGTGCTCAAGGTGCCCCAGCGTGATCAGGCCACCGACGCGCTCATCGCCGAGGCCCAGCGCCTCGGCGGCTGGTTCGCCGGGCTCTCCGACAACGGCGTCTCCCTGCGTGTCCCCCGGGAGCAGGCCGACGTGATGATCACCTTCGCCTTGGCCCAGGGCCTCGTCGTCGAGCGCAGCTTCAACAGCGAAGATCTCTCCGCCCGCCTCACCGAGTCCCGGGCCCGGCTCACCGCCCGAGAGGCCGCCCTGAAGCGCTACATGGACCTTCTGCCCACGGCCAGCGCCGGGGCGGTCGTCTCCGTCGAGCGTGAGATCAACGGCCTCATCGCCCAGATCGAGTCCCTCAAGGGCCAGATCCGCGTGCTGGAGCACCACGCCGCCTGGGCCGAGCTCAACGTCTCGTTCCAGTTTCGTGAGCGCAACGCGCCCTCTCGCGGCGGCTCGTCGTCGTTCGGCTGGCTCAACACCCTGAACCTCTCGGATCTTGTCGAAGACTTCCGCTTCGGGCGCTGGGACCGCCAAGGCCCCTCCGTCGGCCTGGGGCCCCTCGCGCCCGAGGGCTTCTCGCCGTACAAGCCCCGGCACGAGCGCCGGGCGGTGAGCCCTGATGAGGTCGTGCTCCGCGCCCGCGCCGTCAAACACAAGCCAGAGGCCGATCTTGAGTTCTGGCGAGAGGCCACCCGCGAGCGCATGGTGAGCGTCGGCTACGCGGTCTTGCGGGAAGAAGAGATCACCCTAAACGGCACGCCGGGCTTCTTGTTGGAGCTGACGGCGCCGTATGGCGCAGAGGACTACCTCTACGCCGTCGCGGTCTTCCCCCAAGGCAAGAAGCTGATCATCGTCGAGGTGGCCGGAGAGGTCACCGCGTATGAGGCGCGGCGCGCGGCGGTGCTCAAGGCCATCCAGGGCGGCGGCGTTTAGCGGGCCTTGGCTTGGCGAGACGCCGCTCAGCTCAGGCGTTTGCCCGGGGGGATCCCCTTCCGCCACTCCGCCGGGAGGGGGTCGGGGCGGTGCTCGATGTGGCGGATCTTGCCGTCGTCGCTTGGCAGAAACCGCCAAAGTCCGCCGTTGACGTAGTCCACGAGGCGCACCGAGTACCGAACCTCGGCCCAGCCATCGTCGAAGACGACCACGTCGCCCTCGGCGGCCATGGTCACCTCGACGGGGGTGATGCTGAGCCAGCGGCGGATCTCCTCAACCCCCTTGAGGATCTCCAGCACTCGGCCACGCGGCTCTTGCCAGCCGTAGCGGTCGAGCACGCTGTGATCGTCGAGAGCCTCTTGTGCGGCGCCTTCAGCGCCGCGCGCCTGCACCGCGAGCTCCCAACGCCGGAGCGCGGTCTCGCTGAGATCCTTGCGCGCTGTGCTCATGTCGCTCCTGAGCCGCCGGGCCGCGCTGTGGGAGCCTATCCTGGGGCCAAGAGGCCGAGGTCCATAACGCTGTGCCTGTGAGCGGACTGGTTGTAAACATGCCGGAGCTGTGATGGTGTGTCAATGCACGGACATTCTCCGGTCATCACCCCCATGGAGGAGCTTCAATGAGAGCACACTTCGTCTTGATCGGGGTCAGCGTCGCTGGCCTCGCCTTGGCCGCGGGCACCGCCTGCGACCCCGTCGGCACCGCCGCGGTCTCCATTCGCCCGATCTACGGCTGGCAAGACGGCTGCACCGCCGTCGAGATCTCCGGCCACGGCTTCGGCCCCACCGCTGAGGCGAGCCTCGCGGGCACGCCGCTGGTGGACATCACCATGCCCGACGCCAGCACCCGCCTGGGTGCCTTGGACGTCGGCTACGTCTTCAACGCCGTCACCCCCGCCGGGGCGCAGTCGGGCTACGCCGACCTCGTCGTGACCACCAACGGCGTCACCACGACGATTGAGCAGGCCTACTGGTACGAGGCCTGCCCCGCGGGCGCGTACCCCGAGTACATCGACATCACCGAGGGCCTCACCGCGGGCGCCGTCGTGAGCGTCTCCGGCTGCAACCTCAAGTCGGACTACGTCGTGAAGATCGGCGACGCCGACCCGGTGCCCTTCACCTCGGTCTGCGGCTCGGCCTCGGTCACCTTCACCGTCCCCGACCTCGCCGACGGCACCTACCCGATGGTGATCCAAGACGGCCAAGGCAACAACCTCTACCCCGCCGATCCCGCCGCCTGCGAGGCCGCCGACACCGGCGACACCGCCCCCCCTGACTACTGCTCGGCCTGCCCCTGCTTGACCTACGGAGGTGCGTGATGGCACGTCTTCACCCCCTGCTCCCCACCGCCGCCATCGTCATCTGCGCCTCGTTCATCGGGGCGGAGGCCTACGCCGACACCGGCGCCGTTCGTGGTGAGGTCACCGACCAGAGCGGCCTGGCCATTCCCGGCGCGGTCGTCACGCTCTCCGGCGCGAACCTCGGCGGCGACATCACCGTCACCACCGACGACGAGGGCCACTTCCGCATCCCCACGGTGCCGCCGGGCACCCACGCCGTGCTCATCACCAAAGACGGCTTCGCCCCGGTGAAGCTCGCCGTCACCGTGCGCCTCGACGAGACGGCCCGTGTGCCCGTGGCGCTCACCATGAGCGAGGCCGGCGCCGAGATCATCATCGAGGAGACCCTGCCGGTCATCGACTCCACCCGCTCGGCCTTCTCGACGTCCATGGACGCCGAGCTGCTCCAGAACCTGCCCGTGGGCCGGTCCTACCAGTCCGCCGTGAACATGCTCCCCGGCATCTCCGGCCGCGTCGACACCCAGTCCGGCGGCCCCGGCAACGGCAACCCGTCGGTGCGTGGTGAGGGCCAGTACGGCAACAACTACATGGTGGACGGCCTCGTCACCCGCGACCCGGCCACGAAGACCTTCGGCGCGGGCGTCAACTTCGACGCCATCCAAGAGATTCAGGTCTACACCGACGGCGTGCCCGCCGAGTTCTCTCAGGCCACGGGCATGTTCGTCAACGTCGTGACCAAGGACGGCGCGGATCAGCACTTCGGCACCGCCGGGTACTGGATCAACTTCGACGCTGATCCCGGCACCTACATGATCCTCGACGTCGCCACAGGCGAAGAGGTCGCCAAGGAGAAGCGCAACTTCATGAACCACGAGCTCGCCCTGACCGCGGGCGGCCCCTTGGTTCAAGAGAAGCTCTGGTACATGGTCGCCTTGACCGGCACGTCCTCCAACATCGAGTACGAGTCGCTCAATGGCCTGCCCTACATCTCCAAGGGCCTCTCGGGCATCGGCAAGCTGACCTGGTTCGCCGCCCCCGACATCACCCTGCAGTACCAGCTCAACGCCTCGGGCTCGGACATCGACAACTACGAGACCTCGGGCCTCTACGCTGAAGAGGCCCAGGCCCAGTACAACTCGAAGAACCTCGGCCACACCTTCACCGCGCGGTTCACCCCGTCGAGCACCTCCGCCGTCGAGGTGAAGCTGGGCGTGAACAACTCGAACATCGACGTCAAGCCGATGAGCGGCAGCGAGGACGAGCCCCAGATCCTCGACGTGAACCAGGGCTTGTACCTCAACAACTACGACAGCTTCGACATCAACACCCGCGGTCGTCTGGGCGGCAGCCTCAAGGTCACCCAGCTCGTCGATGGGTTCTTGGGCGATCACCGCTTCAAGGTGGGCGGCGAGGCCTGGCGCGTGAGCGACTCCCGCGACCTGCTGTTCACCGGCCCCGGCGACGGCTACCAGTACCTCCGCGACACCGACGGCGGCTTCCCCTGCACCGCGGAGGCCAACTACGAGGACTGCCTCGGCTACACGCAGTACACCGACGTCGGTGACCCCCTGGGCCACGTTGGTTTTGTCGGCGGCGCCTTCGTTCAGGACGACTGGCAGCCCGTAGACCGCCTCACCCTGAACCTCGGCATGCGCCTCGACGGCGAGGTGCTCTACGCCGACCAGGCCCAGGCCGCCACGAAGGTGTACTCGGCGATCATGCCCGCGCCGCGCACCGGCCTCGCCTGGGACATCACCGGCGACTCCAAGAACGTGCTGACCGTCAACTACGGCCGCTACTACGACGTCAGCGGCACGGACTTCGCCGCCTGGGGTGACGACCGCTCGTCGTTCTCCTACAGCGAGTACCGCGCCAACGGCGACGGCGGCTATGACCTCGTCTGGGTGCAAGACCCCGCCGCGAACCCGCTGATCTTCTGCGACGAGAGCCTGTGGGACAAGCCTGAAGACGCGGAGACCGCCGAGATCTACAAGACGGCCTGTAACGGGGAGAGCCTCAAGCCCTACCACAACGACAAGGCCATCGTGGCGTACTCCCGGGAGATTCTGCCGCTGTTCAGCGTCAGCGTGCGCGGCATCTTGAGCCGCACGTCGGATCTGCCCGAGGACATCGACCACGACCTCGACTACTGGGTCATCACCAACCCGGCGAACAAGTTCCGCGACTACCGGGCGCTTGAGTTTGTCGCCCAGCGGCGCTACGACGGCAAGTGGCAGATGGTGGCCTCCTACACGCTCTCTGAGGCCAAGGGCCACATGCCCGGCCAGTTTGAGCTGTCTTCAGGCGGTCAGTCGGGCTCCGACGGCAACAACGTCGGCGTGTACGGCGATGACGTCTCGGATCCCGCGGCGCGGCAGAGCTTCTTCGAGGGCGGCAACGGCTGGCTGCTCGACGGCCTCGCGGGCCTCGGCTCGGCGAACGACAGCGCCGGGTACTACGGCTACCTGCCCTACCACAGCTTCCACGCGATCAAGCTCAACGGCTCCTACACCTTCGCCTGGGGCACCACCCTGGGCGCGGTGTACGAGTTCGACTCGGGCCACGCCTGGCAGCGGAAGGGCTACGTCGATCTCTACGGCGACTACTACGCCATGGATGAGGGTCGTGGCACGCGGTTCATGCCGCCGACCCACTACGTCGACATCCGCGTCGCCCACGCCTTCGAGTTCAGCGAGACGAAGAACCTGGAGATCACCGCCGACATCTTCAACCTCCCTGGGTTTGAGGCGCCGGTGACCTACATGGAGAACGACATCGACAGCTTCGGCTTGACCTTGTACCGCCAGGCCCCGCGCTCCGTGCGTCTGGGCATGCGTTACACGTTCTGAGCCACGCCGCGCGGCTGGGGGCAGCCCCCTCAGCCGCGCTGGCCCGGCGCTGGCCCCGCGCTGGCCCCTGCCAAACCGCGCTACTGAGGCGGCGGCGGCCAGGGGATGTTGAGCTTGGGCGGCTCGGCGGGCTTCTCTTCCCCTTCAGCGGGCGCCTCTTCAGCGCCCTCTTCGCCCTCGTCACCGCCGCCGAAGAGCGAAGGCAAGAGGCCGCCGCCTTCTTCAGCGGGGGCCGCCTCACCCCCTTCGCCGGGGGTGGTGGCGGCGCCGTCGCCCTTCTTGTCGCCGATCTCACGAAGCGCCCACATGGCGTTGTAGGCGACGTAGGGGTCGGAGTTGTCGCGCAGCTCCATGAGCAGGCTGAGCGGCGTGGGGTCGGCGATGTTGCCCAAGGCCCAGATCGCGTTCAGGGGGATCTCGCCGTCGAGGCGGCGGCTCTCGATGTAGGCCATCAAGGGGCCGACGGCCTGGGGATCGCCGATGCGGCCCAAGGCGTCGACGGCCTCTTTGCGCACGGCGTTGTCGTTGTCTTCCAGCGCCTTGAGCAAGAACTGCACCGACTCCGGCGACGCCAGCTCACCGAGGCTCTCGGCGGCGCGTAGGCGCACCCGGGCGGAGGGGTCGTCCAGCGCCTTGTGTAAGGCGTCGAGCACCACGAGCTCATCGTCGTATTGTTTGGCGAAGGCGACCATGTCTTCACGAACGACGAGGTTCTCAGAGCCCATGCCCGTGGCGACGGCCTCAGGCGCGGGGGAGCAGCCAAACCCGAGGAGCAAGAGAATCACGTCTCACCTCCACCCGCGGGCGGGGCCGGGGGATCCGCGGGCGGCGGCGCGGCGGCGGATGAAGCGCTGGCGTACGTCCGGTAGGCGCGCTGGTAGACGGCGTATCCGGCCATGCGGAGGTCCATCATGTTGAGCACGAGGCCCAAGGGCTCGATGCCTTGGCCGACGAGGCGGTCGCGGGCGTCGGCGAGCACGCGGCGGCTGGTGCCACCGGACTCGACGACCATCAGCAGGCCATCGCAGGCCTTGGCGAGGATCAGGGCGTCGTTGACGACCATCGTGGGGGGCGCGTCGACCAGCACGATGTCGTAGCCCGCCGTGGCCGCGGGGTCGGTGAGCAGGCGGCGCAGGCGGTCACTCTCGACGAGGCGACCGGGATCGGGCGGGGACGTCCCGGCGGTGAGCAGGCTGAGCCCTGGGGCCGAGGTGGCCTGCACGGCGTCTTGGAGGCTCACCTCACCCAACAACACCTGGCTGAGCCCGACGCGGTTGGAGGTGCCCGGCCAGCGCCGGTGCTGGGTGGGGCGGCGCAGGTCGCAGTCGATGATCAGCACGTTCTTTCCGTGCTGGGCGTACGACGCGCCCAGGTTGGCCAGAACCGTAGACTTGCCCTCACCGGGCAAGGACGAGGTGACGAGGATCGTGCGGAGCGTACGATCTACCGAGGTGAAGGCCACTGAGGACCGCAACGACCGGAAGATCTCGACGTGGGGGTCCGTCGGGCTCAACCCGGCGATGGACGTGACGTCGGGCTTCACCCGCGGGATGATGCCCAGCAGGCCCAAGGGCCAGATCTCACGCACGTCGTCTGGCGTCTTGACGGAGTCATCGACGTACTCAAAGAGCGCGACGAGCCCGAGGCCAAAGAGCACCCCGACGGCGAAGCCGAGCACCCCCCAGACGAGGACCTTGGGGCTGGCGTGGCGCTCGGGCAAGGCCGCGAGCTCGACGAGCTGCAGCGGCGCGGCGGAGAGCGCATCGGCGATGGCGATCTCGTAAGACTGCGCTTGGAGGGCCTTGTAGACCTCCTCCGCCGCGCTCGCCGCCAAGGTGAGCTGGGAGAGCTGGCGCATCTTGTCGGGGTAGAGGGAGAAGGTCTCCGTGGTGCGGGCGATGGCGTCGTTGATCTCGACGCCGCGCTCCAGGAGCCCCGCCAGCTCGGTGCGCAGCTTGAGCACCGAGGGGTCGAGGGTGTGCTGCTCCTCCATCATCAGGCCCAAGGCCTCGCCCGAGGCGCGGAGCTGGGCGTCGATGCGCATCACGTCGGGGTGGCGCTCGGTCTTGTCTTGGAGCGTGGCCTCCCGCTGAAGCCGCAGCGCCATGATCGTCTCGCGCAGCGCGCGGATGTCGGCGTTCGCGGCGACGGTGGCGGGGCTGATGAGGTCGATGTTCTCCTCGGCCTGGATGCCGCGCAGCTCGCCGATCTGGGCGCGCACCTCACGGATGCGGGCGAGGTTCTCTTCGCTGGCCATCAGAAGCTCAGAGAGCCGGGCCACAGCCGCGCGCACCTCTGACTCCAAGTCGATGATCTGCTGCTCTTGTTGCAGATCGGCGATGTCGGCCAGCGCCTTGTCGAACTCCTGCTGAACGATGACGAGGTGGTCCTTGACGAACACGCCGGCCTTGGTGGTCTCGGCGCGGGAGCGGTCTTGGGTCTCGTTGATGTACACCCGGGCGAGGGTGTCGGCCATGAGCTGCGCGAGCTCGGCGCTGTCCGCGTTGGCGGTGACGAGGATGAGGTCGGTGCCCTGCTGCTGCTTGACCTCAACAAACGGCGCGGAGAGCAGCTCGCCGTCGATGCCCGGGATGAGCAGCTTGTCGGCGACGAGCAGGTCTCCCTCAGAGTCGCGGAGCTGCAGGCGCCACACGACCTCTTCGAGCACCGGGCGGCTCGTGGCCAAGGCGATGTGGTTGGCGATGTCTTCGCTGGCCCCCGAGAGGCCCAAGGCCAGCTCCGAGAGGCCCAGGCCAGAGAGCAAGGCGCTCGTGGTGTCTGAGGACGACACCATCACCTTCGCCGTGGCCTGATACGTCTTGGGCAGCGCCAAAGCGGCGACCGCCGCGGCGATGGTGAAGAACACCACCGACTCGATCAGCGCCCAGCGGCGACGGAGGATGGCGTTGTAAAGCTTGAGGAGTTCCATGCGCGCAGCGTCCGTCGGATTCCGCGGATCCCGTTCTCAGCGATCAGCGCCACGATCCATAGCACCGACAACGGGATTGCGCCCTCCCCTTCGCTGTCCACACCCAAACCTGCCCACAACGCGGTATTGTCCCCGGATGGACGCGCCATGAGCGGCGAGGCCGCCGAACCGCAGATGCCCCTTGCCACGCCGTCGATTGAGGACCGCTCTCTGCTCGACGGGCGGTTCGCGCTCGGCCTCATTCTGATGGTGTTGATCACCGGCTGGAGCATCGCCTCGGTCAACCGCGCGAAGGTGCTGCAGGCCGATCTACACGCGCTTCAGGTCGAGGTGGAGGCGCTCGACACCGCCTGGCGCGCGCTTCATCACGCGTCCGCCACCGACACCGAGCGTATCGCGGCCCGCGACACCCTGAGCCGCCACCGCCCCGCCGACGCGACGCCCCTTGGCGCCAACGCCGATCTGCCCACCTTGGTCGAGGCCGTCGAAGAGGGCCGACAGACCCTCTGGCGGCGCCAGCGCGCGCGCTCCGCCGAGCTTGAGGCCGCCTGGCGCAGCGTGAACGCGGTGACGATCGTGGGGATCGCCGGGGTCGGGATCACCCTGTTTCTGCTGCACGTCAACCGCCGCCGCCTCCTGCACGCTGAAGCCATGCGCCAGCGCCTCGCCGCCGCGCTCAAAGAGGCCGAGTCCGCCCGAGAGGCCGCCCAGCGCGCCAGCCGCGCCAAGAGCGACTTCATCGCCACGGTGAGCCACGAGATTCGTACGCCGATGACGGCGATCCTCGGCACGATGGAGCTGCTCCAGCACACCCCGCTCACCCCGCAGCAGCGAGACTGCGTGGCGGTGATCAACTCCGGCGGCGACGCGCTTTTGGGCGTCATCAACCATGTGCTCGACCTCTCTCGCATCGAGTCCGGGCACCTAGAGCTCAACCTCGAGCCCGTAGAGCTGCCCGCGCTCTTAGACGGCGTGGTGCTGCTCTTCGCGGGGCACGCCGAGTCGCGGGGCCTTCACCTGAGCTTGATCGAGGCCCCGGGCCTGCCCGCCCGGGTCATGGCCGACGGCCCCCGGCTGCGCCAGGTGCTCGTGAACCTCCTGGGCAACGCGATCAAGTTCACCGAGCGCGGCTCGGTGCGGCTCTTCGCCGAGCCTGACGTCGAGGCGCCGGGCGTGATCCGCCTCTCGGTGATCGACACCGGCGTGGGTGTGCCCGAGGCCGACCAGCAGCGCATCTTTGACGCCTTCTCTCAGCTCGGCGGCCCGGCGCGCAGCCGAGGCACGGGCCTGGGCCTGAGCATCTCCCGTCGCCTCGCCCGGGCGATGGGCGGCGAGCTCTCGGTCAAGAGCGCCCCCGGCGCGGGCAGCGCGTTCACCTTCACCCTGAGCCCGGTCTGGCTCGCCGAGCCTCTGCCGGGCCCTCCGCCGAGCTCGGCCCTGATCGTCGGCGAGAACCCCACCTTAGACGCCGCCGCGGCCCAGCTCACCCTGTGGGGCGCCGAGGTCGTCCGAGTGCCAGGCCACAATGAGGCCTTGGCCGCCCGCGACGCCCGCGACGCGCCGTTCAACGTCGCCATCGCTGAGGAGGCCCCCTCCCCCACCCTCGCCCACCGCGTCGCCCGCGTCGTCGGCCCCCAGGCGCTCACCGACGCCGAGCCCCAGCTCTCCCGGCCCATGCGCCCCGCGCGCCTTCGCGCCTTGTTGGGCCCCGCCGCCGCGCCGCAGGTCTCCGCCGCCGAGCCCGCGGCGCCCTCCGCCGCCGCCGACCCCTTCGTCTTGGCCCCGCGTGTGCTCGTCGTCGATGACTCGATCACCAACCGCCTCGTCGTCACCCAGCTCCTCAAGGCCTTGGGCTGCGTGTGTGTCGAGGCCGAGGACGGCGAAGAGGGCGCGGCGCGCGCCTTGGCCGAGCCCTTTGACCTCATCTTTATGGACACGGACATGCCGCGCCTCGACGGCCTCAGCGCCACGGAGCGAATCCGCGCCCAGGCCCCGAAGGATCATGACCGGGTGATGATCTTCGGCCTCAGCGGCCACGCCGACCCCGAAGATCGCGCCCGCGCCTTGGCCGTCGGGATGGACGACTACCTGATCAAGCCGATCCGCGTCGCCACCCTACGCGAGGTGCTCGCCCGCCTCAGCGCGCGCCGCGCCCCTTGAGCACCGCGGGCAAGGTGAGCAGGAGGATCTTGAGATCCAGCCACACCGACCAGCTCTGCACATAGAAGATGTCGAGCTGCACCATCTCCTGAAAGCCAAGGTCAGAGCGGCCTTTGACCTGCCACAGCCCGGTGATCCCCGGCGGCACCTGATGCCGAAGCTCAAACCAGTAGGCGATCTCAGGATCGCTCTCCACCCGCTTGAGATCCTCGACGGGCAAGGGCCTTGGCCCCACGAGGTTCATGTCGCCGCGCAGCACGTTCAAGAACTGCGGGAACTCGTCGATGCTGTACTTCCGGATGAAGCGCCCGATCCGGGTGACGCGAGGATCATCCTTGATCTTGAACAAGGCGCCGTCAGACTCGTTGCGCTCACGCAGGGCGTCCTTGAGCTGATCGGCGTCCACCACCATCGACCGAAACTTGTAGAACGGGAACACCCGCCCACCGCGGCCCACGCGGCTCGAGGTGTAGAGCACGGGCCCCGGGGACTCCAGGCGGATCAAGAGCGTGGTGAGCAGCAGGATCGGGCTGATGGCGAGCCCGCCGACGATCACGGCGACGAGGTCAAAACCACGCTTCCAGGCCTGGGCGAAGCTCGTGTAGGACAGCCGCGAGATGTTGATGAGCTGGAGCTGCCCAAGCTCCGCGAGATCCAGACGCGGCGACACGATGCCCCAGGTGAAGGGCACTTGCAGCACACGTAAGCCCATCTGGCTGCACCGCGTCGTCAGCTCCATCGCCTCGGCGCGCTCGACGGTGCGGCTGGCGATGACGACCGTGTCCAAGGCGTAGGCGTTCACCACGGCGCGCAGATCCTTCAGCCGCCCGATCACCTGCTCCTCGTCTACGCGCTGATCTTCAAGCGCCGCCGGGCGCAGAAACCCGACGAGGCGAAACGCCGCCCGCCCCTCACGGGCGAGGCGCTGGGACATCAACAGCGCGTCTTCCCCGACGCCGATCACCGCCACACGCTCGATGGGCAGGCCGATGTCGACGCCGCTGAACAGCCGCAGCACCGCCCAGCGCCACACCCCCAACGAGAGCGTCGAGAGGCTCAGGAAGCCGATGATCAAGGCTCTAGAGAACAGCCGCTGGTAGAGCAAAAACTGCGCCACCACCACGATCAGGAGCATCACCCACGCCGCGCGGGTGAGGAGCTGCACGCTGCGGATCGTCGAGAAGCTCTTCGCCGGGCTGTAGTACCCGAGCCAGCCCAAGGTGACGATCCAGGCGACGATCAACGCCGCCGCCGGGGGCATCCAGTCGTTCGGGCCGAGGAGATCCAGGGGCGTGATCTGCACGACCCGATCAAGCTGCGGCCGCCAGAACAGCCACAGACGGCACACCACCGCGAGGGACGCCACCATGAGGAGCGCGTCGCAGAGCACCACCGCCGCGGAGAGGAGCCGCTGGGCCCGACGCATCCCCAAGCCTACTGGATGACCACCGAGGTGCCTTGGGCGCCGCCGATGATCGCGTTGCGGTAGATCGCGGACCCCGAGACGAAGGGGGCGAGCAGAGACTGCACGCGCTTAAAGAAGCGCTCGACGTTCACGATGGTGCGGGTGGGCACCACGACGATGTCGCCGCGCTGCAGGTACACCATCTGAGAGAAGTCGCCGCGACCGTAGATGGCCTCGACGTTGATCAGGTAGAGCTCCGGCGTCTCGACCCCGCCGCGCACGAGGAGCACGTTGTCGGTGCGGGCGTCGGGGTTGATGCCGCCGGTGCGGGTGAGCGCCTCTAAGATCGAGAGATCACTCTCGATCTGAAGCACCGCCGGGCTGCGCACCTCACCGAGCACGAGCACCTTCTGGTTCGAGACCTCGACGATGTTCACGGAGACCGACGGGTTCACGTAGAACTGGCCGATGCTGTACTCGATGGAGCGCACGAGCTCAGGGTAGGTCTTTCCAGAGACGTTCACCCGCCCGACCATCGGCAGGGCGATGGTGCCGTCGGGGGCGATCTGCAGCTCCGCGTCGAGCTCAGGGGCGCGGAACACCTTGAGCTCGATCACGTCCCCAGGCCCAAACTGGAAGTCTTGGGGCGCGGGCACCCGAAACTCCTCAGGAGCCTCGCTGACGTTGGGAGGCGGCTCCACCTTCTTCGACGCGCAGGCGACGACGAGGGTGGCGAGGAGGCTGAGGATGAGGGCTTGGAGAGTCTTCACGATGACAAGCCGTAGCTTCGGAATGAACAGAAGTCAACCGAGTGGGCGAGGCAGCAGATCGGCCCCGGAAACGGCGATATACTGATTGGTCAAGGCTAGGAGTACCCCATGACGCTGAAACACCTGCCCCTGCTCCTCCTGGTGACCTCTTTGGCCGGATTCACGGCCTGCACAGGCTTAGAGACCCTCAGCGACGATCCGTTAAAGGGCGATGACACCGGGCCGATCGACTCCTCCGCCGAGGGCGACGCTGATGCCGACGCAGACGCCGATGGAGACACCGACGCGGACGCAGATGGCGACAGCGACGCGGACTCCGACTCAGACGCCGACTCTGACTCAGACGCCGATCCCCCAAGCGTGACCGGGGTGATCCCTGAGTACGGCAGCAACGGCGGCGGCGCGCAGATCGTGATCACCGGCAGCAACTTTGAAGGCTCCCCCACGGTGAAGCTCGGCTCGACGGCGGCCACGGTGGTCAGCTCCACCTCCTCCACCATCACCGTCACCAGCCCCAAGTCCAGCGAGACGGGCTACGTCGACGTCTCGGTCACCACCTCTGGCGGCACCGACAAGCTCACCACGGGCTTCTACCTGTTCCCCGACGCCAAAGGCAAAGCCGGGCTTCTGGGCAGCATCGACTGGAACGTGTACCAGGGCAGCTATTGGGGGAGCGGCGCCACGCCCTACGGCAGCGCCTGGGTGAGCTTGGTAGACCCGGTGGACGCCCACTATTGGGAGTTCTTCGCCAACTCCGCCGATAGCTGCGTCTCCAACTTCAGCAGCTCGATCTCGTTCTCGGTCTACGATCTCGGCGTCTCGTCGGTGAACATGAAGGTCGGCAGCCGCACGATCCCCTTGGCCTGGGACTCCGTGGGCTTGCAGTGGGGCGCGGATCTGGTCACCGCTGACTACAAAGAGAGCTCGACCTACAGCCTAGAGACGGTCACCTCAACGTCTTACCCTGAGTTCACGATGGCGAGCTTGGCCACGACGCCGAGCGCGATCACCCTGTCCTCGCCCAAGATCAACAGCAGCACCCCGCCGAACGTGAGCCGCTCGAGCCTGCGGTTTCAGTGGTCGGGCGGCGGCAGCGCCGACTACATCCTCCTCGACCTCCTCCTCAGCCGCGACGGTGAGCTCGACACCGACTCCATCGTGAACGAGGTCACCTGCTGGCTGAACAACGACGGCGACTTCACCGTGCCCGCGAGCCTGTTCTCATCAGCCTGGCCCACCTCCGGCATCCTCTACATCCTCGTCGGCGCCGTGTCCGAGGGCGGCACGAGCGTGTTGCCCACGGACAACAGCGAGTCCCGCGTGGTGGGCGGCTACTGGATCATCGGGGCGGGCTACCCCATATGAGCGGCGACGGGCGGGTGCGGGTGCTCGGCCTGCCCGTAGACTCCCTCGATCTGCCGGGCCTGCTCGACGCCGTCGAGGGTTTTATTGACCGCGGCGCGCCGGTCACGGTGAGCTATCTCAACGTACACGTCGCGAACATCGCCGCCGACGATCCCGAGCTGACGCGGTTCTTGCAGACCATTCAGCTCTGTTACTGCGACGGCAGCGGCGTGGTGCTGGGCGCGCGGCTCCTCGGCGAGTCGTTGCCCGCACGAATGACCGGCGCGGACTGGATCTGGTCCTTGGCCGCCCGCGCCGAGGGGCGCTGGCGCGTGGCCTGGATCGGCGGGGCCCCAGGCGTCACCGAGCGCGCCGCCGCCGCGCTGCGCGAGCGCCACCCGGCCTTAGAGATTCAGGGCTGGCACGGCTTCACCCCCGAGGCCGAGACCCCATCGCTCATCGACGCGGTGAACGCCTACGCCCCGCAGATCGTGCTCGTGGGCATGGGCACTCCGATTCAAGAGCGCTGGGCGGCGCGTTGGCGGCCCGCCCTGCAGGCGCCGGTCTTGTGGTGCCTCGGCGCCACGGCGGACTTTGTCTCCGGTGAGGTCTCCCGGGGCCCAGCCTTCTTGTACGAGCACAACCTGGAGTGGCTCGCCCGGCTCGTCACCGAGCCCCGGCGGCTCTGGCGGCGTTACCTCGTCGGCAACCCGCGCTTCTTGAGCCGGGTGCTGCTTGAGCGGGCCCGGCGTTAGGCCCACCTCACTCCTGAATCTCGGCCTCGAAGTAGGGCTCTGCCGTTAGCGGCAGGAGCTCCGTGTCGGGGTTTTTACGCACGGAGAAGGTGTAGATGTTGAGGGGGGTGCGACGGCGATCATACTCGGCGAGATCGTAGGAGTGGCGCACACCCTTGCGGTCGTAGAGGATCGCGCGGTCGATGAGCTTGGTCTCCATGCTCACCCAGAGCTCCGCCCGGAACAGATCGACGTTGGGATCGTTCACGACGACGGTGACGTGCCAAGACTCGGACTCGGGCACAAGCTCCGTGGCCTCGGCCAGAGTCCAGTCGTACCAGAGCACCCGGTCAAGATCCCAATAGGCGCTGGGGGCGGCGTCGCGGATGAAGACGCGGTTGACCAGGCGGTAGTGCTCCCAGACGTACCGACCGTTGTTGTACCAGTCGATGTCTTCGTACGAGATGCGGAAGCGGCCCCCGCGGAAGTACGCGGAGCCCTGCTCAACCTCGGCCTGGAGGTTGTCGATCTGGGAGTAGGTGAAGTCGACGGCGAACGAGCGCATGAGGCGATGGGCGCGCACCGTGTCGGCGATGACGCTGGTGGGGGTGAGCGGCGCGTCCTCTGCGGCGATGGCCGGGGCCACCAGCGGAGAGGGCACGACCAACGCAGCTAAGAGCACCGCAGGCACGACCAGGGAGATCAGACGCTTCACCGACACACCTCTCCGTCAAGACTAACCCGAGCGCCACGCCGATGCGCGTTGGGATCAACGCCCAAGCGCGCAGGCCCCCAACGGGCCGTAAGACCACACCCGCCCCTCACCGTCCACGACGACCTCAGTTGGCGCGTCGCATAGCGGCTCCAAGGCCTCTGGCGCGTCCCCTTCTCCCAAGGCCACCACCGCCCCGGCGCTGGTGATCCCCAAGGGCCGCTCGGCGGAGCCTCCCAAAGACACGAGCGGCGCGTCGAGGCGCCAGGTGGCGGCCACCTCGCCGCTGCCCCGGTGGATCGCGCTCACCGCGCCGTCGTGCAGCGCGTAGAGGCGATCGTTCGTGGCGAGGAGATCCTCGGCGGGGTGGCTGCCCGGCAGATCAAAACGCTCGCCGTTGCCCCCCACCGCGATCACACGCTCGCCGATGGCCACCCACAGCACGCCCAGGCCGTCGGCCGACATCGCCCGCACGGGCTCCCGCGCCGGGCCAGGCACGAGGCGATCTTGGCCAAGATCAAGGCGGTAGAGCCCCTTGGGCCCCCCGACCCACAGGCTCCCCGCGGAGAACACGGCGTGATGGGCCTCGGCGGGAAGGCTCCAGCGCCTCGGCGCCTCACGACGACCGGCCCGCCACACCCCCGCTTGGGTGACGACGTAGAGCCAGGGGCCATCCTGGGCCAAGGCGATCACCGGGCCCGGCACCATCAGCAAGGACTCCCAGCCCCGGGGCAGGTCGCCCACCGCGCCGAGGCCGTGATCCCCGCCGACGATCACCCAGTCGTCCCCGGCGAGGAGCGCGCTGGCGGCGCGACCCGCGGGCAGCGGCGGCGCGGGCCACACCACCGCGTGCTGGGTGGCGACCCGAAAGAGCGCCAGGCCCTCAGCGGTGCCCACCCACAAAGACCCCGGCGGCCCCAGCGCGACGGAGAGCACGGCGCCGTTGGGCAGGCCCTCCGCAGCGCCCCAGGCGTGTTTGGGGCCCATCACGTCGTCCACGGCGATCAGCCCGGCGGTCCCGGCGGCGGCGAAGAGCGTCGAGCCCGCGCGGGCGAGGCCAAACACCGCGCCCCCCGCCGGGCGCCAGATCGGCGTCAACAACCCTTGGGAGAGATGGAGGAGCCCCTCGGTCTCGGTGGCGACGCTCAGGCCTTCAGCGCCGACGTCAAGGTCGAGCACGTTGAGGTCGACGTCCATCCCGGGGACCACGTCGCCCACGGGCAGGCGCATGAGGCCCGCGCCCCCGGCGTAGCCCTGCCCCTCGGGGGTGACCACCAAAGAGAGCACCGGGGCGTCCTCGGCGCTGAGCGTGAGGCCCCCAGCGGCGTCGACGCGCGCGAGGCCGCGGTCTGTGCCGACCCACGCCCCGCCCGCGCCGTCTGGGGCCACGGCGTACACCCAAGGGTCCACGAGGCCATCGGCGGCGTCCCACACCCGGATCACGCCGTCGCCATCGGCCAGGGCCAGGCCCGCCGCCGTGCCGATCCACAGGCGATCCCCGTCGATGGCGACGCTCAAGACGACCTCTGAAGGCAGGCCCTCGGCGCGACCCCAGCTCCACACGGTCACGTCGCTGTGGCTCACCCGGGCGAGGCCGCCGCCCCAAGAGCCCACCCAGGCCCCGGCCTCATCGGACACCACGGTGGTGACCTCCGCGCCTGAGAGCGTCGTCGGCGCCCCCACCCGGGCGAGGCCCGCCGGGCTCAAGGTGAACACCACCGGCACGGCCTCGCTCAGCGCGCCGTTCGCGCCGCGCAGGCGCACCACGGCCCCGGCGGGCACCTTCTTCAGCGTCACGCCGGGCGTCGCGTCCTTGGCGGCGCGCTTGAAGCGGCCCTCGACGCCCACCTCAACGTCCACGGGCCCCACGAGGCCCTCATCCCACCACACCCGGGCGTCCCGCGGCCCGTCAAGCTCCGCGAGGCGCTCGGGCGCTGGCCGCCACCGCGCGCAGATGCCCCGCCGTGAGCGCCGCCGCGACGGGCTCCTCAGCCCAAGCCAGAAGCCCAAACGCCCCCACCGCCGCCAGAATCACGCTCAAATCGTCTCCACGATGGTCTTGTAGCGCTGCGTCTGGCGCGTGAGGTGGTTGAGCTGCCCGGTGAGGGTGATCGCCTCTTTGGGGCAGACCCACCAGCAATAGAGGCACAGCACGCAGTCCGACGACCGCGGCGAGGCGCCGATCTGCGCCAGCGGCAAGAACGTGGGGCAGAAGTCTTCGCAGCGGCGGCAGTCCCCGCAGCGATCGGCGTCGCGGGTGAGGTCGGTGATCGTGTCGTCTACGCGGTCGTAGACGTCTTGGATGATGCGCAGGCGGTACGCGGCCTCGCTCACCGCCGGCTTCTCCACCAAGGGGCGCACGGCGAGCTTGAGCCACATCAAGGCCGGCGCCTCGGAGAGCTCGGCGAGCTTTGAGCGCGGCGGCGCCCGTTTGATCGGCCTCACCACCGCCACCTTCTGCTCAATCTCCGCGGCGTCTTCTGGGCCAAACCAGCCCGCGCGCTCGGCGTGAACGAGGTAGGGCACCTCCCGCCAAGGCAGGTCCACCAGCCGACACGCGACGAGGTCGTTGAGCGCCGCGTCGTCAGACGCCATGATGCGCCCAAGCCGAAAGGGCTCGCCGTCTCCGGGGCCGTTGCCCTCCATGCCGATGAGGCCGTCTACGATGATCAAGTGAGGCACAACGGCCTCGTTGATCGCGAAGATGTTGCGGCCCAGGTCCATGTGCATGTGGCGTTTTTGTTGGCCCTGGCAGATGCCCACCCAGTTCTTCATCGCGCAGGAGAGCGTGGCCTCGCAGTGGGTCTTCACCTTGGGCACGGAGATCAACAGATCGGCCTCGATCACCGGCGTGGCCACCAAGGGCCTCGCGCCGGCGTGTAGCGCGATGGGCACGCCGGGCTGGCGGTTCAGATCGAGCACCTTCACGCCGTAACGCTCGGCCAAGGCGCTCACCCGCAGGCGGCGCATGGAGTTGATGTCGCGGCGATCCACACCGACGTTGGATCCGTCGGCGACGGTGATGTCGCGATAGCCACGGTTGAGCAGGCCCTCGATCAGACAGGCCAACACCCGCAGATCGGCGGAGTTTCCCGTGAGCGCCATGAGGTCGTTGTTGAGGTTCGGCTTGATCAGCACCCGGGCGGCGTGATCGTCGGGCAGCTTGTGCGCCCAAGACGTGAGGATCGCCTCGATCGTGGCCTTCACCTCGCGGTTGGTGAAGGCCTCATAGACCTCGACCACCCCCCGACGGAGCGTATGTCGTTGAGCCGTGGGCATGCCCAAGTTTAGCCCGGTTCCAGCGCTCATCGTAGGCTCAGAAGGAGGGCCTCATACCGCGCCCACACCGCGGCCCAGTCATACCGCGCCTCCACCAGCCTGCGGCCCTCGGCGCCGATCGACGCCGCCAAGGCCGGATCCTCCATCAAGCGCCGCATCGCCGCCCGCATCGCCTCGACGTCCCCCTGGGGCACGGGCAGGCCGATGCCCGCCGTCGCCTCCCGAATCGCCGGTTGATCCGACCAGATCACGGGTTTGCCGCAGGCCATCGCCTCGATCGCCGTGTAGCCGAAGCCCTCACGCATCAAGGTGGGGAAGAGCGCCACGTCGGCCTGCTGCACATAGGGCGCGATGTCGGCCACATCGGTGAGCAGCTCGACGGGCTGCCCCCAGGCCTGGAGCTTGAGCTGATCGACGAAGATCGGGTCGTCCGCGGCGCCCACCAAGGTGAGCCTCGCCCGGGCCTTCAGCGAGGCCGGCAGCCGGGCCAAGGCGTCTAAGGCCAGGTGTTGCCCTTTGCTTGGGAGCATACGCCCGGCGTACACAAAACGCACGAGGCCGTCGTCAGGGCGGGTGAAGGGCTTAAACCGCTCCAGATCGACGCCGTTGGAGATCACGGTGATCTTCTTGGCCGGCACACCCACGGAGATCAGGTGATCCCGGGTGGCGTCAGAGACGGCGACGACCTGGGCCAAGGCGCGGCTCTTGAGCGCGTAGAACACCTCGCGCGCCCGCACGCCCACGCTGCGGCTGGCGACGCCGAAGTTGAGGTCGTGAACGATACACACCGTCGGGGCGCCGATGGCCGGGGCCTCGATGGAGTTCGCCAAGCACGCCTCGGGCTTAAACCGCCGCGCCTCACGACGAGCCGCCCACCACAGGCGCGCCCACGCCGCCGCGGTGCTGAGCCCACGAAGATCGACGGCGACGGCGTCCTGGGGCACCAGGGCCCGATCGCGGCGAAACCCGACGACGAGGCGCACGTCATGGCGGCTCTGGGCGCGCTCCACCAAGCTCTGAAACACCGTCTCTGTGCCCGAGCGCACGTCCGGCGGGAAGCGGCGGGCGACCATCAGGAGCTTCATGGCGAGCGCGACGTCATGGTGGGGATGACTCGGTGGGACCGGGTGTAGAGTAAACCAGAAGGCGCCGCGCCGCGAGCCCGCCGCCAAGGAGCCCGATGCGCACTCTCCTCCCCTCGCTCCCGCCTCTGTTGATCGGCCTAATGGCGCTCGCGCTGAGCCCGCTTGGCCACGCGGGTGATCCCGGCCCGCCCGAGACCGCCGGAGAGCTCGCGCGATACCCCAACGCGCCTTCAGCCACGGCCGCGCAGAAGGTGTGGATCGACACCGTCATCAAACAAAACTACGACCGGGTGAACGCCTGCCACAAAGACGCGCTCAAGCGAGACCCCCGTCAGGTCGCGTTCTACAACGTCATGTTGCAGCTCGGCGGCGACGGGATCGTGCGCTGGGGCGAGATCAAGGCCACCACCTCCGGCGACCCGCTCCTCGATGAGTGTGTGCTCGACGCCCTCAAGACCATGGACTACAGCCGCGCCGACACCCACGAGGCCTTCGTCGTGGCGCACACCATGGTGCTCACGCCGATGGACTACCCCCACGAGCCCGCCCTGATGAAGAAGAACCGGGCGTCTGTGGAGGCTTGTTACGCCGAGGCCCAGGCCCGGGTGGCCCCGGCGGACCTGCGCGGCGTCGTCTCCGTGCGGTTCGTCACCCGCGAGGGCAAGATCGCCGCCCCGGAGATCCTCCTGGACACCACCGGAGAGGCCGGGCTCAGCGCCTGCCTGCTCGCGGCGATGTCGTCCTGGCGCGTCGAGCGGGGCCTCTCGGGCCGATACCAGGTCGTGATGCGCCTCACCCCGGAGCAGGGGCTGACGCTGTTCTTACAACCCTGACGCGGCGCCGAGATTCCTGACGCTGGGCTCAGCCTTGCTCGGCCAACAAGGACCGGGCGATGCGCTGATAGCCCAGCAGGCGCGGCATCGGCAGCCGACCGTCGAGGCCCGCCTGCTTGACGCCGCAGTCGGCCTCGCCCTCGTCGAGATGGCGGCAGTCGCCGTAGCGGCACTCCGGCGCGAAGGCCGCCACGTCGGGGAAGGCCTCGTTGAGCTCGTCCAAGCCCACTCGCCACAGCCCGAAGGCGCGCACGCCGGGGGTGTCGATGATTCGGCCGCCGTCGGCCAGACGGTAGAGCGTCGAGCGTGTGGTCGTGTGGCGGCCTTTGCCGACGGCCTCGCTCACCTCGCCGGTCTGGGCGGCCAAGGTGGGCTCAAGGGTGTTGAGCAACGACGACTTGCCGACGCCAGAGGCCCCGACGAGCACACACAAGGCCCCGCCCAACGACAACCGCAGGGCCTCTAACCCCTCCCCCGTCGCCGCCGAGACCTTGTACACCGCGACCTGCAGGGCGTCGTAGGGCGCCAAGAGCGCGTCGAGCTCGGCCAGCCGGGCGGCGTCGGCGAGGTCGATCTTGTTGACGACGACGGTGAGCGCCACGCCGCCACGCCGGGCGGCGACGAGCAGACGATCGATGAGGCCCACACGCATCGGCGGGTTGGTGGCGGCGACCACGACGACCACCCGATCGACGTTGGCGGCGATCACCCGCTCCTTGAGGGCGTCTTGGGGATCGGGGCGCGAGAGGCGGCTGCGTCGAGGGGCGACCCGCTGCAGCTCCCACCGATCTTCAGCGCGACGGCTGAGCTTGACCTCATCCCCGACCGCGATGAGCGTGGCTTGTTCGGCGAGCAGACGCGGGGCGATGGCGACGAGCATCGTCTCGTCCCCGACGAGCACCTCCGCCGCGCCGCGGGCGGCGCTGAGCACGACGCCGACGCGCTCCTCTTCAGCGCTCGCCCCGTCCTCGGCCAGCTCCTCCGCCTCGGGGGCCTCTCCGGCGCCGTCCTGCAAGAGCGCCCACAACATCCACTCGTGTAAGGCGTCGTCAGGCTGGGGACCGGCGCGGCGAAACCCTTTGCGCCGCTGCGCCCGCACCTCAGCGCGGGCCTCACGCTGCAAGTTCGCCGCGCGCTGGCTGAGATGTCTCCGCGCCTTGGGGTCTAAGGCCGTCAAGGTCGCCTCAAGGCGGGTTCGAGTCGCTCCGTTCATCGGCCCCGCTTAACCCGGCCTCCCCAACGCTGAAAGCGACAACGCGCCGTGGTAAAATCACCGCTCCAAATTCGCGCGGGAGCAAGTCGTGCAGTTCAACGAGGCCTTTGACCCCTTTCGTGCGTTCCGCCACGGCTGGGTGGCCTTTAAGCTCGCGCCGTTTCCGCTCTTTCTCGGCGCGCTCGGCATGTGGTTCACCGCGGGGAGCGGCGGATCTGGCAACCTGGACGACATCGGCCGCGTGATCATGGACAGCCAGACCGACGACGGCGGCGGCGACGCGCCGAGCTACGACAACTTCGACGACTGGGGCGAGCGCCTCCAGTCCTTGCCCACCACGCTGAACGACCTCGTGGGCCGGGCCCAAGACCTGCCGCCCGAGCTGCAGGATCTGCTCGATGAGCTGGGTTCTGGCGGCGTTGAGCTGGGCGTGATCCTGGGGATCGTCGGCGTCGTTCTGCTGGTGAGCCTGGTCTGCGGCGGCATCATGATGGTGATCCGCAGCTTCATCCACAGCGGCTACCTGCGCCTGCACGAGCAGCTCGTGCGGGAGGGCGCGGGTGACTTCGGCCCGCTGTTCTCTGGCGCCGACGTGTTGGGACCGATGGTGCTGTGGAAGCTGCTCAAGACCGCGATCGGCTTCGGATCGAACATGGTCGCCGGATCGCCCGGCATCGCCCTGCTCATCGTCGGCGCGGTTCAGCGGAACGTGCCTCTGGCCGTGGTCGGCGGCTTGCTCCTGATCTTCTTGATGATCCCGGTGATGATCTACGTCCAGCTTGGCCTCGCCTTAGGCGCCCACGCCCTCGTGCTGGAGCGTCTCACGCCGATGCAGGCCCTCGAGCGCTCTTGGAGCCTGGCCTCGGGTCACCGCGGGGAGCTGTTCATCTTTCTCCTGGCCCAGAGCATCCTCAGCATCGCCGCCGTCTTTGCTGGGCTCTTGGCGTGTTGTGTCGGCATGTTCGTCACGGTGCCGGTCACGATGGCGTCGATCGACGTCGGCATGACCGAGGCGTATCTGCTCTACACCGTCGATCAGGCCACCCGCGACTCCTTCAAGCTCCCCACCCTCGCTGAAGAGATGGGCTGAACGGCCACTTACGCGGACCGCCCGGGGGGAGGCTGGCGAACCGCCTCCTCCTGGCGCTACACTGTGACGTTCAGCACCTCCCCTGGAGACTCACTCCTATGCGCTCGCTCCGCGTCCTCGCGCTCGCCCTTCCTTGCCTCGCCATGGCCGCCTGCGGCGACAAAGACGTCACGCCGATCCCCACGGATGACTCTGACGACGACCAGCTCCTCCCCAACCTCGTCGTCAGCGCCCGAGCCCTCGACTTTGGCGTCCTGGAGGACGTCGGCGACAGCGCCCAGACCCAGATCGTCGTCGAGAACACCGGCGTCGGCGACCTCAACCTCACCGTCACCCTGAGCGCCCCGTTCTCCGCGACGCAGTCCAACGTCGTGCTCACGCCACAGTCGTCGCTGCAGTTCACGGTGTACTACACGCCCACCTGGGGAGCAACGACCCCGACGAGCCCGAGATCGCCGTGACGCTCACGGGCGCCGTCGCCACCGACGCCGATGGCGACGGCTTCTTGCGCCTCGAGGCCGGCGGCGACGACTGTGACGACGACAACGCCGACATCTACCCCGGCGCCGTGGACGAGTACTACGACAACATCGACGCCAACTGCGACGGCCTCTCCGACTGGGACCAAGACCAAGACGGATGGATCGCCAAAGCCAAAGAGTCAAACCCCGACAAGGGCGGCGGCGACTGCAACGACCTCAACGCCGACATCTACCCCGGCGGCCCCGACGTCTGGTATGACGGCGTGGACGGCGACTGCGCCGGGGACAACGACTACGATCAAGACGGCGACACCTACGGCTCAAAGGCCTACGGCAAAGGCAGCGACTGCGACGACACCGACGCTGAGGCCTACCCCGACGCCTTAGAGCGCCTCAACGGCAAGCTCGACAACTGCAACGGCGCCGCCGACCAAGACGTCGCCACCTCCAGCGCCACCACACGCTACAACGCGAAGTCCTCAGCGACCTTCTTCGGCTACAGCGCCACCGTCGGCGACATCGACGGCGACGGAAAAGACGACCTCGCCGTGGGCGCCCGGGGCAACGCGGGCTCCGCCGCTGGCGCGGTCTACCTGTTTATGAGCAAAGACGGCCTGCCCGCCGACGGCAGCACCGTCGATAAAGCCTCAGACAGCTTCGTCGGCCTCACCTCCACCGAGGGCCTGGGCACGGCGCTTCACTACTTTGACGACTTTGAGGGCGACGGCGTCGCGGACCTCGTGGTCGGCGGCTACTACGGCTCCAGCTACTTCGGCGGGCTCTACCTCATCGACGTCGATCGCCTCGCGGGCAAGACCGGCGGCCTCGGCGACGCTCACACCACGGTGAAGGGCTCCTCCAGCGGCTATTACGTCGGCCGGTCCGTCTCCCGGGCAGACCTCAACGCCGATGGCCTTGACGACCTGCTCTTCGACTACAGCGCCACCTCGTCGACGGGCTCCAACAAGAGCTACATCGGCCTGCTCTACGGCGGCAACAGCGGCACCATCCCCCTCGTCGCGGTCGAGGCCCGCTGGACGACGGAGAGCAACGGCACGGCGGCTTATGAGGCGCTCTCGGACGGCGCCGACCTCGACGGCGACGGCTACGAGGACTGGGTGTTCGGCGACATCAACGCCGACAAGACCGCCACCAACGACGGTGAGGTCTATGTGCTCTGGGGCCAACCCTCGGAGTACAGCGCCGTCGCGTCCACCTTCAAGTCCACCGCCGAGAGCGTCGTCAGCGGCGAGGCGTCGAGCGACTACGTCGGCACCATCGCCGGGGCGCTGCCCGACACCGACGGCGACGGCAAAGGAGAGCTGTTCTTCTGGCACGGCGCCGACGGTGACCTGGGCATCGTGCGCGGCTCGGCGGCGATGAAGGGCGGCGGGGCGATCCTCGCGTCCGAGGCCGACACCCTCATCGACTTCTCCACCTCCGCCAAGCCCACCGTGGCCCGGGCGACGGCGGACCTCGACTCCGACGGCCTGCTCGACATCTTCTTTGGGGTGGAGTCCAGCGGCGGGCGGCTCTACGTCTTCCCCGGCGACATCTCCGGCGCCATCGAAGACGACGACGTCTTGGCCTCGGTGAAGGGCAGCAGCACCGACGGCAGCGTGTACTTCTCCCACGCCATGCCTCACCGCCAGGCCGACCTCGACAACGACGGCGCCCTCGACGTCGTGCTCACCGACTACGGCTACAACGGCGACGTAGACGGCAACGGCTCCGCGGACACCAACGCCGGCGCCGTGTACATGTTCTTGAGCTCCGACCGCTGAGCGGGGCCATCCGCGAGGGGCGTCCTCTGGCGCTCCTCGCGTCGCCCCCGGCGGGCCTGCCGCCAGGGCGGCCCAGAGACAAAAAACCCCTTGAAGAGGGTGAACTCTTCAAGGGGTTTGATGGTGCGGCCAGGAGGAGTTGAACCCCCAACCTTCGGATCCGTAGTCCGACGCTCTATCCAATTGAGCTATAGCCGCAGGAGATCTTCTGAGCGGACACGCCTGAGAGGAGGCCCATGTTGGGCTACCGCTCAAGCCAAAGTGGCGGAGACGGAGGGATTCGAACCCTCGGTAGAACTTTTGATCCTACACACGATTAGCAATCGTGCACCTTCGGCCACTCGGTCACGTCTCCAGACTTGAAAGAACGACACGTTGAGGAGGTGGAGGCGGTGGGATTCGAACCCACGAACCCTTACGGTCTCCGGTTTTCAAGACCGGTGCCATCAACCGCTCGGCCACACCTCCCCGGCGCGACACACAGCACTTAATCTGGGGCTGGGATGCGGTCAAGGCCGCCGAGGTAACTTCTCAGCGCCTCGGGCACGACGACGCTCCCGTCAGCCTGCTGGTAGTTCTCCAGAATCGCCACGAGCGTGCGGCCCACGGCGAGGCCCGAGCCGTTGATCGTGTGCACAAGCTTCGGTTTTCCGGGCTTTTTCCCGTCGCCCTCGGGCCGATAGCGGGTGGCCATCCGCCGGGCCTGGAAGTCGCCGAAGGTCGAGCAGGAGGAGATCTCCCGGTAAGCGCCTTGGCCGGGCAGCCAGACCTCCAGATCGTAGCAGTGGCGGGCGTTGAAGCTGATGTCCGCCGAGCACAGCCGCAGCACGCGGTAGGGCAGGCCCAGGCGCTTGAGGCACTCCTCAGCGTGGCTCGTGAGCAGCTCGTGCTGGGCGTCGCTGTCTTCAGCGCTCGTGATGCGCACCAGCTCGACCTTGTGGAACTGGTGCTGGCGGATGAGGCCCTTGGTGTCGCGGCCGTGGGTGCCGGCCTCGGCCCGAAAGCACGGCGTGAAGGCCACATAGGCCTTGGGCAGCTCGCTTATGTCGAGGATCTCCTCGCGGTGCAGGTTCGTGACCGGCACCTCCGCGGTGGGGATCAGGTAGGCGTCTTGGCCGTTGAGCTTCTCGGAGAGCTTAAACATGTCTTGGGCGAACTTGGGGAGCTGCCCCGTGCCCTGCATCGTCGAGGCCCAGACGATGTACGGCGCCAGCACCTCGGTGTAGCCGTGCTCACGGACGTGCATGTCGATGAAGAAGCTGATGAGCGCGCGCTCCAAGGCCGCGCCAGCGCCCTTGAGCACCGAGAACCGGGCGCCCGACATGCGCGCGGCGGCGGCGAAGTCGAGGATGCCCAGGCGCTCGCCGAGCTCGTCGTGGGTCTTGGGCGTGAAGTCGAAGCTGGGGATCGTGCCCCAGCGGCGGAGCTCCTCGTTCTGCTCCTCGGACTCGCCCGTGGGCACCCGGGGGTCGAGGAGGTTGGGGATCGCCCAGATCAGCTCCGCGCGGGCGGCCTCGACCTCAAGCCTCTGGGTCTCTAAGTCTTTGGCCTTCGCCGTGGCCTCACGCACCTGGTCTTGCAGCGGAGCGGCCTCGTCCTTCTTGCCGGCCTTCATGAGCTGGCCGATCGTCGGGGAGAGCTCGTTGCGCAGGGCCAGGAGGCGCTCCCCCTCGAGGATCAACGCCCGGCGCCGCTGGTTGAGCTGCACGATCTGGTCGAGGGAGCTCAGGGTCTCGGGGCTGGCGTGGCGGCGGACGAGGGTCTCGCGGATGAGCTCGGGCTCATCTTCGAACTGGCGGGGGTCGAGCATGGAGGGCGCTCCAGAGGTCGAGGTCGGGCGGCGCTATAACCGGGCGTGGCGCCCCTGGCCTCGCGTCGTGAGGGGGTTAGGGACGGCGGATGATCCCTCCCAAGTCCCCTGCCCCGCTCCACTTCACTCAGCTCACCGCGCCAAACGCCCAGCCAAGCCGCTGGGCGGTCGTGCTGCACGGCATCCTCGGCTCGGGCACCAACCTGCGCACCTTCGCCCGAAAGCTCGCCTTGGCCCTGCCGGAGTGGGGCTTCGTCTTGCCCGACCTGCGCGGCCACGGCGACAGCCCCCCCGGCGAGGCGCCGTACACCGTCGCCGCCTGCGCGGAGGACGTGCTGGCGCTCACGGAGACCCTTGGGATCACGCCGAGCACGATCCTTGGGCACAGCTTCGGGGGCAAGGTCGCCTTGGCCGCAGCGCAGCTCGCGGAGTCTCGGGGGCGTCCCGTCGAGCGGGTGTGGGTGCTCGACGCGCCGCCGGGGCTCCCCGACGTGTCCTTGGCGGTGAGCTCCGAGGTCGCCCAGGTCGTGCTCGCCCTGCGGGGCCTGCCCGATCGGTATGAGCGGCGGGAGGAGCTCGTCACCTTGCTCACCGCCCAGGGCTTCTCGCTGAGCCTCGCCCAGTGGATGACGACGAACCTGCGCTCGACGGGGGACGGGCTGAGGTGGCGGTTTGACCTCGACGTGATCTCCGCCTTGCTCCAGGACTACGCCGTCACCGACGCCTGGCCCTATCTCCACGACCCCGCGCGCCACGCCCAGATCGACGTCGTGCGCGCCGAGCGCAGCGAGCGCTGGTCCGACGCCGAGCTCGCACGATTCGCCGCCGCCCCCGACGATGTCCACCTGCACCTGCTCCCAGACGCCGGCCACTGGGTTCATGTCGACAACCCTGAAGGCCTGCTGCAGATGATTCAGCGCGCTGGGCTCGGCGGATCGGGCAGGCGGTAGATCACGAGCCCCGGCGCGGCGGCGGCGGGGGGGCCCAGCGCGGCGGTGAGCCCCGGGGTCTCTCGGACGCCGAGGCGCTCGGGCCACACCAAGAGCCAACGGTAGCCTTGGGCGGCGGCGAGGGACGCGGCGGCCCGGCGATCTTGTGCGGTCGGCCCGGCGTCGGCGCGGTGGATCGCCTGGGTCAGGGTGTGCTCGACGAGGTGGGTCTGGGGATCGGCGGGGCTGGGGTAGAGCACGGCGTCGCTTGGCTGCGCGTGGAGGGTCTGGGCGAGGAGGTTCTCGCCGAGCACCCGGCCGCTCAGGTTGGCGCTGTGGTCGTTGGGCAGCTCCATCACCGGGCCGTCGAGCACGGCGAGGGCCTCGGCGTCCGGCATCGGCGAAGAGGCGAGCTGGAGCCCCACGCCCGCGCCCAGCCGCGCGTCGGCGAGGAGCACGAGCGCCGCCACCGCCGCCACCCCCGGCCGACGGATCGCCGCGGCCACGAGCGGCGCGCACAGCAGACACGCCACCGCCGCCGCCCGGTGCCAGCGGTTGAGGCGCCCCAGGGGAGGCACGAGCTGGCTGAGCCACAAGACCGGCCCCGGCGTCTTCTCCGCGCCGATCGACACCCACTCGCCGTCGTGTAACAGCCAGGGCCCCCAAGAGATCACCACGAAGGTGATCACGCCCACCGCGAAGGGCGCGGCGCGACGGGGCCCCAGCCGCCAGGCGCCGATCCCGGCGAGGATCAGCGCCACGACGCCAAGATACGCGGGAAACACCATGCCCTCGGGCGTCGCCCAGTTTGGGCTCAAGAATCCGAAGACCTCAGCGCCTCCCCCCACCCGCAGGGCCCCGCCGATCTGGGGCGCGCTCGCCCCGCCGGGCTGGCCGCTCGCCTGGTGGAGCGCGAACCACAGCGGCGGCGCGCAGCAGAGCCCGCCAAGCAGGCCCACAGGCGCCGTGATGTGCAGGGCGCGGGGCCGTGAGAGCGCCACGGCGAGGTCGAGGATCGCCGCCCAGACCGCGTTGTAAGGCCCGACGTGGGCCGTCGCCGACAGCAGCACAACGAAGGTGAGGCCCCGACGCCAGCTCGGCGCCTGCAGGTGCCACAACAGCGCGGCGAGCTGGGCCACCACCCACCCCGCGCCCAAGCTCTCGGTCATGCCGTGGCTCACCACGCCGAGGAGCCCCGGGCAGCTCACGCCCAAGGCCAAGGCGAGCCCCTGCCCCGCCGGGCTCGCGCCGGTCACCCGGGCCAAGGCGAGGCTGGCGAGCCCGGCGACGGTGAGCCCAGCCCACAAGATGAGGTGCGCCCCCAGCGCCGGGCCCCCAAGCCCCAGGCCGAGGCCGAAGATCGGCAGGTGGAGGGGATCGACGATCGTCACCTCCGCGCCGACGGGCCACAGGATCATCTCCGTCTGGGCGCCGTACACCGCCCCCGCGCGCCACACAGCCCACAGGCGCCAGAGGTGCGTCACCATCTCGCCGTTGGGCGCGCCCAAGAGCCGCTCCGGCGCGGCGACGGGGAGGGGCCACAGCAAGATCGCCGGGAGGATCACCGCGGCCAAGATCGCCGCGGCCCAAGCGCGCCTCACGGTGTGGCCTCGACGGTGATCACCCGCCGGGCGGGGATCGGCCCCGGGACGGTGATCGTGCCCCCGCCCCAGGGCAAGATCACCCGCAGCGTGTCGACCTCTTGCGCCGCCCCCAAGCCCAGATGAACCCGCAGAGGCCCCGCGGCGCCGATGCCCGACTGCGGGTGCGCCCAGTCCACGACCGTGCGGCCCCCGGCCTCTACCTCAACTCGGCTGCCCAAGGGCGCGTCCACGGCGATCCATCCCGCCTCGGTGCAGCCCGTGGAGAGGAACACCAACGGCCGATCGGTGATCTCGGTGATGATCAAGTCGAGCACACCATCATCGTTGTGATCGGCGGCGTTCACCGCCCGCCAGGATCCCAGACGATCCAGGCCCAAGGCCGGGGCCCGATCCTCAAAGGCGAAGGTGTCGGTCTGGGCGAGCAGGTGAATCGGCGCGTCTTGCAGCGTCCCGCCGTGGCTCTCCGCCCAGAGATCCCCCTCTGCGACGAGGAGATCCTGAAGGCCGTCGTTGTCGTGATCGAAGAAGATCACGCCCCAGCTCATGTCTTGGTCGGAGTCCAGCGGATCGGCGCCCGTGGCGGCGGTGACGTCGATGAAGGATCCATCGTCTTGCACCAGCAGGCGGTTGGCCGAGGTGGCGCCGAGGTAGAGGTCGGGCGCGCCGTCGTTGTTGACGTCGCCGACGTCGCCGCCCATGCCGCTGTGGATGATCCCGCAGGCGCAGTCCGCGTTCGCCTCGGCGAGCCCGCCCGCGCCGTCGTTCCGCCACAGCACGTCGCCGCCGTGCTGGGCGCCCATGTCGTTGTCGACGAACACGTCGGGGTCGCCGTCCCCCTCCAGGTCGAGCACGAGGCCGGAGAAGGCCCGCGCTTGGGCGAGGGTCGGGTCTAGGCGCTCCCGATCCTCGGTGAGCCCACCCGCGCCGTCGGAGATGAGCAGGTAGTCTTGGGCGTGCTCCGCCGTGGCGGGCGCCGTCGCGGGGATGAACAAATCCAGATCGCCGTCACCTTCAAGATCGAGCGCCGCCGGAGAACGAATGAGCGCGACGCCTCGCCCCACGAAGGGCAGCGCCACGGGCTGGGCGAACCCGCCGTCGCCCAGGCTCTCAAGCCAAGCGGGCTCTTCGCCGCCGATGAGCACGTCGAGGAGGCCGTCACCGCTGAGATCTGCGGCGGAGAGGGCCGCGCTGTTGACGGGCAGCTCACGAACCTCGAAGGTGTCGAGGGTCTGGCGCAGGGCGAGGCGCAGGGGCTCCTTGGCGTGTCCAACGACGATGTCCAAGGCGCCGTCGTCGTTGAGGTCGGCGACGAGGAGGCCACCGCCGTCGAGGTGATCCGCCTCTGGGTTCTTCGCCGCTACGAGCCCCCAACGCTCACCGACCTCCTCATAGGCCGGGCCAGGGAGCGGCGCGGCGCAGGCCCGGATCGGGCCCAGGCTGACCCCCTCGGGCCAGGGCAGCGCGGGGCTGTCTACGACCCCCGAGTCCTCATCCGAAGACGCCTCGCACCCCGCCGCCACCAGAGCGACGACGAGGGCGAGGCGCCTCAACGAGCGGCCGTGCGTCTTGCGAGCCATCCCCCGATTCTACGCCAAGGCGCCGGGGTTTGGCTGTGCAGAGGGCTTATCGGCTCAGGAGGGGTCGGCCTTGGGGGTGTTGGGGCCGCTCTCGGGCAGGGTGGGCTTGGCGATATAGGCCTCGTCCACGGGCTTACCGGTGAGGGTCTTGAGGAAGGCCTCGATGTCGTTGACCTGCTCTGGGGTGAGGTCACGGCCGAGCTGGTGCGTGGCCATGAGGCTGATCATCTCGGGCAGGTTGGCGACGGAGCCATCGTGCAGGTAAGGGCCCGTCTTCTCGACGTTCCGAAGCGACGGCACCTTAAACATCAGCTTGTCGGCCTCGTTCTTGGTGACGTCGAAGCGGCCCATGTCTTTGGTCTCCCAAGGCTTCACGACGCCGAGCTTCTGGTACATCGTGCCGCCGAAGGTGGCGCCCATGTGGCACGAGCCGCAGCCGACCTCCATGAACGTCTTGAGGCCCTTTTGTTCGGCCTCGGTGATCGCCTTCTCGTCGCCGCCGATGAACTGGTCGTAGCGGGCGGGGGTGACGAGGCGGCGCTCAAACGCGCCGATGGCCTTGGCGATGTTGTCGTAGGTGATCGGGTCGGCCTCGCCAGGGAAGGCCTTGGCGAAGAGATCGGCGTAGCCCGGGATCGACTTGATCACGTTGACCACGGCCTCCTCAGAGGGCATCGCCATCTCGACGGGGTTCAGCACGGGGCCCTTGGCCTGCTCCTCGACGTCGGCGGCGCGGCCGTCCCAGAACTGCACGGTGTGGAACGCGGCGTTGTACACCGTGGGGGAGTTACGCCCGCCGAGCTGGCCCTTGTGGCCCGTAGACGTGGGCTTGTTGTCGACGCCGAAGTTGTCGAGCATGTGGCAGGAGTTGCAGGAGAGCTCCTGGTTCTTTGAGAGGCGGGTGTCGAAGTACAACATCCGGCCCAGCTCGATCTTCTCGGGGGTGATGGGGTTCTTGTCGTTGGGCGACTCGGCCTTGAGCGCGGGCCACACGCCTGAGGCGGTCTTGATGAGCTCGGCGGCGGCGCTGGGCTGGGCGACGGGGGGCGGCTCAGCGGGCTTTACGGGCTCAGCGGGTTGGGAACAGCCGGTCAAGAAGGCGAACAGCGCGAGCTGCAGGATCATGGGTGGGTCTCCGGGCGGGTGTGGGGGCGCTCTAACCAGAAGTTTAGACTGAGTCTAATCTATAGGATCAGATTCGCGATCATGGGGATGATAGTGCAAAGCGAGGAGGACCATGCGGCAGCGCTCCCTGATCGCGCGGGAGCTCAGAGAGCTGCCGAAGATGGCGTGAATCATCGCGACACCAAAAACACCCGCGGCGCCTAACGACACGGTCTCCACGGGGCCGACGCCGCCGAGGGCAAAGACGGGCACGGAGAGCTGGCGCTGAGCGAGGCCCAGCGCACGAACGCCCAAGGTCGGGCGGTCGTCGTTGGGTTTTGACTCCGAACGAAAGGCCGGCGACAGGGTGACGTAGCTGGCCCCGGCGGCGATGGCGGCCTGCGCGCCCGCCACGCTGTGGCAGGACTGGCCCCAGAGCACATCTTCGGGGGGCGGCTCGCCGTCGCGCAGGTGGACGGCGAGACCTAAGGACTTGGCCGCCTCAACCGCGCCGGCGGAGCGCGCGTGGAGGATCAGGCCCGGCAGGCGCCGCCGCATCACCCGCGCCACCTCATAGAGCTGATCCCCGACGAGCCAGGGCTCTCGGAGCACGAGCTGCTGTACCTTCTCCGCCGCCAGCGCGTCGGCGATGACCAGGAGCTTGTCGGCGTCGATCCCCACCCCGGGCGTGATCGGCAAGAGGCGCTGCATGAGGCGCTCGTACCGACCTCTCCCGACGACCCTCACCCCTCACCTCCGGGCCGCTTCACCGAGAGCATCATGTCCAGGGGGCTCGACGCGCTGGCGTGCAGGCGCTTGGGGATACGCCCGGCCTCATAGGCGAGGCGACCGGCCTCGACCGCCAGACGCATCGCCGTGGCCATCTTCACCGAGTCTTTGGCGCCGGAGACCGCCGTGTTGAGCAGCACACCATCGGCGCCGAGCTCCATGGCGATGGCCGCGTCGGAGGCGGTGCCTACGCCAGCGTCGACGATCACCGGCACCTGGGCGCGCTCCAAGATGAGCGCGAGGTTGTGGGGGTTACGAATGCCCAGGCCCGAGCCGATGGGGGCGCCGAGCGGCATCACCGCGGCGCAGCCGATGTCCTCTAACTTCTGGCAGAGCACGGGATCATCGGTGCAGTACGGCAGCACCGTGAAGCCCTCGTTCACCAACACCCGCGCGGCCTCTAAGGTGCCCTCAGAGTCAGGGTAGAGCGTGCGTGGATCGCCGATGACCTCCAGCTTGAGCAGGTCGGTCTCCAGGAGCTCCCGGGCCAGGCGCGCGGTGATGATCGCCTCCTCCGCCGTGAAACAGCCCGCGGTGTTGGGCAGAAGCAGGATCTCCTCGCGGTTGATGAAGTCGAGGATGCTCTGCTCGCTCATGCCCAGATCGACGCGGCGCACGGCGACGGTGGCCATCCGCGCGCCCGAGGCGAGGTGGCAGGCGCGCATCTCCTCAAAACTCCGGTACTTGCCTGTGCCGATGATGAGGCGAGACTGAAGGGTGTACTTGCCGATGGTGAGCATCTGGGGCCTCCAAGGGCGCCCCCTATCGCGGCGGCCACGCCCGCGCAGCGACCACGCTCTGCGGCGACACGCTCAACCCCGTGCCCATCTTGACAGTCGGTGCTTATGAGATAGCCCCGAACCACAACCCGACTCACACGACCACCCCTCGGAGGCACTCATGGCCCAGCAGCTCCCCGCGCTCCCCTACGCCTACAACGCCCTTGAGCCCCACATCGACGAGCAGACCGTCCGCCTGCACCACGACATCCACCACAACGGCTACGTCGTCGGCCTGAACACCACGCTGGACAAGCTCGCCAAGGCCCGCGAGACCGGCGACCACGCCGCTGTCCCCGGCCTGATGAAGGATCTCGCCTTCCACAGCTCGGGCCACGTCCTGCACACCCGCTACTGGGAGAGCATGGCCCCCGACGCTGGCGGCGAGCCCACGGGCGCGCTGGCCGACCAGATCGTGAAGGACTTTGGCTCCTTCGCCGCGTTCAAGGCCCAGTTCACCGCCGCCACCGTCGGCGTGAAGGGCTCGGGCTGGGGCGTGCTCGCCTGGAGCCGCGACTACCAGAGCCTGCAGATCGTCGCCCCCGAGCAGCACCAGAACCTCGCGGACTGGGGCTCGACGCCCCTGCTCGTCTGCGACGTGTGGGAGCACGCCTACTACCTCAAGTACCAGAACAAGCGCGCGGCCTACGTCGAGTCCTTCTGGAACCTCGCCAACTGGGACGGCGCCGCCGCCCGCTTCGGCGCCGCGAAGGGCTGATCCCCCGGGTGTCGGGGGCGGCGGGCTCACCACCCGCCGCCTCCGCGCTACAATGATCGGCATGCTCCCCCTTCTCCGCATCGCCGCGCTCGTCTCCCGCGGCTCGAAGCCTCGCTGGTGACCGACGAGCCAAGCCCCAAGACGGCGCTGGCTCGCGCTCACGCTTGGATGTTCTTCGCGCCGCTGCTCGTTGGGGCCTGCGCCGGAGACGACGGCGCCGATTCAGACAAGGATGCCCCGGCGAAGGACGACTCCAAGCCCGCCGCGGAGAACCTGGGGTACGACCTGCTGGCCAGCGTCACCGACCTGCAGCAGGTGCTGCGGCTGCGCCTGGGCCCCGACGCCCGCGACGCCGACCCGGACGCCGTCGTGGTCTGGACGTTTCACCAGTCGGAGATCTGGGGCGAGAACCCCATCAAGACCCACGGCCTCAACCTGGTCGATGAGACGATCTATGTGGGCGCCCTGGACTACTTCACCGAGGGGGTCGCCTACACCCTCGACGTGAAGACCGGCGCGCTCGTGGAGGAGCTCTACGCCCCAAACAACTTGAAGTATGGCGGTGAGCCGACCCGAACGAACACCCGCGCCACGCACAACATCATCCCCTGGGGCGACGAGCTCATCAGCTCGGACACCCACAACAACCGTGTGCTCGGCGTCTCACGCGCGTGGGAGCCGCGCTGGGAGATCTCGACGGAGACCTTGACTGATCCGTATATGAGCGGCCTCTTTAGCAACCCGAACGACGTCGAGCTGATTCTGCGGGATGGCGTAGAGCACCTGATGGTCTCCGCCCGGGGCGACAACTTCAACCACGTCATGCTGTTTGAGCCCGCCGTCCCCGAGCGTGACGGCGACCCGCCCTGGTCTCTGGTGTTTCGGTACCCTGAGCACAACGACACCACGCTCTTGCACCAGAACCACAACCCCAGGGCCTTGGCCGACGGCTCGGGGTTCACCGTCTCCGACTCTGGAAACAACCGGATCCTGTTCATCACCTGGGACGGCGAGGTGACCCGCCAGATCCCCGGCCCTGGCTGCCCCGCCCCCAAAGCTCGTGCCGCCCTGGACTGGCCACGAGACGCGGTGTTCACCCCAGAGGGCACGATGCTCGTCGCCGACTCGCACAACGACCGCGTCGTCGAGTTTGACCTCCGCGAAGACGACTGCCTCGATGAAGAGGACGTGCTGTGGGCGCGCAGCGGCCTCGTCGAGACCTACAACCTCGTGCTGCTCCCCCACGCCGACGGCTGGGCGGAATGAGCGGGGCGAGGGGGACTTCAGCGCTCGTCGGCTGCGGCGCGCTCTGGGCATTGTTTGGTCAGACCACCAACGCTGAGGCCGCCGACCTCTTGGTCGATCCCGGCGGCGCTGGGGATTATGTCGGGATTCAAGAGGCCATCGACGCCGCCAGCGACGGGGACCGTGTGCTCGTGGCCCCGGGCACTTACCCCGGCGGCGTTGACCTACGCGGCAAAGACATCGTGCTCATCTCGACCTCGGGGCCCTCGGTCACCGAGATCAACAGCCAGGACACGCCGCACGAGTCTACGATCCTCGCCACCAGCGGCGAGCCGCTCTCCGCGATGGTCTCGGGCTTCACCCTCACCCGGGGTCATGGCACACAGAACCGCTGGGCCTTGGGCAACGCCTGGTCTGGGGCGGGGATCTACGTCCTGGACAGCGCCCTGACCGTTCACAACTGCCGCTTCGTTCAGAACCTCGCCCGGCACAGCGGCCAGTCCATCGGCGGCGGCCTCGTGGTCATCGACGGTGAGGTGAACGTCACCGAGTCGCTGTTTGTTGGGAACCTCGGGTATTACGGCGGCGGGGCCATCGCCGCCTTGGCGAGCGAGGTCTTGGTGGAGGACTCGACGTTCCGGGGCAACATCGGCGCGCGCGGCGGCGCGATCTTCGTGGCCGAGGGCTCCGACGTCATCGTCCACAGCAGCGTGTTTGAGAGCAACGAGGCGAGCTGGGGCGGCACGTTTTATGTGATGGACAGCGCGCTGATGGTGACCAGCAGCCGCGTCTCGGGCTCCTCGGCGCTCATGGACGGCGGCGTGCTCTTCGTCAAGGGGGCCGAGGTGCTCCTCGACGACGTGCTGAGCGACTCTTCAGCGGCGGGGCGCGACGGCGGCCACATCCGCGTCGCGACGGGTGGATCGGTCACGGTCACGGCGAGCCAGCTCACCGATGGCCTGGCCTTGGGCGGCGGCGCGGTCGCGATGCGGGGTGAGGGCGCCACCTTCACCGCGGCGGGCGTCGTCTTTGGCGGAAACAGCGCCGTGGATGGCGGCGATCTGTGGGTGTTTGACGGCGTGGCCTCGCTCAACAACATCACCTCGCTCAGCGCAACCGCCAGCGTCGCGGGGTCGGTGCTCTGGCTGGGCGACGGCGCCACGGTGACCGCCCTCAACACCATCGCCTACCGCCCCGATGGCCCCATCGCCTTGTTCACCGAGGACGGGGCCTCGCTGTCTTGGCGGTGGTCGCTCTTGTATGGGCAGACCGGCGCCCTAACCGGCGGCGCGCTCGGCGAGCTTGGCGGCGACGGGCTCTTGTTTGTGGATCCCCTCCTCGCCGACCCCGAGGCGCACCCGCCTGACGTCAGGCTGTTGGAGGGGAGCCCCGCCATCGACGCCGGGGAGCCCACAGAACTCGACACAGACGGCAGCCGGGCCGATCTCGGCGCCACCGGGGGGCAGGATCCCTGGCTGCCCTGAGGGCCGGATCACCCTGCTCACGCGGCCGACCCGCGGCGAAGATCGGGCCATGGGGCCCGCGCTGGGGGTCTAAGCCACTGAAATGAAGGCGAGGGCGCTATCTGGCTCACCATCGCCCGCGGATGAGGCTATGATGTCGCCCTCATCAGGAGGACTCATGGTTCCCAAACCACTGATCTTCTCAGCCTCTCTGCCCCCTGTCGCGTCCGCTGGACGCAAGCGTGACTCGGTCGACAAGAACCACTCACCGGGCCCCGAGCGCTCCAAGCGCGCGGGAGCCAAACCTTCTCCCCCATCCCCTACGCCGCCGGGCCTCTGAGTCGGCGCAGACACACCCTCCTCCCGGAGGGTCGCGGCAGAAAGAATGGCCGTCCCCATCCGCGCAGGAGCGCAAATGACACACAACACAAACCAGAGCCGGTCGGGTCTCGGCGCCTCAGGAGGGCAACACCCGTGGTCCCTGTAAACCTCATCCTCTTCACCTTCACGAGCCTCGGCTTCGCGGCGGAGCCTCTGCCTACGGCCGTCGGCAAGTTCTCAATGGTCCCCGATCGCCTTGAGGTGCATGAGAAGGTCACGTTTGATGTGGTTTATGTCGTTGGGCCAGGCGGTCTGGCCGAGGGGGACGCGGTGAAGGTCGATGATCCCATCTTTCATGGGATGCGATGGGCCAAAGAGGGGTATCTCCAGACCGATCCCGCGGCGTGTACGCCGTTCGCCGCGCCGAACGCCCCGGCCTCCGCCGGGCTCGTCACCGCCAAAACGAGCGCGGCCACCGCCGAGATCGAGCTCGTCCGAGACATCGAGACGGCGAACCTCTTCATGCCCGGCGGCACGACGGTGTACGTGACCAGCGGCTCCCTCGCGCAGGGCGACACGATCACGTTCACCTTCGGCGACACCACCGACAACCCCGACTGCGGCCTTCAGACCCTCACCCGCGCCATGCGTGAGCTGGATCTGCGCGTTCACGAGAAGCTCGCCGGGAGCCCGCTCACCGAGGTCCGGGGGCCAAAGTTTGAGTTCGTCACCACACGTCTGCCGCGCATCTTGCTCGTCAGCGTGCCGTCTCAAGCGCTCGTCGGCGTGCCGTTCACCGTCACGGTGGCCGCACTGGACAACTTCGGCAACAACACGCCGATGTTCACCGACACGGTCACGATCGCGGGGCAGTCCTATACCTTCTCGCCAGCAGACCAAGGGGTCTGGAGCTTTGAGGTCACCCTCACGGAGCCCGGCGTCACCCGCTTGGAGGCCGTGACGTCCAAAGGGGGGAGCTGGTTCTCGAACCCCGTCGAGGTCTCCACCTCGGCGCCGCAGCTCTCCATTTATTGGGGTGACCTGCACACCCACCACGGTCATCATTACACCGACGAGACGGGCCAGCTCATCGATCTCAACCACGAGTACGCCCGCGACGTCGTGGGCCTCCAGGTGGGCTGCGAGACTCAGAAGCCCGAGCCCGACGTGATCGAGGGGGAGGCGCTCTGGGCGCACATGCAGACCGTCTGTGACGAGTGGACCGAAGAGGGCCGGTATGTGGCGATGTTGGGCTTTGAGTGGATGGGCGAGGTGAACAGCCCCGGCCAAGAGGGCCACCACAACGTCTATTACGACCGCTGCGATGGCCCCCAGGTGGACTCCGCCACGACGGGGCTCACCGGCAGCGACCTCTCTCTGTGGGCGTTTATCGCTGAGACCGAGGCCACCATCGGCGCGCGCTCCTTCTCGGTGCCCCACGCGAGCTCCTACACCGGCTTTAACTGGCGTGACCGGGATGACAGCTACCGGCCCATCGCTGAGATTTATTCGGTGTGGGGCGACTCTTCGATTCAGAACGCGAAGGGATCGGGCGTCTACGACGGCCTCGCGGCGGGCAACCGTATGGGGTTTATCGCGGCCTCCGACAACCACGAGGGCTTCCTCGGCAACCCCTTCAACTTCAAGAACGCCAAGAGCGGCCTCAACGCCTTCGTCGCGACAGATCTCAGCCGGGAGGGCATCTACGACTCGTTGACCAGCCGCTCTACCTACGCCACCACCGGAATCCGCCCGATCTTACGTTTTGGCGCCGAGGACGGCGGCGCCGTGCCGATGGGCGCGGAGTACGTCGGCGACACCCCGACCTTCTCCTGGTCGTACTCCGCCGAGCTCAGCATCACCACGGTGGAGCTGCTCGCGATCTCCGTCGAGGGCGGCGGCACCATGACCAAGCTGGCCACCTGGAGCCCGGGGACCGCCGACGCCAGCGGCAGCTTCACCTGGTCGGACTGGGACAAAGACACGACGATGGCGGTGTGGCTGCATGTCTACGAGAGCAACCGTGAGGAGGCCTGGTCTTCGCCGATCTGGGTGACCGCGGACTGCGGCGGCGCCAACGTCTACGACGTCGCCGGGCGCTGCGGATCTGGCACAGACTCCGGCGGCGCAGACAGCGGCTCAGACAGCGCGTCTGACAGCGGCTCTGACAGCAGCTCAGACAGCGCGTCTGATAGCGACTCCGAGCACGACTCCGAAGGCGCGGCCGACAGCGGCGCCGGTGGCGGCGACGGCAAGTCTGAGAGCTGTGGCGGCTGCGCCACATCTGGCGGCGGTGGGGCGCTCGGGCTCACCACCCTCGGCGTCCTGCTCTTGACCCGGCGGCGCCGCCGCGCCGTCGTGGGTTACGTCGCGGGTCACCTCGTCGAGCGGGGCTCACCAGCCGGGGCCAACGACAGGATATGAGGATGTGGCCGCGGCGCGTGCCGCTCGTGGTCATCGCCGGTCCCAATCCTTCACGATCCCGTCCCTACTGGAGCCTCCATGCGTCGAGCTGGCATCCTCCTGCACATCTCCTCCTTGCCTTCGCCTGGCCCCGTCGGCGACATCGGCCCGGCGGCGCACCGGCTGGTGGACTGGCTGGCCCGGTCGGGCTGCTCGACCTGGCAGGTGCTGCCGCTGAACCGCGTCGGCCCCGGCTTCTGCCCCTACGCCTCCCCCTCGACCCTCGCCAGCGAGCCCGCGCTCATCTCGCTGGAGTGGCTCATCCGCGACGGCCTCCTCGACCCGCGCCCCCTGCCGCTGCCCACGCCAAAGGTTGAGGTAGACGGCGTCAACCAGTGGAAGCGCCCGCTGTTGCGAGAGGCCGCCGACCGCCTCATCGCCCGCGACCCCGCCCGGGTGCAGGCCTACGCCCAGGAGAACCCGTGGGTGACGGACTGGGCGCTGTTCGCCGAGCTTCACGAGGAGTTTGGTGAGGGCTGGTGGTCGTGGGAGAACGCCGGCCTTCGGGACCGCGACCCAGACACGCTCCTTGAGGAGCTCAAACGTCGAGAGGCCGGCGTGATGCGGCAGATCGCGCTGCAGCTCATCTTTGACGCGCAGTGGGACGAGCTTCGCAGCTACGCCGACCGCCGGGGGGTGCAGCTCATCGGCGACGTGCCGATCTTCGTCATGGGCGACGGCTGCGACACCTGGGTGAACCGTGAGCTGTTTGAGCTGAACGACGACGGGCGCCCCTCGGTGGTGACCGGCGTGCCCCCCGACTACTTCTCGCCGACGGGCCAGCTCTGGGGCAACCCACACTACCGCTGGTCGGCCCACGCCGAGACCGACTTCGCCTGGTGGAAGCTGCGCTTGAGCCGAGTGTTACGCCACGTTCACCGCGCGCGAATCGACCACTTCCGCGGCCTCTCCGCCGCCTGGACCGTGCCGATCACCGCCGAGACCGCCATGGAGGGCTACTGGACGCCGGGCCCGGGCAACGCGCTGTTTGACGCCTTGGGCCCGCTGCCGCTCATCGCTGAAGACCTGGGCATCATCACTGAAGACGTCAACCAGCTTCGCCAGCACATCGGCGCCCCGGGCATGAAGGTGCTGCAGTTCGCGTTTGGCTCCGACGCCACACACCACTTCTTGCCCCACAACTACCCCGATCCCAACTGGGTCTGTTACACCGGCACCCACGACAACGACACGGCGATCGGCTGGTACCACAGCGCGCCCGAGCCCGCGCGGCACCGTTTCCGGGTGTACGCCGGTCGGGACGGATCGGACGTGGCCTGGGATCTCATCCGGATGGCGTGGGCGTCCGTGGCCAACGACGCCATCGCCCCGATGCAAGACGTGATGGCGCTCGGCGGTGAGGCCCGGATGAACGTGCCCGGCGAGGCTGAAGGCAACTGGACCTGGCGTATGCACGACCCGCCGTGGTGGGCGGCCAGCCGCCTGCGTGAGCTGGCGTGGTCGTACGGACGGCTGCACAACGAGGAGTAAACCGTGGATAGGACGGCGTCTTTATGCCGTCTTTACACCCGCTCCTGCGCTCTTGATGTCCCTTTGACGCGGCGCCGACCTATGACCATGAGGCCCAACAAGGAGGCCTCGTGGTCACAACGCCCCTGCTCCTGCTCCTCCAGGTCGCTCACGCTGAGGATCCCACTGTTCGTGTGGGCGGCTTCGTCGAGGGATATTACGCCTGGAACCTCAACCAGCCCACAAACCACGTCACCGCCCTGCGCGGCTTTGACGATCGGCACAACAGCCTCACGCTCTCGTTGGCCTCCGCCCATGTCGCCGTGGTCGATGACGTCGCCCGGGGGACGATCGCGCTGCAGACGGGCACCGTGCCCGCGGCGCTCTTCGCCACGGAGCCCACGGGCGCTGGGGCCTTCGCCGCGACGGGCGCCCGAGAGCTCTCTGTGGTGCGTGAGGCCTGGGGCGGCGCCACCTTGGCCCGCGGCGTCACCCTCGACGCTGGCGTGTTCCTCTCGCCAGTGGGCTTTGATGGCGCCGCCGCCAAAGACAACCGCTTCTGGTCCTTGTCGAACCTCGGCGTCGGCCTGCCGTTTTACCTCACGGGGGTGCGTGTGGCCGCGCCTTTGGGCGAGAACACCACCCTCACCGGCGGCGTGTTCAACGGCTGGAACCGCATTGTTGACGACAACGAGGGCAAGACCGTCGGGCTGTGGGTAGACCATCAGCTCCCCGAGGGCGCGCGGCTTCACGCGCTGTACATCGGCGGGGCCGAGGGCGCGGGGGATCGCCCCTGGCGCCACACCGTTGACCTCTGGGCGGACCTGCCCGTGGGCCCGGCGAGCCTGCTGATCGCTGGGACGGCTGGGCAGGAGCGCCGAGAGGGGGGCCCGGCGCGTTTTGCCGCGGCGCAGCTCGCCGTGAACGTGCCGGTGACGGAGTCTTGGGGGCTTGGCGCCCGCGGCGACGTGTTCTACGAGGTGGGCAGCGACGACGCCCTCGGCGCGATCTTCTGGCCTACCTCTCTGCTCGGCGAGGTGACCGTCGGCGCGACGCATCAGCTCGCGCCCGGGGTGATCGTGCGTCTTGAGGCCCGGCACGATCGGGCGTTGGACCCTGTCTTCTTCGCCGATGACCCCGTCTCCCCCACAGAGACCCAGCAGACGACGTTCACCCTCGGGCTCAGCTCCTCGTTTGAGGCCATCGCCCGCCAAGCCCTCTCGGAGCCGCAATGAACCTGCTCTTGTTGTTCACCGTGCTCGCCGTCAGCGTCTACCTCTTGGTGGCGCTCCTCTGGCCCGAGGTGCTGCGATGAGCCTCCTCGGACTCGCCATCTTGCTCGGGCTGTTCGCCCTCTGCGCGGCCTTCGTGTCGCTCATCGAGAGGATGTGACCCATGCTCACTGTGCTGATCGTGATCGTGGCGTCTCTGGCTTTGGGCCTGCCGTTGGCGCGATGGATCCACATCGTCGCCACCGGGGCGCCCTCCCCGCTGGACCGCCTGTTTGACCCCGTTGACGCGGTGATTCACCGCCTCATCGGCTGGGACAGCGCCGCGCCGATGGGCTGGCGGCTGTGGGCGCGGTGGATACTCGCCACAAACGCCGTCCTGGGCGCGGCGATTTATCTCCTCCTCTTGGCCCAAGGCGCCTTGCCCCTGAACCCCGACGGCGTGAAGGGCATGAACTGGGAGCTCGCCTTGCACACCGCGGCGAGCTTCATCACCAACACCAACCAGCAGCACTACAGCGGCCAAGCCCAGCTCAGCTACTTGGGGCAGCTCGCCGCCGTGGTGACCGCCCAGGTGGTGACCCCCGCCGTGGGGCTCGCCGCGATGTTCGCCGCCTTGCGTGGCCTCGTCGGCGGCGCAGAGGGACGACGCACAGACGCCGTGGGTGACATCGACCTGGGCAACTACCCCAAAGACCTCGTGCGCTCGGTCACCCGCGTGCTGTTGCCGCTGGCGACGATCTGGGCCCTGGCGCTGACCTCTCAAGGGGTGCCGAGCACCCTTCACGGCGCCGTCGTGGCCACGCCCATCGACGCCGCCGCGGGGTTGACCGAGCAGGTGATCCCCGTGGGCCCCGTCGCGGCGATGGTGGCCATCAAGCAGCTCGGCACCAACGGCGGCGGCTGGTACGGCCCAAACAGCGCCGTGCCCCTCGAGAACCCCACCCCCGTCTCAAACGTGCTGGAGCTGCTCGCCATCGTGCTCTTGCCCTTGGCCTGCGCGTTCTTGATCGGGCGCATGACTGAGCGGGGCCTGGGGCGCGTGGCCGTGGCGTCGATGTTGATCTTGGCGGTGGCGCTGTGTACGCCGGTGATCTGGCTTGAGCTAGGCACAAACACGGCGTTGACGGGCCTCGGCGCGCCCGGCCCCAACTGGGAGGGCAAGGAGCTTCGTTTGGGGGTGGAGAGCACGGGGATGTGGGCGACCTTGACGACCATGACCTCAAACGGCTCGGTGAACGGCATGCACGACAGCTTGTTGCCGCTCTCGGGGCTGTTTCCGCTCATCGGCATGTTCATCAACTCCGCCTTCGGGGGCGTCGGCGTCGGGGTGATCAACCTCATCGTCTACTTGATCTTGGCGGTGTTTGTGGCGGGCCTGCTCATCGGGCGCACGCCGGAGCTGCTGGGGCGAAAGGTGGAGGTGAAGGAGGTGCGTGTGGCGGCGTTGGCGTCTTTGCTCATCCCCGTCTGTGTGTTGTTGCCCACGGCGCTCTCGTTTGAGCTGGGTCTGGCGAACACGTCAAACCCCGGCCCCCACGGGCTCAGCCAGGTGCTCTATGAGTACGCCAGCGCCGCGGCGAACAACGGCTCAGGGTTTGAGGGCTTGGGCGACGGCACCCCCTGGTGGAACCTCACCTGCGCCGCCGTGCTCGTGCTCGCCCGCTTCATCCCGATCATCGCGCCTTTGGCCATCGTCGGTCGCCTCGCCACAAAATCAGCCGCCCCACGCACGGCGGGCACGCTCTCTGTCGGCAGCGGCGCGTTCTTGGCCACGCTCTTGGGCGTGATCGTCACCCTGCAGCTCCTCACCTACGTCCCGGCCCTGGCCCTTGGCCCCGTCGCCGAGCAGCTCGCCGCCGAGTCTGCTCCCGTGGAGGCCAAATGAGCGCCCCTCCTCTCATCACCCCTGAGATCCTCACGCAAGGGCTGCGCGCCAGCGTCGAGGGGATGCACCCAAGACGCCTCGCCAAGAGCCCGGTGATGTTCACCGTCGGCGTTGGGGCGGCGCTGTGCGGGATCTTCGCCTTGAGAGACGCCCAGACCGGCCAGCCCTGGGGAGACGACGCGGCCATCGCGCTCATCCTGCTGTTGACCGTGCAGCTCGCCACCTTCGCCGAGGGCCTCGCCGAGGCCAGAGGCCGGGCCCAGGCCAGCGCCCTGCGCGCCACACGATCCGACACGATCGCCCGGCGCCTCACCGCCTCGGGGGAGGAGGAGCGGGTGCCCTCGACGGCCCTGCGCCCCGGAGACCGTGTGGCCGTGAGCGCCGGAGAGGTGATCCCCGGAGACGGCGAGGTGGTGCGCGGCGCGGCGACGGTGGACGAGTCGGCGATCACCGGGGAGTCGGCGCCGGTGCTGCGTGAGGCCGGCACAGACCGCTCGGGCGTCACCGGCGGCACCCGCGTGCTCTCCGATGAGCTTGAGCTCGTCATCACCGCCCAGCCCGGCGACAGCTTCTTGGACCGCATGATCAAGCTCGTCGAGGGCGCCGAGCGCCAGCCGACGCCGAACGAGGTGGCCTTGGGCACCTTGCTCGCCGCGCTCACCTTGGTGTTCTTGATCGTCTGCGCCACCTTGCCGAGCCTCGCCGCCGCCGTCGGGGCCAGCATCGATCACTCAACCTTGGTGGCCCTGTTTGTGTGCCTTGTGCCCACGACCATCGGCGGCTTGTTGCCCGCCATCGGCATCGCGGGCATGGACCGGGCGCTGCGGGCGAACGTCTTGGCGAAGTCGGGCCGGGCCATCGAGATCGCCGGAGACATCGACCTGATGTTGCTCGACAAGACCGGCACCATCACCTTAGGCGCGCGTCAGGCGCGGCAGCTCATCGCCCTGAGCGGCGTCTCAGACGCGCGGCTGCGGGAGGCCGCCACCCTCGCCTCCCTGGAGGATCCAACGCCTGAGGGGCGCTCCATCGTGGCGCTGGCTGGGGAGGGCGTGGCCGCCGCGGCCGGGGCGACGTTTGTGCCGTTCTCGGCCAGCACCCGCATGTCTGGGGTGGATCTGCCCGACGGGCGAGTCATCCGAAAGGGCGCGGTGAGCGCCGTCGGCGCGTGGATTGTGGGGCAAGGCGGGGCGCCCTTGGGCGCTGAGCTCACCCGGCTGGTGGAGGAGATCGCCCGGCGCGGCGGCACCCCCCTGGTGGTCGCTGAAGGCCCGCAGCCCTTGGGCGTGATCGGCCTGGTGGACGTGCTCAAGCCAGGGATGAAGGAGCGTTTTGCCAGGCTGCGCGAGATGGGCATACAGACGATCATGGTGACCGGCGACAACCCGCTGACCGCCGCGGCCATCGCCACCGAGGCCGGTGTAGACGGGTTTATCGCCGAGGCCACCCCTGAAGACAAGCTCCAGCGGGTGCGTGACGAGCAGCGCGCGGGCAAGCTCGTGGCGATGACCGGGGACGGCACCAACGACGCCCCGGCCTTGGCCCAGGCCGATCTGGGCCTGGCGATGAACGCGGGCACCCAAGCGGCAAAAGAGGCCGCGAACCTGATTGATCTCGACTCCGACCCCACCAAGCTCGCCCAGGTCGTCGAGATCGGCAAACAGCTCCTCTCCACCCGCGGGGCGCTGACCACGTTCAGCCTCGCGAACGACGTGGCGAAGTATTTTGTGCTGCTCCCGGCGATGTTCGCCGTGTCGCTGCCCGGCCTCAAGGAGCTCAACGTGCTCGACCTGTCGAGCCCCAGAACGGCGCTGTACGCGGCGCTCTTGTTCAACGCGCTCATCCTCCCGGCGCTCGTGCCGTTGGCGCTGCGTGGGGTGGAGCTTCGTGCGGAGCGCGCCGAGGCCCGGCTCACCCGCTCGCTGATGGTCTACGGCGTGGGCGGCCTCATCGCGCCGTTTGTCGGCATCAAGCTCCTCGACCTCGGGCTCAGCGCGCTCGGCCTCTCGTGACATCAAGCCTCGGAGTGTTTATGTCCAGCCCTGTCTCAAATCCTGTGTCTACGGCCTCTATGCTCCTCATCTCCGCGCGCTTCACCCTCACGGCCATCCTCGGCGCCGGGCTTCTGTGGCCCTTGGTGACGACGGGCCTCGCGGGGGTGTTGTTCCCTGAGGAGGCCCAAGGCAGCGTGATCGTTCGTGATGGGGTCATCGTCGGCTCGGCCTTGGTCGCCCAGCCTACGGTGAGCCCCGGCTACTTCTCGCCGCGCCCCTCCGCGGCAAACTACGACCCCCGGGCGGCGGCGGGCTCAAACCTCGCGGCCACGAACCCCACCTTACGGGAGCAAGCGCTGGCGCGGCTTGACGAGCTCGTCGCCCGCGAGGGTGTAGGCCCCGAGGCCGTGCCCGCGGAGCTGCTGCTGGCGAGCGGATCCGGCCTCGATCCCCACATCTCGCCCGAGGCGGCGCGGCTCCAGGCGCCCCGGGTCGCCCAGGCGCGGGGCCTCTCCATCGACGCGGTGAACACGCTCATCGCCACACAGACCGAGTCCGGCATCGGCCCCGCGCGGGTGAACGTGCTCAAGCTCAACCTCACCCTCGACGCCCAGGCGACCGCCCGATGAGCGACGATCGGCCCGATCCCGAGCGCCTGCTCGCCGCGGCGAAGGCCTCTGAGGCGCCCAGACGAGGGCGGCTGAAGGTCTTCTTGGGCGCGGCCGCCGGGGTCGGCAAGACCTGCAGCATGCTCGACGCCGCCCACGACGCCCAGCGCGCAGGCCGCCCGGTGCTCGTCGGTGTGGTGGAGCACCACGAGCGCGCCGAGACCCTTCGCCGGGTCGCAGGGCTCACGTTGTTGCCGCGACGGCCCACGACGCCCCCGGAGATGGATCTCGACGCCGCCTTGGCCGCGCGCCCGGCCTTGCTGTTGGTGGATGAGCTCGCCCACACAAACGCCCCCGGCAGCCGCCACCCCAAACGGTGGCAAGACGTGATGGAGCTGCGTGACGCGGGCATCGACGTGTGGACGACGTTGAACATCCAGCACATCGAGAGCATGAACGACGTCGTGCAGCGCCTCACCGGCGTCGTCGTGCGCGAGACTGTGCCGGATCGTGTGATCGACGAGGCGGATGAGATCGAGCTGGTGGACCTTCCCCCCGATGAGCTGCTGGAGCGGCTTCGCGGCGGCAAGGTGTACGGCGCTGACGCCACAAATCGCGCCTTGGCGGGCTTCTTTCGTAAAGGGAATCTGCTGGCCTTACGAGAGCTCGCCTTACGCCGCGCCGCCGCCCGGGTGGGTGAGCAGGTGGACGACTGGCGTGACGCCGCCGCGACCCAGGCCGTCTGGACCGCTTCAGACCGTGTGCTCGTCGCCATCGGGCCCAGCCCCCACAGCGCCCGGGTTGTGCGTGTGGCCGCGCGCCTCGCCCGAGCGCTGGACGCCCCCTGGCGCGCCCTGCTCGTGCGAACGCCGACTGTGCGAGAAGATGACGAGGCCCGGTCCCGCGCCTTGGCGCACCTTCGCCTCGCCGAGCAGCTCGGCGCCCAAGGGGAGATCGTCGAGGCCGAGGCCCTGCCTGAGACGATCGTGGCCTACGCCCGCCGCCACAACCTCAACACCGTGGTGCTGGGCGCCACCCAACGCGCCGGGTGGAGCTGGCCCTGGCGGCGTAGCCTCAGCGAAGAGGTGGCGCGGCTGGGGCCCGAGCTCGTGCTGCATGGTGTGCCCTCCGAGGGCCCAAGCCCCGCCAACCTGCGCCCCAACCCACGCGCCCAGGCGCCGCTGCCCCCCCGAGATGTCGCCTCAGCCTTGGGGGTCGTCGCCCTGGCCACCGCCCTCGGCGTCGTGAGCCAAGGTCTTCTGAGCGAGTCCGACCGGGTGATGTTGTTCCTCGCCGCCGTGGGCTGGGCGGCCTTTGGCCTGCACCGCGCCGCCGCGGCCATCGCCGCCGTCGCCGCCATCACCGCGCTGAACTTCTTCTTCACCGAGCCCTATTACACCTTCTGGGTCACTGACTCGCACAACCTCCTCACCTTCGTGGGCGTCGGGCTCATCAGCGCCGCCGTCGCGAACCTCGCCGGGCGGATGCGCGCGCGGGCGGCGGAGGCCGAGGGGCGGGCGGCGGAGGCCCAGGCGCTCTACACCTTTGGGCGCCAGCTCGCCTCGGTGAGCGGCCCCGACGAGGCGCTCCAAGCCCTCGCCTCTCGCGCCGCCGACGCCTTGAGCGCCGCCGTCTGTGTGTGGCGCCTGCAAGATGGCGAGCTGATCCTCATCGCCGCCCACGGCGCGCCCCTCGTGGGCCAAGCCGAGCACGCGACGGCGTGGTGGGCGGCGAGCCACGGGGCCCAGGCGGGGGCGGGCACGAGCACCTTGCCCAACGCGGAGGGGCTCTACCTGCCCGTGCAGCACAACGCCGAGCGGTTTGGGGTGCTCGGGATGCGCGCCGCGGGCGCGGCGTTGGACGATCCCGACCGCCAACACCTGCTACAGACCATGCTCGACCAGTGCAGCCTCGTCCTGGCCCGCCAGCGTCTCGCCGAGGCCGCCGCGCGCTCGTCCCGGGCCGCGGAGATCGAGCGGGTGCGCTCCAACCTCCTCGCCTCGGTGAGCCACGATCTGCGCACACCCTTGGCCGCGATCACCGGCTCCGCCACCACCTTGGCCGAGCTTGGCGACCGTGTGCCATCGGCCCGCCGCGCGGAGATGCTCGGCGAGATCGCCGCCGAGGCGCTGCGCCTAGAGCGGCTCTTAGAGAACCTCTTGCACCTCACCCGCTTAGACGCTGGGGCGCTCACCCCCCGGCTAGAGTGGGAGGTCGCCCAAGATCTCGTCGGCGTCGCCGTCGGGCGGATGCGCCGGACGAGCCAAGGCCGCGCGATCCTCATCCACGCCCCGGAGGAGCCGATCATGCTCGCCGCCGATGGCCGACTCTTGGAGCAAGCCTTGGTGAACCTCATCGAGAACGCCCTGCGCCACACCTCGGGAGACAGCGCCGATGGCGGGGCCGTAGAGGTCGCCGTGGAGGTGAATGAGGCCGCCGGGCGCGCGCGGCTGACCGTGAGTGATCGTGGGCCCGGGGTGCCCGAGGCGGAGCGCGCCCGAATCTTTGAGACCTTCGCCCGGGGCAGCACGCCGTCCGGCGGCGCGGGGCTGGGCCTCGCCATCGTGCGCGCCGTCGCCCAGGTTCACGGCGGCGAGGCCCGGGTAGAGGCCCGCGAAGGCGGCGGCGCGCGGTTTGTGTTGGATCTCCCCGTCGGCGGCCCCGAGGGCCTACACACCCCAGAGGTGACCCCATGACCCCCGCTCCCCTCGTGCTGATCGTCGATGACGAGCCCGCGATGCGCGCGTTTCTGACCGCGCTCCTCACCGCCCACGAGCTGCAGGTCGTCACCGCGTCGAGCTGCCGTGAGGCCGATCTTCAGGCCACCACCCGGGCGCCGGAGCTCGTGCTCCTCGATCTCGGCCTGCCTGATGGCGACGGCATCGATTGGGTGCGGCGTTTTCGGGCCTGGTCCACGGCCCCCGTCGTCGTGCTCTCGGCGCGAGAGCGGGAGCACGACAAGGTCGAGGCCCTTGACGCCGGGGCCGATGACTACCTCACCAAACCCTTCGGCGCCGGGGAGCTCATGGCGCGGGTTCGTGTGGCGTTGCGGCATCGGGCGACGAGCGCCAACGCCCCGGAGCCCGTCTTTCGGGTTGGCGACCTGGAGGTAGACCGCGCCCGGCGAGAGCTGCGCGTCGACGGCGCGCTGGTGCCGCTCACCCAGACCGAGTGGAAGCTGTTGGAGCTGTTCACCCGCCACGCCGGGCGAGTGCTCACCCACGCCCAGATCTTGCGGGAGGTCTGGGGCCCCGCGCACCTGCGGCAGACGCACTACGTCCGGGTCCACGTTCACGCCTTACGCCGCAAGATCGAGCGCGACGCGAACGAGCCCCGGCACCTCGTCACCGAGACCGGCGTGGGCTACCGTCTGCGTGATGAGCCATGATTCCCGCCGCTCCCCGGCGCTTGGCCGGTTAAGGGGCCCGCCCTGGAGGTGCCCGTGGCGTGGATGAAGGTGCAGTTTAAGGAGAAAGAGGCCTGGGCTGAGCTTGGCCCCGACGGCCAGCTCCTCATGGTAAAAAGCCGGGTGAACGTGCGTTACTCCGAGGCCCCCGGCGCGAAGATCTACTCCGGCAGCCCCACGAACGTCGGGCGAGCCTTCGGCGAGGCGGTCGAGCTTCCTCCGGGCGTCTCCGCGGACGCCGCCCCGGCCCCCGCCGGTCGAGGCAGCGGATTTGGCAGCGCCGGGAGCCGCACCACCGCCCAGGCCGCCGCCGCCTTGGCCTCGGCCAAAGAGCAGGTCGCGGCGCTGGTGGGCACCCACATGGCCTTCACCGACGGCGCCTGCCGCGGCAACCCCGGCCCCGCCGGGGCGGGCGCCGTGCTCAAGCTCAGCGACGGCCGGGTCATCGAGGGCAGCCGCTCCTGCGGCGTGGCCACCAACAACGTCGGCGAGCTCACGGCGATCAGCCTCGCCGTCGACCTGCTCACCCAGGCCGGGGTGCCCGGCGCCGAGAAGGTGGTCGTGTTCACCGACTCCACCTACGCCGCCGGGGTGCTCACGAAGGGCTGGAAGGCCAAGGCCAACCAAGAGCTCATCGCCTCGGTGAAGGCCCAGCTCAAAAAATACCCCAAGGCCGAGCTGCGCTGGGTGGCCGGCCACGTCGGCGTGCCCGAGAACGAGCGCGCCGACGCCTTGGCCAACGCCGCCTGCTCGGGGAGGCGCTGACCATGCGGGCCTTCATCGCGGGCGCCACGGGCGCCACCGGTCAGGTGTTTGTGCCCGAGGCCCAGCGCGCGGGGCTGGAGCTCGTCGTGCAGGTGCGCCCCAAGAGCGCCACCAAATACAGTGGACCGCCCGCGCCGCGCCTGTTTGAGCTGAGCGACCCCGCCGCCTTGGACGAGGCGATGAGCGGCTGTGACGTGGCGATCTCGATGGTCGGCACGATGCGGAAACGGTTCGGCAGCGGCGACACCTACCAGGTCTCCGACATCGACAGCGCCCAGCAGCTCGTAGACAGCGCCAAGCGGGTCGGCGTCAAGCGGTTCATCTTGCTCGGCGCCTTGGGCACGTCTACCGTCCCCGGGCCGTACTACGACGCCAAACGTGCCGCCGAGGCCATCGTCGTGAACAGCGGCCTCGTCTACACCCTCGTGCGCCCCTCGGCCCTGCACCGCGACGGCCGCGACGGCGCCTTGCCGGGGTGGATGGCCTCGGCCGAGGCGATGCCCGAGCTCGCCGATCAGCTCAAGAACGTGCTGCCGATCCCCGTGCGGGTCGTGGCCCGGGCGATGGTGCGCATCGCGAGAGACAACCTGCACCGAAACGCCATCGTGCTCGGCCGCGACCTCTGGCCTCTGGGCGTGCCCTTCTGACCCTGGCCGCGTTTACTCCCAGCTTCGCCGCCGCCTGCCCACCACGGTGTGCTGGAAGTTGAGCTGTTTGTCTTCAGGCAGGCTCGTGCGCACGGGGAACTCCTGCGGGCGCCCGGCGAGCAGGTCGTTCACCAAGAAGCCCAGCAGCGCGGCGTCCCAGGCGCGGTCCGTGGCGGTGTACTCGTTGGGGTCGGTGTTCACCCAGGCCTCGGCCACGCTGGCGACCTCTCCTTCGACGCTCAAGCGCAGCGCGTAGATGCACGAGCCGGTGATCGCCCGGTGCAGGTAGAGCCAGCCGTCCTCGTGGTAGACGAACCACTTGTCCTCGACGTCTTGGGGCACGAGGCCCTGCTGAAGGCGGCGGACCTCTTCGCCCTCAAAGCGCCCCACGAAGGGCAGCGCCTCTCGTTGAGCCGGGAAAGGCTTGATTCTCCAGCTCTCGCGGGTGGCGGCGGATCGCTGCGGCATTGGGTCGCTCCTCCTCAGCGGGCCCCCTTAACCGCTGGCGTGTCGGCCCGGGATCAAGCTATGCTCTTGGACCCACCAGAGGACACCCCCAATGAGCAGCTCCCTTCACGCCGCGCTCACCTCCGCCGCCTTCGCGGGCTTGCTCGCCGGGCTCACCGCCTGCGGCGACTCCGCGCCGACCACCCCCACCGGAGGCCGCCGCCCCCGAGGCCCCCGCCGCCCCCACCGCCGCCGCCACCGAGCAGCCCGCCAAGGCCGCCGAGCACGCCTGCAAGGGCATGAACGAGTGCAAGGCCCAGGGCGGCTGCCACGTCGAGGGCAAAAACGCCTGCGCCGGGCTCAACGAGTGTAAGGCCCAGGGCGGCTGCTGCACCCACAAGGACCGCACGATGTGCCCCTCCGCCGACGCCGCGATGCCCGCTGAAGGCGCCGCTGAGCCCCCCAAGGCGGGCTGATCCTGCCCGGCCCGACGCGCCGTGTGAGCCGCTTCGCCGTCCCCGATCTGGGGGTCGGCGTCGGCTTCCGTGTGCCCCATTATGGCGTCGTGCTCAACGAACACCCGGCGATGGACTGGTTTGAGGTCATCGCCGAGAACTTTATGCTCGACGGCGGGCCCCCCTTAGAGAACTTGGCGCGGCTCCAAGCGGCGTACCCCGTCGTGCCCCACGGCGTCTCGATGTCCTTGGGCGACGCCGCGGATCCCGATCACCAGCGCCGTCTGTTGGCCCTCTTGGCCCGCCTCAACCCGCCTTGGTTCTCGGATCACGCCTGCTGGACCGGCCACGCCGGGGTGAACACCCACGATCTTTTGCCCCTACCCTACACAGACGACGTGCTTCAACACGTCATCGACCGCATTAAGCGGATTCAAGATCTCAGCGGCCGCCTGTTCGCCGTCGAGAACGTCTCGTCGTACCTGAGCTATCGGGGCTCGACGATGCCCGAGGCCGAGTTTATGGCGGCGCTGTGTGAGCGCGCCGACTGCGCGCTGCTGCTCGACGTGAACAACGTCTTTGTGTCTTCAGTGAACCACGGCTTTGAGCCCGAGGGTACCCTCAACACCCTGCCCCTTGACCGTGTGGTGCAGGTTCACCTCGCCGGGCACTCCATCCGTGACGGCTTCCGCCTCGACACCCACGACCACCCGGTCTGTGATGAGGTCTGGGCGCTGTACGCCGCGCTCATCGGCAAGATCGGCGCGGTCTCTACGCTCATTGAGTGGGATGACCAGCTCCCCAGCTTTGAGCGTCTTCAAGCCGAGGCCAACGCCGCCCGCGCCGTCCGTGACCGGGCCCTCGCCCCATGACGACGCCGCTCCCCGAGGCCTGGCGCGCCCAGCTCATGGCCATGATCCGCGGCCTCAGCCCCTTGGACGGCGCGCTGTTCTCCGGCGGCCCCGGCCTGAGCCCGCTGCAGCAGATCGGCGTCTACCGGGAGCAGCACGTCCTACGCCACCGCGCCGCGCTCCGGGCCAACCTCCCCGGCCTCACCGCTCTCTGGGGTGAACACGCCGACGCCCAGCTCGACCGCTATGTGCAGGACCACCCCTCGACCTCGTGGACCCTGGAGCGCCTCGGTGAGCCCATGCTCGTGTGGCTTGAGGCCCAAGACGCGCCCCAAGAAGACCAGGCCCTCGCCGCCGTAGACCTCGCCGTGCTCCAGGTCTTTCACGCGCCAGCCCCAAGACCGCTGGATCCAAGCACCCTCACCACCGCCCGCCTTGGCCGCTCCCCCACGGCCCGGCGCCTGCGCCTGCCCCTCGACGCCCACCGCTGGCGCGCCCAAGCCCTGAGCGGCGAGACGCCTCCCCCGATGACGGCCTGTGACGCCCGCGTGGTCGTCTATCGGCACGAGCAGCGTGTGCGACACATCGAGCTCCCCGCCGCCGCCGACGCCTTGTTGGCCGCCCTTGAGCCTGAGTTGGGCCTCACCGTCAGCGAGGCCATCGACGCCGCGCTTCGTTCAGGCGCCGACCCCAAGCTGCTCAGCGAGGCCATCGGCCCGTGGTTCCGGCTGTTTGTGGAGCGAGGGCTCATCGAGGCCCGCTGACACATTTATTCAGATGTGTCAGATGCGACAGATGCTACAGCGACTCAAAGAGCCCCACGGGCAGGTTCACCCGGTCGGCCCAGGCCGCCTCGTTGTGCTCCGCGCCGGGCTCCCACCAATGCCAGAGATCCGTGTCCCAGGTCCAGCCCGCGGCGGCGAGGGTGTCCGCCATCTGCCGGGTCTCACAGTAGTTGTCGCTGGAGTCTGGGGCGTCGTCGAGGAGGCCGTCTTTGTCGGTGTCGATGCAGCCTTCGCCGGGCTCGCCGCCGGAGTCGAGGTAGATCGGCACGCCGGTGAAGCCGCCCGCGGCGACACGCTGAATGAGCGTCTCGTTCTCGGCGCCGATGCTGCCCCAGCCCAAGGTGCCCGAGAGGCTGGCCACGAAGTCTAGCTCTTCAGGGTGAAGCTGGGCAAAATGAACCGAGATCAGGCCGCCGAGGCTTGAGCCCATCATCCCGACCGTGTCGGCCTCGCCGTACTGCTCGCGGATGAGCGGGCGCACCGCGCTCATCCACAGCTCGGCGTAGGCGTCCCCTTTGCCGCCCATCCACTCGCCGTAGATGAAGTCTTGCACATGGGTGTACTCGTCCATCCGGGCCATGGTGTTGTCGAGGCCGACGGCCATGGTGTTGGGGCCGAGGCTCTCTTGCAGGCGCCAGCCGCCCCACATCGCCTCGGGGTCGAACAGGTTCTGGCCGTCGTGAACGTAGAGCGTGTGGGTCACCTCTCCGGCTGGCACCCAAACGCGCATCCAGCGGTCATCGAGGGCGCCGCCGCGGATGTAGTACCGCTCCAGGTGCCGACCCGCCCCACGCACGATGGAGTGCTCACCGAACTCATCTTGACCGTAGGCCCGCGACCAGGGGTCGGCGGCGTAGACCTCACCCTCAACGAGCTTGTAGAGCTGGCCTTCAGGCGCCGGGATGCTCACGGTGAGGGTGAAGAGCGGGCCCTCTAAGGCCATGTCCGCGGGCGTCCAGCCGTTGAAGTCTCCGGCGACGGCCAGCCGCTCGCGACCTTGGGCCGGGGCGGCGAAGAGGTAGTCATCTCCGCCGAGATGAATCGGCCAGCCGCCGGACAAGCTCACGGTGAGCATGCCGTCTGTGAGGCCGAGCTCACCGGCGATCATGGCCTCCACCGTCTTGAGGTCGGCGGCGGTCTGCTCCTCTTCCGTGGGCGGCGCGGTGTCGACGGCGGTGTCGTCCGCCGCCGTGTCGTCCGCGGCGTCTTTGGTGCCGCCTGGGCCACCGGCGCAGGCGAGCAAGGGCGTGAAGGAGAGCAGGATCAGGAGGTGCAGAGCGTCTGAGCGGAATTTCATGGCGGCCCTCTAACCGAGTCGGCCCCGAGGTGAGCGCCGCCGGCGTCCGAGGGCCAACAGGCCGATCAGACCGAGCCAGCCCGCGCCGTGGCTTGGCCGCGTGAGGCCGCAGGTGCCGCCGCCCGACTTGCCGCCGCCGCCGCCGCCGCCGTCATCCTCGTCCACCAGGCCCGTGTCCCCCTCCCCCTCCATGAGGGTGTAGGGCGCGCCGTCTTCAGCGCCAGTCACGGTGAAGTGATCTCCGGCGTCTACCCACAGCCGCGCGCCGACGCCGTCGGCGTTGGCCAACAGCGCGTCGCCCTCGCTGAGGTCTACCCACATGCCCCGGCTCGCCACGAACACGTCGCTGCCCAGGTAGTTGACCTGGCCCATCCGCTCTGCGCCGTCAAAGGCCACGATCTCCGCCGGGCGCTCATACTTCGAGCTCTCCCGCAGCGTCTCGGCGGCGTAGGCCCCTGAGAAACCGGCGAAGAGCGTCAGGGCGTCCACCCCCAGCGCGTCGGCGAGCACCGCGTCCCAGCGCTCGCCCGAGAGGGCCTCGCTGCGCTCCCACACGGCCAACATGCCCCCGTCGCCGGTCATCGTCTCTTCAACAAAAGCGTTGAGCGGGAACATCCCGTACTGGTGATAGCCCTCCATGGAGCTGTAGCGGGCCTCTGTGGCGTCGGCGTAATACACCGAGCTTGTTGCGTACATGTCCACGTCGGGCAACGCCAGCTCAGCGCCCCACTCGGCGCTCGCCTCCCAGTACCAGGGCTCCTCACGGCCGGTGAGGTACTCTCGCCGCGCGTACTGCAGGGCGTGGTTCAGCTCATGCGCGGCGAGGCTCTTCCAGAAGCGGGCGTTGGAGGCGTAGGTCGGGTTGAGCAGGATCACCGGGTAGCCGTCGGGGTAGTCGTCTGTGGCCAGCTCATAGGTGAGGCCCGTGCCGCTCAAGGTGGGGTCGAGGATGACCCACACGAAGTAATCGTCCGAGGAGACCGGCGGCGCCCAGCCTTGCTCCTCGACCAGGGCCGTCCACGCCGCCTCCAAGGCCTCGCTCGCGTCGTCCGCGGCGCTCGTCGTCGCGTCGCCGTCCGCCCAGGCCACGGTGAAGTTCGCGGAGTCGACGTGGTTGTCCATTCGCCCGCCGTACAGCCCCTTCGCGCCGGGCGGCGGCGGCGCCGCGGCCTCATAAAGCGCCGGGGGCGGCTCGGGCAGGGTGAAGGGGGGCCCGCCGTTGGCGGCGGAGATCAGGTCATCGGTGAGGCAGTCCATGCCCGCCACGATAGCCGCGCTGGGGGCCATCGGGCTACAAGCTCCAAGTGTTTCTTCAGGAGTCCCGATGTCCGCCGAGCTGCTCCGCGCGCGCCTCCCTGGTCTTCGTCTGCCGTCGGTGTCCTTGTGTGGCGGGGAGACGCCGATCGAGCGCGCCGAGGCCGGAGATCGGGGCGGCGCCCGGCTGTGGGTGAAGCGGGAGGACCGCGCGGGCACGGTGTACGGCGGAAACAAGGTCCGAAAGCTGGAGTGGATCTTGCCCGACGTGGCCGCGAGGGGCGGTGAGCTGCTCACCTTGGGCGGCGTGGGCAGCAACTACCTCGTCGCCGCCGCGCTCTACGGCCCGGCGCACGGCGTCTCGTTACGCGCCGTCGTCTTTCCCCAGCCCGACACCGAGCACGCCCGACAGAACGCCGCGCTCCTTAAACGCCTACGCCGCGTCTGTGCAGCCCGCGGGGAGCATGGTCGGCCTGCCGTGGGCGGGGCTCAAGGCGCTCATCGCCGGGCGGCGGGCCCAGCGTCCTTGGCCGAGCTTTGTGTGGGCCGGCGGCACCGGGGAGCTTGGGGATCTGGGCTGGGTCGCCGGGGCCCTGGAGATCGAGGCCCAGGTCAAGGCCGGGCTCATGCCTCCGCCCACAGACCTCTTCGTGCCCGTGGGCTCCGGCGGCACCGCCGTGGGCCTCACCCTGGGCCTCGGGCTCACGTCTCTGCCCACCCGTGTTCATGGGGTGCGGGTCGTCGAGGGCGCGTTTATCTCACAGACCGCGCTGAGCTGGCTCGGCGAGGCCACGGCGAGACGGCTGCGGGCCTCCGGAGCCGACTGCCCCCCCTACGATCCCGCCCGCTTGGTGCTGCACGACGGCGTGATCGGCGCCGGGTACGGCCACCCCACCCCCGCCGGAGAGGCCGCCCGCGCCTTCGCCCGCGACTCGTTGGGCCTCACCCTCGACCCCACCTACACCGGGAAGGCCCTGGCCTGCTGCCTGGAGTGGATGGCGACGGCGCAGAGCGGCGCAAACGTCCTGTTCATCAACACTTACTCTTCGCGCCATCCCGAGCTAAGTCTTGAGGCGCACCAACACCCCCTCACGGGCTTGCTCACCCGGTTGTAAGAGCTGTGTCAGAGAATCAACGCGCGCTATCGGAGAGCATGAAGTTTGGTCACCCTGTGCCCACCACGAAGAGGTCCCCCCATGCGCGCCCCGTCTCTGCTCGTCCTCCTGCTCGCCCTTGGCTGTTCAAAAGGCTCTATCGTCCTGGATGACACCGGGGACGGCCCCGGCGTTGAGGATGACGCTTGCCCCGTGCTCTCGTTGGGCGCGACGGAGCTGCAGTGGGCGGGGGTGAGCGTCGGCCAGGCCTCGACGCAGAGCCTCGCCGTGCTCAACGACTGTGAAGGGGTGGCGTCGTTGGAGCTCGTGGCGGCGGTTGAGGGCTCGACGACCTTCACCATTGTTGAGGGCACTCTGAGCCTGAGCCCCGGCGCCAGCGGGGATCTGGTGGTGGCGTTCACCGCCCCCGATGAGGAGCTCTACGAGGGTGTGCTGCGGGTGACCTCGACGGATGGACAGACCGGGGAGGTGGCGCTCAAAGCCTCGGCCTCCTCTGACTTTGATGAGGACGGGTACCTAGCGCCGGGCGCGGGTGGGGACGACTGTGATGACTTTGACGCCGCGGTGAACCCCGGCGCGACGGAGACCTGGTACGACGGCGTGGACGCCGACTGCTCCGGCGGCAGCGACTATGATCAAGACGGCGACGGCCAAGACGCCACGGTGGGCGGCGGCGAAGACTGTGACGATCTCAACCCCGACGTCTACACCGGCGCGCCGGAGACCTGGTACGACGGCGTAGACACCGACTGCTCCGGCGGCAGCGACTACGATCAAGACGGCGACGGCGCCGACGCCCTCATCGGCGGCGGCGAAGACTGTGACGACACCAACGCAGAGGTCGGCCCGGGCAAAGAGGAGGTGCCTGACGCCTTCGACAACGACTGCTCAGGCCTCGCCGATGACACGCTGATCACCGCCGGAGACGCCTTCTTCACTGAGCTGCTGGTGAACCCCCGCGCCGTCGATGACAGCGTCGGCGAGTACATCGAGGTGCTCAACAACTCCGGGCGCGCGCTGAACCTCAAGGGCTTCACGCTCAGCTCCACCAAAGGCGGCTCGTTCACCCTCGACGCCGACCTCATCCTCCCCATCGGCGGCTACGCCGTGCTCGGCGCCAGCAGCGACACCACCACCAACGGCGGCGCCGCCGTGGACTGGTCTTGGGCGGGCTCGGGCTTCACCTTGGCCGACGGCGGCGACACCTTGACCCTCACCGGCGGCAGCGTGACGGTCTTCACCCTGGCGTACACGACCTCGTGGCCGATCTCCGCGGGCGCCGCCGCCAACCTCGACGACACCTTCTTGACCCTCACCGACGCCGCCGACGTGACGCGCTGGTGCGCCGCGAGCTCGTCCCTGAGCGGCGGTGACAAAGGCAGCCCCGGCGCGCTGAACGACAACTGCACGAGCGTCGATCACGACGGCGACGGGTACTCCGTAGACGCGGGCGACTGTGATGATGACGACGACGCCGTTGGCCCTGACGCCGATGAGGTCTGGGACGGCATCGACAACGACTGTGACGGATCCGTAGACGTCGTGCCCGTGATCGACGTGGCCGGCGGCTATCTCACCGGCCAAGACAGCGACTCTTGGCTGGGCTTCCACACGGCCCTGGGCGTGGGTGACATCACCGGAGACGGCGTGGTGGACCTCGCCACGGGCGCGATCTACCGCGGTTCTAGCAGCGAAGGCACCCTCTACGTCGTCAGCGGCGCCGATTACACCACCTGGGCGGGCTCGGTGAGCACCTACGCCGACTACACCTACGCCGGTGACGAGCGAGAGTACCTCGGTCACGTCCCCCAGAGCTTCGGCGACGTGAACGGCGACGGCAAAGCCGACCTCGCGTGGTCGGCCACCGACGCCTACTATGGCTACTATTACGGGTCTAACGCCGGGGGCGTTGTCTTCTCCGGCTCACTCTCCAGCGCCGACGCGGGCGACGGCGCGTCTGTGGAGTTTGAGGGCGCCGAGACCTACATGCAGAACGGCTACGACGGCCCCACCTACCACACGATGATCATCAACCACCTCGATCTTGACGCGGATGGTTACACCGAGGTGGTCTACGGCGACCCGGCCTATGGGGGCAACGACTACAACGGCGCGGTGTACGGCTTCGACGGCGCGGGCCTCTCGAGCGGCGACGACCTCGACCTCACCGACAGCGAGCTGCTCCTCGACGGCGACGACGACGATTACCTCGGCGCCTGGCTCGGCGGCGGCGACCTCAACGGCGACGGCTACGACGACCTCGCCATGGGCGCGCCGGGCAACTCCGACGCCCGCACCGACGCCGGGGCGATCTACATCTGGAGCGGCGCGTCGAGCCTCAACGTCGACAGCACCGTGTCTTCAGGGGCGAAGACGGTCATTCAGGGCGCGGGCCGCGACGAGCGCCTCGGTCGCCGGGGCGGCGTGGCGCTGGGCGACTTTGACAACGACGGCAAGACCGATCTCGCCGTCGCCAGCCCCTATGAGGAGACCGTCTACCTGTTCTGGGACACGGCCACGTCGATCACCGGCACCGTCTCGGTGACCGACGCCGACCTGACGATTGAGAGCGGCGGCGGCCCGTCGTACTTCGGCCACGGCCTCTCCGTGGGCGACTACACCGGCGACGGCGTGGACGACCTCGCCATCGGCGCGCCGGACGGCGTCTCGTACACCTACGGCGAGGCCAACACCGTGGGCCAGGTCTACGTCTACCACGGCGACTCCTTGGCGGCCGCGGGCGCCTCGCTCACAGAAGAGGACGCTGATGGGGGGCTCCAAGGTGAGAACTCCGTAGACTTCTTCGGCGCCACCTTGGCCACGGGCGACTTCAACAGCGATGGCGTCGATGACCTCGCCGTCACCGCGCATGGCTACGGCGCGACCTCTTCGTCTGTCGGTTATGGCCGGATCTACGTCATCGACTGGTAGGTCTGGGGCCGCGCGGCGCCGCGGGTGTGGTAGGGTGAACGCCCGAACCCCCTCGCGGAGCCCGACATGACCACCCTCCGACCCCCCATCGGCGCCAGCGGCCACGGCGGGGGGCTCGATTACCACCGCACGATGTTGGAGGACCTCGCCCGGGTCGACGCCTATGAGCGCGGGATCCGGGCGCTGGTGCGCCCCGGCGACGTCGTGCTTGACTTAGGCGCGGGCACGGGCCTGCTCTCGATGTTGGCCGCCCGAGCCGGGGCAAAGAAGGTCTACGCCGTCGAGTCGATGCCCGTCGCGGGCCTCGCCCGATCTCTGGTCGCCGAGAACGGGCTTGGCGATCGGGTGGAGGTGATTCAGGCTGAGTTCACCTCCCTCACGCCGCCGGAGCCCGTTGATCTGGTGATCAGCGAGTTTATGGGCCGCTTCGTCGAGGATGACGGCATGTTGCCCGTCGTTGAGGCCACGGCGCGCTGGATGAAGCCCGACGCGCGCTTCTGCCCCGGGCGTGTGGACCTGCTCATCGCGCCGGTGGGCGGCTTTCATCTGAGCTCCGTGGATCATTTTGAGCGGCCTATGTTGGGCCTCAAGATGGGCAGCGCGTGGACCACCGCCCTGCACAATCGTTACGGCGTGAACCTGCGCCCCGACGCCGCCTTGGCCGAGCCCACCCTGTTTCACCGCTTAGAGCCCCCGCGCCTCTCTCTGGCCGAGCGCCCGCTGGATCACCAAGCACAGTTCACCCTGCGCAGCGGCGGGCGGCTGCGCGGCGTCGCGGGCTGGTTCGTCGCCGAGCTCGCCCCCACGGTCACCTTAGACACCGGCCCCGGGCACACCACCCACTGGGGCCAGCTCCTCTTCCCCACCCCCACCGTCATCACCAAGAACGGCGACGTGCTCGACGTTCACATTCGCCTGGACACCGAGCACCCCGAGCAGATCTGGCGCTGGTCGGGCGCCCTGCGACGCGGCGGCGAGACGCTGATGTCGTTTGATCTCTCCTCCGACCCCGCCCACCTACAAAACACCCCCACCTCCCCTCGCCTGGAGCGCCCATGACGCCGCTTCATTGGACCGTAGAGGCCAACCGCCGCGCCGGTGAGCGGTTTATGGCCCGGGATCTCGACGGCGCGATCAGCATTCTGGAGGAGGCCACGACCGGCCTTGGCCCCGAGCACCAGGAGCACGCGCGGTTTCTGTACGAGAACCTGGGCCTCATCTACCTACAGACCCACCTCGTGCGCCACGCCGCGCTGTGTTTTCTGCGCGCCTTGGACGGTGACCCCGTGAGCCGCGAGCAGTCCTTACGCCTGCTCATCGTCGCCTACGCCCGGCTGGGACAGCGCTGGGAGGCGCTGGAGTGTCTACGCGCGTTTGAGGCGCGCTTCGGCCCCCACCCCGACGGTGTGCGGGCCGATCAGCTCTAGTCGTTCAGCTCACGAAGCCCCGCACACGCAAGAGGCCGTCTACGGAGGGCATCTTGCCGCGGAACAGACGGTAGGCCTCGTCTTCAGGGCGGCGGCCGCCCGCGGAGTAGATGACGTCCTTGAGGCGCTTCGCCGTGGTCGGGTCGAACAGATCCCCGGTCTCCTCAAACGCGGCGAAGGCGTCGGCGTCGAGCACCGCCGACCACAGGTAGCTGTAGTACCCGGCGGAGTAGCCGTCGCCGGAGAAGATGTGGGCGAAGTGGGGCGCGCGGTGGCGGGAGATGATCTCCGGGGGCAGGCCCAGGCGGTCCAAGCTCTCGCGCTCCAGACGCGCTGGGTCGTCCAAGGGGCCGTCTGTGGTGTGCATGTCGAGGTCGACCATCGCTGAAGCCAAAAACTCGACGGTGCCAAAGCCCTGGTTGAAGTTTTTCGCCGCCCGCAGGCGCGTGAGCAGGGCCGCGGGGATGACCTCGCCGGTCTCCACATGGCGGGCGAACTCGCCGAGCAGGCGCTCGCTCTGTATCCAGTGCTCCATGAGCTGGCTGGGCAGCTCGACGAAGTCCCGGGCGACGTTTGTGCCTGAGAGGGAGGGATAGTTTACGTCCGAGAGCAGGCCGTGCAGCCCGTGGCCGAGCTCATGGAAGATCACCCGCGCCTCGTCTAGGGTGAGCAAGGTCGTCTGGCCCTCGGGGGCCCGGGCGAGGTTCAGGACGTTGACGATGATCGGGCGCACGTCCCCGGCGATGCGCTCTTGGTTGCGGTAGCCCGAGGCCCAGGCGCCGGAGCGTTTGGAGGGGCGGGCGTAGAGATCGTGCAAGAACAGGCCGACGTGGGCGCCGTCTGTGTCGGTCACCTCGTAGGCCCGCACCTCGGGGTGGTACACCGGCACGCCGTGAACCGGGGTGAAGGTGACGCCGAACAGTCGGTTCGCCGTGGCGAAGGCGGCCTCGACCACACGGTCCACGGGGAAGTAGGGCTTGAGCTCGGCCTCGTCCAGATCAAAACGCGCGGCGCGCACCTTCTCGGCGAAATACCGCCAGTCGTGGGGCGCGAGGGGCTCGGTGTGGCCCTCGGCGGCGGCGGCGTCGAGGAGCATGGCGCGCTCTTGCTCCGCGGCGCGCAGGGCGGGGTGCCACACCGCCATGATCAGCTCCCGCACGGTGTCGGGGGTCTTCGCCATGCTGTCGTCGAGCTTGTAGTCGGCGAAGGTGTCGTAGCCCAAGAGCTGGGCGCGCTCCCGGCGCAGGCGAAGGATCTCGGTGATAATGCCCAGGTTGTCCGTCTCGCCGCCGCCTTCGCCGCGGCGAATCCACAGCTCAAACACCCGCGCCCGCAGATCGCGGCGGCGGGAGAAGGTCAGAAACGGCTCGACCAAGGACCGTGAGAGGGTGATGACGCCCCGATGGGGCAGGCCCCGCTCCCGGGCGGCTTCAGCGGCGGCGGCGATGAGCGGCGCGGGCAAGCCGTCGAGATCGTCGTCGGAGTCAAGGGGCAGGTAGATCGTGCGCTCATCGTGCTGCACGTTCTGGGTGAAGCGCGCGGCGAGCCCCGCGAGCTCCCCCATGATCGCCGACATACGCCCGCGCCCCGCCTCATCCAGCCGCGCCCCGGCGCGCACCATGCCCAGGTGTGTGCGCTCCAGCAGGCGCCGCGCCTCGGCGTCGAGGCCGAGGTCGTCTACCGTGTTGAATAAGGCGTCTACCCGGGCGAACAGCCGGGCGTCGGTGATGATCCCGCTCCAGTGGGCCGAGAGCCGAGGCGCGATCTCCCGCTGCGTGCTGTCGAGCACGGCGTCGGTGTTGGCCAAGATCTGGTTGTAGAAGAAGGACGTCACCCGGCGCAGGGCGCGCCCAGACCGCTCTAAGGCCAACACGGTGTTGTCAAAGCTCGGCGGCGCGGGGTCGTCGAGGATCTGTGTCACCTCGGCGGCGTGCTCAACCATGGCCTGCTCCAGGGCGGGCAAGAAGTCTTCAGAGAGCACGGCGTCAAACGGAGGCATCCCGAAGGGGGTCTCCCAGGCGGTCATCAATGGGTTTGTGCGGGTTGGGCTCATACGTTCTCCAGGCCGCCTCAAGGGGTGGGGCGGTCAAAGGGTTGATAGAGGGGGTCGCCGACGAACACCATCATCCAGCCGCCCACGACGGTGGACTGGTAGGCCGCCTCAGCGAAGGTCGCGCCTTGGGTGAGCGCGTAGAAGAGCTGATCGTACTCGGGCATGCCGGCGACGTACGGCTCGTTCACCGCGCCGAAGGTGGCCGTGATGCCACGCTTGAGGGCCTCGGCGGACCAGGTGCCCGAGCGTAGGTCGCAGGCCGAGCAGGAGTCGAGGTGACCGCCCACCGCGCCCGGGGCCCAGGTGAAGGCGTCGTTGTAGTTGTAGTAGGAGTACCACCCGGCGTAAAACAGCGCGTCGGGGCAGGTGAGCGGCGCGGGGGCCGCGCCAAACTCGGCCTCGTTGCCGTCCCACACCACGGGCCAGGCGCCCAAGGCCTCAAACACCCGGCGGGTGCCCCACATGTTCCACTCGCCCCACTCGTAGCTGCCGAAGGACGCCGCCTCGTCAGGGGTTGTGTCGCCATAACGCCCGTCCACATACACCACGCCGTCGAGCAGGCCCGCCCGGGCCAGGGCCTCGGCCTCGACTGTGCGCTCAATGAGGTCCATCGCCCCCGCCGAGTCCGCGCCGTCGAGCCGCGTCACGAGATAGAGTCCAGCTCCGCGCACTTCACGCTGCTGGCCGAAGGGCACCGCCTTGGGGTAGGCGCCGGTGACGCTGTCGCCGTCACGATAGAGGGGGTTGTACACCGCTTCAGTCACGGTGGTGGCGTCACGCCCAAACACCAGCAAGGCGTCGAGGCTCACGGTGACGAGGCGGGTGGGATCGGCGATGTCGACCACCCGATCGGCCACCTTGTACGGCACCCCGTACACCGGCACGATGAGCTGCACCTGGGGGCCGACCTGATCCACACAGTAAAAAACATCCGACACAAAGTCCGGCAGCGCGTCGCCGGGCAGGGTCGTGGTGTCGGCGCTCTCTACCCCACACAAGGCCGTCTCCGGCAGCCCTCGGGCCGTCCGATACGCCCGCGCCACGTCCTCCGAGCCGCTCGCCGAGGGGTTGTAAATCACGACGACGCGGGCGGAGATCGGCCAGTCCACAGAGATGAGCCGCTCGGCGCGGATCTCACAGGCCGTCGCCGCCACCAGCAGCTCCTCCGCCACGTTCACCGCGACGTCGGTGGGCAAGGTCCAGGTGACCTCAAGGCCCTCTTCCGCGGAGAGCGCCCCCGCGGAGACCTCCCACCGGGCTGCGCGCGGCGGAGAGGGTCAACACGCCGCCGGGGATGGCCTCGCCCTCCGCCGTGATCTCGCCGGGGCCGCAGTCTGCGCCAGAGTCGTCTGTGGCGCTGTCGGCGACGCTGTCGCCCACGCTGTCCTCGACGCCATCGGAGACAGGTTTGTCCCGGTTGACGCAGGCGAAGAGGAGGAGGGAGAGCGCGCTCATCACCGAAGAATGCCACGTCCGCGTCTGGGTCGCCCCACAGAATCGACAAGCTTTTGCGAAGAGCGCGTAGGCGCCGGGGCGCGGCGCCGGGGCGGTGTGATAAGCGGCGGCGCGCCTCGGCCAGCCCGGTGGGGCCAGGAGAGAGGATGGCGAAGACGCTCACGCAGGTGGAGCTGCCCAGCCGCGCGGCGTGGCGGGCCTGGCTCACCGAGCACCACACCCAGACCGAGAGCATCTGGGCCGTCACCTTCAAGAAGGGGCACCCCAGCTACATGCCCTACGAGGCCTTCGTCGAGGAGCTGCTCTGCTTCGGCTGGATCGACGGCCAGGCGCAGAAGCTCGACGCCGAGCGCACGATGCGCCTGTGCGCCCCCCGCAAGCGGGGCTCGGGCTGGTCAGCCGTCAACAAGGGGCACATTGAGCGGCTCATCGCGGCGGGGCGGATGATGCCCGCGGGGCTGGCGCGCATCGAGGAGGCCAAACGGACCGGCGACTGGGCGCTCTTTGAGGCCGCCGACTCCTTGGTGGTGCCCGACGATCTCCAGGCCGCCCTCGACGCGCGCCCCGGCGCCGAGGCGGTCTGGGCGACCTACCCCCCGTCCCTGCGCCGCGACGTGCTCGCGAAGCTCGCCCTGGCCAAACGGCCAGAGACACGGGCGAAGCGGGTGGAGGAGACGGCGCGGTGCGCGGCGGAGGGGAAGAGGCCGGGGTAGGCAAACGCGGCGCTTGCGTCACCGAGCCCAACCCGCGACACTGTCATCCTGCGTGGTTGAGGCCGACCCATGAAGCTCATCAACGTCACCCCCGACCTGCCCACCGTGCTGCGGGAGCTGAGCGCCGCGCCGTGCTGGGACGCCCAGCGGGGCTATGGCAGCTTCCTCACGTTTGACTTCGGCGCCCGCCGGACGATCGCCGGGCGGCGGGGGCCCTTTGAGACCGGCGAGATTCACCTGTGGATCTACTTGGCGGCGTGGAACCTGAAGGTGGACGGCCGCCGGGTGGGCTGGTGCAGCACGCCAGAGAAGAAGGATTGGGCCCTTCAGAGGTTTCTCGGCCGGACGATCACGGGCTTCTCTGAACATCCCGCGTGTGTGCGCTTTAGCGGCGAGGGCGACGCCCACATCACGCTGAGCCCGATGCCGGAGGACGAGGACGACGAGGACGACGAGGACGACGCGCTCTTTACGTTGCGCTTGCCGGGGAGGTCGGCGATGTGGGGGGTTTGGGGCTGAAGGAGGGCCAAGCCCAGCCTCGTATTCGGCCCCCTCAAACCATCCCCACCCCCCGAAACCAGGCCACCGTCTCCATCACCGCCGGCTCCAGCGGCCCGATCGAGTACCCCAGCGCCGCCTCGGCCTTCTTCGACGAGAACCGGAAGTCCGGGCAGAACCCATACCCCACCGTCGAGGAGTTGATCAGCGGCTCGGCGTCGCTGAGCCGCTCCATCAGATCCCCCGCCCAGCCGATCGGCGCGCAGAGCGCGTACGGCAGCTTAAACCGCGGCGCCTTCACCCCCAGCCACTCCGCGAACATCGGGAAGGCGTCTGTGTAGGAGAGGTTGTGACCGGCGAGGATGTAGCGTTCGCCGCTCAGCCCTCGCTCGGCGGCTAAGATCATGCCCCTCGCCACGTCGCGCACGTCTACGAAGGAGTTGGTGCCCGGCGTGAGCGCGGGGATCGCCCCGCGGAGAAGCTCGATGAGCACGCGGCCGCTCGACGGGCGGGTGTCGTAGGGGCCGAACATGTAGCCGGGGTTCACCACGACCACGTCCGCGCCCGCCCGCGCCAGGGCCAACGCGCGGGCCTCGCCCTCTCGTTTGGTGACCGCGTAGGCGTCGCCTAAGCCTCGCTCGGGCAGGTTCCAGGTGGAGGTCTCATCGGCGGGCTCGGGGCCCGTGGCCAGGCCGATGGTGACGGTGCTGGAGGTGAAGATCATCCGCGCGCCCGCGGCCTGGCAGGCCCGCACGGCGCGCTCGGCGCCGAGCACGTTGGCGTCGAAGATCGTGGGCGTCACCTTCTGGCGCACGGTCACCGCCGCGGCGTTGTGGAACACCCAGTCCGCCCCCCGGCCCGGTGAGCTGGCGTGATGAGGTGGGCCACTCTGCCCGGCCGCAGGGCCCGACCTCGTGCCCGGCCTCCGCAAGATCAGGGCCGGTTCCCGCCCAGGGCCGCCCGGTGAGGGCTTGGGTGATCGAGGTGCTCGGGGCCCGGGCTCGGCTGTCGCCGTGCAGGCCTCCCGGCGCGGAGGCCACCTGGCCAAGATGTCGCCCGAGGCGAGGTACGCGGGCCGGGCGTCCCCCCGAGCCCCTGGCAGAGGCGGCGCCAGGTTCCCGGCGCCCAAGAGGCCGCTGGCGCGGGCGGTGACGACGGCGCGGCGATGGGCCGCTCCAGTTGAGCTGCTGAATGAGCGCGCGCTCGTCGATGGGGGGCATGGGGCTCCGAATGCACGCGGGGTGTTGGACGGGGTGGCGGGCCTCAGAGGCCCTCGTAGCCCGCGAGCTCCCAGCGCACACCGTTGATCGTGAGCAGGATCGGCCCAACACCGGCGGCGAAGGCGTGCTCTCCGGCCCACTCTCCGGACTCGACCTCCACCGTGGCCACGGTGGGGAAGATCCCGTACCAGACCTCACGCTCGGCCACGCTCACCACCGTGGCGCCGTCTTGGGCCTCGCCCTCGTCCACCCGTTTGGGCAGGAGGAGCTGCTGGCCCACACGCAGGCCGTCGGCCTTGGAGAGCGCCCACTCCCCCGCCGGGGCGGCGTCCGCCCAGCGCTCGCCGAGGCGCAGCGTCCACGCCGACTGGTCGGGGGCCGTGCGCAAGAGCGCCGGGGGCTCCTCGGGCAGGCCCTCGGGGATGAGCTCGTATTGGGTGTCGGGCTCGCCGATGAACGCCGCGAAGCCCGCGCCGGAGGCGTCGATGGGGCCCTCTTGGGATCCGCAGGCGGCGAGGAGCGCGGGCAGCGCGAGGAGGCGGCGCATCAGTTGTCGGTCCAGAACGGGAGGTGGTTGTTCTGCGCCGGGTCTTGGTTGGGCATCCAGAACGCGGGGAAGGACGGGTCTTTGCCTTGTTGGGCCAGGTAGGGGTCGAACGCCGCCACCCAGATCTGGGGCTGGTTCGCCACCACGTCGCCGTAGGCCCGGCGTGAGGAGAACGCGAGCCACAGGATGTCGTCGTCGGGCAGGGGCCCCCACTGCGGCCAGGAGTTCGACATGTCGCCGGTCTGGTTGGCGCGAACGAGCTCGATCGGCGCCGTCGAGCCGTCTGACGGCATCACGAACACCTTGGCGTCGTAGTCGTCGTAGGCGTCGCCATAGGACTGGTTGAAGGCGATCCACTCGCCGTCGGGGGACCACGACGGGTAATAGGCGTTGCGCCCGTCGGTGGGCACAAAGAGGGGCCGGGGCGCGCTGAACACGCCGTCGCCGAGGTGATCCATCACCATCAGGCTGCCGCCGGTGAAGGTCCAGTCGGCGCCGTAGCCCGACACAGCGACGAACACGAGCTGCTCCCCGTCGGGGGACCAGTCGGCGTGGGTGGCGGAGTAGCCCGTGGGGATGTCCCACAGGTACACGCCGGTCTCGGCGTCGCGGAGCTGCAGGGCGCCGTAGCTCACGGCGAGCAGGTAGCGGCCATCGGGGGAGAAGGTGAAGAAGTTTCCGTAGTTGCCGGAGTCTACGGGGATGATGTCGCTGAGGTCTTCGAGGCGTTTAACGCCCATCTGCTGGTTGCCGCCGTCGTAGGCGAAGGCCACAAGCCCGGTCTCGGAGACGGTGTGGCAGGCCACGCAGCGCCCGGTGGTGTTCGTGGTGATCAGCTCGTAGGCCTGCTCGCCGTAGGGCAGCTCCATCAGGCCGCCTGAAGACGTGGACCAGTAGATGATGGAGCCGCGGCCGTCGAGGCGGTTCACGGCCACCCGGCGCGGGGCGTCGACGTACACCGTGTCCGCCGTGGCCGCGGCGAGCTTGAGCTCCACCTCGCCGCCGGCGTTCGTCGCGGTGATCTTCTGCCAGGTGGCCTCGTCGGCCGTCCAGGAGTTCGTGTTCGTGTACACGATCAGGTCGGTGGCTGAAGAGGTGAGCTGCAGGCGGTAGGAGATCGCGCCGAGGTTCTGCCACATGAACCGAATGCCCGGCGTGTTGCGCGGGATGTTCACGCCGTCCTCGGGGTAGAGCCAGAAGTTGAGCTCGGCCCGGTTCTCGTTGCGGAAGGCCTCTTTGTCGGTGCCCTCGACGATGATCTCCTCCTCGTAGAGCACGGTGAGGTTGGACACGGCCTCTAAGCCCGCCAGGCGCGCGGTCACCCAGGAGCGGCCGCCGTTCTGGGCGGGGGTGAACACGCCAGACTCGTCGATCTCGCCGACGACGCGGTTGGAGACCGACCACTCGACCTGATCCAGCGTCAGCTCGCGCCCGTCGCTGTCGGTGCCGATGGCGGTGAAGGTGACCGGCTCGCCGCCGTTCGCCCCGGTGATCAGGGTGACCTCGGCGGGCTCCACCCGGATCTCAACGACCTCGGGGAGCACGATCGCCGCGGGTTCGCAGCCGACAAGGAGGTGGATGAGCAGCATGGGGCTTCCTCAGTGGGGTTTTGTAGTGTAGCATAAGAGGCCCCTCTGGTGAGCGCCTATGCGACCCCGCCCTCTCGCCCTCCTCCCTCTGCTCATCGCCTGCTCGGACTACGAGTACGCCGAGCTGACCAAGACCGAGGTCTTCCAGCAGCCCGACGCCGACGTCTCCGCCGACGTGCTGTTCGTCATCGACAACTCGGCGTCGATGGCTGAAGAGCAGGCCCAGCTCGCGGCGAACTTCGCGGTGTTTGTGGAGGCGCTCCAAGACTCCAACGCCGACTTTAAGCTCGGCGTCACCACGATGGACCCAAACGACGGCGGCGTCTTGACCTCTGAGCCCCTCACCCGCGACACCCCGGCGCTCGGCGAGGCCTTCTCGGCGGCGGTGCAGGTGGGGGACGACGGCGACCGCGACGAGCGGGGGTTGGAGATGGCGCTGAGCGCGCTCTCCGGCGCCAACCCCGGATTTGTTCGCGATGGCGCGAAGTTAAACGTCGTGTTTTTCTCGGACGAGGACGACCACTCCCCGCTCTCGTTACAAGATTACCTCGACGCCTTGGCCCGCCTCGCCCCAGAGCGAGACTTCTCGGCCCACGCCATCGTCGGCGATCTCCCCGATGGCTGCTCCTCAGGCACCGCCGCCGCGAACGCCGGGGCGCGCTACATCGAGGCCACGGAGCTCAGCGGCGGGTACCTCGACTCCATCTGCTCGGAGAGCTACGCGAACATCCTCTCGCGCATCGGCCTAGAGCTCGCCGGGCTCATCGACACCTTCTCGTTGGAGCGCCTGCCCGACGCCGAGACGCTCATCGTCTGGGTGGACGAGGCGAAGATCCCCAACCGAGAGGTAGACGGCTGGACGTACTCCCCCGGCGACAACGCCGTGGTGTTTCATGGCCGCGCCGTGCCCCGGGCGGGCATGACCGTCTATGTGGAGTACCGTGTGTTGACTGGCGGCGCGGAGGCCCCAGCGGAGGAGCCCGCCCCGTGATCTCCCATCGTGTCGAGGCCTGGCAGCTCATCGAGGGCGCGCTCCCCGACCCCCAGCTCATCGATCTTCGTGACCCAGAGGCCTTCGCCCGCGGCCACATCCCCGGCGCCCAGGCCCTGCCCTACGAGCAGCTCCAGGCCGAGGCCGAGGCCCGCATTCACCGCGCGCGCCCCGTGGTGCTGCTCGATGGGGGCGGCGCCCGAGCCGCCGAGCTGGCGCTGTGGTTACGCCAGCGCGGCTATGACGCGGGATACCTCGTCGGCGGCATGGCCCGCTGGATGGGCGAGCTGGCCACGGGCGCGGGCTAGCGCGGCCGCTCAGTAGCCGCCGCCGAGGAACAAGAACAGCGCGCCGCTGGCGCTGCGGGAGGAGTAGTCGTACCCCACGGCGCCGACGACAAAGTCATCAAAGCCGTCGCCGTTCGTGTCGCCGACCCCACCCAAGGAGCTGCCGATGTAGTCGTTCGCGCTGCCGGAGGTGACCTCCCAGCGCGTGAACGTAGACACCGAGGCGAGCCCGCTCAGGCTGGAGTCCCCGTAGAGGAGGTAGGCGATGCCCGTGTCGCGGCTGCTGTAGCTCGGGGCGCCGACGAGGATGTCCGCGAGGCCGTCGTTGTTCACGTCCCCCGCCGGGGCGAGGCGGGTGCCGATGCCGTCGTCGGTGGTGGGGCCCTGAACGCCGACATCAAGGACCGTGGCGATGTCGTTGACCCCGCTCAGCCGCGTGCTGCCGCCGTACACCAGATACACCACCCCCGATCCGCTCTTGAGGCCCTGGGCGTTCGGCGCAGAGACCATCAGGTCGCCGTAGCCGTCGCCGTTGAAGTCGCCCGCGGTCTCTACCACCGAGCCCAAGGCGTCCCCGGCGACAGTGCCGGTGAGCGTGAAGTCCGCGGCGCTCGCCAGCCGGTTCGTCTCCGAGATGGGGCCGTAGAACACATAGGCCGAGCCCGCGCTGGCCCGAGACGAGGGGTCGGAGGCCGGTGCGCCGATGCCCAGATCGCCGTCACCGTCGCCGTCGAGGTCCATCGGCCCGGTGATCCACGCGCCGAGCTGGTCTTGGCTGCTCACGCCCTGGATCTGCACGCTCGCCGCTGAGGTCGTCATGGCGCTGCCTTCAGCGATGGGGCCGAAGAACAAGAACACCGAGCCGGACTTGCTCGCGCCGCCGGTGGCCCCGGTGGCGCCGAGCACGATGTCGTCATGCCCGTCGCCGCTGAGGTCGCCGGGGCCCGAGAGCGCGCTGCCGAGCTGCATGGAGCTGGTGGTCCCGTAGATGATGGCGTCAGCATCAGCGCTCAGGGCGTTTGAGACCTCGCCGAAGAACAAGAACACCGCGCCGGTGTTGGTGCTGCTGGTGCTGTAGTCGTAGTACGGGGCGCCGATCATCATGTCGTCGTAATGAACGGCGCCGGTCTCATACGAGCGCTCGCCGACGTCACCCGCCCAGGCGACGACCTCACCCAGCTCCATCGCTTTCTGGTCTCCGGTGATGATCGCCGTGGCGAAGGTGGCCTCTTTGGACTTCACGAAGGGGGTGCGCATGAGGTAGGCCGCGCCGACGCCGGAGCCGACGCTGGAGGCGACGCCGTCGGCGCCGATGATGAGGTCGCCCAGGCCGTCGCCGTTGTGGTCGCCAGAGCGACCGGCCTGCAGAGACGACCCCAGACCATCCGAGGCCGCGCCGCCCCAGATCGCCGCGACGTAGGTGCCATCGGACAGCTTCGTGCTGCCGGAGAGGCCGCAGGGCTCGGCGCTGTCGTCGCAGTTGTCGTCTTTGCCGTTGTCGCAGGTCTCTTCAGCGTCGGGGTTCACCGCGGCGTCGCCGTCGTCACAGTCGTCGTTGTTCGTGGTGTAGCCCGAGGGCGCGGAGCACAGCGGCGTGGGTGTGCCCTCGTCGCCGTAGGTGTCGCGGTCGGAGTCGGGGAAGTAGGTCTTCGCGTCGGCGGCGCCGCCCTCTTCCACCGCGCCGTCACAGTCGTCGTCGATTCCAGAGGTGGCGCAGAGCTCTAAAGCGCCGGGAGAGATGGCCTCATCGGTGTCGTCGCAGTCACCCCCCACCATGACGTAGCCCGAGGGAGGGTTGCAGCCGACGTAGGTCGGCGCGGTGTCGTCGCCGTATCCATCTCCGTCGTTGTCTAAATAATGCACGTCTGTCTCGGAGACCTCCTCGTCGATGTCGCCGTCGCAGTCGTCGTCCAAGGAGTTGCAGCGCTCGGAGGCGCCCGGGTTCACGCCAGCGTCGGTGTCGTCGCAGTCGCTGCTGTCCTCGATGGTTGAGGTCGCGCAGTCCACGGGGTTGTTGAGGTCACCGAAGCCGTCGCCGTCGCCGTCGAGGTAACCGACCGGGTCCAGGACGCCGTCGCAGTCGTTGTCGATGCCGTCACAGAGCTCGTCTGCGCCTTTGTAGACCGTGGGGTCGTTGTCGTCGCAGTCATCATCCCCTATCCATCCGTCGCCGTCTCGATCCTCGACCTCGGTCACGTCGCTGTCATTGCCATCGTCGCTGCTGTCCTTGTCAGAGCAGCCGACCAGCAGCACCAACGGGAGGGACCAGAACAAGGCGGGCTTCATCATCATGCGTGTCTCCGAGTGGCTGGACGTTAGTATAGCCCTCTGCATCCAAGGGCCCTTGGGCGGCGGGCCCGTCATAAAGCGTGCGCCTCCGAGATTCCCAAGTTTAAACGCCCCGATTTCAGAGGGTTAACTCCGACGATGCGAACGCTCGTGATCACGGGAGGGCTGTTCGAGCCCGCCGCTGAGACGCCGATGCAGGCGCTCTTGAAGCAGTGGCGCGCGTCGCGAGCGTCTTCAGGGGTCTGGCTCGATCTGCGGCTCAAGCTCATGCTCGCCGAACGATACACGGCGATGCGCCAGCGTTTGCCCCACGCCCCTGAGGCCGTGCGGCGCCTGTTGGTCGACGATCCCGCCGCGGGGGTGCCCGAGCTGACCGAGGTGGCCCTGGCGTCGCTTTTGGAGGCGGAGGGGGTCGAGGTGGAGGTGGCCACCTGGAGCGAGATCAGCGCCGATCCCGCGGGGCGCGAGGCGCGGCTTGGCCGTTGCCCCCTCGTGCTCGCCTCCACGACCCTGCTGCGAGATCTCAGCGAGCTTGGCCCCCTCGCCGCCCTCATCAAGCGCCCCCACAACCGAGTCGTCGTCGGCGGGGCGCTGGTCTCGATGCTCGCCGACCGCTGGCCGCGTGTCCCCGGGGTAGACCTCGCCGCCGCTGGAGACGGCGAGCGCCTCGTGCCGGCCTTGGTGGCCTGGGCGAAGGGCGGCTTCACCCAGCTCACCCCGCCCGCCGGGGGCCGCGTCGACGGCGACGGCGCCTTGCTCCGGGCCGGGCCGATGCCGTCGAAGAGCCTTGATGAGTGGCCGAGCCCCGACTGGCGTGTGGCCGAGCGCCTGCACGGGCGGGCCTTCCCGTTCATCCACTACGAGTCTGTGCGCGGCTGCCCCTACCGCTGCGCGTTCTGCAACTACCCCTTCCTCTTTGACGACACCCGCTTTCGCCTGCGCAGCGCCGCCCGGGTCGCCCAAGACTGGTGCATCGCGGCCTCACGGGGCGCACGGTGGATCTCCTGCTTAGACAGCCTGTTCACCCTGCCGCCCAAGCGCCTGGATGAGCTGACCGAGCGGCTGATCGCCGAGGGCAAACCCGTGGACTGGCTGTGTTACGCCCGGGCCGATGACCTCACCGACCCCAAGCGGGTGCGGCGGCTGCGCGACGCGGGCTGCCGCCAGGTGCAGATCGGCGTGGAGTCGGGCAGCGCCGAGATCCTCCACCACATGAACAAACGCACCACCCCCGAGGTGAACGCCCGCGCCTTGCAGGTCTGCCGTGATGAGGGCCTCACCACGGTGATCACCCTCGTCGTCGGCTTCCCCGGGGAGACGCCGGACACCTTGGCCGACACCCGGGCCTTGCTCAAGGAGGCGCCGCCAGACTTCTTCTTTGTGGCGCCGTTCTCGGTGAAGTCCCCGCTCATCCCGATCCTCTCCGAGAAGAGCCGCGCCGAGCACGAGCTCGTCACCGACAGCGACCCCACGAGCGCCTTCCCCGCCTGGCGCCACCGAACGATGGACACCCTCGACGCCATCGAGCACGCCGACGCCCTCACCCGCTGGATCATGGCTGAAGGTCTGGGGCTCAACGCCGGGATGTTTTTCCAGGGGATGCTGCGCTACGACGCGCAGGAGCGGGACGTGCTCCTGCGGTTTCAGCGGGAGACCCTCGACGTCGGCCCGGGGCACCGCCTGGGCTTCGGCGCCATGCGTCGGGTGACCCGCTGGCGGGGAGCGGCCCAGGTCGCGCGGCTTTAGCGCCCGGAGCGCTCACCAGAGCCGGTCCTCAGGAGGGCGCACGCCGCTGAGGCGCTCGGTGAGGTCGTCGATGATCCGCAGCGACATGCCCCAGATGAAGGCGTCGTCGAGGCGCACACAGGGCAGCTCGATCTGGTGGCCGCGGTAGTCGTAGGGGAAGGTGTCGCGCCCCTCGCCGCGCAAAAAACGCTCCAGGGCGAACCACTGCGCCGAGGCCACCTCGACGTTCGGCGTGAGCGGGGCCGGGGCCTGGAGCCCAAACACCCAAGGCCGCACGATGAGCTGGGGCGAGCGCCCGAAGCTCGGGGTGACGACGGGCTCTAAGGTGCCCAGCGCCGCGTCGTCGTCTAAGCCCAAGCCCAGCTCCTCTTGGGTCTCGCGGATGGCCGTGCGCCGGGGGTGGCCGTCCCCAGACTCCTCACGACCGCCAGGAAACGCCATGTGGCCGCTCCAAGGGTCACCCTCACGCTCGGCCCGGCGGATCATCAGGAGCTGCGGGCCGTCGGCGCTGGGGTGCAGCACGAGGGCGACGGCCGCCCGGCGAAGCCCCGCGTCATCGGGCACCGGGGCGTCTGGGGGGTTGAGCACGCCGCGAAGGGCTTCGAGGGGGCGTAGGGGCATAAAGGACCGAGCCTGAGGGGGAGAGAGGATGAGACCGGCGACGCGCGGCGCTCTGCTGAAATGAATGTTATGCCGACACCGAACTGACGAGCGGAACGTAATGGCCAATCCCCCCGACGTGCTCGCCTACGACGAGCACCACCGCCAAGGAAACCCAGTGATCAACTGGCTCAAAGACCTCTTCTGGACCTGGGGCCCACCCTTGGCCGTCGTCTTCGTGGTTCGCTCCGCCATCGCCGAGCCCTTCCGTATCCCCTCGGGCTCCATGGTGCCGACGCTGGAGATCGGCGACCACATCATCGTCTCCAAGTTCAGCTATGGCCTGCGGGTGCCGTTCACCGACATCGAGGTGATGCCCCTGGGCGAGCCCGAGCGCGGCGACATCATCGTCTTTAAGTACCCCCCAGATCCCAAGCTCGACTACATCAAGCGCGTGATCGGCATCCCCGGCGACACCGTCGAGGTGCGCGACAACGTGATCTTCCTCAACGGCGTCGAGGCCCAACGCCAGCTTCAAGAGACCTTCACCTTCGTTGACGACAGCTGCCGCCAAGAAGAGGCCGACCTCTACGTTGAGCGTGTGGGCGACGTCGAGCACCTCCTGCTCAACTCCCGCTCGCTGCGTCGTCTGGCCGACTATGGCCCGTTCACCGTGCCGCCGGGCGAGCTCTTCGTCATGGGCGACAACCGCGACAACAGCGCCGACTCTCGGGTGTGGGGCACCGTCCCCCGGGAGAACGTGAAGGGCCGCGCCTTCGGCGTGTGGTTCTCTCACGACGCCTGCAAAGGCAACATCCCCTACCTCGGCGAGCTGCGCACCGACCGCTTCTTCACCGGCCTGCGCTGACCGGCTGACCGGGCTTACTTGAGCTCGCTCACCGAGTCGTCGTCGAGCTCCATCGTCGCCGTGCCCGAGATCACCAGCGTGTTCGTCTGGCGCACCATACGCGCGAGGTGGTGCAACAGCCGCCACATGAGCTTCGTGGCCAAGGTGCTGTCTTGGCGGGTGAGGCGTAAGAAGTCGTTGCGGGAGAGCACCAAGAAGCGGCTGCGCTCTTTGGTGATGACCGTGGCGCTGCGGCGGGGCGAGTCGATGAACGCCATCTCGCCGAAGTAGGCCGGGGGCTCCAAGGTGGCCAGAGAGACGCCGCCGCGGAGCACCTCGACCACGCCGCTCTGGAGGATGTAGCACTCGCGGCCCAGGTCTTCTTCTTTGAACAAGACCGTCTCGGCGGGCACCTCGCGGGCCTGGCAGACCGCCGCGACCTGCACCAGCTCGCGGTAGGTGCAGAAGGAGAACAGATCGCAGCGCCGCAGCACGTCGATGTGCTCCGCCGGGGCGGAGCTCGGCAGGTGGGCGCCTTCAGCGGGGCCGCGGGCGGCCAGCACGAGGCAGGTGATGTTGTCGCGGCCGCCGCGCTGGTTGGCCATGCCGACGAGCTCTTCAGTGCCGCCGTTGCCCGTGGCCACGGGGCCGAGGAGGTCCTCTGCGCCGAGGTAGTTGTGCAGGCCGTCGGAGCACAACAACAGCGCGTCGCCGGGGCCGAGATCGACGCTCAACAAGTCCACGAGCACCGAGGGGAACACGCCCAAGGCCCGGGTGATGACGTTCTTGTTGCGGGCCTTCCGCGCTTGATCCGGGGTGAGCAGGCCCTCACGCACCTGCTGCTGCACCAAGGAGTGATCTTCGGTGACCTGGTGCGCCTCGCCTTGGCGGATGAGGTAGATGCGGCCGTCGCCGACATGCGCCGTGAACGCCTGGTTGCCCACGAGCAGCACGGCGTCTAGGGTGGTGCCCATGCGCCCGCCGTCGCCGGTCAGGGCGCTCGACGCCTGGTAGATCTCCTCGCAGGCGCGCTGCACGGCGTTTCGCAGGAGCGCCTCGACGGCCGCGGTGGTGGCCGCGCTGCGCTGGGCCTTGTGGAGCGTGAGCGACCGTTTGCCCGCGGCGATGGTCTCCCGCATCACCGAGCAGGCCAAGCCCGAGGCCACGTCGCCCCGTTTGAACCCGCCCATGCCGTCGCAGACGATGTACAGGCCGAGCTCAGCCTCGATGAGCCAAGAGTCCTCGTTGTGCTTCCGCACGCGGCCCGGGTCGGAGGTCGCCCAGGCCTGCACCATCAGCTCACGCTCGCTCATCCGTTGTGGCCTTCGGGGTTCTTGGCGCGTCCCGTCGCTTGGGCGAGGGCCTCGGAGGTGGCGCGCAGGTTGGCGGAGATTCGCAGCAGCATGTTCCAGAGGACCTTCACCGCCAAGGTCGGGTCACGCTTGAGCAGAGAGAAGAAGGCGTCGCGGGTGATGACCAACAGCTCTGTGTCGTCCACAGCCTGCACCGTGGCGCTGCGCTGGGGCTCATCCAACAGGGACATCTCGCCGAAGTTGGCCCCGGTGCCAAGGCGGATGATCTCGCGGTTCTCTTTGAGCACGGCGACCTGGCCGACGACGACGAGGTACATCGCCTGGCCGGGGTCCCCTTCAGAGAACACCCGCTGCCCGGCGCGGAACCGCACGGGGCGCGTGACCCCGGCGATGCCCAGCAGCTCTCGCTCGGTGCAGTAGGCGAAGAGCGGGATTCGGGCGAGGGTCTGGAGGCGGCCGCCGCTCGCGGCCTGGCCCCGGGCGGGATCAAAGCCGAGGTCGATGATGGTGACCGCGAGGTCGTGCCGGGCGCCGTTGGCCCGAGCCGTGCCCACGAGGCGGGCGGTGACGCCGTCGGGGAGTGGGTCTGAGCCCGCCTCACGCACCCGCAGATCGTCCACGGCGCGGTGCAGGTGCGGCGACGAGAGCAGGAGGCGATCCCCGCTGGAGAGGGTGAGGGGGATGACGTCAGACTGCACATGGGTGGCGGGGCCCAAGGAGTGCTGAGGCCGCGCGCCGCCGCCGCCGGGGAGATCCAGCGGCTCATCCGGGGCGTCGGGGGTGAGCCGGTGAACAAGCCCCTTGCGCACAAGCTGCACGCAGCCGTCTCCGGCGTGGCCGATGAAGGCGTCGGACTCGACGACGAGCACCGCGTCGAGGGAGACCCAGAGCTCTACCCGGCGCCGTCGGGCCAAGGCGTGGGCCTCGCGGGAGGCGACGGAGAAGGCCGTGCGCAGCATGCCCAAGAGCGCCTGACGGCTGGCCTCGGACGGCGCGCGCCGATGCTCCTCGCGGAGATCGCGGTTGAGGGTGAGGTGGGACCGCATGGTGTCGAGCACGAGCTGACACGCGACGGCGCCGAGGTCACGCTCCAGAAGTGAGCCTTGGACCGCCGCAGTGGCCGTCGCCGCGAGGCCCAGCTCAACATCATGCAGCGCGACCGCAGACGACGGAGCGTCCGCGATGGCGGCGTCAGAGACCGAGTGAAACGCGACCTGCATCGCCGCTCCGGGTACGATGGCGATGTTATCTGATCCGGGCGGGGCTGGCTGCCCGCCCTGGAGAAAACGAATGCTCAAGTCCTCCTGGCTCACCGCGCTGGAGGCCAGCGCGGTGGTGATCTGGCTCGGTCTCGCGGCGGCGCTCGTCTCCCAGGACACGGAGCGCGGCGCGCTGATCCCCATCGACCCCGCGGCGCTCGTGACCGGCGAGAGCCAAGACGTCTGGATGGGCATCTACTTCGACGGCCAAAAGGTCGGTTACGCCGTGAACTCCGAGACCCCCACCGTCGATGGCGGCGTCTTGATGCGGCACCGCTCGGCCTTCACCTTGGCGGCCTTCGGCCAGATCAAGCAGGTCATCACCGCGGGCAACGCCGTGATGGACAAAGACCTCACCCTGCGGCGATTTGACTTCTTGATGTCGTCGGATCCCGTGCGCATCGCGGTGCGCGGCGAGGTTCAAGAGAAGCTCATCGTCATGGAGGTCTTCCAGGCCGGGGAGGCGCAGCGGGTTGAGCTGCCGATCACCGCCCCGCCCCAGATGAGCCTGAGCCTGCCCGCCTGGTTCGCCCGCCAGCCCGAGGTGCGTGTGGGCCAGCGCTTTGACGTGCCCTACTTCGACCCGGTGAGCCTCAGCCAAGACGTCATGACGGTGAAGGTCGTCGATGTGGAGCTGAGCAGCGACGGCGAGGAGGCCTACTGGCTGGAGCGCAGCTTCGGCGAGGCCACCACCCGGGTGCTCGTGAACACCAAAGGGGAGACGCTGCGCGAAGAGAGCGCCTTGGGCATGTCCATGGTGCGCCAGACCGCCGCCGAGGCCCAGGCGATGCCGTCCGGCGCCGAGCCCGTCGACATCATCGCGCTCTCGGCGGTGAAGCTCGACGGCCAGCTCAACGATCCGCGCAGCCGCAAGGTCTTGGTGATGGAGATCTTGGGTGTTGAGCCCAGCCGCGTGCCCCACGGCCCGCCCTACCAGAGCGTCGAGGGCGCCGAGGTGCGCGTGATGTCGCCGCTCCTCGCCGAGCTGCCCGGCGGCCTCGCCCGAGAGGAGACCGACACCACCTTCGCCGACACCTTGGCCGCGACGCCGTTCTTGCCCGTGACCCACCCCGAGCTGCGCGAGAAGGCGAAGGAGCTTGTGGGCCAAGAGGCCGATCGTGTGATCGCCGCCCGCCTGCTCAACGAGTGGGTGTTCAACTACGTCGAGAAGGCGCCCACCATCGGCGTGCCCAACGCCCTGGAGGTGCTGCACACCCGGCAGGGCGACTGCAACGAGCACACCGCGCTCTACGTCGCCTTGGCCCGGCCGCCGGAATCCCGGCGCGTATCGCCGCGGGGGTGGTGTTCTCCGACCGCATCGGCGCCACGGGGGCGTTCTATTACCACGCCTGGCCCGAGGTCTACCTGGGCAGCGCGGGCTGGGTGCCTGTCGACCCCACCTTCGGCCAGTTCCCCGCCGACGCCACCCATGTGAAGCTCGTCGAGGGCGACTTAGACCGCCAGATCGAGATCATGGGCGTCATGGGGCGCCTCGGCTTCCGGCTCATCGAGGCGCGCTGAGCGCGTCGTGTTCCCCTCTCTCCCCTCCCCTCACCCGCCCAACCAAGACGAACGGAGCGTGTCGTGATCCGCATCGAAGGCGTCGCCAAACGATACGGGGGCTTTCAAGCCCTGCACCCGCTGAACCTGCACGTCAAACCTGGGGAGATCTTCGGCTTCTTGGGCCCCAACGGCGCCGGAAAAACCACCACCATCCGCATCCTCTCCGGGGTGCTGCCGCCCACCGAAGGCAAGGTCTTCATCGACGGCGTCGACATGGTCGCGGATCCCGTCGGGGCCAAGGCGCGCATCGGCTACGTCCCCGATCGCCCCTACCTGTACGAGAAGCTCACCGCCCGGGAGCTTCTGGCGTTCGTGGCCGGGCTGTTTGGGGTGGAGCCCGAGGTCGCCCGGGCCCGTGGGGAGGAGCTGCTGGCGTTTCATGGCCTCACCGAGTTTGGGGATCGGCTCATCGAGGGCTTCTCCCACGGCATGAAGCAGCGCCTGTCGCTCTCGGCGGCGCTTCTGCACGAGCCCAAGCTGCTCATCGTCGATGAGCCCATGGTCGGCCTCGACCCCCGCGGCGCGAAGCAGATCAAGGACGTCTTCCGCGAGATCGCCCGCTCAGGCCGCACGGTGTTTCTGTGTACCCACTCCCTCGACGTGGCCCAGGAGGTCTGCGACCGCCTCGGCATCATCAACCGCGGGCGGATCGTGGCCCAAGGAACCTATGATGAGATAAGAGCAGGGTTCGGCGAAGGCGCGAGAGATCTTGAAGAGGTCTTCTTACGCATCCTCAACGAGGAGAGCGACGTGGCGCAAGAGATCAAAGGATGAGGAGCTGGGCGCTCAGCGTGGCGCTCTGCCTGATCGTGCTCCCGCTCGTGGGCTGCGCGGGGCGGCAGGCCAGCCGGTTGGAGGGGCGCTACACTCTGGGCGACCCGGGCGACGGCTGGCGAAGTGTGCGCCCCGGCGGCGCTGACTTCGCCTGGTACAACGAGTCCTTGCGGGCCACGCTCTATGGCGACTCCAACTGCGCCGACCGCTATGAAGATGGCCGCCTTCGGGATCTCGCCAAACACCTCACCGTCGGCATCGCTGACGAAGAGATCGTCTTTGAGGAGACCCACTCCTTGGCCGGTCGTGAGGCCTACACCGCCCGGCGCCGGGGCCAGCTTGACGGCGTGGCCGTCGAGGTGGGCGTCACCGTGCTCAAGAAGGACGCCTGCGTCTACGACATGGTGCTCATCGCGCCGCCAGGAGCGCCCTTTGAGGCCGCCTGGAGCGACTTCCGAGGCGCCGTGAGCGACTTCGAGACGAAGGGCTCATGAGCGCGGCCATCAAGCTCCTCGGGCACATCGGCGCGGTCACCCGCCTCTCGGGCCGCACGTTTAAGATCGTGTTCTCTCGGCGGTTTGTCGATCGTTCGCTGCTCTCGGCCCAGATGGATCAGGCCGGCATCGGCTCGTGGTCCATCGCCGTGCTCACCGCCCTGTTCACCGGCGCGGTCATGGCGATTCAGTTCGCCGATGGTCTAGAGCCCTACGGCGCGTCGTTGTACACCGGCAAGATGGTGTCTCTGGGCATCGTCCGTGAGCTTGGGCCGACGCTCACCGCCGTGCTCGTCGGCGGGCGCGTCGGCGCGGGCTTCACCGCCGAGATCGGCTCGATGAACGTCACCGAGCAGGTCGACGCCATCTCCGCCCTGGGTGCCGACCCCATCGAGAAGCTCGTCGCGCCGCGGGTCTTGGCCTGCATCATCATGCTGCCCCTGCTCACGCTGTTGGCCGACTTTGTCGGCTGCTTCGGGGCGATGCTCGTGGTGATGACGGATGTTGGCGTCACGGCCACCTTCTTCATCGAGCAGGTGCTCGAGACCTTGGTGGTCGCCGACCTCCTCCACGGCCTCGCGAAGGCCACCTTCTTCGGGTACTTCATCGCGATCGTCGGCTGTTATGTCGGGCTCAACACCCGCGGCGGCACTGAAGGCGTGGGCCGGTCCACGACGGACACCGTCGTCGCGATCAGCATCACCGTGCTCGTGTCGAACTTCCTGCTCACCAAGCTCTTCTTGAGCTTTTAGGCCGGCGTGTTGATACCCGACGAGACAACCCAGCCCGCTCTGACCCCGCCCCCGAGGTGGTGATTGAGTTCAAGGACGTGCGTAAAGCCTTCGGGCCGAACGTCATCTACGACCCCCTTGAACCTCACCGTGCGCCGAGGCGAGACGCTCACGGTCATCGGCGGCTCGGGCAAAGGCAAGTCGGTGCTGCTCAAGATGCTCATTCGGCTGCTGCAGGTCGACTCGGGCAGCATCACCTGCTTCGGAGAAGAGGTCACGACGATGCCCGAGCCAAAGCTCTTGGGCCTCCGTCGCCGCATCGCCATGCTCTTCCAAGGCGCCGCGCTGTTCGACTCCTTGACCGTCGCCCAGAACATCAAGTACCCCCTCGTCGAGCACAAGTGGGGCAACCGCGAGCAGATGGACCAGCGCGTCGAGGAGGTGCTGGAGATGGTCGGCATGCCCGGCATTCAGAACCTCAAGCCCTCGGAGCTCTCCGGCGGCATGAAAAAACGGGTGGGCCTCGCCCGCGCCATCGCGATTCAGCCCGACGTCATCCTCTACGACGAGCCCACCACGGGCCTCGACCCGCTCAACGTGCGCCGCATCAACGGCCTCATCCTGCGGCTGCAGCGGCGCCTCAACGTGACGAGCGTCGTGGTCACCCACGACATGGACTCCTGCTTCACCATCACCGACCGCATCGCGTTCTTGTACGACCGGCGCATGGACTGGACGGGCACGAAGGAGGAGGCCCTGGCCACCGACTTCGCCCCGCTGCGCGAGTTTGTGCAGGGCGGGCGCGGCACCTTAGAGTCGGATGGCACCGAGGACGGCTGAGCCCCGGCCTTTAGCCCGCGCCGGTCAACGCGCGGCGCCAAGCCTGGGCCTTGAGCGTCGTCTCCTCAAGCTCTCGGTCGGGGTTGGAGTCGGCGACGAGGCCGCAGCCGACGTGCACCCGGGCCTGATCCTCGTAGACCTGCGCCACCCGGATCGACACCGCCAGCGCTGCGTCGCCTGCGTCGTTGATGAAGCCCCAGGCGCCGCAGTACGCCCCCCGGGGCTGCTCCTCCAAGGCGAAGATCGTGGCCATGGCCGCCACCTTCGGCGCCCCGGTGACGCTGCCCGGCGGGAAGCTCGCCGCGAGCAGGTCGAGGGCGTCTCCCCCCGGCTTGAGCTGGCCGAAGACCGACTGCGCCGCGTGGGAGAGGGTCGGCAAGGCGCTGATCTGCCTCGGCCCGGCGCGAACGCTGCCCGGCGCGCAGACCCGGCCCAGGTCGTTCCGCACCAGATCCACGATCATCGTCAGCTCCGCCCGCTCTTTGGGATCCACCTCCAGCTCGGCCATCAAGGCCGCGGTCTCGCTGTCCGTGGCGCCCAGGGGCCGGGTGCCTTTGATCGGGCGGCTCTCCACAACCCCGCCTTGAAGCCGCAGAAACAGCTCCGGCGAGAGTGAACACAGCTCCAGCGCCCCGAGCCGCGCCCAGCCCCCGAACGGCGCCGGGTTGAGCGCCCGGGCGCGACGGTAGGCCTGCAGAGCCGAGCCCACGCCGCCAAAGGTCAGGCGCCGGGCGAGGTTCACCTGGTAGAGCGCGCCCTCGGCGATCTGCTCCAGCACGGCGCGCACGCCGTCGCGGTACTGCTCGGCGTCGCCCTCGTGGATCAAGGTGGCGCGGCCTGGCGGCGGAGGGGCCTCGTGGGCCTGGGCGAGCTTGAGCACCCCCGCGGCCTCGGCCACGAACGCCGCGCTCCCGGCGGCGATCACCCGCCCGTCGGGCTCGATCGTCACCGCGCCCTCAAAGCGGCCCAAGGCCCCGTCGCCCTCGGGCCAGTCGCCGCGTGGGTCGGGCCTGGGCGCGGGCTGCACCTCGGTGAAACGCCCGGCCTCATACCCGACGAAGCCCGCGAGCCCCCCCACGAACGAGAGCCCCGCCGGTGGCGGCTCGCCAGAGAGCGCCGCCCGCGCCGTCGTGAGCCAGCCCGGCTGAGGCCGAATCACCTCCTGCGCGCCCCAGCACAGGACCGACCGACCCCCTGGCCCGCCGTCAAACCAGAGGCTCATGGGCTCGTCGTGGAGCACCTCGGCGACGGCGGACGCTGAAAGACCTCGAAATGATGTAAATTCTCGAAGGTTCACCCGCTTGACCACCCTTGAGCCCGGCCTGGACTGGCCGAGGAGCACGACACGATGTCGGACGTCACGCCGCTGCGTATCCTCATCTTGGACGATCAGCCTGAGCTCGCGCGGGTGATGCGGGATGTGTTGCGCCCCCAAGGCTTTGAGGTGCGCGCCGCCGACACCGCGCTCACGGCCATGGCCTCGGCCCGGGCGGCCCCTCCCGCCGTGGTCTTGGTGCGCTGGGACATGCCCCAAGGCGAGGCCAGCCGGTTTATGGAGCTGTTCCGCGGGGCGAGCCCGGGGGCGGTGATCGTGCTCACCACGGGCCAGCCCGGCGAAGACGACGACCGGGAGCTCAAGAAGGCCGTGCGCCGCTACGCCGTGGGCCGCGTGCTGCATCGCCCGTTCTCGATCCTCGATCTGCCCGCGGTCGTGAAGGCCAGCCTCGCCGACGCCCCCGCCGACTCGGCGTCGATGCTCGGGCGGCGCCCCCACGCCGACACCCTACGCGCGCTGGGGCAGGTGTGGCTGGAGCGGGAGAGCGGCACGGCGACCTCCCTTGGTGGGCTCGTGGCGCGGTTCAACCAAGGCGCCGCCGCCGACGGCGAGAGCCAGGCCTTGGTGGAGGACATCCTGCGCGACGGCGTGGAGATCTCGTTTCGCCGCGGTGAGGTCGTCGGCGGAGGTGACCTGGTGGCCTTGGCGACGGCGCTGTGGCGCGCGGCCCTCGCCGTGGCCGAGGCCGATCCCAACCCCCAGGCCCTCATCGATCGCCCCAACCACATGGAGCGCCTCGCCGAGCTGCCGCTCAAGCCCGCCACCCTGCGCGCCCTTCAGGCCGCCGACGGCGCCACCGAGCTGCGCGCGCTGTGCGCCGCCCAGCGCTGCTCCCTCACCGAGATCGGCCCGGATCTCGGCGCGCTCACGGCCCTGGGCCTCGTGCACCAGCGCGTGAAGGCGACCGCCGGCACCGAGGCCCTGCTCACCCTGCGCCGCCTTCGCCGTGAGCGGGACCGCCTGATGACCGACGACGCCTGGACCGTGCTCGGCCTCGCCCCCACCGGCGACAAGGCGAAGATCGACGAGGCCGCCGCGCGGATGCGCGCCCGCTATGGCCAGCTCCAGCGGGATCCCGGGCTCAGCGACGAGTGCCACAACCTCGCCGCGGAGATCCTTCGCCGCGTCGCTGAAGCCGCCGCCGAGGTGGGTGAGCGCCCGGCCTTGCCCGCCGCCGCGCCCGCGCCTGAGGACAACACCGAGCGCGCCTGGCGCGCGGGCCTCGACGCGATGGCGAAGCGCCGCTGGCCCGACGCCGTGCGCGCCTTCCGCACCGCTCACAGCGCCGTCATCGACCGTCCCGACTTCATGGCGCACCTCGGCTGGGCGATCTTCAACGACACCGGGCGAGGCCCGACGCGGGTCGAGGAGGCCTTGGAGCTGCTGGAGCTCGCGGAGTCCTTCGACGAGCGCGCCGCCCTGACCCAGCTCTGGCTGGCCACGGTCGAGGCCCACGCCCAGCGCCTCAGCCGAGCGCGCGCGCGGCTCACGCGCCTGATGGGCCGCGCCGACACCGACACCACCGCTGAGGCCCAAGAGCTGCTGCAGCAGGTTCAGCAGAAGCTCGCGCGCCCGCCCGAGGGCTGACGCTCAGAGGCAGCTCATCGTCTCGTCGACCACGACCTCGTCGCACTTCGTCGGCGAGGTCTTCTTGCAGCCCTCGATGAAGGGTTGGGCCTCGCCGCACGCCGGCGCCGGCAGCGCTACCCAGCCCGCCTGCCGAAGCGTACAGGTCACGTCACAATCGCCCTCCACGTTGACGAACAGGTCCTCGCTGCTGTCGCAGTTGTAGTCGAAGGATCCGTCGCCGCGCTGGGTGGGGAAGTACTCGGTCTGGTCGGGGTGCACGTCGGCGTTGTCGTCGTAACAGTCTGTGTTGTCGCTGACGTAGCCCGTGGGCGCCTCGCAGATCTTCAGGGGCTCGACGGGGTCGCCGAAGCCGTCGCGGTCGTGGTCGGCGTAGAAGGTCGGCGCGTCGGTGGCCTCGTTGTCGACGGTGCCGTCGCAGTTCTGATCGACCTCATCGCAGATCTCGGCGGCCTCGGGGTTGATCGTGGCGTCGTTGTCATCGCAGTCGAGGCTGCGGTTCACCCGGCCCTCGGGCTGATCACAGGCCAAGACCGTGTCGGACTCTAAGCCGTAGCCGTCGCCGTCGCCGTCGAGGTACCAGGTGCCGCGGTCTTGGGCGTCGTCGCCGTCGATGAGCGTGTCGCAGTTGTTGTCCAGGCCGTCGCAGGTCTCGACCCCTTCAGGGTTCGCCGTGGCGGCGGCGTCGTCGCAGTCGGTGTTGTCGGCGACGGTGCCCGACGGGACGCCGTCTTCACAGGGGGCGGAGACCGGGTTGTTCGGGTCGCCGAAGCCGTCGCCGTCGCTGTCCGTGAAGGTGACGCACTGGGGCGCGGAGTCCGCTCCCCCGTCTTTGTCCTCTGCGGGCAGCTCAGGCAGACAGCCCGCGAGCACGAACATCAACACGTTCCAGGATCGCATAGTCTCCTCCACGGGTCGCCATCAGCGGAGCGAGCGCTGACGGCCAGCACAGGTTATCTGGACGGATCCGGTTGATCATCGCGTGATGATCTTCCTCTCACCCCTCAGTCTACCCCAGCCCGCCGCGTATGGCCCCATCCGGCGCGGCTTTGAGGTCCAATGCTCCAGATCGCGCTGACCATCGCTGGATCTGACTCCGGCGGCGGGGCCGGGATCCAGGCGGACCTCAAGACTTTTTTGAGCTTGGGCGTCTTTGGCACCTCCGCGCTGACCGCGATCACCGCGCAGAACACCCTGGGCGTGAGCGCGGTTCATCCGGTGCCCATCGACGTGGTGAAGGCCCAGATTCACGCCGTGCTCACCGACCTGCCCCCGGCGGCGATCAAGATCGGCATGTTGGCCACGGCTGAGCTGGTCTTGGCCGTCGTCGAGGCCTTGGCCGACTACACGGGCCCCGTGGTGCTCGACCCGGTGATGGTCGCCACCTCGGGCGACGTGCTCTTGGCCCCTGACGCCGTCGGCGCGCTGCGGGACGCGCTCGCCCCACGCTGCGCGTTGATCACGCCGAACCTCCCCGAGCTGCACGTCTTGGGCGGCGAGGCGTTTTTGGTCCAAGCGCGGGTGCCGGTGCTCGTGAAGGGCGGCCACGACGAGGGCCCCGAGGTGCTCGACACGCTCTATGTGCCCGGTGAAGCCCCGCAGTCTGGCGGCATCCTCGGATCAACACCCGCAACACCCACGGCACGGGCTGCACACTCTCTGCGGCCATCGCCGCCCGGCTGGCCTTGGGGGATCCCCTCGACGCCGCCGTCGCCTTCGCTCTACAGCACCTCGCCCAGCTCATCGCCGCCAGCGCCGATCACGGCCTCGGCGCCGGGCACGGCCCCCTCCTCCACGGCCTCACCGGCCCCCGGACCTCCTCACCATGAAGCTCACCGGACGTGTCCTGCACCTCGTCGAGAACCCCGCCCTCCTCCGCGCCCAGCTCGACGGCGCCGAGGTCTCCGTCGCGGGCGCGGCCTATGTGTACGGCGTCAACACCGACGCCATGATCTCCGGCCAGGCCTGCACCTTGGGCTACACCGGGGAGATCCTCGGGCCCTGGTTCTTGGAGAACTTCCAGGACGTCGTGCGTTACGACGACGTGCGCAACGGCGGCTTTCAGGTGATCGTCGGCGGCGACGCCTACGGCTCGGGCTCCTCCCGCGAGGTGGCCGTGGTGGCCCACCAGGGCGCGGGCATTCAGCTCGTCGTGGCCGACTCGTTCCAGCGCATCTTCCAAGAGAACATGGTCTACGGCGGCGTGCCGTTCACCACCGACCGCGCCGTGCTCACCCGCCTAGAGGCCGGTGAAGACCTCGACGTGCGCTCGTTCTTTGAGGAGCTGCCGCCCTTCTTCCGCGCCGTGGCCGCCGAGGGTGGGCTCTTGGCCTACGGCTCGAAGCTCCTGCGCGGCGAGCTCGGCCCGGCCTACGACACCCAGCGCGCCCCCAAGCCGATGAACGTCGTCGAGAAGCTCATCGCCCAGCGCGCCTGGACCGGCGCCGGCCAGCCCGAGGGCCTCGCCTCGGTGAACCCCGGCGATCAGGTCCTGTGCCGCGCCGCCTTCCGCGGCATGCACGAGTACACCGCGGGCATGGTGATGGCGCTGTACGGCGAGGCCTACGGCGACGCGCCCCTGGTGAACCCCGAGCAGGTCGCCGCCTTTGAGGACCACTTCGTCCTGATCGACCACGCCACGGTGCCCGAGGGCGTCAAGCGCGCCCGGCTGGCCCCCGCCATGCAGCTCACCCGGGAGATGGTCGAGGCCTGCGAGCGGTTTGGTGTGCGCCTGCACGGCCCCGGCCGCCCGTTCAAGCCCGGCGTCTGCCACCGCCTCGTGGTGGAGGACTACGCCTCCCCCGGCGACATCATCGCCATCACCGACTCCCACACCCCCACCGCCGGCGTGCTGAACGCCTTCGCCTTCGGCGTGGGCTCCACGGCCATGGCCTTCGCCCTGCGCACGGGCCTGATCCCCGTGACCGTGCCCAAGGTGGTGCGGGTGGAGGTCTTCGGCGACGCCGAGGGTGTGCTCTCGCCCAAAGATCTCATCCTGCACCTCATCGGCGACCCCTACTTCCGCGAGGAGCAGTGGCGCTCAAGCCCCACGGACACCTGCGTGATCGAGCTCGCCGGCCCGGGCCTGGATCAGTGGAGCGTGGACGAGCTGAGCGTGCTCACCAACATGACCGTCGAGGGCGGCCTGATGACCGGCGTGGTGGCGCCGTGTAAGCCCATCGTCGACTTCTTGCGCGACCGCCGGGGCGTGGACGTCACCGACCAGCTCGTCCACCCTGACGCGGGCGCCGAGTACGAGCGTGTGATCCGCGTGGACCTCGCCTCGGTGCCCCTGACCGTGGCCACCCCCGGCGACTCCCGCAACCGCGCCGCCTTGGCCGACCACACCTCCGTGGCCGTTCACAACGTCGTGATCGCGTCGTGCACCGGCGGCTCCCTGGCCGACCTCCGCGCCGCCGCCGCCGTGCTGCGTGGCCGGGCCATCCACGAGGGTGTGCGGGTGACCGTGACGCCGTCGAGCGCCGATGTGGCCACGGCCGCGGAGGCCGAGGGGCTGTTGGACCTGTTCCGTGGGCTCGGCGCCGTGGTGTCCGAGCCCGGCTGTGGCTCGTGCATCGGCAACGGGCCGGGGATCCCCCTGCCCGGGGAGACGACGGCGAGCACGACAAACCGCAACTTCGCCCGGCGCATGGGCGCGCCGGGGCCGGTGTACCTGGTGAGCCCGGCGGTGGCGGCGGCGAGCGCGGTGACGGGC